>CAIUHP010000039.1 GCA_903899015.1 uncultured Armatimonadota bacterium | reverse complement strand
CAAGCGGCCCTCACTTCGATGCCAAAGCAACTGGCGGCGTCATGAGACTCGACTTCGGACGTCAGATCTCGATCACTCCTGAGGTTGGTCCTGGCACCTACCAGAACGTAGGAACGATCACGATTATCCGAAACTAATCCATCCACAATTTCACAAGAGCGAGTGAGGCCCCGGTTTATCCCGGGGCCTTCTTGCGTTATTCACGTCGCCGCGCAACGAGCGCGTAGGCATTCAATGATCGAACTTCCCTATTTCCTTCGAACCTTCGTAGTACATCAAGTTGGCTAGTAAGGAAGGCTCGGAGTTTAGGGTCTATATCATGTTCAGCCAAATCCTTTGGAGATTCTGACAAACAAAGTCCAATTTCCCAGCCCGCGTCTTCTAGATCTCGTGTGTCGATCAAACTCTCGAACTCGGTAGTCTAACCTGTTTTCTGCAAGATAAGTTGAAGTTGTTCACGAGAATATGGGGTGCGAACATTAGCTTTGCTGGACGCTTTATGGACTTCAATTTGACCCTGAATAAGAACTGCCAAGAAATGCCCGAATTGGCTGGATTGCTCGGGTTGGAGATCCCATTCCGACATGCAGATTCGAGAAGCTAACGGGCGAACTCGAGAAAGAACAGCTCCAAGCAACTCTAGCGATGCAAAATACCACGTGCAATGGGCCAGAACAATGACATCAAACTCGTTATGATCCAATTCACTGGTTCGATCCATCACATCGTATTGAAAGCGAAACTCTATTTGTTCGCCGACGGGTGATTCAAGGAGTCTTTTGGCCGAATCTCCTAGAGAGACCGGTGCTCCATAAGTTGATTCTGCTAGATCGACTGCCAATATCTTTCCTTTCGGTCCGACCACGCTAGCCAAGACTGCGGTAGTGTCACCTTGGCCGCATCCGATTTCCAGCATTCGAGCGCCGACTGGAATGTTCCACGACTCGACCAAGCGACAGCGGAACTCAGTTTGATGAAGTTGGACTTGTGAATCGTGGTCTCCTGCCTTCATCCAAGTTGCAATTTCGTTCGGAGAGTGCATAGAGGTTCACAGTCTATCCATTCCGAAAGGATTGAGATAGGTAAGACCTTTAGCAGTCTGCGTGTTCGGTTGACCCAGCATACGTATAATCCCAGAGTGCTTCTGGGAATTATCGCAGCAAAGATCTGTTTGATGTATGGAGGTTCTATTCAAAGATCTTCATGGAGCCAACAACAAACGAGTGACGCCGCAATAAGCTTTTGGAGGAGTGTTCGATCTAGATCCAATCCTCGAAAAATGCTCCCGATAAGCCGACGATCACTGCCCGCTACGGTGAATTTACGTTCAAGGTTTTTGGAGTTTGGCTTGCCGATTTGCAGTCAGACTGGCCCCTATTGTTGGGACTACACGACTCTAGGTGTACTGGAATATGAGGCCTCGGCCGAACTCGGTCAAAGACTCTCTCTTTCTCCCGGGTATTTAGCATGGGCTGCCCAAGAGACTGACTCCCAGGGATCAGGTGGATCAAATTTTGGCAGGGCAAACCGTGGGTTGGAGAATTTCGGGATCGCACCTTTATCAATGGGAGGGGTGCCAGAGGCGAGTGCCAATATTTCAACTCCGCCACCGCAAGCGATCGAGATTGGCCAAACATTCGGAAACGTTGATTTCCACTGGATCCGATTCTGGGGACGGACACCTCTTACGACGGATCAGATGACCGCCATCAAGACGGATATTGCCAATGGACATCCCGTCGCTGTTGGTATGCAGTGGCCCAATCAAGCCTCATTTGTTCCGGGCACATCTGTTTTGAAAGTTCCCCGGAAGAATCGAGTCTTCGACGGACATTGTGTGATCCTTATTGGTTATGAAGATGATCCGAATTTCCCAGGTGGTGGAGTATTTCTCTTTAGGAACTCTTGGGGTGAAAATTGGGGCGATGGTGGCTATGCGAAAATGCCGTATGCACTTCTGGATTTCTGCATAAACGATGCCTTTTCGATCAGGAATATCGCTCCGAAGTTCAAGAGTCCGGACCAGAAAGCGAGTGTCTTCGAAGCAATCAACTTAACGAGTACTTCGGGAAAGGATTACTCTCTTGCCACGCAGGATATGTCACGTTTTGGAAGCGCTTGGAAAGGTGAGCCGCAACTCTTCTTAGACGCAAAGAAACCAGGAGATGAGTTTTCGCTGAATGTTCCGGTTCAAAAAAAGGGGAACTACGATGTGCAATTGGTCATTACTCGGGCTGAAAGCTATGGACGATTCAGAGTGATTTTCTCAGACGGTAAGCGTTCTGAGTTGTTAGATGGAGCCGGACCAGGAGTCAGTAGGTCCCAACCGATTGATTTGGGAGTTCACTTCCTTAGGCAAGGAGTTCAGCGCCTTCGATTTAAGGTTGAGGGTCAATCCTCTGCAAGCTCAGGATTTGGGATTGGAATTCATGAGATCCTAATCCTTGCTACCCCTTAACCTTGTGCAACCTCAGACACAAAAAAGCCCCTACCTTTCAATAGGGGCCAAATGCCTTAAATTAGATTAACCACCAGTTTTAGGTGGGGCACCTGCAGGAGCACCGGCTTTTGGTGCGTCGGCTGGTTTTGCGTCGCCTGGCTTGCCAGCATCTGCGGGCTTACCGGCATCGGCAGGCTTTCCAGCGTCAGCAGGTTTGGTAGTTTTCTTCAACTTTGAAGCATCGTCAACACCAATCTTGACGACTGGGGGAGTAGCTGAAGATGCGTCCGAGCCTCCGGAGCATGCAACAGCGGAAAGAACGATTGTGGCCAATGCGAACAGTTGGAGAACTCGTTTCATATCAATTCAATCCTAGCACTTAAAAAGGAAAACTACAAGCCTTAATGACCATCTAGAACCCTCACTAAGATCACTAGAATGATAGAGAAGGAAATACCCACTATATTTACTAGTGAATCTGAGAGTGATGCCAATTCGACCTTGCGAGAAGTGAGACCTTAGACGAGCATCCCCGGGCGCTGGACGACTCGGTTACCACGAAGTCCTTGTCTAAATGAAGCGGGCGGGACCCCAAAATGTGCTGTAAAGCACCGGGTGAAATATTGCACATCTGAAAATCCAACTTGATGGGAGATCTCTTTGATCGGAAGCTCGGAGCGAGTCAAAAGGGCACTTGCCCGGTCAAGACGTAACACTCGAATATATTGAGCAGGCGATGTTCCAGTAAAGGTGCCAAAGAGTCGAGTAAGTTGTCGAGTCGAGACATTCACGTGGGAGGCTATCTCTTTTAGTGAAAGTGGTCGATTCATATTGTCTGCAATATAACGAATCGCTAGCGTCGCAGCCTGACGCCCTGGTCTTGTAGGATCTTCTGGAAGTTCGATGTTTTCCTGAGGGCTTAGAGCTTGTGCGATTGCCAAGATAAGCGATTTCACCAGGGCCGCGGTTTGCTCATTGGAGCCAATTCCCCAACTTCCGCTCGTTGTTTGCCTAAGAGCTTCCCATAGGGCTAAGATCGAAAACTGCTCAGTAGCGATGCATAGGTCTGATTCTACAAAGGCTCGCATTGCTCGCTCGCCGTCAGTTTTCGGCGTCTTTTCTTCTGCGCTCCAGCCAACGGCTACCCAATAGAGTTCCATGAGCGGCGTGGCTCGATTGGCAATGCTATGAACGACTCCCGGGCGAGCAACAAATAAGGTTCCTGGTGACAAACGGTGCTCGCCTGTTGGTTCATCGAAGACCCCAAGGCCATGCCTTCCGACTAGGCAGATTTCGAAATACGTATGGCGATGGGGCCAATTGTCAGGCAAATGCTCTTCGTAAGCCCAGTGGAGTAGCTCGAGCCTTCCTCCACCTATGTTTACGCGATTAAGACTTGTGTTGAGCCGATCGAGCCAATCCATTCCGTTCTCAGTTTGAATTCAAATTTGGGTTAGGTGGCGGTGTGCTTGCTGGGTCATTAGGAGGTGTAGCCGATGGATCAGGAGGTACCGCACCATTGAGATCCGGAGCTTGGTCTTCTTCCGACTTCTTCTTTCTACGGTGTCTTTTCGGTTTGGGTTCAGGATCGTCTGGCTTAGGTACAAAGGTTGATTTGGCCATTGCAGAAGTCGCTGGGTCTAATGTGCCTCTCAAGACAATTGCGTGGGGAACGGGTCTAGATGGAATCGTATTGGTACTATGGCCTGAGGCCTTGACATCCTCACCATAAACCAGTGAAGTTGAAAATCCCGAATCTAATAGAACAGCCTCTTGAACACCTGCTTCGGCAGCTGCCGTTGCAAGTTTCGCAGAAGATGCCGATTCCGTTGAAGCGCCCAGCACAATATGTCCCTGGGCGTCGATGCCAATAAATGCTCGTCTACGTGGATCCTGAATATCCTTGGAACCGAAGGTGTTCATATCGTCCTTGGACCGTGCTACTCCTCCATGAACGAGCCAAACTCCGGCTAAGAAGCAGTCAGTGTAATCGGGCATGAAGTTCCGAAAGGCTTCGTCAGTATTGGAAGTTTCCGGTTCAAACGGAACGATTGCAAGTTCGCTTGGCCCCCACACTAGAATCGGTCGATTACGCAGCTTGTTCCAAATCTGAGGGAATTTGTCGGGATAGAAAGTGCCGTAATCGTGTGTCTTGCACGGACCTACCATCTGATTATCGGTGCTTGCTATCGCGGCCATCGCGAAGAATCCACCATTAATGCCCGCCACAGTTCCTGAGGTTCGGTGGATAAAATCGAGCACTCCTTCACGACTAGGTGACATAAGCGATTCGGGAATACCGCCCGTTACCAGAGCTAATCTTGTCCCTGCAAATGTTCCTTCTCGATAGGCTACTGGAGCATCCTTGATTTGAGCTCTGAAAATGCCAAGTACGCCTCCGTTTAAAGCACTTTCACGATCTTCCCACGATTTCTCCATCTTTGAGACGATATATCGACCGACCGCCATAATCGAGGGTGACTCTTCAGCAAGCACATTTTCCATCGTAAATGCCATCTTGTAGCCAGCTTCTGATGCATTGCTTTGGACTACTTGATCGTGCTTGCCATCCGGATAGGCGAGATAGAGAATAGGTTTTCCGAGCTGTTTCTCTAACTCGATCTTTGAGTTACTGAGCTCTTTGACTTGGTCGAATTGATTGAGTGTCGTAATGTCAGCCGGATGGCTCACCGTGTGGCTACCAATAGTGATTAGAGGATCCTTCGCCAGATCCTTTAATGTCGCCCAACTCATTTTTGGGTGCTTGCCGTGCCGGTCACCGACGAACTGGGTGTGCACAAACATAGCGGAAGGGAATTTATACTTTTCGAGTATCGGTAGCGCCACATCGTAATAACCTTGGTAGTTATCATCAAATGTGATGACGATTGATTTTTCAGGAACGGTTGACCCTGTTGTCAGGTGTTGGTAAAGCTGATCAAGACTTATAGGTGAGATGCCGTTATCCGAAATCCACTTCATTTGATCTTCGAATTCCTTTCTTGTGACGTCAAAGTAGACATCCTTATCTTCTTTCACCACGTCGTGGTACATCAGGATCGGAACCCTCTGCGCTTGAGATCGCATCGATATCTCGTAGTAAGGAGCGAGGGGTGTATCCGAGACCGACGCAAGGTGACTAGATTCGCCCGGCTTGGACGGTTTCTTTGCGCTGCCTCCAGTGCAAGAAGTTGCGAGAAGAACAGTGCCAACCAGGCTGGCAACCCATAAAGACCGATTATTGAAGTGATTCATGCTCAGGGCAAATCGCCCTTTAAGTTTAACGCTGTGTGAAGGTTAAACGTGTCTCTGTTCAAGAGAAAATCGGGATCGGAACGCAATGGCAGTTGATTTAACCATGATTAGAGGACATATGGATCAAATAGGGAAGAGATAAGGCTCGCTAAGCTAGCTTCATCACCTTGTTTCCATCTGATCCATTTGCCTCTTGTTTCGTAAGCTCGTGCTCTTTGGTAGACTCGAATTAGTTCGCTTTTACGGCTTCTTCGATCATACGAGGAGTGATCATAATGACTACTTCACGCTTGGTATTGTCCGTTGATCGAGATTGAAAAGCCTTTCCGATAATCGGTAAGTCGCCCAAGATAGGTGTCTTGGTGACTTGATGGGATTTCGTTCCAACAATCATGCCGCCGAGTGCAACGGTATCTCCGAAGCGAATTCGCATATAGGTGTCGGCTTTGCGAACGGTTGTCTGGGGGTTGCCATTTACTAGGATAACTGCATCGCTCACTTCCGGTTGCAAATGGAGGTTGACCATGCCGTCTGGCTCGATGTAGCCAGTGAACTTAAGGGTGATTCCTGTGTTGATTCGCTGATATTGAACGGTGGTGTAGTTGCCGTTTCCACTAACCATCGAGAAATAAGTCTCATTCCCAACCGTCAAAGGATGCCTCATGTCCTTCAGATGCGACGACTTTAGGATTCGCTCTCAATTCGGCCTTGTTGGTAGTAATCAGGTCCTTCAAATGAACGATATCAGCGGCAGTAGCTGTTGCATAAGTAAATGCGAGGTCTGCGCCCTGGGCGAAATACTTCCAATTCCACGAGAAACCAGCAGACTTGATCGTTTCGTCATTCATCTCCGTGACCATAGCTTCGACGCAGAACTGCTTTCTAGGCGAATCGGCGGCAGTCAACGCTTTCCAAATTGCATCCATCTGCTTTGGAGGAGCTGTGACGCTTATCATGTTCGCAGCCTTATCAAGCTGAGCATAGATGGTGAAGCTTCGCGTTAAGAGGCCAAACAGGTTTTCTGCGGGTTGAGTCCGCGGAGTGTAGACCTTAGTTTCGGCAAACTCAGAGAACAACGGAGCTTCCGGTAAACCGGTGCTTACCAAGTAGAATTCGCCCTTCTTTTTCCACAAAAGGCCAGCGGCGTAGGAGAGTTTATCGAGAGCTGACTCAATAGTGTCTTTCTTGAATTCTATATTGATCTCCATACCCTTAACGCTCGTGTCTGCGATGATCGATACACGTGCTGCACTAGCGATTTCCTGAATGACCGTCTTGATATCGGCATCGGCAAAGACATTACTGATCTTGCGAGCAGGTAGTGGATCGTTAGTCGTTGGAGTTTGAGGTTGAATTGCTGGCTGGGCACCAGCGGCGGGAGTCGTGGTCGTTGTGGCGGTTGCAGGAATGTTTGATGGCGTGGTTGGCGGCACCGAAGTCTGATTAGGGCTAAGGGGCGCCGACTTTTGGGTTGGGCCAGAAAGAGCATTCAAAAGGTCGGTTGTGGTTGCTGGAGCAGAAGGAATTTGAGGATGAACTGGTTTCTTAAGGTTCGGAACGAGCTTCTTCACTTTTCCTGAAGGCGCGCTGATCGCTTTTTTGAACGTGGGTGTCGCTGTTACGGTCTTCTTTACCGGCGGCTTGACGGCTGGTTTCGTCTTCGAGATGCCTGATTGGCCATATGCATGGCCAATCGAAGATGCTGCGATCATAGTCGAAACTAGAGTGATGAAGAGATTGGGTTTCATTGTTTTGCCGTCTTAGCCTTTGGTTTAGCAGGTGCCGTACTGGTAGCTGCAGGAATGGTAATCGGGACTCGAAGCTTGGCGAAATCTGTAGGGCCGTACTGGTAGTCGATTTCAACTGTGTGGTTGCCTGGCTTTAGGCCAGCTGGAATCATGATCGTGTTCTCAAGAGTCTTGCCCGGAAGAATTCCACCGTCTCCGATCGGTGCAACTCCGATTCGAGCGATCAATCGAACGCCTTCTTCAAGGACGGCTGCTGTCGGTTCCGGTCTGAGGGCAATGTTTCCGCTGTTGCGAATTTCAAATTTGATGGCAACACTCTTGTTGCGATCTTTGATGACGAATGGGTTCTCGATTACCAACTCAGGCTTTTGTGTTGTCGGAATCGTGATCGAACAGTAGGAGCTCTCTGCAAGTGCTCTTGGGTTTCCGTTCTCTTTAGCTACGATGGCGAACCATAAGTCACCGGCAGCCGTTTCAGGAACTTCCATCGAGATGCGGACCGTTCGAGTTTCACCCGGAGCCAAAGGATCTGGATCGTTGTCGACGTCAACCGTCATACCGAGTGGAGCTTTGGAATCGCTGATTCCAATTGCGCCAGCAACGTTTTGCTCGAGGGCGCTTGCCGCCAGGGCTAGGGAAAGCGGTTTGGTACCGTTATTTGTTACTTTGATGTTGACTGACCGATTGCCACCCTTAGGAATCGATAGATTGATAGAGCTTGGCTCCAAAGTGACTGGAGTCTGCTCAAGGGAGGTTGCGGATGTCTGCGGCTGAGCCTGACCCTTGGTGACCGTATAGTCCACCGTGATTGGATCGAGTGACCGTGTTCCAGCGATGGCTCTAAACTGCATTCGGTACTGGCCGTCTGGGAGCGAAGGGACCAGGAACGATAGATTACGTTTAGTCTGCGGCATCAAGTTACGGTCGTCGAGTCGGAAGTCGTTAACGATTCGACCAGAGGGCATCGATCGTAGGGTTCCAAAGGCGCCGATAGTTGTGAATCCGTCACCAATACTTTCGATCGGTAGTGTAGCAAGGAATCCGGATTTTGCTCCCGGTACGCGGGTTAGTGTCGGCGTGGAAACTCTAAGAGAAGGTTTGGAATTCTTACCAGCGATAAGCACGAGCGGGATCTCGTACATAACCGTTGATTTTGTGGTTGACCCGTCTGGTCTTGGAGTGACCTTCAGCATGCACCAATAGGCACCTTCAGCGCCGCGAGGTACATCGAATTTGAGGTGAACCTCTTTTCGCTGGCCTGGGTCGACCGGTACATCTTCGGTTTTGGCTTGAAACCAAGATGAACAGTCCCGTGGATTTTCAGCGCCATAAGTCGTTCGGTAAGTCCAATCTTCCAGGGAGAAGGAAAGCAACTCGAATGTTGCGGATTCTTTTGTCGCTCGAGGGTTATGGGCGACGAACCTGACTTCTGTTGACTGTCCGGGCTTGACCGCGACCCTCTGTAACAGAGGAGAGATTAAAAGTCCACCGATTTCCGATTGAACGGTAGGGGCTTTTTGCTGTGCCATTACTGAAGGGATCAGCATGGCAACAGCTACGATTGAAGTGAGCGAGATTCGTTTCATAGTTGGCTTTCCTTACAAATTGATGAGAGATCCCTTTTAAGATTTCTCACCTTATATTTGAAGTTTGTCGTGGGTCAGGGCATCTTGCTAGCCACGACTTTCCCCCCCCCAACAACACGGGCGTGGCATTGCGTGAACGATGCTCCGCTACTCCTTTTCCATGACATAAGATGTCGGTAGTATGGGGGTGATCAATAACAGGAAAGCTGAAAATACATGAACCCAAAATAAGCAAGGGGCTCGGAAAACCGAGCCCCTTGCTTTCTTCAAGTCAGAACGCTGGCCGTGTTAATTTCTCGATACGGTGATGTATCCCACGTTCTGGTAGGTTCCTGGACCCACGTCTGCTGTTACCGAAATCATCTTTGTGAAATCAAGCCTCAACACTCCTCCGGTCTGGCTAACATCAAACTTCGGTGCGTTCGATCCAGCCAAAAGATTCAGATTGGATATTGGGATTAAAGAAGAGTCAAACAACGTATGTTTCGTTGTGTTGTTCATCATTAACAACCTCCCTTGTACTCCAATCGTTTGACTGCCACTCTTCGTTCCAGACTCCTTTACCAAATTACTGAACTGCGAAAACTGGACGGTCAAGGTTCCGTTGTGATAGAACCGGATCGTATTGACCTGAGAATCGCTTCCGGTTCCCCAGCCCTTTACGTGCCAGTTGGCACTCAGATTGCCAGTGATATACAAGAACGAACTGACGTCTACTGTGGTTTTGAGCTTAAGCGTCGGATTCCCACTGAGCGAGAAGTCTGAATTGACTGTATCGAAGCTATAGTAGCGAAACTTTAGGCTGTTGACGGGGTTGTTTCCGCCATTACTGCCATTCCCACCATCTCCGCCTCGGCCATCTTCCTGGGCTGCAGCTATTCCTGCTATTCCCAATACGAGTAACAGGATGATATTTTTAATTAATTTCATTTGTTTTGCCCTCGCTTCCTAGGAGACTGGTGAGTTACCTGTTTTTTCGAGCAGGTAACTCATTATCGGTCGATTGATCGACTCTCCAGTAATCTTTTTGGATTAGTTTCGGATAATCGTGATCGTTCCTACGTTCTGGTAGGTGCCAGGACCAACCTCAGGAGTGATCGAGATCTGACGTCCGAAGTCGAGTCTCATGACGCCGCCAGTTGCTTTGGCATCGAAGTGAGGGCCGCTTG
>CAIUHP010000038.1 GCA_903899015.1 uncultured Armatimonadota bacterium | reverse complement strand
GACGCAATGGCGCCGCCAGCCTCGATTTCCTTGAGCACTTTGAGGATCTCGTCCTCTGTGTAACGCTTGCCTTTTCTCATCGATGTGATTCCAGACGGAATTCACACTCCATGTGGGTCATCCTAAGGGGAACAGGTCAATTGGGCGCCGTGACTTCGGTGTACTTTACTTCTGCTGGCACGGTTAGAGGCATGCCCGCGCCCTTCATGAATTCGACCATACCTTCTGCAACTGCCGTCATCTCGTAGCGGAGGATTCCACCTGGCCGCAGATCGATCTCAAGAACTTCGGTTGAAAATCCGTCGGGTCCCCACCAGGATTCTAGCCCAGCCTTCGTTGTCCATAACTCCCAGAGATCAGTGATGTTAGCCTTATAGGTTCTCTCGATCGTAATCCGTTCTTTGCTCATTTGTTCACCTGCTTGCGATTGAGGGCTTCTTCAAATCGGTCGAGTCGCGCCTCCCAGAATTTCCGGTATCCGGCAACCCATGCATCAATCTCCTGAAACGGCTCGGGCCTTAGCGCATAAACACGCTTCTGTCCATCTGTTCGAACCGATACGAAGCCCACTTCCTTTAAGAGCTTCAAATGTCGCGATACCCCACTCTGATGGATGTCGACTTTCTCAACAATCTCATTCACAGCGTGTTCGCCGCTTAAAAGCGCTTCAACAATGCGAAACCGCATTGGGTCGGCAAGGGTTTGGAATACCGATTGATGCATTTCACTGTATATATACTACGATGCATATATCTCTATCAACAACGTCGCGCTTTCGATACTTTGAAAGGAAGGGCTAAATGTTGGCAAACACGAGCGCTGTCTCAGGAGCGTATGCAAGCGCCAACGCTTTTATCTGTTGGAACTGAGGCATGTTGCTATCCAACTGAATCCCCTCTTTGCTCGAAACCAATATCAGCTGTTCCACAGTTCGATTTATGGGGCCAAAGGAGTCACCATCATCACTATTGAATACGGTCCGACACTCAATGAATCTGATTTCCGACCACGGTGATCCAAAAGTGTTGGTTCCGTCGTTGTATCGAATTCCGGTTTCGTCGGCCGCATAGGTACCGTTAATCAAGCGTCGCCAAATACCAAAGAATAATCGTGCCGGAAGCACGGCAAAGGACCCAAGCACAATCATCGGAAGGAATTTCAAAGAACTTTTAGTGTCCGTATTCATTGAAGCATTGAGAAAAGCAAAGAAGATAAAGAGGATGATTACGTACCAAGCAACGCTAAAGCACGCACCGTAGATATCTGTTGGGTTCTTAACTTTGCCAGAGATCCCTTGCGCAAGCGGCAGATTGGATGGAGCAACCCTTTGATCAGCTTCAATCACTTCATGGGGGATGTGATTGATCATTGCCATTTGTAGCGAAGGCTCGTCCGAATAGTTGAGAATAAATGCAGTTGCGAAGATGGAAGCGATCTGCCATTGACTCGAAGAATTAGTCCAGCGTCCAGACACTCGTTTGTAGTCCGTAATCTCACTCCACTTGGCGTCAAATTTTTTTAGTCCGAAAAGATTGAAAATACGGATGCGATCAGAGCTCACCTCAACCCGCGCAAAGAGTGCGTAACCACAAATTCCCAAGCCAGCCAAGACAAAGATCGAAATAAACCCAAAAATTCCAAGCAATGCTGTTGGGCTATTTCGGTTGACGGCGTCCCCATTGTTAGTAAAGGTTCCCTCATGTAGCGAACTTATCATTGAGAACCCCATCGCTATCGGAAGGAACGTGAACAGGAGTCCGATCATCAAGAACGGTATGCCCGACCGAAACACTTTGGTCCCACTCATGGCCAAAGTATAGAATGGCTTCTTTCTCACTTGGAAAGAGCGTAGAATTAGAGAAACGAGCCATGCGCACATATCGAGAATCTTGGACACCGCTTTTCACTGGGTCCTTGTTTGTAGTGATCCCTATTCTCTTTTTCACGGGCCCCGCTTTGTATCACTTATTTGCTGCCGAACCCTTTCTCATCCGAAACCGAAGTGATATCGCTCCACACTTCGCCTCAACCTTCGAACTCGGTGCAATGATATCGATGCCGTTGGTCGTTTCAGCGCTAGGTTTGATGCTGATCATTCAGTGGTGGAAGACCTTCATTCAAACGGATGAGCGTGGCATCATGAAGAAAGTCGCCTCTAGGAAAACCTCGTTCAAAGCAAATTGGGCGGAACTGACTCGAGTTTCCAAGTACGAGAATAGGAAAGGAAGTATTTCGTATGCACTCCATACCGACCAGTCCAGAATGGACTTCAAAGTCACAAAAGGACCTATCGAATACCTCATTAGCGAGATTCGTTCAAGGGCCACACAAATGGATTTCAGCCCGTGGGATTAATCCAAATTATCAAAAGGTGCGATCCAAGGCTCGAACCGTCGCCACCGCTCCATACTTGTCGCATAAACTGGTTGCCTTACTTGCCACAAACTTGGTGTCCTTACGGACCTTTTGTTTTGTTCGTGATGTAGACACTGGTCACTCCATTCCAAGCCTAAGAAATCGACGATCCTTCGCGTAACCGACTCGCAGTTCATCACCAAGTCTTCGTATTCGACTTCGATCATGGAACCCTCCGGCAGGGTCTGTTTCCAGTGGTTCATGTACCGCTGATATTCGCGGTAAGCAACCACGATGTTTTCCCGGTTATGGGCAAACACGGGCGGTCGCTGATACGCGGTCGTGTAGATCGAAAGACAGTTATCGATCGGGTTCCGTCGAACATGAACGATCTTGGCATTGGGAACGGCGCCGTGTATCATGCCCAAAAGCGCATAGTTGTGAGGAAGTTTGTCGGTTACGTGCTTTTTGTTGGGAGCAAGCTGACTCAAGCGCTCAACATATTGTTCAGACGCCGCTTGCAAATCGATTTCGCTCAATTGCCCATGTGACGCGTTGAAAATAGCATCGGCCCGTTCGTGCCAGAACGTCAACTCGCCACCTCCCCCAATTTCGGGGTGGGCGGATAGGATTTGCTCCATCAACGACGTACCCGAGCGCATCATTCCGACGATCAAGATCGGCTTTGAAGACGTATTTCCTTTCGTTCGTATATTCGCAAGTTTGCCCTTGTCGAAGAACTCCATGGACTTCGTCGCTAACTCTTTATATTCGCGGACATCCCATGGCTTGGGTTCAAGCCAAACTTTATGGGCAGCTTCGTTCGCCGCATCATAAAACTTCATCGAACCGTGATATTCACCAAGGTCTTCAAACGCCTTTCCGAGGGCATAGTTGAGATAAGATCGGTCGCTCAAAAGGAGCTTGTCCGAGTTCGCCAACTTCATGAGCTCGATAAGTTGGAGCGTGTCATCTTGGGTCGCCTTTTTGCAGCGGAACAAATTGTAGTAGGCAAATCCGTGGGTGGGCAGGATCTTGATCGCTCTTTCTAAGGCTTCGATCGAACCGATAAAGTCGCCTTGTTCTTGAAGCCAGAATCCCAGTGCCGCAAGCGCAATTCCATCTTTAGGGTCAAGTCGGATGGCTTCGCGAATATGCTTTTCTGCCGCAACACTTTCTCCCGCTTCTGAAAGCGCGAGAGCCAGTAAGAGTTGGGCTTGCCCCGATCGTGGGTCTAGTTCCGTTGCCATCCTCGCACAAGAAATGGCGTCGGCGAATTCGCCCAACATCAAGTGAAGTTGCCCGAGCGACAGCCAACCAATGGTCGATTTTGGATTCAGGGCGACGACCGCATTCCAGGCCGCTTTGGCTTCAAGATCACGGCGAGATTCTTGAAGTGCAGCCGCTAAATTCTGGGCTGCAGCTTGATGGGTAGGGTCCACTTCTAGCGCAGCGCGAAACGAGTTGACCGCCTCATTAAGTCGCTTAAGACCTTTGAGATTCATCCCTTGGTGAATGTATCCATCGGGATCTCGGGGTTGAATTCGAATCGCCTGACGCCCATGATCCAGACCTTCCTCTGCTTTTCCCGAACGGCACAACACCGTACTCAGCGCTATGTGGGCTTCAAATGAGTCGGGATCGTATCTCAAGGCCTTTTTCAAGTAACTGATTGCAAAGGGTGTCTTCCCCAGTCGGGCCTGAACAATTCCGATGAGGATCGTCGCCGGTAGGTCCGTAGGCTTCGCGGTGAGAATGAGATTGCAAAGCTTCTCTGCAGCGGCTAAATCATTTCTCCCATAGGCAGCTTCCGCCTGGCTATAAAGATCGTTGTTTGCAGGCATCATCGTAGCTTAGATCACAAAAGGCAGGAAGGCGGGGCCAATTTGACCCCGCCGTTAGATTATCTTCCCTTCGTTCCTTCCGCAACGCCGGGAGTGCCGGGCGGTGCGCTTGTCGCAGGTCGATTTTTGTCGAGTTCCTTAGCCGGAAGTACCGGATCGTTCGGTCCCTGACCGCCATCGCCGCATCCGGCGATAAGCTGCATCATCCCAACTAAGGTGGCGAGTAGGATCAGTTTTCGGAGTATGAGTCCCCCCAGAACGCAAAGAGATTGCGCTTCGTCATTTGCGTACACCAATCTGCACGAGTGTTTGCTTCCGTAGCCGACGAATTCTTCGAGTAGTACTTGACGAACTTTTCAGGTCCATAGTTGCCTGCGTGACCATCGGCATACGCGCCGATATACTTCACGTTGTATTGCTTACGAGCATCGGCAACCAACTGATACCAGCTGAACGTGCTTGCGTAAGCATCGTATGTGGGCCACGAAGCATCGATTGCTTGGAAGCGTAGCCAAGAGAAATTCGGAATCGATCCGTATCGAGTCGGAGTTACAACCAAGCGAGCCGCAGGATCGGCGAATGCGGTTAAGCTTCGCTGTTGCCCCGATGCGGAGGATCCGCAAGGTCCTGTACCGGCGTAGCTGTGGGAGTATCCATCGACGTTAATGGAGAACGTCGTTACCCATGCCCAGCTATAAGTGTAGAAGGGAGTTGGGTAGTAGGGGTCCTGATAATAGTTGTTGTAGTTGTTGATCTCGCTGATCGTCTTATCAAAATAGATCGCGTTATTCTTCACATAGGGGAAGGTTCGTCCAACCCATGTGTTGTTGTAATGATAAAGGTCGGTGTCTCCGGCAATCGAACCATCGGCATATCCGTAATCTGGAACGGCCATGTCGTCGGAGTCAGTGGAATACATCTGAAGACCCAAAGCAACTTGCTTTAAGCCCGACAAAGATGATGTCTTCTTGGCGGCAAACTTGGCTTGCGCGAAGACGGGAAATAGAATTGCAGCGAGGATTGCGATGATCGCGATGACGACCAGCAACTCGATGAGGGTGAAGGCTTGATTCTTTCTCATGATGGCTAACCCACCAGAGGCTATCTATCCATTGTTAAGCGATTCTTTAGGTTTTGGAATCGTGCACTTCCCTTAACCAATGCTTAATCCCGTCTTAAAGTCGCTCCTTCCCGGCGACTGCCGCGCATCTTTTTTTGCATTCAAGACCCCACCTATACGCTAGTTTTAGACTAACCGGCGATAATACTTTCGATGGAAGAATCGAAGATGACTCGACGCGGTCTTTTAAAAACAGCTGGTATAGCAGGTGCGGCAGCGGGCCTGAGCGGCTTACCCTCACTCGTGCTCGGCAACGACGGGCGATGGGAAACACTTGCGCCGGTAGCGGCAGGCAAATCGATGGTCGGCGTGCCGTTCGAGAAGCATGAAAAAGTTCGACTCGGCGTTATCGGCGTTGGCGGTCGAGGAACCGGTGTCCTGAGCAACTTCCTTGGTGTGCCAGGAGTGGAAGTCAAAGCGGTCTGTGACGTTGTCGCTTCTAAAACGGCCCATGCCGCAAATATGGTTGAAAAAGCGGGACAGCCGAGACCGACGGAGTATCACAACGGTGATCATGACTTCGAAAACCTTTGCAAGCGCGACGACCTCGACCTGATCTATGTTGCGACTCCTTGGATTTGGCACGTTCGCATGGCACTCAGCGCGCTGGAGCATGGACACCACGTCGGCGTCGAGGTTCCGGTTGCTCGCACCTTAGAAGAGTGCTGGCAGATCGTGAACGCATCCGAAAAATCCGGCAAACACTGCATGATTTTTGAGAACTGCTGTTACGGCGAAACCGAGCTGATGGTCCTTCGAATGGTCAAGGCAGGCTTGCTTGGTGAGCTCACTCACGGTTCGGGTGCCTACAACCACGACCTGCGCGAGCTCTTATTCGAGGATGCGGGCGAAGGTCTCTGGCGACGCTTCGAACATCTCGACCGAAACGGCAATCTTTACCCCACCCATGGTTTGGGACCGGTTGCCAACTATCTTGATTGTAATCGCGGAGACCGATTCGACTATCTCGTTTCGATGAGCAGCCCCTCGGTCGGACTTCAAAGCTGGCGTGCAGAGCACCTAAAGGCAGACGACCCTAAGATGAAAGAGGTCTACCACTGTGGCGACCAAAACAACAGCCTCATCAAGACCGCAAAGGGCAAGATGATCACTGTTGAGCACAACGTCAGCCAGCCCCACCCCTATGACCGTATCAACCTCATCGCCGGAACAAAAGGTATTTTCCGGGACTATCCAGCGAGACTCTACATCGATGGACAAAAAGAGGGAGAACAGTTTGTAGGTCTCGATGCCTACAAAGCGGACTACGAGCACCCTCTCTGGTCGAAGAACGGCGAACTCGCTCGAAAGAGTGGAGGACATGGCGGTATGGATTACATCATGGTTTGGCGAGTCATCCAGTGCATGAAGGAAGGACTTCCACCCGACTTCGATGTTTACGATGCCGCAGCATGGAGTGCCCCCGGTCCGCTCAGCGAGATCTCAGTTGCGAAAGGAAGTGCTCCCGTTAAGTTCCCCGATTTCACCCGTGGAAACTGGAAGACATCACGTCCGTTCGCTGGCGTCTAGCCAGCGTTCAGTACAAAAAAGGCTCCCCGGATGGTTGGTCCGGGGAGCCTTTTTCATAAGGCGGCTAGAGAAGGTTTTGCTCGCGAGCTTCGTCATGGGCAACCATCCAGTCTTCTACGAGGTCCCCACCCATTGGGCAAGCGATGTAATACCCCTGCGCCACATTGCATCCAATTGAACGGAGGTACTGAAGCGTTTCGCGGTCTTCGACTCCTTCGGTGACAACGGTCAATCCGAGCGATTTCCCTTCATTTACGATCGCCTTGATCGTCTCGTGAGCTTCCGGGCCACCCGCCATGGCAATCGACTTATCAACCTTTACTTCCCATAATGGGAGGTCAGATATTCCGGCCAGTGAAGATTGGCTGACTCCAAAGTGGTCCACCGAGACTCTGAATCCGAGATCACGAAGACGTCCCAAGCTCACGCGTGCGAGCACATGATCGTGCGCAGTTGCCGCCTCGGAGATTTCAAGAATCACCCGTCGGGGAGGCAGTGAGGCATTCTGGCAAGCATCCAGTAGCCACATCGAAAACTCCGCATCGAGTAAGGACTTTCCTGAAATATTCACTGAAATGGACGTGCCATGAACCTTAGGTGTGTTCTTGTACCAATCCAAAGCCATCGTAATAATTTGTTCGGTAATGGCGCCGATCATTCCGAGTTCTTCGGCTACCGGAATAAAGGTGTCCGGCATCACCAATCCTGCTTGTGGATGATCCCATCGTACGAGAACTTCAAAGCCTCTCAATTTCCGGGTTGAGCAGTCGATTTGTGGCTGAAACACGAGGCGAAACTGGTGTTCGTCGATAGCCGCCTGAAACTCTTTACTGGTCATTGAATCCTCTAGCTTGCTTAAAACGGCAGTCATCTTGATCTAGATGATGGGTCTTTTGCCGAATATCTTAATGGACATTCTAGTTTAGCTTTGATCGACAATTTCTCAGTGTCGCATTAATAAGCGACTTCTGAGCCCTGGGCCAGATACAGGCCCGTCAAAACGACTCGATCAGGTTAAACTGTGGCAAATGACGGCGATTCTTCTCGTTCTTGGATTGGTTATTCCCGCGACATCCTTGATGGCAGGTGTTCAAGGTTCGTCTTATTCACCTGAGGTTCATCCTGATCGGTCGGTTACGTTTCGTTTCAAGGATATCGGGGCCAAGAAAGTGATGCTCGCCATCGAGGGCAAAGATGCGGTACCGATGACTCGCGATGAATCCGGAACATGGAGTTACACGTCGGACCAGCTTGTTCCTGACCTATATGGCTACACCTACTCATCGGACGGCGAGACACGTTTGGATATGCACAATCCGAACACCAAACCCAACCTCGTGTGGCCCTCAAATATCTTCCTTGTACCGGGCGAGAAACCACAGCCGTGGGAAGTGCAGCATGTTCCCCACGGTCAAATACACCATCACTTCTTTCAATCTTCGGTGATTGGCGATGAGCGCGATTTCTACGTTTATACGCCCGCCGGCTATTCACCCACGAAGGGGCCTAAGCTTCCCGTCCTTTATTTACTTCACGGATACAGCGACATGGCGGGCGGTTGGACCGAGGTCGGTAAGGCTCATGTTATCCTCGACAATCTCATCGCGGAAGGCAAAGCCAAGCCGATGGTGATTGTGATGACGCTCGGTTACGGAATCGAAGGTGCCGGAAATCCGTTGCGAGCCGAGTATCGTGGTCCAACGATGGGGGCCAAGAGTTATGAGCAGTACAAGAAGTGTTTGATGGACGAAGTCATCCCAACCGTAGAGAAGTCTTATCGGGTCTCTAGCAAACCTTCGGATCGAGCTATCGCCGGTCTTTCGATGGGTGGCGCAGAAAGCCTTTACGTTGGACTTAACTCGACCGACAAATTCCATTCGATTGGCGCCTTCAGTTCAGGCGGCCTCGGAACCAATTTTGATGCCGAGTTCCCGGACGTTCAGTCCACGAAATTCAAGAAGAATCTCAAACTTCTTTGGATCTCCTGTGGAGTCGATGATGGTTTGATCACTTTCCACCACAACCTCATCACATGGCTCAAGGGGAAGAATGTCGAAGTGCAAGCTCACGAGACGCCTGGGCGACACGCTTGGATGGTATGGCGACGGAACTTGGTCGACTTCACCCAGCTATTGTTCCGGGACTAATCGTGGTTGGCTAGACTCGCCACTGAATTTTGAATTCTGGCACAGTGTCTTTGGGTTCGACGGTTGAAATGACTCGTCCCCAAGGACACTCCCATGTGAGTTCTCGGGCACCTTTCGGCCATTCCTTGCCAATAATGCGGAAGAGGATTCGCCCAATTTCGGAAGAAACGAGGTGCTTGTCGGATGAAGGTTGCCCCAACATCTTGGTTAACATGGCATCTTGCTTGGCTTTGATCTCAATCTCAGTGGAGCGGTAATCGCTTTGGCTTTGCATGCGCATCGCCATCAGCACTTCACCGCTAAAAATCAGGGTCACGTTGAAGTCGCCGTAAGGTGTTTTGACCGGAATATGCGAGAACCAGCGAGTAACTCGGTCCGTCCCCGACAATCTACTTCCGATCAGATTAGCGAGCTTCTCTACCGATAGTCCAGGAGTGAGAGCCCATTCTCGATTTAAGTGGACTGTTCCCGAGGTCCTGTCAATAAGCGGATCCATATGGCGCGATTATAAACCTATCGTAAATTTTTGGGGTAACCCGTTTTAGGTCAATGTTAACGCTTTGGATTAGACAGGCTACTTCCCGTCCCAAATAACAAGGAATTCTGCTAGGCCATCGCGAAGTTCTACGGATGAGACGACCGTGCCCCAGCGATGCTTCCACGTTAATTCCTTAGTCGCTCGTGGCCAGTCTTGGCCGAGCGCACGAACAAATAGGCGATCCGCAATGGTCCTCACAAGCGGTTGCTCCATGGTTGGGCGTCCCAAAAGCTCGGTAAGAAACCCGTCGTGTCTTCCCTTGATCAGAGCCTGCTGAGGACCAAACTCTGACCTCAAACTGCCTTTCATCGTATCCAAGACACCTTTCTTGAAATGGAGTGAGATATCGAGAACTCCGTATAGCGACCCCATCGTAAATGGAGCCAACCAAACTGATTTCTCTAACTTGGAGCGATCCACCGGAATAACGTAGTTCGCGACCTTTTCGTATGGAAGGCCCGGAGTCAAAATCAGATCGTCCGATATGCGAACGGCTCCGGTGACTCGATCAATGAGGGCTGCCATGCTACTGATTATATTAAGTTCCGACGAGTCGGATAAAGATCCGAGATAGAAAAACGCGTTTGCCTCGTACTTGTACTGGCTCATGCACCCAGTAACTGCTTACCTACGATATTTTCGAATAGCGATTGGACGTAAGAGTTCGCACACCTCCAGGGCGTAGACTAACGTGGGATGGATTTTACAAGCATTCGAGAAGCACTCGAAGACCTACGCGCCGGAAAAATGATCATCGTGGTAGATGATCCAGATCGTGAGAATGAAGGCGATTTGGTGATGCCTGCGGAAACCTGCACTCCGGAGGCGATGAACTTCATGATCAAGTTCGGTCGCGGTGTTCCATTCATCCCCACAACGGCGGAGCGACTCAAACACCTGCAAATCCCCATGATGACGAAACAGAACACGGCTCGTCACGGAACAGCGATGGCAGAAACCGTGGACGCGCTCCATGGAGCGACGACCGGGGTTTCGGCCTTCGATCGAGCTCGCACGGTGGCGGTCTTTGTTGACGATAACGCTATTGCCGATGATCTTGGCCGGCCGGGACATATCATTCCCCTCCGAGCGGAAGAAGGTGGCGTTCTCAAGCGCGCTGGGCATACCGAAGCCATTGTGGATCTCTGCATCCTTTCAGGCTTCAAACCTTGCGGTGTGGGTTGCGAAATCCTGAACGAAGATGGCTCCATGATGAGACTAGACGGTCTCAAAACCTTTGCTCAAGAACACGACCTTAAGATCATTACCATTGCCGATCTTATCGCTTACCGCCGAAAAACAGAGAAGCTAGTATCCTGCTCCGCGGGGCCCATCGACTTCCCTACCAAATTCGGTCACTTTAAGCTCTACGCTTACGAGACTTCGGTGGAGCCCCACCCGTACGTGGCTATCGTTAAAGGCGATGTTTGCACCGAAGAGCCCGTACTCGTTCGTATTCACTCGAGCTGTCTCACGGGAGACCTTTTCGGTTCATTGAGATGCGATTGTGGCGACCAGCTTGCCATGGCACTCCAGACGATCGAGAAGGCAGGTCAAGGAGTAGTTCTCTACGTCGCACAAGAAGGGCGAGGCATCGGCCTCGTCAACAAATTGAAGGCTTACGAATTACAAGACCAGGGGCTCGATACGGTGGAAGCAAACGTGGCTCTTGGGTTCAAACCTGACCTGCGCGATTACGGACTTGGTGCCCAAGTGTTGGCGGATCTGGGACTTCGAAGACTCCGATTAATGACAAACAACCCTAAGAAAGTAAGCGCCCTTCAAGGCTACGGACTCGAAATCGTTGAGCACGTCCCCCTTGTCGCCGAACATGTTGAAGAACGCGACCGGTACATGGATACCAAGCGCGACAAGATGGGCCATCTTTTGCCCTAACCAGGGACAAGATTGGCCAGTCCGATTCTGATCAACGCGAATAAGCCGAACCGATGAAGAAGCTCGCCCCGATCGATTATGTGGTCATGATCGGGGGCCCAGCAGTATTCATCGTGATCGCTATTATCGGAGTGCGATCGTTGCTTGGCACGGCACCCTCTACCGACCCAGTCAAAGTGTTGAGGGACGGGACGGTTTCAAGTGGCATGAGTGAAAGTGAAGTCCTCTCAAAAGTGGGCCAGCCCAAGGCGACCGTTACCAACACAAACGGCACGACGAGTTTTCGCTACCAACATGGAACTTGGGATTCCGAGCGAAAGACATTTGTCGAAGAAGACGCTTATGTCGACTTTGATGACACGGATCACGTTTCTGGGGTGAGCTTCGAGTCTCGAACGCCTGCGCAACCCCACTAAGACCGGTACACTCCCACGTCTATGGATCAAGGTCATATTGGGGTTGATGAAAGCGGCAAAGGCGACTTTTTTGGACCGCTCGTCATTGCAGCTTGCTTCGTCGGTCCCGAACGCCTTGCCGAGTTAGAAGGCGTCAAAGATTCCAAGAAGCTCACCGACGCAATGTCTCACCGTCTAGCCACAAAGATCATGGCGATCTGCCCGCATTCAATCATTGCCATTGGACCGGCGAAGTACAACGAGCTCTATGAGAAATTCAAGAACCTGAACACGCTTCTCGCATGGGGCCACGCCCGATCCATCGAAAACGTTCTGGAACTGCATCCTGCAAACCTGGTCATATCGGACCAATTCGCCGCGGGTGGAACTGCCGTCAAACGGGCGCTCATGGAAAAAGGTCAGAAAATTGAGTTCCGCTCAATGGTTCGAGCAGAGGCAGACATCGCGGTAGCGGCGGCAAGTATCTTGGCCCGATCCGAATTCGTACGACGGCTTGAGCGTCTCGGCCAGGAGTATGAGATTGAGTTACCGAAAGGCGCGACCAACGTGATTCCGACCGGCAAACGGTTTGTAGCCAAATACGGTGCAGATGCGCTCAAGAACGTCGCCAAGATGCACTTTAAGACGTCGGGCCAAGTGTTGGGCAGATAACCACCAAAGCCCTATAATCCAAACATGACAACCGCCCTCATTGTGGCCAGTCTCATGTTTGGAACCTTTTCCGCCGATAAATCGGTGCTGAACGATCCTAAGGTCTTCCCGATTGCCGTTTGGCTTCAGGAACCTTCGAACGCTCCCAAATATCAAAAGGCGGGCTTCAATCTCTATATCGGTCTTTGGAAAGGTCCCACCGAGGCCCAATTGACGACCTTGAAATCGGCTGGAATGCCCGTCATTTGCGAGCAGAACAAAGTTGGCCTCGATCACAAAAATGACCCAATCATCGCTGGATGGATGCATGGTGACGAACCAGACAATGCCCAAGAGGTGAAGGACCCCGTCACCGGTAAATCAGGATACGGCCCTTGCATTCCTCCCGCAAAGATCGTTGGCGAGTATCGCCGAATAAAAAGCATGGATCCCACTCGTCCCGTCATGCTGAATCTGGGTCAAGGAGTCGCCAATGATGAATGGATCGGGCGTGGAAACGGCTCAAGCTTGAAGGATTACGAGACTTACGTTCATGGCGGTGACATTGTCTCTTACGACATCTATCCCATTGCTGGGCTCAACAAGCCAGAGCCAGCCGACTACATGTGGTACATCGCCAAAGGTTTGGACCGTCTTTCAGGATGGATGCCGAAATCAGCTGTCAAATGGAATTGCATCGAATGCACTCCGATTGACGGAGGACGGATGGCGACACCAAGCCAAGTAACCTCCGAAGTGTGGATGTCCATCATTCACGGTTCCAAAGGGCTTATCTACTTCGTGCATCAGTTCAAACCGAAATTTGACGAACATGCGCTACTCGATGAACCGGAAATGCTCGCTTCGGTGACTAAACTTAACCATCAAGTACAGAGTCTTGCCCCGTTCATCAACTCGGAAACAATTTTGAGCAGGACGACTGTCTCCTCTAGCTCGAAAGAAATCCCTATCGATACGATGCTCAAAAGGCAAGGCCACGATGAAATTCTGTTTACAATCGGCATGCGTAACGGAGCGACGACGGGAAAGATCTCGGTCAAAAATTGGGACAATCGAACGGTTGAAGTCGTCGGAGAAAACCGAACATTGAAAGCAGTTCATGGACAGTTCAGCGACTCCTATCAACCTTATCAGACCCACATTTACCGTGTAACACATTAGCGGGTGTCAACTCTGCTCAGGTCGGCGTCTAATAAAATGGATTGCCGATGTCTCTGAACTGAGCCAAACATTCGGCAATCTAGTCCAGATTTCTGACATGCTTAGACCCGGACGTGTACTGCGTCCTTCGATTGATTAGGAACCATAAGATGCACCCACTCGTAGCGCTCTTAGCCGTCGCATTTGCTCAACAACCGACTACTACTTTGCCCGACACCTTGCCTGGCAAACGGTTTGATGAGTTCATGACTGCTTTCAACACCAAAAGCAGCAAGCAAATTGATGCGATGATCGCTCGGAACTTTGCCCAGTCGGCACTTCGGATCCTTTCAAAAGAAGAGTGGACCACTCGAATTTCGGGGGCTACGAATGTTGCTCCCATTTCGGTGGATGAGGTTTTGAAATCCAGCGACTCTACGATCGTTGTGCGAATCAAGTCCAAGTCGATCGCCCCCTTGGCAATCCGGCTCGATTTAGAATCTGAAGCACCATTCGGGATTGTCGGAGCCAAGATGGGAGCCCCTGCTGACCTGTTAGATTCCACCGCACCCCGTCGCTATACCAAGTGGGAAACGATAACCACTCTTGCCGAGCAAATTCAGGCGGACTACAAACTGCCATCGCTCTCCATCGCTTACAAAGTCATCGGATCGAAGTCTCAAGAAATTTCTGTTGGCGTGAAATCGACTTTCACAAAGGACGATATGGAGCCAGGGGATCGACTTTGGATAGGCGGGGCTGGCAAAGCCATGACTGCCACCCTCATCGCTCACATGGTTGACATGAAAAAGATCAGTTGGAAAACCACGATCGCGGAAGCAATGCCTGGCTTCCCGATGAGTGATGTTTATAAAGATGTCACGCTTGAGCAACTGATCCATCATCTTGGCCGAATACCCCAGCACGTACAGATTATCGGTACGAAAACCGAGAAGGAAATGGCGGATGCACCAACGTCAACCGCCATCCGCAAGGCTTACGTTGCCGCGGTTCTGAACCAAGAACAGGCACCCATTACCAGCTCTTCGTTCGATGATAGCGATGTTGATTTCACGGTTGCGGCTTACATGTTGGAGAGGCTCATCGGAAAGCCCTATGAATGGCTCATGCAGCGATATGTGTTTGAGCCGATGAAGCTATCGACGGTTCTCATTCAGCAACTCTGTACCGACGGTCAAGTCGGAACTCCAGGAAACGTTTATGGTCACTTGATCTCCGATCAGGGCGGCTTTACTCCCTATCAGATCCCTGGCTCCAAAGTTGAAATCGCACTTGCGCCAGCAGGCTCGTGCATCACCTGCACCTTAACCGACTTGGTCAAATTTGCCGAATTCCACCTCAAAGGAATTCAAGGGGACGCGCAGGTTCTTACTGCCGACTCTTATAAGCGCATCCATAGCCTCTTGAACGGTAAGGGAACAGCTTGCGGTTGGACAATTAATCCTAGCTATGCATCGGAGGCATGCCAGTCAATTTCGTCTAGCAATGGCGCCTTCGCAGTCGATCTCTCCTTGTGGCCCGACAATAACATGGTCATCGCCGCAATCGCTAATGCCGCTTCACCTAAGCGACCGTCTCCGACGATGCAAGCCGTTCTCGCGGTTCGTGATCGAATTGAAAAGAAAGGCTAGTTCAACCGACGGGAGAGATGTAGACTTCGCTTGAAGTGTTTACACTACTAGCGGCTCTGCTTCTCTCCGGGTCTTACTCGCCACGTGGGGATTACTATCTATCGCCTGCGGGCAACGATCAAGCACCAGGAACCTCGTCAGCGCCATTCTTGACTCTGGATCGTGCGAGAGATGCCGTCCGCAATTTTCGGCACAGTCACCCTAAAATAAGTCGCCCGATTATTGTCGTGCTCAAACCGGGGACGTATCCGCTCGCCACAACGTTTGTGCTCAAGCCCGAAGATTCAGGGACTCCACTTTCTCCCACCCTCTTCGTTGGTCAAGATGCAACGATTAGTGGAGGTCAAGAAATTCACGATCTTCGCGTCAACCATAAGGGTTGGTGGACGACAAATCTACCCGCGGTGAGAACGGGTAGATGGCGATTTTCTCAACTATTCGTGAATGGCCAGCGACGATTTCGGCCCCGGTTACCCAAGAATGGCTACGTAACAATCGCAGGCGAAGTCCCACCCACCGACGAGGCTAAGGGACACGGAAATGATCGATTTTCCTTCCACCCAGGAGACATCCAAAGAAGTTGGAGCAACCTTGCCGACATCGAACTTCTTTGCTTTCACACCTGGGATATGTCTCGGATGAGGATCGGCGCGATCGATGAGTCCAACCACGTTGTCACGACTACCGGTCCGACCGGATACGATGCGGACTGGGCAAAATTCGTAAAGGGAAATCGGTATATCGTCGAGAACGTTCGCGAAGCCCTTGGCGACCCTGGAGAGTGGTATGTCGATAACGCCACCGGAGATTTCACTTACATCCCCAAGCCTGGCGAAAGTCTCACAACTTCAAAAGTCGTCGCCCCCAATGCGTCCCAGTTGATCGATATTCAAGGACAAACTGCCGCCAAGAAATACGTTGAAAACGTTCACTTCTCCGGCATCCAGTTTGCTTATTCCAATTGGAACTTGCCTCCTCAAGGTCGGTTCTTTCCTCAAGCGGAGGTCGATCTCGGTGCCGCCATTCATGCTACCGGTTGGCGGTCAGGCTCCATCAAGAATTGCACCGTTTCCCATGTTGGTGAGTATGGGATTGAACTTGCGTCCGGCTGCAAAAACATTTCGATACAAGATTGCGATCTGACAGATCTTGGAGCTGGCGGCCTAAAAATTGGTGAAACCCGGATGTTCGATGATGAGGACGACACTGCTAACCACGTCACTGTGAACCGATGTAATATCGCTCACGGCGGCAGACTCCATCCAGCCGCGATCGGCGTTTGGATGGGTCAAACCTCCCACAACACGGTTTCAAACAATCAAATCTTCGATTTGTATTACACTGGCGTCTCGATTGGTTGGACGTGGGGCTACAGCAAGAGCCAGGCTCACCACAATGTCGTTACGCAAAATCATATTTACGACATTGGCCAAGGAGTCCTGAGCGATATGGGTGGCATTTATACGCTTGGCATCGAGCCAGGCACCGAAATCACCCAGAACGTGATTCACGATGTGGACAGCTTTAGCTACGGTGGCTGGGGAATCTATCCCGATGAAGGTAGTTCCCACGAACTCATTGAAAACAATACGGTTTATCGAACCAAGAGCGGAGGATTTCACCAACACTATGGCCAGGAAAACATCGTTCGCAACAATGTTTTCGCCTTCGCGAAGGAAGCTGAGATCATCCGAACTCGCGCCGAAGACCATCTAAGTTTCACCTTCGACCATAACATCGTCTATTGGAAAGATGCCCCGCTTCTTGGAAGCAATTGGTCGGGAGATCAATACAAATTGGACAACAACCTGTATTGGCGAATTGATGGAAAACCGGTCGATTTCGCAGGCATGCATTTGGAAACATGGCATGCGAAAGGTCAAGATGTTCACTCCTTAATTGCTGATCCGCTCTTCGAAGATCCATCCCACGATAACTTCCAATTGAAGAAGAACTCTCCCGCCCTCAAGATGGGAATCACTCGTAACGACTCGTTCAGCAAAGTGAAACACAGCCTTCGAGGAATCTCCAAACAGGCCGGACCACCTCCCGCCTTTCCAGTAATCGTCCACTTGTGAAGCAAATGCGTTATGCTCAAATGAAGATGAAGTTGATTGGAAAGGGTTTCCTGGCTTTGGTCGTGCTCATGTCAGCTGGCTGCGATGTTATTTCGAAGACAGCGGATGGAGATTCCGCTTCCAAAGAGAAAGTACCGGCCAATGCCGGAGCGGTGGCAGCCAATGCCGGGAAGGGGTCTGGCGGTTCCGCGAGCAGTACCAATACGGATCCCGGGATCGTTCCGATGGGAGGGGCCGCCATTACCCCCGTCACGAATCCTGGAGCGGTCGACGGTGCGGGAAGTGGAATCGGTGAGTCTGCAAAAAGTGCGGCAAAATCTGCCGCCGAAAAGTCCGCGCAACCACCGGCAGCTACGACCGATAACGATTAGTCACCGACAAGTCGTCGAAATCAAGGATATTCTTAGATTGTGGCTAGCCCAAAACCTTCGGTCATGCAATTAGCACTTGGGGACGATTTTCAGCGCCTCCATCCAAAACTGCAGAGCCAATACGCGATCACCAGTGAGAGCGGCTTAAAATGTGCGGGCGAAGGGTCGATGGAGAAAGTGACTCGAGGTGCATTTCACGTGCTTCCGTTTCTTGCCGTTGGTGCCAAACGTTACGTCCTCTTTCCGGAGACGGGCAACGATGTGCCGTTCACAGTTGAAAACTACGCTTATCTTGATGACCTCGGGCGAGAGACCCTCACTTGGACACGCATCTTTTCGGTTAAGAAGGACCGTCGATTTGACGAATACTTGGTTTATAGCGAGCAACGCAAAGGCCTCGTCATTTACGCTGGAAGCCACCAGCATCTTGCGGTTGATTTGAAGGTGTGGGTTGACGATTCAGGAGCCCTCAACTTTTCCACGGGCAGGCAACGACTTTACGAATTCCCTTTAGCCATCTATTTCCCACGAATGTTCTCCGGGACCGCTCAGGTTCGAGAGAGCTACAACGAGGAGCTTCAAAGGTTCGAAATAGAAGTTGACATTCGCAATCGATTGTTTGGCCACATTTTCGGGTATTCCGGCTGGTTCCACCTGGATCAAAGCCCATGTTCGGAAATCCCAAGTAACGTCAAACCAAAGCGAACGGAAGCCCGCGACTAGCCGCTAAAAAGACTCAGAATCAAAATAATCCTGAGCCTTCGTTCGAGTTGTCGCGACCTCCCATGAAGGTCGCTCGGAAGTCGAGAAGCTAATCCTCGTCGATATTGTCTCCGTATCCGGTTGGATCGAATGCAATTGACGTTCGAAGTGAGATTTCGGGCTGCCCTGCTTTCTTAAGTCGGGCGTTTAGTGGGATTAGTTTCTTAGTCACCAAAAGATCCCACTCCTTGAGTGCGTCCAGGGCCGATTTTCCAGACGCTTCATACGTTTGACTCGCCAATCTTGATGGGGCAAAATCGGACTGTTCGACAAGCGCCATAACTCCATTGAGCCCACCTTGGGGTGTCGTCAAATTAGGCTGAAGCTTCACGTACGAGTCAAGAATTAACTTCGCATCGGCCTGGAATTCTGAGCTTAGCATGCGCAATTTCGGAGTCGATTCGGAAATCACTCCGCTGACGCTTCTCAGGTGATTGATGAGCGAATATGAGCCGTGGGCAATCCGGAATTGCTCGTTGAGTCCCGCTACCGGCGTGGTAATGCGTGGGTCCATTCGGACTTTCAACGGCTGCCGGAACATTTTGCCACCTACCGTTAGCCGAACTTCATACATTCCGGGTGCAACCCAAGGGCTACTGTCGGCAGGAGCGGTGTCGTGGAAAATTGCCGCGATCGGGAAATTGGATCGCCCACCAAGTGGCGTGTAATGCAGATCCCAGACGAACCGATGAAATCCCGGGGAAGCCAAGAGCGGTTGCAACGGGCGAATCCAGTAGAACGGCACTTGCAGGTCTTGCTCACGTACTTGTTCCAGCTTGTCCTCGCTGGAGTATCGACGGACCAACCCGCCGTGCGAATCAACGATCTCTAATGTAACCGGTCCTCTCGTGTCCGGTGCCAAATAGTAGTCCAAGATGGCGCCATCGGGTGGATTCTTACCTGCCGATTCTTCAGGAGGTAGGGGAGTGTCGGTATTGTTATTCCAATGAACGCGAGTCGCCAGTTCAGGTTTGACCAGGTGAGTCGCTTCGCTGTCGGCACCCAGTTGGCGAAGAGCGGTGATATCATCGAGGATCCAAAACGAACGACCGTGGGTTCCAACGACAAGGTCATCATCGTGGACGACAAGGTCCCGAATGGAAGTAGCTGGCATATTTAATCGAAGCGGATTCCAATTGGCACCGTCATCGATGGAAAAATAAACCGCATTCTCGGTGCCAGCAAAAAGCAGACCTTTGCGCTGCGGATCTTCTCGAATGGTATCAACGGGAGAATTATCAGGAAGGCCATTGATGATCTCCGTCCAAGTTGCTCCTGAGTCGTGGGTCCGATAAATGTGAGGACGCATGTCGTCCAACTTCATTCGGTTGACTGAAGCATAAGCGGTGTTGGAATCGAAATGACCCGAATCCAACTGGGTGATCTTGCTCCAAGGGGTAAGCGCGCCGGGAGTGACGTTTTGCCAAGATTTCCCTCCGTCCTTGGTAACGTGAATCAACCCATCATCGGTCCCAGCCCAGATCACATTGATATCTCGGTAGGAAGGCGCAATCGCATAGATGACGCCTCGGCGAGAGGTCGACTTGAACACACTGCCTGCAGGTGCCGGAGCTACCTCCCGAGTTAAATCTGGACTGATGACTTGCCAATCGTTGCCTCCATTAATGGTTTTGAAGACAACATTTCCTGCGAGGAAGAGGGCGTGGGGATCAACGGTCGAAAACATGAGTGGCGCGGTTCGTAGGAAGCGATATTTCCCTCCGAAGCGGCCCATTTGAGGAGACACACTCTGGTTTTGGCCAGTAATCATGTCGTAACGGCTGACTTTTCCGCCGTAAATCAAATTGGGATGAAGAGGGTCCGGGGCGACATATCCATACTCTTCGACTCCCACCGGATGCCACTCGCGGAATGTGATCTGACCGTCGTTGCCACGACTAGCCACTCCCGCGGATCCACTCTCTTGTTGCCCGCCGTAAACCCAATACGGGAACTGATTATCAGTCGATACGTGATAAAACTGAGCGGTCGGTTGATTGTACCAAGAAGACCATGTTTCTCCACCGTTGACAGTGATGGTCGCTCCTTGGTCGAGGGCGAGAAGGATGATCTTGGGGTTATTTGGGTCAATCCAAATCGTGTGGTAGTCGTCTCCACCCGGCGCACCCTTCCAAGCAAAAAAGTGCTTCCCTCCATCCGTCGACTTGTAGGTCGAGGTGTCAGCGACGTAGACCACATCGGAATTTTTCGGATCAACTTTTACGTCCGCAAAGTCGCTACCTCGACTCCAGATTCGGCGTTCATTGTCAGAGAGCGTCCAAGACTCGCCCGCATCGTCTGATCGATAAAGACCTCCGCCCTTTCCTGAATCTACTATCGCAAAAAGGAGCTTCGGATTGCTCGGTGCTACCGTGATGCCAATTCGGCCAAGGCCATCTTCAATGGTTGGAAGTCCCTTCGAAAGCGGATGCCAGGTCGTTCCTCCGTCGGTTGACTTAAAAAGCCCGCTTCCAGGGCCCTGCCAGCCTCCGTTTTCCCAAGGCCCCTGTCTCGCTGCCCACATGTCGGCATAGATCGTGTTGGAGTCAGTGGGGTCAAACGTAAGCGCGATCGCCCCGGTATCCGGACCTTTGTAGAGCACTTTCTCGAACGTATCCCCGCCATCGGTTGACCGGTAAACACCCCGTTCTTCGTTCGGAGCATGGGGATGACCGAGCACGGCAACGAAAATTCGTTTTGGATCCTTGGGATCTACGATAATGGCGCCAATTTGCTGCGCGTCTCTCAATCCCAAATGAACCCAAGTCTTGCCCCCATCACGTGAGCGGTAGAATCCGTCTCCCGTTGAAAGGTCCGGGCGTTGAAGTCCTTCTCCACTTCCTACATAGAGCGTGTCAGGATCCGAAGGCGCTACCGCAATCGCTCCAATGGAGCCGGTCGGCTGGTCATCAAATATCGGATTCCAGGTCCTTCCAAAATCATTTGTTTTCCAAACTCCACCGTTATTGACGCCCATGTAGTAGACACCCGGCTGAGAGGGCACGCCAGCGGCCCCAACCGTGCGTCCACCCCGATATGGACCAATCATCCTCCATCGAATCCCGTCGTAAAGCTTTGTGGGAATCGATTGGGCGAAAGAGGAAACTGCAAGGGCGGCAAAAGCAGCGAAAAGAAGGGACCGACGCTTCGACATTAATTGCATCTTAACCAATTCTTTCGGGCAGTAGGTCGCCCTTTAGGTGCTGTTTAGCCTGGACTCGTGGGGCGTTCGTCATAAATTCGATTGAGAAGAGCAATATTCAATGTAAAATGGACGTCAAACAATGATTAACAGTCATTAACTATTTTCGATTGGATTGATTGAAATGAATACCAAGATTTTTGGATTTGTCACCCTCGCAACTCTCGTCGTGACGCCTTGTTTTGCCTTGGGCCCTCACGGGCATGGTAAAGCTCGGGGCCATGCTCACGCCGCTGCCCACGCGTCGGCAAAGGCAGCACCGCATGCAGCTGCCAAGGCTTCGAAATCGACGATGACGTCTAAAATTCGTGGCGTGAGTAATGCAAGTTACGCTAAGGGGATCGCGATGGCAAAATCTCGTGGCATGAGCGAAGGTCAGGCCATCTCGGCTTACAAAGCCTACAAAGCGAAGAAAAAGAAATCTTGAGATGGGACGGGGCAGTTATGCAATTGCCCCGTCATTTCGCCTGAGGCATAAACAAGGTGGCGTAAATCAAGTAAACGTTGAGTCCAGCAATAACTGCTGCCATGGTCCAACCGATGATTCTGGTCGCCAATCCGTTTACAAATTGTCCCATTTTGTCCTTGTCAGACGTGAACTGAATCAACGGCACAACCGCAAATGAAAGTTGAGCAGAAAGCACCACTTGACTGAAGAGCATTAGATCTCCCAATCCCTTTTGACCATAAAACGCGACCGCTGCGATGGCAGGAGCGATGGCAAGAAGACGAGAGATCATCCTGCGTAACCATGGTTTGATCTGGACTTGCAGGAAACCTTCGAGCACAATTTGACCCGCCAACGTCCCCGTTAAGGTTGAGTTTTGGCCGGAAGCTAATAACGCAATCGCGAAAAGCGGTGTCGCAATGGAAACACCAACGATGGGCGCAAGCAGTTTGTACGCTTCATTAATCTCTTTAACCTCGTGATGCCCAGACCGGTAAAAGACCGCCGCCGCAAGAATTAAGATCGCCGCATTCACAAAGAGCGCCAACGAAAGCGCGATCGTCGAATCGGCATACGCCATTTTGATCGTGTCTTTGAGTTCGGCAACACTTCGGCCAAAATTCCGAGTTTGGATGATGCTCGAATGCAAATATAGGTTATGGGGCATGACAGTTGCCCCAAGAATTCCGAGTCCAATGAAGAGCATTTCGTGGTTTCGAATCATTGCACCGGTCGGAATAAATCCGGTTGCAACGCTGTGCCAATCGGGTTTGGCGATAAATAGCTCGATGGAGAATATCCCGCTCATCGTAGCGATGAGCGCAATGACAAACGTTTCGATCCAGCGAAAGCCTTTGGCATTCAACGCCAAAACGAGAAAGACGTCAGCAGCCGTAATAGCGACTCCCGCAACCAAATTGAGCCCGAATAGCAAATTCAGGGCAATAGCGGCCCCAATTACCTCCGCAATATCACAAGCGACAATTCCAATTTCAGCAGAAAGCCAAAGAAAAATGGATACCGGTTTCGAATAAGAATCCCGGCAAGCTTGAGCAAGATCTCGTCCGGTAACGATCCCGAGTTTGGCGCTCAGCGACTGCAAGAAGATCGCCATCAAACTGGAAATGAGAATTGCAGCCAATAGCGTGTAATTAAAGGCCGCCCCACCTGCAATATCCGTTGCCCAATTTCCCGGGTCCATGTATCCAACGGCAACCATGTAGCCAGGTCCGATGAACGCTAGAAGTCGACGCCAAGCTGGCCCTCCCTTAGGCACCGGTATCGAACGATACACCTCAGGAAGGCTGGGCAATCCAGATGGCAGGTTCCATCCGGAACCCTCCAACTCAGTTTCTTGCTCGTTGTTAGTCAAATGAAACCGCAAAACAAGGCTCTAAAAATTAGAATATGAGGATTCTACCTATAAATGTAGTCATGGCTACATTTATTAGGTCTTACTGAATTATTAGGCCTTGGATTCACTTGGATACCGGCCACCCTAGTCGCTCGATCACGACTCAAAACTGAACGAATGGATTCAACCGAATTTTAGACTTGCTTTAGTAAATACAGAAAATAGGGACAGACAAGGACTCGGAGAAAGGTCTTTACTCAATTCAAGTCCGAATTAAAGACTAGAAAGCTTAAGCATCCGATGAGATGTAAACATGGCACTGGCCTCTGCAACCCCTCTCTCAGGGGGCAGAGGCCTTTTTTTGCCTCCAGCGCCGCAGCCCTGCCAAACCAGACCTGAGTAGTATTTGGGCATGGCACACGTGGGGCTCAGTGTTTTCGCCTCGGATCGAACGGGACTCTTTCGAGATTTGACGACTTGTATCGCAGATACGGGTGCCAACATCGACATGGTTCATCACGATCCTGGAACACGTACCGAGATCCACTTTGAGATTTCCGGTGACTTCGAGGAAAATGAACTCAAGACCCAACTCTTAACAGTTCCGAACGTCGATCGAGTGGAAATCACCGACACCGTCAAGTCCATTTTCGGGAAGCGCGTCATTGTAATGGGTGGAGGAGCCCAAGTTGCTCAAGTAGTCATGGGCGCCGTTTCAGAAGCGGACCGACATAACTTGCGAGGCGAACGCATCAGTGTGGACACGATCCCACTCGTCGGGGAAAAGATGCTCGCGGAAGCCGTCCGAGCGGTTGGTAGATTGCCGCGAGCCAAGATTCTCGTTCTGGCGGGCAGCATTATGGGTGGAGAAATTACGGTTGCGGTGCGTGAACTGAGAGCTCAATACGGCATTCCGGTGATTTCACTCGCGATGGCCGGAAGTGTTCCTAGCGCTGCCGACTTCGTTGTGACAGATCCCGTTCAAGCCGGAACGATGGCCGTCATGGCGATTGCCGACACCGCTCAATTCAACGTTGATCGGGTACGCGGCCAGCGATTTTAGGCAACCGGAATCTTTGATTTATAGAGGGTAAGGCTCAGTCAAACAAAGAACACCTGTTGAATCGACCGCATTTCTCGATGTAAAGGTCCCTACCATCTTCCGTTTTCCAGTCAACAGGCGCACAATCCGGGAAGCACGATTGTGCCCTTTCGGTAATGTCCGATTTGGATTAGAAACAGGGAGTTTTCTATTTGAAGATAGCTGGAATAATTTGCTTGGCCTTGCTTGTCGCGCCTTTTTGTCTGGGGCAGTCAACGTCTGGCCGGGTGCAGAACAAACGACAATCTGCGAATCCATCTCGAGTAAACCGGACGCCGGGGCATCGATCTTTTGCCTACCAAGTAGGGGCACCCTGGCCCGTGGCGGGAGCCAACAACTTCAACAACAGCAATGGAACGGGTAGTGGCTCCAATGGTGCAACTTACTGGTCGAACAGCGCTGGTGGTTCGAATTTCGACAGCTTTTACAACTCCTGCTGAATTGCTTCCGATGGAACTATTTACGTTCCGGGCGGCAATGGCAACCTCTACGCCCTTAATCCAAACGGCACAACCAAGTGGACCAATAGCGCAGCATTCTCAAGCTCTGCAAATGAGAGCTTCAATGCTTCCTGCACCATTGGATCAGATGGCACGATTTACCAGCCCGGTGCGAATGGCAATTTGTATGCCATCAATCCCGATGGAACTTCGAAATGGATGAACACGGATGCGGCAACGAGTGGAGACACATTTAACTCAAATTGCACAGTCGGTTCTGACGGCACAATCTACGAACCTGGATACTGGGGCAATCTTTATGCGTTCAATCCCAATGGAACTCTAAAATGGGCCAATAACGCGGGATTCTTGAATAGCGACAGCTTTTTGGCTGGATGCTCAATTGGGTCAGATGGCACGATTTATATTGCGGGAAACGCGGGCTACCTCTACGCAGTCAATTCAGATGGAACCTTGAGCTGGGCTAACAGCGACTACGCTGGAACCGATGCCTTCAACTCGTCTTGTACGATTGGTTCTGACGGAACTCTCTACCTGGCTGCCCTTAGCGGAACTCTTTATGCTTTCCATTCGAACGGATCGCATTCTTGGACCAATGCCGCGGCATGGACCAATGGAGACACCTTTACGTCGTCAGCTTCGGTTGGACCAGGTGGTGTCTTGTACGCTTGTGGTCGACTTGGGACCTTGTATGCAATCGGCACCGATGGCTCATCGCTTTGGTCAAACAATCTTGGCTTAACTAACAACGATCGCTATAACTCTTCGTGTTCGGTCGATGCTGACGGCACAATTTACGTACCGACTGGCAACGGATTGGTTTACGCTTTCAACGGATCGGGAACGCTCGTTTGGACAAACTCAACTGGCCAAACCAATGCCGACTCTTATAATTCTGCGTGCGCAATCGGCTCGGGAAGCAGCCTTTATGTTGCGTCCACGTACGGCACGATCTACGAGATTGGGACGCCAGGTACGCCTACAGTATCCAGCCTGTCCTTGAGCCCTTCTACAATTACAGGAGGTGTAACAACTTCCACTGCGACCGTGACTCTGAGTTGGAATGCTTCACCTGGAGGGCAGGTTGTTAACTTGAGTCATCAATATCCGACCTACGTTACGGTGCCAACATCGGTAACGGTGCCTGAAGGCTCATCTAGCGCGACATTTACGATTTCATCTCCTCAAATGTGGGCGATTCCATTCAACGATCTCATAACGGCTACCTCAAATAGTTCGCAGTCGACCGCAACTCTAACCGTAGCGACCACTGCACTTCAGTCAGTAACGGTAAACCCGGTTTCGATCGGAGCCGGTTCTACTTCAACTGGAACAGTGACTTTGGGAGGACCTGCGCCAGCTGGCGGCTGGACAGTCACCCTCATTAGTGGAAGCCCCTATTTCGTATCCGTACCTGCCACCGTTACGATCCCGGCGGGAGCATCAAGTGCAACATTCACGATCACTTCCCTCACTTCGACGCCGACTAACAGCTATCTGATTAGCGCCCACGACTCTGTCATTTGGCACAGTGCAAACCTGACCGTTCGAAGTTGTGGAATTACAAATTTAACCGTGAGTCCCACGACGATATCGGCCGGCGCGAATACCACCGGCACGATTACTCTGAACACCTCGGCCCCGGCAAATGGATGGACGGTCAACCTGTCGTCCGGTGTTCCGAGTGAGGTAACCGTTCCCGCGAGCGTCGTTGTCCCCTCAGGAGCAACGTCAGTAACATTTCCAATCACCACCAAGGCGACATCTCGGTCTTTGACCATCGGGATTTATGCATCGGACGCACTTGCCTATAAGTCAACAACGGTTAGCGTTGTTGGCAACCTTATCACCGGACTTTCTGTTTCGCCGACCACAATCGGAGGAAACGGCACTTCAACTGGAACGATTACGCTCCTGTTACCTGCATCCACTGGCGGATGGAAGGTGAATCTATCTGCTGGGGTCCCGGGAGCGGTGAGCCTTCCCGGAACGGTCACCGTTCCTGCCGGAGCAAGCAGTGTGACCTTCACGATCTCTGGAAAGGAGTCGAGCCACACCTACACCACCGGAATTTACGCGTCGGATGGGAATTCGTACCAATCCACAACGCTGACGGTATTAGGCGACGGAATTACAAGCGTTTCGGTCGCGCCGACTTCGGTCAATGGAGGAACCAGTGCGACCGGAACGGTGACATTGACAGGCCCTGCGCCAGTCGGCGGCTGGCTTGTAAAACTTACCGCTGGAGCGCCGGGCATCGTCGGTCTACCTACAACGGTCTTAGTCCCCGCTGGCTCTTCATCGGTGAATTTCTCCGTCACAACGAAGCCAGTTCAATCCACCCTGACTTCGTTGGTATTTGCGACCGATGGAAGTTCTGGGGCTAGCGCTTATCTGACCGTGCTGCACTAGAATTAGCTCACGTAACAAGCTGAGGATTCAAATGGTCGATCCAAAATCGGAGCGATCATTTGCTATCCTCTACTTGTGTTGGCGCTTCTTCTCTTCGTTCAAGGATTCACTCAGCCTCCGACCGACCGCTACAGCAAAATGCTCATTGAAGAGTTCACGGTGATGGTGAGTCCAACCGCACTTAAATCTCCCAAACTTCTTAAACCGTCCCTGGAATTATTGGGATACCGTCTTCGGCAAGTAAAACAAGAGGTTCCCAATTCTGCCTTTCAGGATTTGAAGAAGGTGCCTTTTTGGATTGAACTGAATGATCCAACGACGACGGCTGCGTTTCATCCCGATGCCACATGGCTCAAGGACCATGGATACAACCCAGACATGGCCCATGGGATCGAGATTGGAAATCTCAAAAACTTCCTGGCTTGGCAGCACATCCAACCCTCCATGGTGCTCCACGAACTCGCCCATTCCTACCACTTCCTACATCTCGGAGAAGACGAACCAACGATTGGTGCGGCCTACGAACATGCGGTTAGCAGCCATCTGTATGATTCCGTTCCGTTTGTGACAGGGGGGCGACGAAAAGCTTATGCCCTCACCAACAAATTTGAATATTTTGCTGAATGTACCGAGGCTTACTTTGGACGAAACGACTTCTTTCCATTTCTGAAGTTTGAGCTTAAGCAGTTTGATCCAGAAGGATATGCAGCGGTCGAAAAAGCATGGGCTCGATAGAACCCATGCTCCCTTGACTTTGACTATTTCAATCCCAGGTGCTTGAGGAAGGCTTCCATCTGCGGAGCACGACCAAGATATTCGTGGAGCATTTCCATCTCGTCTAGGGTGCCTCCTTTAGAGAGGATGTGCTTGCGGTAGTACATTCCAGATTTAGGGTTAAGCAATCCGAAGTGCTCAAACCTCTGGAACATATCTTGAGCGTATACAAGCGACCATTGATAGCCATAGTAGGCGGCTTGATAACCTATGAGGTGAGTAAATGAAGCTTGGAACATCGTTCCAGGAACGCCTTGATACAGTTCAACCTGCCGCATGGTGTCGATGCCAACTTTCGTCGTGTCCACGACTCCACCGGGCGCCGTGTGATATTTTTGGTCGACGATTCCAAAGTAGAATTGATGCTCCGCTTCCATTCCACTTCCCATATAACGGGCCTTAAGCATTCCATTGAGGAGTTTATCGGGGAACGGCTGACCCGTTTTGTAGTGGCGTGCAAAGGTCTTGAGTACATTTGAATCCCAAACCCAGTTCTCAAACATTTGCGACGGAGCTTCGACAAAGTCACGTGCGACACTCGTGCCTGCAAACCGCTCCATTTTCGCTTCGCTCATAAGGTTATGCAAGCAGTGACCAAATTCGTGGAAGAACGTTTCCACTTCGTCATGCGGCAACAAGCTGGGCTTATCTGCAGTTGGCTTGGTAAAGTTGCAAACGAGAGCGGCTAAGGCAGGTTGTTCCGTGCCATTGCTGAAAGTCATGTGTGGCTTCAATCCCCAACATGCGGCATGGCTGTACTTTCCTTTTCGAGGATACAGGTCGATGTAGAAGCGACCCAAGAACTTGCCCGAGGCAACATCGTTGACTTGAAACAGTTTGATGTCGTTATCCCATTTTGGTAATCCGAGCTTCTCAATATCGGCCGTGACATCCTTAAACTTCAAGCCATAAAGCGATTGAGCAACCGAAAACAGGCCATCCACAACCCTCTGCATGGGGAAATACTCGCTGATTTTCACGCGATCGACGGCATATTTGCTCTTCATGAGCATGCTCTTGTAGTAGCCCTGGTCCCACTGGTGGAAAGTTGCCTTGGGGTCGCCGGTGTGCGCTCGCTTCGTGGCTAAATACTCTTTGAAATCGACAATCGCCTTTTTTCGAACGATTGGCTGTAGGTCGCGATAGAACTTCGCCACATTGGCAGCGTTCTTTGCCATGCGAACTTCCGTTTCAAAGTCTGCCGCTGACTTGTATCCAAGAATGTGCGCTTGCTCATATCGAAGCCTGAGAATCTTCTCGAGTGTTTTGACATTCTTCTCGCCGCCTCGTCGCTTAAAAGCGAGCCAAACCGATTTTCTTGTCGATTCGTTATCGCAATAGGTGAGGATTGGATCAACGGTAGGTGTGTCCATGCCGACCAGAAGCGAATCGCCCTGCTTTTGGAGTCGATCCAGAACGTCGGTCGGAACGCCTTTAAGATCGGCTGCTTTGATGGGTATGTGCGTCGAATCGTCGGCGATATTCTGACTAAACTCGATACCGAGTTTGTTGATCTCCATCTCAATTTCTTGTAGTCGAGCACGTTGAGTTTTCGGCAAATCCATGCCTGCACGATGGTAATCACGCAAAGTAAATGCTAGAAATCGAGCGTGCTCACCTTTCAGCTTAGGGTGAGTCGCAGCATAGGCCTTAATCGCATGATAAAGGTCTTCCCTCTTTCCGACCGCAATCTGCCAGTTGCCAGCAAACTCTTCCGCTTCCCGTGCATCCGCTCTCGCCTTCGGGTCGTTAGCGACATTCTCCATGAAGATGGGAAGCGAAGTAGCATCGTCAAGCATCCCTGAGAGGTCGTCAAGTGCCCCTAGAGTATTCGCAAAGGTACGCTGCTTATCCGGGATTGCGACGATTTGGGCGATTCGAGCGTCGGCTTGCTTGAGGGCAGCCTTGACCCCTTCTGGTACTTCGGCAATTGACATTGACGATAGGGCACCCAGACCAAGAACAGATACGAGAGAATAACGAAGCTTCATACAACCTACCAACCGGCAATTGCCGTTAATGGGTTGTACCGGTTTTCATGCTCAAGAAGTTCTCTTCCCGAGCTACTACCATTTCAAATCTGACCGAATCGCGGCTTCAAGAACATCAGCCATTTTCCGATGAGTTTTCAAATTTGGGTGCCAGTCTGATCCAATTCCATCTCTCGCTTCATCTTGAGTTTCGAACTCGATGACTCGAATGTTATCGTCACCTACACTTGCACGAAGCCTCAGAACTTCGACCAGGTAACTCTTTACGGTTGTCAAAGCTTTGTTATTAGGCGGCCAATTATCCGTCATCATCGGTCCGACTGTGCAGTAGATTCTTGCTTTGGGTGCCCGGCCTCTCAACCTTTGAATAAATGCAGAGTACGCTTCTGTCCAGCCTTTTTGATCGGGATTTTTGTTTCCAAAATCATTCGTGGCCAAATTGATGACGATCACATCGGGGATGCTGTCTTTTAAATTCCAAGTTGAAGTCTTGTCCTCTGGCAACGCTAAGTCATAGATTTCCGGAATGGTGTTATCCGGCCACATTTTGCGGCCTGACCAAGCGATATCGTGGAAATCCGCATTTAGTTCTCGGGCGGTTAGCGCGCCGTAAGTAAGGTAGGCATTTTCGGTCTCAGGTTTAAAATGTTCTTCCTTGACCTTGCCTTCGTTTCCATAACCGCAGCTTATCGAGTCTCCTATAACCTCGATAAGTCGGTGTGATTTCGGTAAATTCATCATCGGCCCGTCAAGGTCAAAGCCCAGGAATTGCCCCATTCCTACATAACTCTCGGTCCTCTTGACGATCTGTACCCGATGAACTTTTGACGGGAGATTGGTCGCCAATTCGTAAGTTCCATCTCCCTTTTCGGGTTTAAGTATTGACGTCGGTGAGCCATCAATCACGACCTGATACTGGTCTAAACCCGATTCCCGCAATTTAACTTTGGCGGTAGAGCCCTTAAACGAGAACTCAACCATGCTTGCGGGCCAAGCACACCTTGGACCATCGGCATTTTGCAGGTCAAAACGCCCCACATAACGGACGTGTGAGTCATTCGAAGGAATGGTGGAGTGAGTTGATCCGCCTAAGCTAGAAAAACTAAGAAGCGTCATTGCTAATTGCGAGAGCAGCACGATTAATCTAGACGCCTCAAAACGCACATTCGATCACAAATTAGGCCTCAGGAAGGGGCTGATTGCGCGTTTCGGGTGCAAATGGGATCGCAATGAGTCCAAAAACATAAATCCCGCTCGCGATTAATACCCCAGATGCGACACTACCATTGAGGGCTCCCATTAGAATTCCTGTCAACCAAGGAATCGGAGCAGAGAAGATTCTCCCCACGTTGTAGGCAAGGCCCGCGCCAGTGGCTCGCAAACGCGTTGGGAAGAGCTCTGGGAAGTACAAGACAAACCCAGCACTGACTCCGATAGCAAAGAATGTCGTGAGGGGCATCAAGATGAGCATCCGGTAGTAGTTGGCTCCTCCAAAAAGTGCCAATGCGGTCATCAATGGACTGCAAATAAAGAAGATGCCAAATGCCTTGCGGCGTCCGATTCGGTTCGCAAGCAACGGAAAAGCAAACACTCCTAACAAGGTGCCGATGTGAATCACCATCGTTGCCTGACTCGTTCGAGTTCGAATGATGACATCGGACATTCCAACGCTGGCTTCTTTAACGAGATTTGGAATCCAAAACGGCGCGATGCCTGCCCCTGTGACCCCGACCACTCCAATCACCATCGCCACAATCGCATTCCTTCGCCACCTTGGGTTTCCGAAGAGATCCCTAAGGGAATCCAAGGGGCCACTCGCCTTCACAGCCGGCACTTGTCTATTGGGTTCAGGTACGTGCCATCGAATGAGGACACAAACTAGCGCAGGCAAAACACCCACCACGAATAGAGCACGCCAAGAGGTTGTCGCCAGAGTTAAGTTTGCAATCGCAGCAAAAATTGGCCCGAATGCGGCTGCACTCTGAAGCATGGCGGCGGCAATACCTCTCAGCTCGTTGGGAAAGGTTTCGGCAACTAAGGCAGCCCCGGCTGCCCATTCACCACCAATACCGAGTGCGGTGAGGAATCGGGCAAGAATTACCTGATCGGGAGTTCGGCAGAATGCAGTTAAGCCCGTCAAAGAGCAATACATCAATATCGTAACGATCAGTGTTCGGGTACGCCCCCATCGATCGGCCAGAATGCCGAAAACTAAGCCTCCAATCGCCCACCCGATAAGGAACCACGTCTGGATCTGCCCTTCAATTCGCGGCCCTTCTAATTTGTAATGAGCCTTCCCTAGCATTTCCGTCATCATGGGCACCTTTGCAAAATTGAACAATGCAGTGTCCATCACGTCGAAGACCCATCCTAGCCAAGCTACGAACAGAATCAGCCATTGAGTCTTGTTAAGGCGACGGTACCAAGGATCAGACGACATAATCAAAGTGATGAGAGGCAAGAATCCGACGTGGTATGCGCTTGTGCGCTGGGTGATAAAGAATCTTTATTTTGGAACCCACGGCGGATTTCGATCGGTGAACCAAGAAAATTTGCCATTAACTGGTGGCGTTTTGGTCGCACCCAATCATCTTAGCCACATGGACCCACCTGCGGTTGCTTGCGGTACGAAGCGTCAGCTGATCTTTATGGCTAAGGAAGAGCTCTTTCATGTCAAAGCTTTTGGCGCGCTAATCAGTTCTATCGGTGCCTATCCGGTGAAACGCGGCGAATCAGACACCGAATCCATAAGAAAGACGATTTCATTGCTCGAAGAAGGGGCAGCCGTTTTAATTTTTCCAGAAGGTACTCGAGGAGACGGAGAAACGATGCTTGACTTGAACCGAGGGGTTGCGATGCTGGCTAAACGCACCAACGCCCCGGTTGTTCCCGTGGGAATTGTCGGAACCAATGTCGTCATGCCGAAGGGCAAGAAATCTGGCGGCAAAGCCGAAGTGATCGTTGCTTACGGGAAGCCTTTTCGATATTCGGATGTCGCGACAGCCCCCACTGAAAAGGAGAACCGGGAATTATTCACCCAAGCCCTCCAACAAAGCATTCTTACTTTATGCGCCGAGAATGGCCTCGCTCTTAAAACCGGCCAGAAGCACTCAGACTAAGAAACATCTCTTTGTCACGCGTGTAATATCGAACCGCAATTCGGTCGGTGAATCGGAATTCGAGACCTGCGCTGATTCGATAGCCGTTATGCTCGCCAATAAAGTAGACGTGCTTGCTAAACGGCAAACTGAATCCAACAAATGGCGACGTTAGTTTTCCCGTCTGTACACCGAGCGTAACGTCCGTCTTTACCGAGCCACCGATGACCTGCAACACATCTCGGTAAGTCGTTGCAAAGTAGTATCGGCGACCATCAGCCGTTCGATCTGCTCCATCTTGAACGCCAAAACTGATTCCTGGCGACACGCCTGGAAGAGCGGCAATTAAGTCGTAAGCAAAATCGAATGTGCCAACTTGTTTTTGCCCCCGCTCCTCCATAGCTCTCAGATCGAGCTCAAATGATTTCCCGACGCCTAGTCCGAGATATTGCTCAAACGTACCGGAAGAGAAAGGCTGTGAGCGAAATTCGTAGCGGACATCCTCAAACGGAATTTTGCGAGCGGTGGGAATATCGATCAGACGATCTGCGCTAGCAAGCGCGACAAGGGACATTGCACCGAGAACCAAGGGGAGCCGCATCGCAACAAGGTACCCAACCGGTTTAGAATGGAACCGCTGATATCTATAAGACAGCGGATTTATTCGCTAGCATTGAATTGATTCCAATTATCACCGACGTTCAATCGTGATCACGCCCGGTCCGTTCTCGGTACCCCGGACGGTGATATGAATGGGTGTGAACTGTTTGATGACCCACACAATCGTTAAGAATCTCATCGTAAGCCTTGAGACGCTAAAGACAGATGGAGACTCGGCAATTGCTAACGGCAAAAGTAATTGGTCCGCAAGGAAGGGATCCGTTGTGGTGGAACTCGTCATCCACTCGAACATCTCTTGAAACGCCTGTTGAGCGAGTGTTTCTCCACGAATACCTCGAGCCCCCATTGCCGTTCCGCCCCCCATCCCTCGTTCGTACGTAGCCCATGTCGTTACAAATGCTCCCGCAGTCTTCTCGTCAATTTGATTGAGTTGGACTTGGATTTTGAGTCCCGTACTTTGGGCAAGTGTTCGAAGGTGGGACACAATGCGTTCGCCCACCGTCAACGGAATTCCGCTCGTTGTCACAACTGCTTGAACCGATTTTAGCCCCCCACGATCGGACCAATCGATTCCATTGAGCGTGCTGGGCTCGACATCTAAGGCGACTCTCCCCTTGGATTCGCGGCCAAAACCCACCGCGGTGAGTTCGGGATAGGCGTAAAGCCCAACTTTTTGCAAGGCAGGTAACGTAACCCGGTCAAAATAGTCGTAGCTGATAGCGTTGGAGCCGAAGGTTTCCCCCTCAACTTCAAGCGTCGAATAGACTCCGCTGCGGGCCAAAACAGGAATAAGCGAGCCGAGAACAACGAGGGCATTGGCACCCCGATTGGAGTCATTCCTGATCGACGGAATCTCGCCTTTGAAGCCAGATGGTCGAGTCGTAGGTAAGAAACTGATGCTGTTTGAGCCTAAGTAATCACCAACCGTTTCTGCTCGCGAGATAGAACATAGAGCCTTCAAAAGAGTTAGGTCTTCTGCGTCAAGCCCAGGATGCCGTGTGCCGCCTCGAACGTCTTGGATGCGCACGCCTTGCTGAGTAAGGGCCGCCATCACCAGGCTGGTGCGCACGAGTGCGCCTCCTCCCTCACCGTGAGTTCCGTCAATCGTGACGAGCGCTTGAGATCCGCCCCTCATCAGACTTTAATCTTGAAGTATAGGAATTCGACGAGCTTCATGCCGTAAGTCAGAATGATGATCATCACGACGGCAAGCATGCTTTCCACGAAGAATGTGGGCGGTTTGTAGTTGCCAGCTGCTCCGAGTGTTCCAACGTTGACAACGTGGTTAATCTTCTCAACGAGTGAGGTTACGGCGTCAATTAGCGGACCGTGCAAGAGCCCCCAAACAAGAGCCCAGGTCAGAACGACCGCTGGCATCGTCACCTTATATTTGTGCCTCTGGTGCTCGTTATAGATGATGCAAGAGTTGCATCGCTCCTTTTTCTGAGACATCGTTAGCTTGTTGTTTTGAGGAATGTAATTCGCAGCAAGCAAGGCATCCTTAGGGATCGGCTTGTCGTCCATTGCCGCGCGAATGACGGCTTCCTCACACATGCATCCCACGAGTTCCTTCCAGCAAGTGCGCTTGGAAAGATAAATGGGACACTTCTCGCGGACAAATTTACGGCAGAAAGGAAGTTGCCAACACTTTCCAAGAAGGATGTTTTGCTTGTCGCTCTCCTCCTTCACGCCCTTACCATATTTGATCTGATCGGCCTTAGCGCCGGTTTCGACTCGCTGCTTGACGCGAATTGCAACGTCGATGATCACGACAATGAGGCCGATAATGCCAAGAACCGAACCACCCATTTGAAGGGCGCCGTAAGCCCCTTGAGTCGCTTCTGTTGATTTGTCACCCAACATCGATGGCAAGTAGAGCGGAGCGAAATAGAGGGCCGCAGCTAAAGCCAGCTGAACAGCTCCAAGGAATTCGCCTCCCCAGAACATGTAACTTGCTCCAATACCGAGTCCCAGAACTCCTACCACGAGCACTTTCTGAAAAATGCCGACGTTGCGGACTGCTTCTGCCATCTGCGATGCAGACGTGGTGTCACTACCAACTTTGAAACAAGTGAATACGAGCAGGCCTACGGAAATTGCCGTGGCGAGGCCACCCAGGCTCATGACGACCTTTGCACAGCCCGTCAAGAATTCCTGGAAAGTGTCCGAAATATCCTTGGATCCGAATCCGCCCCTGCTCATAAAGTTCTCTTACTTCTTGACGCGTTCTAGATAGGTATCCGTGCGAGTATCTACCTTGACGACATCTCCTACGTTTAAGTGGAACGGAACGTTCACGGTCGCACCTGATTCCAATTTAGCTGGTTTGGTACTGCCACCGCTTACCGTATCGCCCTTGAATCCCGGATCTGTCTCGACGATTGCCAACTCAACAAAGTTCGGTAATTCGTAGCCGAGGGTTTCACCGTTCGCAGATAATGCAACAATTTCCATATCTTCTTTGAGATATTTGCCCTGAGAACCCAAAGAATCCTCCGGTACTGGAAACTGCTCATAGGTATCGAGATCCATCAAAATCATTTCTGATGCCTGTCGATAGAGGAATTGCATTTTGAGTTTCTCGACGAATGCTGGTTCCACACGCTCGCCCGATCGGAAGGTCTTTTCCAACATTTGCCCCGTCTTAACCTTTCTCAATCGGGTCCGGACAAAAGCTCCGCCCTTTCCTGGTTTTACGTGCTGGAATTCAACGATGGTGTAGACATCGCCATCCAGATAAAAGTGCATTCCATTCTTAAAATCGCTTGTATCAATCGCCAATCTTGCTGCTCCCGGGACCTTGATCCCAAATCAAGGTTCATTGTGACACGGCAAGGTTTTGCCACCACGCCAAAATATTAACTTATCGGCCACTCATCCGTTAAGGATTCCCATGATAACTCCTAGTAAGAAAGGGTAAAGCATTGGAATATTGCCGTTTATGGAGCGATATGTCTCTTCCGTTCGAGTCCTTAATTGTGATTGAACGGATGACGCACTGATTACGTAACGGTAATTAGCCTAATTTCTGTTGGCACTCCCGGCAGCTAAGTACAATCAGCAATCAGTTTCGTGGCCACATTGAATTCAACTTCCAATTCTCCGCTAGTCACTCCAGTTGGTCACCTCATGCGACCGACCCGAGTTGTTGCGGCTGAGGATTCGATTGAACGCGCGGTCACAATTTTCCGACACTCCAATAGCCCGGTTCTTCCTGTTGTGGCAGACGAAGAGCTGGTCGGGATGGTTAACGAACAGTGTCTGGCTCGTGCGTTGGCCTGTGAAGCGGATTTGAAAGCTGCGGTTTCAACGATCATGGTCGCTCCTGCCACGATCTCCCCCTATTCCAGTGGGTCGGACGCGTTTCGAACGTTCAGCGACCAGCAAATCGATCTTTTGATCGTTGCTGATGACCTTCAGAGAGTTCGCGGCATTATCAGTCCAGTTGACTTGTTTCCAAAGAAGAAGGATTTGCCACGACCACCTATGGTTGGAGGAATGGCAACCCCCTTCGGGGTCTACCTTACAACGGGAAGTGTACGAGGGGGAGTGAGCCTCTTTGCCGTCATGGCAACCGGTGCCTTGATGTTTTCGATGTTGGTGATTGCGGTCGTAATTACCGACCCTTTGACAGTCAAGGTCGACCACTCGCACCTTCCCGAGTATCTCAAGCTCGCAATTGGTCAACTTACGCCTTATCTTCTATTCCTTGTATTTATGAGACTCATCCCCCTTTCTGGGACTCATGGTGCGGAGCATATGGTCGTACACGCGCTTGAGCGTGAAGAGGACTTGATTCCGGAAATCGTGGCTCGGATGCCGCGTGTTCATCCTCGATGCGGAACGAACTTGGCAGTGGGCATTTCAATGTTTCTGACAATTGCGCTCATTCCATGGGTGAACGATATTTCGATTCGCGTGTTTGTGGGAGTCATTCTTTCTTTATTCTCTTGGCGGCCCCTTGGGTCTTTTGTTCAGCAATTCATTACCACCAAGAAACCCTCGCCCCGTCAGCTTCGTAGTGGCATCAAAGCAGGAAACGAACTGTTAGATCGATTCGCAACTGCACATTCGTCAACTGCCAGTGTCCCGATGCGGCTATGGAATAGCGGTCTTATTCACGTTATTGCGGGCAGCACACTGGCCTACTTAGCCGTTGAAGGCATCACATCTCTCTTTCATCTGACGATTCCTGGACTGAGCTGATTCCACATCCAGGTACACTGTGTAATTCGAGGTTTTAGTTTTTCGTGCAGACTGCCTATAACGTACTTCTATTCTTAGCGATTGTTGTCGCGATCGTGTTTGCTCTCCTGGTGCTGATCACTGGTAAGGGAGATGCCATGTCGGGTGGCGGAAGTGTCCGCACTAGCTTCAAAGGTAAGGCTAGCTTCGATGACTTCATGTCTCGATGGACCCTCATTCTCGGAGCAACGTTCTTTGCACTCATGCTCCTTATCGATGGCGTCAGCAATCGAATTGATAACATGGCAGCCGTTAAGTCGCCAACAAGCGCTCCCGTTTCAACCGACAAAAAGACGAACTAGTCGCCTAAGCGATTAAGAAAAAAGCCCGGCACCCATCAGGTACCGGGCTTTCTTATGTCTAAAAACTACTTTTTCTTGACTGGAGTAGCTTTAGGAGTTGGGATGTGAGCTGACTTTGCGTACTTGGCTGGATCTTTCTTGAAAGCTTCTGGGCAGCCGCCGCAGCAGAAGAAATATCGATTGCCTTTATAGTCGGCATACATGTGGCTGGCAGTGGCTTTGGCGATGTCAACCTTGTTTGCAGTCTGAACTGCGCAAGTCATAGCAACTGGCTTCTTGTCAGTTGACTTCTTTGCGGTCTGAGCGCCAGCAAAGCTAACGGCAGTCACTGCGATAAGTGCGAGAGACATAAATTTATTCATGATTTGTTCCTTATAGCTAAACACGTTAATCTTTAGCGCAACGTTCAGTATATTCGGCGAACCTGGGTTGAATGCCAGAATAGATGTGTCGTGACCTTAAAAATTCTTCATACAAACGACATGCACGGCACGCTCGACGAGCCTAAATTCGACGTATTGCGAGGGATCAGGGATCAAGCGGATCTCTATTTCGACTCGGGTGACATCATCAAATCGGGCAATTTAGGCATTCCCATACGGCCTGAATCGGCTTGGCCAATGTTGGATCGCCTTGAATGCACCGCAAGCGTCTTAGGAAACCGTGAGACTCACATTCTTGAGAGTGCCTTCAACGCCAAGCTCGCCGGAGCAAAGCATCCGCTCCTCTGCGCGAACCTTCATCGCAAGGATGGCACAAGGCCCCTGCTTCCTCATATTATCGTTTCGGCCCAAGGCATTCGCATTGGGATCTTTGCCGTGATGGTCCCCATGGTCACTGAAAGGATGGCAACCAAAGCGGCAAGCGCTTATTTATGGGATCCACCATTCAAAGCTACCAGCGAAGAAGTGGCCGAATTGAGGCCAAACGTGGATCTCCTAATATGCCTCTCTCACATCGGTCATCGCCAAGACCAGGAACTAGCGGAACGTTGCCCAGAGATTAACGTTATTTTTGGCGGTCACTCGCACACGGTCTTGTCCCAACCCGAGCGTGTGGGCTCCACTTACATCTGCCAAGGCGGTTCCCACAATCGATTTGCAGGAATGTACGAGTGGCATTCCGATGGAACGCTCACCGGAAGCTTGATCGATATGAAGTCTAAGCCTTAGTCATCATCGTGCCAACACCCGCGTGGGTGAAGACTTCAATGAGCAGCGAATTTGGCAATCCACCATTGATTAGGTGAACGCTGCCAACCCCTTGATCTAAGGCGTGCAGAGCACCCTCAAGCTTAGGAATCATTCCTCGATCAGCCTTACCGCTGACGAGCATTTCACGGGCTTCCACTGCGGACAGATTGGAAATTGTCGAGTCGGGATTGTCTTTATCTTCCAGCACACCGTTGGTATCCGTTAAAAGAATCAGCTTAGAAGCTCCAACTGCAGCGGCAATGGCAGCTGCCGCGCTATCCGCGTTGACATTCAAGGGACGCTTGTCTGCATCGGTTGCAACACTGCATACCACCGGTATGAAGCCAGCCGCAGTAGCCACTGTAAGGACGTTCGCATTAACCTTCGTAACGTTGCCTACTCGTCCTAGTTCTACTGAGACAGCTTCTGCTTCGAGTAGGTCGGCATCCCGCCCCGACAGCCCAATTGCCTGACCACCCGCCTTTTGAACTTCTGCGACGAGTGCCTTGTTCGCCCTTCCGGCTAGTGCCATTTCCACAACATCCATGGTTTCTTCGTCGGTAACGCGAAGTCCATGAAGGGTTTTCTTTTTGATGCCTAGCTTCTGGAGCCAGGTATCAATTTCGGGTCCGCCCCCGTGGACAAGAATCGAACGAATCCCCACCAGATGAAGGAGCAAAACGTTGCGAATGACTCCTTCCATGAGTCGATGGTCTCGCATGGCACTGCCACCGTACTTAACCACAAACGTTTGCCCCCTAAATTCTTGAATGTAAGGGAGGGCCTGGTTGAGGACTTCGGCATGATTCTGAGCTTCGGACATCGCCTGGATTATAGCGCCTCAAGGAGAAACTACTTCGAAGTCCAAATGCGGTGCTTTCGCCAGTGTTTGACCATGCGGACGGCGTATCCGAAAAAATTGAACACGTCGCGATACAGATCAACGACCGCCGCTAATTCTTCACCCCTCCTTCGACGTGCAAGAAGGGAGGCAAAATCGTAAACGAGGTAGATGACAAAGATCGCATTGAAGCCGAGGGCGAACCCGGCGTGCACTCGATCGAGATTGCTCGAGACCGCAATGCCGGCAACACAGACGCTGCTGCTTATGAAAGAGAGCACACAGCAGCCTACAAAGCTGAAATCACGCCCGCTCAAGAAAACATACAAGAAAACACAGATCGGGCCGACGAGCGCCTGATAGATTGGCCACCCGTTCCACTGAATCTCCCTGAGTAACCATGCAGAAAAAACAAGCGCGGCAGGCAGGCAGAGAGAGGAAACTTTTGCTTCCGCCGGCTTTCCCCGCATCACGATACGCAAAAGATCTAATCCGACCAGACAGACTGCTATCGCAATGAGGGGTACATAAAATTCAGCATGCGGGAAATGAAGGTGGCAGATGCCCGCGGTAATCAGAACACTCACTAAGTAGAGCACGGCAACTCGCCGAACAAAATGAATCCTAAGCGGATAGGGCTCTTCGGTGACGTTACCTGGTACCTCCAGTGGTTCCGGAATGTAGTTGGGAACGTACATCTTGAATTACTCAACGAGGTCTAAGAACGGAAAAGTAGTTACACCTCACTATCATTCAACCTCAAGACCGTATGAAATACGGCCCTGAGGTCGACGAGGAACCGATTACGGCTTGATTTCTGTCGGAGTCGGCAGCCCCAAACCGTCCAATTGCTTCAAAATCGCAGCCTTGTCACCAACCAATACCAAGAGCCCCTTTTCAAATGGAATCGCATCTTTGGCCAATGCATTGATGTCCTTTGCCTTCAACATTCCCAGACTAGATAGATCTGTTGCTATGGTTGAGAATGGCATTCCAAGGCTGTAAAGCCCCATCGCGCGCGAGATCAATCCGTCAATGCCAGTGAGCGACTGGATTGTCTCGGTCCTTAACTGACTACTCGCCTTGTCAGCTTCTGCCTCAGTTATGTCGCCGGTGCGTATCTTGGCGAACTCTTTCATGAACTCTTTGATGGAAGCACCCGTTACGTCGGATCGAACGTCGGCATTGGCCACCAGAGTGCCCACGCTCGGTTCGAGATTGAATCTCGATCCTGCTCCATAGGTGTACCCCTTGTCTTCACGAAGATTCTGATTAAGCCGACTCGTGAAACTGCCACCCAGGATCAGACTCAGTGCCGAAAGTTTCAAACGATTGGGATCGCTTGAATTTGTAGCAGGGAGTACAAAACGAATAACCGTCTGGACAGCATTCGGCTTATCAACAATCACCACTCGAAGCTGCTTATTTGCAGGCGATCCATACACTGGTGTTGTCGAAGTCGCATTCGTCGCACTCTTCCAACTTCCGAGCGTCTTATTGAGCAAAGCTTGGACCTCAGCCTGTGAGAGGCTTCCTGCTACAAAGAGCGTCCCCTTCGTCGGGTCGAAGATCCGTGAATAATCGCTTTTCAGGTCGCCAACCGTTATCGAGCGAATCGTTTCGGGACTACCGGATAGAGCCTTGCCGTAAGGGTGTTCTGTTCCCCAGAACTCTTTCGTCGCTACCCTTGCCGCCACTGCACTTGCATTATCATTTTCTTGTTCAAGGCTAATTGCAGTCAACTTTTGGACACGAGCCCATTCTTTCTCGTCGAATTTCGGACGCTCTAGCGCGTCTGCGAACAGGTTGAGTGCCTTGTCGAAATTGGCCGTGGTTACGGACAACTTCGCGTACGAACTCTGATGACCTGCTTGGGCCGAGAACTGGGCTCCAAGAGTATCTAGCGCTTTGGAGAATTGTTGTGCGTCGAGAGCGCCTGCCCCTCCTTCGCTGAGCATGTCCGCCGTCATTGCCGCTTGGCCCGATTTTTCAGTAGCGTTAATATCGGCGCCACCTTTGAAATGAACTCCGACAGACATGAGTGGTAGCTCATCCTTGTGCCAGTAGAACACTTTCATGCCATTTGCGAGCGTAAATTCAGTTGGATTCTGCGCCTGAAAGTCGCCTGGCGCCGTGAGAACGGGCTTCTCATTCCGAGGGTTCGAATCTTGCTTCTCAGCTTGGGGCACGACTCGAATGATCAATCGATCATTCAAACTAAGGGTTTTTCTCGCTGCCTCTCGAATCTTGGATGGCGACGTCGTCCGATACATATCCATCACTTTCTTGAACGAATTGGGCTCTCCAAAGTAGAACTCGTATTCATTCAATTTGTCGGCTTTGGCTTCCACAGATTGAAGGCCGGCCAGAGTTTGGTACTCGAGAGAGGCGGATTGTCGTTTCAGCTCTTCGTTGGTTGGACCACCTTTTACGAACTGAGTAAGTTCATTGTCAATGGCATCCTCAAGTTTTGACTGTGAAGCACCCTGAGCAAGGGTGGCATCCACAACGAAATAGCCGCCTAGCATCATGCTGTTCTGCCCTGCACTTACATCGGTGGCAAGCTTATCTTTGACAACAAGGCGTTGATAGAGACGACTGGTCAATCCACCGCTTAGGATAGAGCCAGCTAGGTTCATTTCGGCATCACCGGGCTGATAAGAAGCTGGGCTGTGCCAAACCATAATGGACTTAGAGGCTTGGACTTGATCCACCATCGTCAGGCGCTTGATCCCATGAAAAATGGGAGAGTTGAAAGTCTTACGGGCAACATCATTTTGTCGAGGCAAGGTTCCGAACAGCTTAGCGATAAGCGGCTTAATTTCTGCTGACTTAAAGTCGCCCGCAACGACCATCGAAGCATTGTTGGGAACGTAATAAGTCGCAAAGAATCCCTGGACATCCTTCACGGTTGCGTTGTCCAAATCTTCCATACTGCCGATAACACTCGTGTGGTAGGGGTGCCCTACTGGATACATCAAGCCGTTGATCGCTTCATAAGCCTTGCCATACGGCGTATTTTCTGTATTCTGCCGGCGCTCGTTCTTAACGACATCACGCTGAAGATCTAGCTTTTTCTGGGTCATCGTCCGGCCAAGGTCTTCCAGCCGATCGGCCTCTAGCCAAAGCAATGTCGGCAACAGGTTAGACGGTCCGACATCGTAATAATTCGTTCGATCATTCGCGGTCGAGGCATTGTTTGAGCCTCCTCCCCCTTCCATGATCTTGTCGTATTGCCCCGTTGGAACACGATCGGTTCCCATAAACATCAGATGCTCGAATAAATGAGCAAATCCTGAACGACGATCGGCTTCGTCCTTCGAACCGACGTAATACCAAATGTTTACGGTAGCAACGGGCAAAGAGTGATCTTCGTGAAGGATGACCTTCATCCCATTTGACAAGACATATTTTTCGACTTTTACATCTTGGGCCGCCGCAAAGGATGCCAGAAGTAGGAGGAATGCGCCGGTAATCGAGCGAGTTTTCATAGTGATTTACAAATGGATCTTATCCGATTGATTCTTGTCCTCGTTGGGACTTCATTTGGCCCTGAGGGAGCCTAACTTTGCGTTCTTTCGCATCAAGTAACTCGAAATTTATCTCGATTGGTTTGAAATACGTGAAAGCGTTCGAACGTAGCAGGAATTCTCTGGACAGCCATGGAAATGATCTTGTTATGAATGGCAAGGTCCTCTCCTCAACATTGACGTTGGCTATCACTTGCGCGGCATTTGGATCCGATTTCGCCTTACACAACCGTGATCGTGTGGTTTTCTACGGAGATTCGATTACCGACAATTCCCCTTACACGACCTTTGTCGAGACCTTTGTCGTCACTCGCTTCCCTAACCTTAATGTTCGCTTCTTCAATGCAGGAGTTGGCGGCGATCGAGTAAGTGGAGGTTGGATGGGCCCAATCGATCAACGCTTGCCTCGCGACTTGTTCTCGCGCAAACCAACCGTTGTGACGGTGATGCTTGGGATGAACGATGGGTCCTATCGTCCATTCGATCAAGGAATCTTCGATACCTATCGGAAAGGCTATCAACACATTGTCGACGAATCTAAAAAGCAAATCCCGAACGCAAGATTCTTCCTCATAAAGCCTTCGCCGTATGACGACGTTACACGCGAAGGCACAGGATACAACTCTGTGTTGCGCCAGTACGGTGAATACCTCGCCGAGCTTGCTCAAAAAAGTGGCTACGGCGTCATCGACATGAACACGCCGGTGGTGGATATGTTGACGGCTGCCAAGCAAAATAATGCAGCTCTGGCCAGCAAGATCATTGGAGATCGGGTCCATCCCGGAAGTGCCGGTCATTTAGTGATGGCAGAGTCGATCTTAAAGAATTGGGGAGCACCTTCGACCGTATCAAGTACAACGATTGACGCAAAATCAGGTTCTGTTCAGGCTGAAAATGCGAAGGTAAGCAACGTCAAGCTTGAATCAACGATCCGTTGGACCGCGCTAGAAGGGGCATTGCCATTCCCCCTTGATCGGAAAAATGACCAAGTCAAATTAGTGTTGCGTTCTTCCGATTTTGACCAAGCGCTGAATCAAGAAACGCTCAAGGTCACCAATCTCAATCCTGGAAAGTACAAGCTTTCGATCGATGGAATGAATGTCGGAACATTTGATCACGCAACGCTTGCAATCGGGATCAATCTTGCGGAATACGACACGCCGATGACCGGGCAAGCAAACACGGTTTTTGCGGTTACGTCTGACAGAACTCAGACTCGTTACTTCATGTGGCGACAAATTGAGTTTGGACTTGCTGCTCAATCAGCATCGGATGTTGCGAGCGTGATGAAAGAATATGAGAAGGCAGAAGACAGTCTGATCAGGCTCCAACACAAGCTCGCCAAACCTGTTGAACACAAGTTTGAATTGTCGCCGGGCTAGCCTTGAGGCCTTATTGAAATCAACCTGAAGAATCGTTAAGGTATCGCCGCCGCGTTCTGACTAGGTCCCGTCGATGGAACCGGGCAGGTAGCTTAAGAGTCGCAAACTATGATGAAACCAATAGGAAAGCTACAGACTTTGAGGAATACGGTTGCCTTCCTGACACTAAGCCTAGCCTCGCTGGGCTTTGCACAAGACGGCTATCGGTATTCACAAGATAATTCGTCAACCCCTGCCCCGGACGCAAATGCCGGACCGGTTCGAATGGCCCGGATCTCCTACATCCAAGGTAGCGTCACATGGCGTCCCAACGATTCGGTCGATTGGTCCGAGGCTTCGTCGAACTTGCCTCTTCGACAAGGGGCTCAGATTTGGGTGAGCAACGGCAGTAAGGCCGAAGTTCAGTTTGATGATGGCAGCCGACTGAGGCTAGGCACCGGTTCTGTCGCGGTGCTACAGACCCTTTACAGCGACGACAAGGGAGAGTTTTCAGAGATAAAGCTCAACAGTGGACTCGCATCCCTCTCAATGACCAACAAGGATTCCCAGTATCAAGTTGATACTCCCCTTGCTTCGGTCAAAGCGTCGGGCCCAAGCCGCATCCGAGTGGGTGCTGGATCGGACGTTGAAGTCGCAGTTCGCAGAGGTCAAGCCGATGTCGAGGGCAATCAAGGACACACCACTCTTTATGCCAACGAATATCTTGACATTCCTGATGATAACAGCCAATTCGATGTCCGTCGTCTTCCAAATGCAGACAGCTGGGACCAGTTTTCAGACTCGAGAGACAATATGCTCGATCATCCGAGCCAGTACGTTCCGAACAACATCGGCATTGTCTCGGGCGACTTAGAAGACAACGGATATTGGAGACCGAATCCTCACTACGGACACGTTTGGTACCCAAGAGTTCGATATGCCGGTTGGCGCCCTTACCACGACGGCCACTGGGTTTGGATGGATCCATTTGGATGGACTTGGGTCGCAGACGAATCATGGGGATGGGCTCCGTATCACTACGGAACATGGATTCATGACGACTACGGATGGGGATGGTGCCCTGGACCTCGACGCCAATATTGGTCTCCTGCAGTCGTAAGCTTCAGTACTTATAACGGTGCAGTCGCCTGGTGCCCACTTGCACCACGAGAAGTTTGCTACCCACCGGCGTTGACAGTTGGCTTCGGACGTGGAAACTGGTTCTTCTCCTTCTCAATTGGTGGAGCAGCTTGCTACTATCCTGAGGGAAGAGACTACTGTGTTGCTCGCCCATGGCACAACACATATATCAACCGAACGGTAAACGTTTACAACGTAAACCGAGTGACTAACATTTACAATAACAATACTTACATCACGAATAGCCGATTCGTGCCGACGTATGGCCGATCCTCGTTTGCGATCACACGCACGACAACGGCAGGATTTAATGGTCGTGGCAGATTCCAATCAGGTACGGCATCCGACGTATCGATCTTCCAAAGAGGACGAGGATTTGCAGCTCCTCGTGGTCAGGCGCCTATTTTCGGACCTGCATCTGTCCGACCAACTTTGGCCGCAATCACGCCGGGAAGAACCTTCTCGACTCGACGACCAGACCAACGTGTCATGGAACGTACCGTGTTCCGTTCACGACTACCGGTAGCGATTGCAAAAACGAGCGGCCCCATCCGAACGAACCCATCTCGCCTCGGTCAACCAACTCGTGGATTCGGCCAGAACCCGGGCGGAACCATCAATCGGGGAACCGCAACGACTCGATCAAACTACGGATCCAACAGGACTACGACTCGCCCCAATACAGGTGGCTACGGACGACCTGGAACAACTCGAGGAACAACGACTCAGCCGAGCCACACGTTTGGCGGCCCGACTCGATCAACGGGTTCAAACACGACTCGCACCGGCAGTTCGCCGACTCGCGGTCGAGACAGTGGATCCTTTGGCACTTCGACTCACACCAGAGGTACTGGATCGTTCGGAACTTCCGATCGAGCTAGAGGAACCTCAACCCCACCAAATCGTAGCAGCGGATCCTTTGGTAGCTCGGATCGAACTCGAGGCAACACAACCCCGCCAAATCGTAGCAGCGGATCTTTTGGTAGCGCGGATCGAACACGAGGCAACACAACTCCTCCTAATCGAGAACGAGGCTCGTTTGGTGGCTCCGATCGAACACAAGGCGACTCAACCCCTCCAAATCGAGAGCGAGGTTCGTTTGGTAACTCAGACCGAACGCGAGGAAACTCGACTCCTCCTAATCGAGAACGAGGCTCGTCTGGTAGCTCCGATCGACCACGTGGAAATTCGAATCCTCCCGCACGCGGAGGTGGATCGTTTGGTAGCTCCGACCGCTCTCGCGGTAACTCAGCTCCTCCATCCCACTCGAGTAGTCGAGGCGATTCGAACGACCGACGAAAGGGTCACGGAAACTAGACTCTAACACTCAAGGCCCCCACGGAATTTCAGAATTATCTGAGCATTTCGTGGGGGCTTTCTGTTTTAACGGGCTCAAACAGGATATAAAGGCAATCGAATGAGAAGTTATCTATGTCACAAGACCACGGAGTCATTTGAGTTGGATGGTCGATTGGATAAGTCGCCATGGACTCAAGCCGCATGGACCGATGATTTTGTCGACATTGAAGGTGATACCAAACCCAAACCGCGATTTCGAACTCGCGCAAAAATGCTCTGGAACGACGAATTCCTATTCGTCGGTGCTGAGCTAGAAGAACCTCATGTATGGGGAACCTTGACCCAACGCGATTCGGTGATTTTTCAAGACAACGACTTTGAAGTCTTCATCGATCCCAATGGAGATAACCAGCTATATGCTGAGTTCGAGATGAATGCCCTCAATACGGTTTGGGATCTACTCCTTATTAAGGCCTATCGGGACGGGGGACCAGCCGTGGTCGGTTGGGACATGCACAGCCTCAAATCAGCGGTCCATATTGATGGAACACTGAATGACTCTAGTGACAAAGACAAAGGATGGAGTCTTGAAATCGCGTTTCCATGGAAAGATCTCGGAGAGATCGCGGGGACTCACTGCCCCCCTGCACATGGGGATCAATGGCGGATTAACTTTTCACGTGTCGAGTGGCACCATGAGATCATCGATGGGAAGTACCACAAGATTCCTGGCCGCCCCGAGGACAATTGGGTCTGGTCTCCTCAGGGCGTTGTCGATATGCACCGACCGCATATGTGGGGAGTGTTGGAGTTTTCAACTGCTCCATTCGGTGAAGGAGCAGTTCATAAGCTCGATGGTCTTGATGAACGACTAGCGCTCATGGAGATTAACGAGGCTCAAAGGCTGTACCACGCTCAAACAGGTCACTGGGCAAAAACACTCAAAGACCTTGGGGTTTATCCAACCGGTGCAAGCATGTATGCCACGCCTACACTTTATGAAGCGGTTATCGGACATTGGCACGTCGATTCATATGGCAGGTTGTGGAAGGCTTAGGGCAGGTCGACTGGATTAGCTCCTTCCCTTAAAGGAGGAGAGATTTTCTTCCCTAGTCAGCCTGACAGCAATCAGCTACTGTGTCAGGGACAGCAGTTTTCCCGATAATCCTTTCTAGAGCTTGCGAGTTCACGGTCATCTCGCCCCATACTATTTCCCCATGCCACGTATCATTGTCGAAACCGCCGAAGCTCTTCTTGATCAAGAAATAAAAGTCCTAGACAAGGGGTTTGTGCGAATGGTCGACTATATGGGTGGCGACCAACGCATCGTACAAGCAGCTCGTGTGAGTTACGGAACCGGTACAAAGAGCTACCGCCAAGATCGGGGTCTGATCCACTATCTAATCAAGAACTGGCACACAAGCCCTTTTGAACAGGTTCAAATTACCTTTCACACCAAGATGCCCATATTTGTGGCTCGCCAATGGGTGAGACATCGAACCGCTCGATTAAATGAAATCTCGGGCCGATATTCGGTGATGAAAGACGAATTTTACGTGCCGTCGCCAGAAAATATCCGACCTCAGAGCGAAAATAATAAACAAGGTCGGAGCGAAGAGCGGTTTACTGCCGAGCAAGAGCAGGAAATTATCGGCTTATTTGCCGACGAGCAGAAGGACATCTACAAGAACTACGAAAAGCTGCTAGAGCTTAACGTTGCCAGAGAGATCGCTCGGAACAACCTTCCCCTGAGCCTCTACACCGAGTGGTACTGGCAAATTGATCTTCACAACTTATTCCACTTCCTCCGCTTGAGAATGGATCCCCATGCTCAGTACGAGATTCGAGTCTTTGCCGAAGCAATGGCCCAATGCGCAAAAGCGGTTGCCCCACTTGCCTTCGAAGCATTTGAAGAGCACATCCTTGGCTCGGTAAGTTTTAGCAAGGCAGAATGCGAAGCCCTGTCCGCCTTGCTGGCTGGCGGTCCCGTCACGCTCGAGGGAAGGAACCTAGCCGCATTCGAAGCAAAGATCGCCAAGCTACAAGCCGCCGTTCCCGCCGAAGCCCCAGACGAATTCCAGCCGAAGCAATAGTAAACGTCTCTCGATTGAAAAGTTGGGAGCCTTCACATTCAACGCTCCAACGAAGAAACTGATCGCCCAGAGAGGCGCAATCGTAGCTTGATGATTGACTCCATATGCACGATTATCATCGTGCATATGAAAACTTCTTCAGCGACTAGTTCACCACGAGTCTCAGCGATTCCCTACGACGAAGTCCGGAGGGGATGACCGAGATGAGTCTGTTTCTTGATGACGTATGACACCACGCCCATGGCGGGAACGGTTACTGTGAAAGTAAGCCGGTAGGCACGATCAAGCTGACCTGACATCGATTTTTCGTGCTCATCGATGATGGAAACCTTGTCGGATAACCCCGAATAATAGAGCGGCAGCGTTATTTCCTTGGTAATCGATTGATGAGTGGGATTGTAAATCACGGCCAGTGCTGGCTCGGCGATTTGACTATTGACATGAAGAGCAACGTCAAGATCTCGACCATCGGCTCGCCGCACGTGAATAACATCTGACTCCAATATCTCTCTGTGTTTCTTAAACCACTCGACCCACTTCACGACAAGTGCTTTCGTTTCTAGGCTGTCATACAGCCTTGGCCCTCTATAGCAGGCTTGAACACCATATCCAAATGCACTTGCCAGATGGAGTCCGTAAACTTCGAGATGCTCCTTAAGCGGCTCGATAGTAGCTTCGGCGCCGCCACCTTGATACTCCGTGAGGGGAACGAACATCCAGCCCATCGAAGGAGCTTTCAACCATGTTCCATCGAACATATTTTGGCGAGCATGGATGGGTTGCTGGTCTCGAGGAAGTGACCAGTTAGTTTCGCGGTAACCCATGCCGGTTTTGTTCGAACCGGTCAACAAATACCAGTCCGGCACGTTTAGGAAGATGCCCCTTTCGCGACACCAGGCGTAGAAATCGGCAATTTCCCGCCATTGCTTCCATTGAGAATCAAGTAATCCTTCGTGGCCCGGGTGAACGGTTGAAGCGCAAGGGTCACCGGGGTAACTACCATCATGCTCAAGTAAATCAAATCCTGTTCCTTCAAGAAATGTCTTGATGTGTTTGAAATAATTGATTCCCCATTTGCTCTGAAGGCAGGGCGAATTCCCGAAAATCATTCCGCCTGGCTTTCCAGTTGAAGCGTTGATTGCGTCATTCTCAGGATCAATACTTCGACTGGCCAACAGCGAATAACAACCTAATTGAAGACCCTTCGAATGCGCGTAATCAGCAAACGCCTTGTACTTCGCAATGTTCGCGGCCGACACATCTTCTGCATCGAGCCCGCTACCAAAACTGAAAATCACCATCTCAAATCCGCACTCTGCTGCCTGATCCATCGCCTCACGAGCTTTCTGTGGGTCGGTGGTTGTGAGATGCAACATGATTGGGTTTTCGGTCGACCAAGGTGCGAACATGCGGAAGAGCTTTCGAATCGCGAGCGATTTACGCTCACGATCCGTAGAGTCGTGGATCAGTTCGTAGGTCCGATGGCTATCAAACGTCAGGCCAGGAGCGATCAGATAGTTGGGCCCTAAAGGCGGTGAACTCTCCATGACGCATGGCGTTTGAAGCGAATAATTTACTTGGCTTCCATATGCAGGATCCGCAACCCAATGGATGACTTTTGAAGCGCCGACGGAGGTCATACCGTTGAATGAATAGTCGGAATAAGCATCGATATTCGGTAATAGCCAATTATTATAGGAGTCGACTTCTGACTCCGCCTCCACAAGTCCCAGAACTTCCGACTTGAAGGAGTTGAGTCGAATTGGCATGGAAGTATGGTTGTGGATGGCTATACGCTTCATCAAAGAAGGGATGCCATCGTACATCTCGTAGACGACTTGGACGTCAATTCCAGGCAGCTCTGGCTGAACATAGTCAAATGTGAGAGAAATTCCTTTTGGCGGCCATGCCTCATTTCCAGCATGCCGAGCTTTCTTCCAACTCATGGGAGCCTGAACAGTGCCAACGTGGTAGGCGCGGAACTGGAATGCCTTTGCGTCTGCGGTCATCCGATCAAGCCAATCGGGTCTAAGAAACGCCAGATTGGGTTGGCCTTTCAGGCCACCTACGTCGTATGATCGCCCATCAATTTCCAGGACCGCCTCTGCCTTGACCGCACGGAGCATGGATTCTCCCGTCATCAAATTATCGAGCGCGACGGTCGCAGCATTGGGCGCGATTCTGAAAGTTCTCCGGATCAATCCGTTTTCTATCGAAATCTCATTTGTGCCATGAGTCACTGACCGCGAATGCGTTGGCAATGCGTCAACTAGCCAATCGTGATGGAGAACTCTGACTTCTGACATGGGAGAGGAACAAGCAAATGCGAGAACAGACAAAACCAAGCTCACGGTGACACGATAGCACGATTGATGGGTGCCTAAAAGAGTGCCGTGTCACCGACCAACCTAGCGGGCTGCGTTGTTTTTGAAAGTACCCTCCACAAACGCGTTATGGTACTTTTAAATCATTGACTAAAGAATGCGAATAAGCCACTTTGAATCTAAGCGGTTATCTCGGCAATTTGTTTTATTCTCATTCAATTTCCCAGTATTTCCAGAATATTCGTTGCCGTTTCCGTTCAAACTTGTACGCACTTTAAGTCCCCAATGGACTGTAAACGGAATGCCAAGTCCCCACGAATCAAGCTTCCCAAATATGCTGCAGAATTTTGCCGATGTGCTGGAACACATCAGCGATGGTTTTTTTGCGCTGGACCTCGAATGGAAGTTCCTTTTCGTGAATAGGCACGCCGGCAAATTGCTTCAAAAGCCGGTTGGTGAACTCCTTGGTCGTTCGATTTGGGACGTGTTCCCAGAGGCAATCGGATCCGTTTTTCAAATCGAATACGAAAAGGCGGTTCACGAATACAAACCCGTTAGCTTCGAAGCTTTTTATCCGCCCATCCATTCTTGGCTTCAAATCTCAGCTCATCCTTCAAGTTCTGGACTCGCAGTATATTTTCGAGACGTTTCCGAGCGCAGGCAATCGCAGGAAGCGTTGTTGGCAAGCGAGACGCGCTTCACCAACATGGTTGAGAACTTGCCTGCAGGGGCAGTATTCCGCGAAGGTGAGAACCTTTGGCTTAACCGAGCTGCGCAACGCCTGACAGGCTATAGCCAACAAGAAATTCGCACATTGGACGACTGGTTTTCCAAGCTCTACTTGGACGATCCCGCTGAAAGTCGTTCGCGTTACGATCAATTGCGAGCAGCAGGATTTCCCGACTCTGTTCTGTGCTCGTTGACTCGAAAAGATGGAAGTCTGCGACATATTGAATTCAGTGGATTTCTTAACGAGAACGATGAGTTCTGGATCCTCAACGACATCACTAATCGTTTGCTGACGGAAGAGAAATTCCGTGTGCTTTTCGATCATTCAAATACACCGTACTTTCTCTTCGATCAAGAGCAAGTTTCCGATTGCAATTCAGCAGCGTTGAAGCAACTCGGACTATCTGAAAAGTCGGAAGCGATTGGCAGGTCTTTCTCTTCGTTCTCGCCAGAGTACCAAAAGGATGGCACTCTTTCCGAGGTTAAGCTGAACGCGGTTAATCATGAACTGGACACGGTTGGTCAATGCAGCTTTGAGTGGACTCATCGACGGGCAGACGGAAGCGAAACTCAAGTCTTTGTTTCGGCTTCTAAATTATTGGTTGGCGGAAAATCGATGGAATTGGTCGTATGGCAAGACCTTACGTTTATCCGTCTCGCCGAAGAGCGCCTGAAGGAAAGCGAGGCTCGCTATCGCACCATCGTCGAAAACACGGATGAGATTATTTACACCTTATCCCTAGAAGGAAGATTTACTTTCGTGTCCCCAAGTTGGACTCGTCATCTTGGGCATAGCATCGATGAAGTTATCGGCCACCGATTTATCGAATTTGTTCATCCCGATGACCGTGCTCGGGGAACTGAATACACACGACGGTTATTTCGAGATCCAGCCTTCAGAGGATCCTGCGTTTATCGAGTGTTCCATACCGACGGCACGATCCATTGGCATGAAACAAGCGGTTCCGTCGTTTTTGATGAGCAAGGAAAACCAACTCACTTCGTGGGATTGTCTCACGATGTCTCCGAGAAACTGATGGCACAAGAAGCCTTGGAAGAAGCTCGCGATGCGGCGGTAGCGTCGTCTCGCGCAAAGAGTCAGTTCCTTGCGACGGTCAGCCATGAAATCCGAACGCCTCTCAACGGAGTTTTCGGAATGACGAACCTTCTGGCAGAGACTCCACTCACCTCGACTCAAATGGGTTACGTACGCACGATTCAAGCCAGCGGCGAAATACTTAGAAGGGTCATCGACGATGTGCTTGATTTCTCGAGCATTGAGGCTGGCAAACTTACGATTGCGCCACTTGCTATTGACGTGATCAGCGCCCTCCATGACATTGTCTCACTGTTTCAAGGTGCGGCTCACGAAAAAGGCATCGCGCTTGGAATCGATTGCGACGGCATGACGAGCCTCCAGGTTTATGCTGACCCAGCCCGAGTTAAACAGGTGGTTGCCAACCTCGTAAGCAACGCGGTGAAGTTCACCGAAGTCGGTGGAGTCAAGGTTCAAGTTCGGCTTGTTCGTGAGACTCACACCGCTTTGATTCTCCGAATCGAAGTGATTGACTCGGGGATCGGAATTCGGCCCGACCGAGCTGAAGCAATCTTCGAAGGGTTTACACAAGCAGATAATTCCATGCATCGCCGATACGGTGGTAGTGGTCTTGGCCTTACCATTTCACAGCGGCTTACCGACCTGATGGGCGGAACGATTGGAGTTGAGAGCCACTACGGATCCGGAAGTCTGTTCTGGGTCGAGCTACCCCTTTCTAAGATCACGAAGGCCATTTCCAAGGGACTGCAAAGTCCGCCTAATGTATCTCTCGAAGGCATGAGAGTTTTGCTTGCGGAAGACAACCTCATCAACGTTGAGGTCGCCAAGATTCAAATTGAAATGTTGGGTTGTGTGGTGGACGTCGCCAACAATGGCCGACAAGCGGTCCAGATGTTCGAGAATCATCCTTATGATGTCGTGCTGATGGATATTCAGATGCCCGAGATGGACGGACTTCAGGCCACAAGATCTATTCGCACACGATAGATACCCACGGGCTCACACATCCCTATCGTGGCTCTTACCGCCACCGCATTTGCAGAAGACAAGAAAGCTTGTCAAGATGCTGGAATGGACGACTTCCTCTCCAAACCATTCAAACGAGAAGATCTCGAGAAAATGCTGAAGACGTGGGCTCCGGTAAAGACCTCTGGAAATTCCAATTCTGGTGAATAATCAGCGGATATGTCCCTGGTTGCAATATCTCTTGCGTGCTTCAACGCCCTTTATACAAGTCTTGACAAGACAATCGTGCTTGAAGTAGACGCGTCACAAGCGGGGCGTAATACCATTCATTCCCACCTAAGGATTCCAGCCTCTGCAGGTCCGCTGAGCATCGTATATCCGAAGTGGATTCCAGGAGAGCACAGCCCAACCGGTCCAATTAACGATGTCATCGGGTTTAGAATTTCTACTCAAAGGAAGGACATCAAGTGGCAAAGAGACGACATTGATATGTTCAAGATCAATCTTGAGGTACCGGCTGGCGTTCAATCCATAGACGTTGACTTTGACCTTGCAACTTCCCCGGCTCGCATCGCAAGTCCAAACTTCTCCCGCATTAAGTGGAATCGCCTCGTTTTCTATCCTGCAGGATCAACCAGCGACCAAGTCATGGTTCGAGCCAATTTGATTTCGCCCAAAAATTGGAAACTAGCGACCGCGTTGAAGCAATCCAGGGCTGAGGGTAGTTCCGTTCAATTCCAGCCGGTATCCCTTACACGACTCGTCGATTCACCTGCGTTGATTGGAAAGTTTTATAAGAAGATCCAACTCCGGGACGGACTTGAAGCGGTCGAGATCTTTTCAGACAATCAGAAAGCCCTTGATGCAAAGCCCGAGACCATTCAAAAGTTTAAGAATCTCGTTTCAGAAGCTCACGCGCTTTTTGGCGTACACCATTACGATTCCTACAGTTTCCTACTTACTTTGAGCGGTCATGGAGGCGACGAAGGACTCGAACACCACGAATCGAGTGAGGATGGAACAGAAGAAAACGCCCTTTCTGACGAAACAAGCGGTCAATATCTCGGTTATTTACTTTCCCACGAATACACCCACTCATGGAATGGCAAATTTCGGCGTCCCGCAGGCCTTAACACTCCTAATTTCCAGGAACCGATGGCGGGTGAACTTCTGTGGGTTTATGAAGGTATGACTGAGTTCATTGGTACAACATTGAATCCAAGAAGTGGGCTCTGGAGCTTTGATCACTACCGGGAAGCTCTCGCGGAATTGGCGGCCTTAATGGAATACACCCAGGGCAGGACATGGCGACCACTGGTCGACACCGCGCGATCAGTTCAACTCTTTAATGGGGCAAATCCGGCTTGGTCCGCTGCCCGCCGAAGTGCTGACTACTACTATGAAATGGTCCTTATTTGGCTAGAAGCAGACATGAAAATTCGTTCTCTAACGGAAAACAAGAAGTGCATGGATGATTTCTGCAAGATCTTCCATGGTGGCGAGGGGACCGGTCCAAAAGTTGTGCCTTATTCGTTATCCGATGTTATCAACACCCTCAATCGGGTTGCTCCCTTTGATTGGAAGACATTCTTGACCGAACGTGTCTACGACGTTCAAAAACATGCTCCAACCAAAGGAATTGAAGCCTCCGGCTGGAAAGTAGTCTACACGGATAAACCCAATGATGCTGCTAAGCAATATGAAGGACCGAAGGGAGCCTCATTCTATTACTCAGCCGGGTTTGCGATCGACGATGATGGCACGGTACGAGATGTCTTGCCAGATAGTGCATCCGCAAAAGGAAAGCTAAGTGTTGGAATGAAAATTGCGGCAGTGAACGGAATGAAATTCACGTTGGATCGGCTGAAGTCCGCAATTGAAGACAGTAACAAACCTGGGGCGAAACTTCAGTTGCTTACTGACATTGGCGACGAGTCGTTAAGCACGCTTTCAATTCCTTACCGAGGAGGGGCAAGGTATCCGCACTTAGAGCGAGATGCCTCAAAACCTGACCTCCTGACTCAGCTGGCTGCTCCCCATGCCAAGAGTTAAACACGCAACCTATTCGACTCGGTAAAGTTTAAAGTGATCCTGCTTGACAGGTGGCTTCACTTCGAAAAGGCGACGATTTGCACGTTGGGCAGTAATGAAGTCTTCGGGCTGGATGCGATCTTCTCTCGTAATAATCCATACCGGAGGCTTCACCTGAAGGATCTCGCTAAGTTTGTCGGTATCAATGGCTGTTCGATCGAGGTACATCAGCACGGATGGAAGGCTCGTTTCTTGAAGCTTGAGCTTGCCGGTGCCAAGCTCTTTCTGCCGTCGACCCATTTGATACATGGCCACTTCCCCGCCAACTTTACGAACATACCGAGCGATTCCGTGAACCTCTTGCTGTCCGCTCTTTGCATACCAGAAGATGAAGACTCCGTTTGCAATGGCGGACATCAGTACACAACTGGTCCCTGCCGCAATAAACCACCGTTTGACATGGCTGCTTTTGTTCACTGCGTAAGCCGCCACAACAATCACTAGCGGCGGAAACATTGGGAGGATGTAATGAGGAAGCTTGGCACCGCTAATGGTGAAGAAAACAAAGATCGCACCACCCCACGTGGCTAAATAGCGCATTAGGGGTGCTTCTGAAAGTTCGCTAGCCTCGCCCTTCCTTCTGGGCCACGCCTTCCATAAAAACAGCGACCATGGGAACATGCCCAACAGAAACAGCGGAATATAGAATACGAGTCCCTGAATTCCTCCCAACGTGTGGGCAGCATCTCCTCCCGTAAACCGCCCAATATTCTGTTCAATAAGGAATTTCTGGACGAAGAGCTGGCCGTTAACAAGGTAGGCAGGAACGTACCAAGTTGAAATCACTACGAGTAGTGCGATCGTTCCCACCGCCCAGGAACCCTTGAATGAAGGGCGCAGTTGAGGCTCTCGCCAATAAGTCCAACCCGCTACAATCACAAACAGAATTAATGCGACTGGCCCCTTCGCTAAGACCCCAAAACCCAGAAAGACGGCGGTCAAAATCCTCCATTTAGGACGATCAACCAGCGATTCCCAGAACGTGGCGAACGCAGCGCTCAGACTCACCAGTAGAGGCAAGTCAGTCATCATCATGCGTCCCGTGCCAATAACTAGGAGACAGCTCGCCAGCATCAGCACGGCAAGTTGAGCAATCTTAGCTCCAAAATGCCGGTTGGCAAACCATGCGACTACGCCGTACGTTCCGAGTGCAGTGATCACGCTCGGTAACCGAGGTCCAACCATCTCGCCAAAAATAGCCAGGCACGGTTTTGCCAGCCAGTAGAGAAGAATGGGTTTCTCGAACCAGGGCTTGCCGTTGTAAAAAGGAGTGATCCACTCCCCTCGTCGATTCATCTCGGCAACAACTGCGCCGTAGAATCCTTCGTCCACATCCAAGAGCCCGTACAACCACCAACCGGCTAGCGGAAGAAATGCAAGAACCCAAACCAGATACCAGTGACGACGAGATGACACCGGAGTGAAGGTACCTTCAAAACCTATCGTTCGGCCCGGTGAAGGCTCATAACCTTGCGATTAGTGGCCGAGATCAATTTCAACAGCTTCGATGATGGCGTGAAACGCCAACATGTGAATCTCCTGAATACGATCTGAACGGGTGCTCGGTACGTTGATTTTTAAATCGCAAAGCGATCCTAGCTTTCCTTCAGAGACCCCAAGAGCTCCGACTACGGTTACGCCGCGTTCTCGCGCCTTCTGCGCAGCGAGAACTACATTGGCAGAGTTGCCAGATGTGCTTAGAGCGAGAAGGACATCTCCCGACTTTCCGAACGCTTCGACCATCCTCTCGAAAACGTGCTCATAACCGTAGTCGTTTGCGGCACAACTTAAATGGGCGGGATCACTAAACGCCATCGCGGGATAAGGGCGTCGATCATTTTTAAATCGACCGCTAAATTCCTCCGCAATATGCATTGCGTCCGCCATGCTGCCGCCATTTCCGCACGTCATGAGCTTGTTGCCTCTTAGAAACGCGGCTGAAATTGCTTCGGTGATTTGATCCATCGATGTGAGAATCGATGGATCATTTCGAAATAGATTAAGGCAAGACTCTGCTTGCTCCAAGGCTTCTGAGAGCGACGAACGCATGGCGCTTCTAAGTTACCGCCAAACGAGGTTTAACTAATGGTGCTTAGGCTTCTTCTTCAGTTCGTGGCGAACGACCGCAGCGGCTGCGATCCCCGTAAGGACTGGATGCTTTTGCATAAAGTTCTTGTGAGCTTTGTGCTTACCCGAATGGTTGGCTAGCTCGTAGGCGGCTACGCCAGCAGCCACCGATTTCAGCTTGGTGTGTTTGTCTTGGGCCATTGCCGTTAACGGAAGCGCCATTGAACTGGAGAGTACAAGTCCTGCGAGTAGTGTCTGAGAAATTTTCATTGCGATTGAGTCCTGTGCTTGGTCAGAAAGCAATTTCCACTACGCTGCTCCCATCGGCTCGGTTTCAAGTCGATGGGAGCTAAGGACCGCCACTATGGTTGTTTGTTTTTCTTGACTTCAAGGAGCTTTCTGGCAACTTCGAGTTGGATCTGAGCAATTCGGAGCGCTTCCTTTGCTTTCGCATATTCTCCGCTCGACAGGGAGTGCTGACCGAAGAGCCGTTGGGCATCTGCTTGGGATCGAACGGATTGTTCCATCAACAACTTCGCCCTTTTCAACTCCGCATCTTGATTGAACTTTGACTTCCACGAGTTCAATATATTCTTTGAGTATGCCGATCGCTTTTGGTCGGCGCGATAGGATTCGAGAAGTCGATGAAGCTGTTCCTTCGCGATTTTTTGTTCCCTCAAGTCGACGCTCTTTTGCGAGAAAGCAGCCTTCAACAGCCGATCCACGACTGCTTGATATTTCATTCGTGCTTCCGCAGCTTCTTTCTGACTGGCAAGATCGCGGGCAAGGATTTCATCGACCATCTTCGCCTGCTGCTGCTGACTTTGAAGCATCATCTCCTGTTTTTCAGCTTGCAGGCGCTCTGAATGACTGAGCCGTTCCTGTAACTCGGCAAGAGCCTTCTCTCTATCCGAAGCATGTTGGGCATTTTCAGCCTGATTCTTTGCAAGAAGGTTCTGCAATGAGTCCGAATGGAGTCGCATTGCTTCTGCTTCTGCCTCAAGCTTTTGCCGTTCCGCAGCAGATTTCCCTTCCGCCCAACGACTATCTTTTGCCAACCGCTCAAGCCTTTCAGCCTTGAGTTGGACAATCTCTGCATCTCGCTTGGCCATCTCGGCTAGTCTCTGACTCAGCTTGGCTTGGGTTTGTGACTTCGTGAGCTTGTTTTGGCTCGCTTGAAGTTTTGCCTGTCGAGCAAGAAGTTCAGCGTTTGCCTTGTCTAACTGGGCTTGATCCCTTTCGAGCTTTTCCAGCTTGGCCTTTTCCATATCTGAATCGTTCTTTTGGGCCTGGGCTTTATGTGCAGCGGCGGGAGTTCTACAAGCAACTGAACTCTTCGGCACATTCACGACATCTGCATGGTGGCTGACTGCCGTTTGATCCACTTGGACAACGCCCATCGGAGGGCTAGGAACCGTGATGGATGATGATCGAACAACCGATTCCAGAGAAGCGAGGTTGGTATGGATTGGCGGTGCAATCGTTGCACGCACTGAGCTGACTGGGATCACGATGCCAGCGGCAACAGCAATGATCGCCAAGGCTTCGATGAGTGTCACTCCACGACGTAATCGAGGAGAGGGGTCTAAAATCGCCTGGACGCGCGATTCGATTTTGGATTGTTTCATGACTGGGACTCCAATAGGTGAGAAAGGTTGTCGACGATGCCCCAACTCGGCGGCGATACGAATCAGTTCACCTGCGTACACGGAAGGTTTGACCCCATGCCGCAGAACCGTATCGTCCGCTGCAGTTTCGGCTTCGGCTCGCATGGCTCGCGCGCAGAGCCAGACCACCGGATTGAACCAATAGAGTGCGCAGGTCACGACCGCTATGAATTGACTCACACTGTCGTATCTGCGCACGTGAGCGAGTTCGTGAAGCAACACTGCTTCCAACCGCTCGGATGACCAACTAGACGACTCCTTCGGCAGTAGGACGATGGGTTTCATGAATCCCCATGTCATCGCGGTTGGAGGTTTGGAGCCTGCAGAAGTTCGCAGCTCCCAACTTCTTGAAATGCCCACTCTTTGAGAGAGACCCGTAAAATTAATCTTGGCTTGTAGCTCGCCGGTAGCGAGACTCGACAGCTTGCGCATTCTGCGTATGGCTCTCAACGCCAATGCACTTTGGAGAACAATCAAAATACAACCGGCGACCCATAAGATACCGACGATCAGAACAGATTGCTGTGGCTTCCACCGAGAGGGTGGTGGGGAAACGGGTGCGACCGGTTCTGGCTGTGTCAACGATGAATCATAAGGTTCGACGATGCTATCTTCCAAAGCCTGGAGATCAACTTTCGAAATCTCGTGCTTGACACTTGGCGTAACGGCTTGAGCGGCAGGATCTTGCGACTGAATAATCCCAACGGGATGCGATGGAAGGATCGCCATCAGGACCGGCATGAAGATCAACGCTGAAAACGCAATCAGCCAAACCATATGCCTCGTTGCAGCCGAACGCTTGCGCAGGAAGAAACTCGCAATCCAAGCAGTTCCCAACACGAGCATGCTTTTGACCGCCAGGTCAGCAAATAGCAAGCCGATTCGGGTGGCAAACTCCTCGTTCATCGCCCTTCCTTTCGAGCTAGTTCGATTATTTGAGCAAGCCGGTCAAGTTGTTCCTGAGTAATCGAGGACTCTTCACTGTCGATCAAAGTGGTCACAACTCGCTCGATGGAACCGCCGAAGAATGTTTGGAGAACGCCATCCATGACGCTCTTTGCCATTTCAGCGTGAGGTACTACCGGCTCATATATGTAGCGGGTCCCATCACTCTCAAACTTGACATGCCCTTTTTCTTGAAGAATCGCAAGATGGGTTCTAACGGCAGTATAGGTCGGGGGATCTTGCATTGATTCCCGAATGTCGGCGGCCGAAGCCTTTCCCAAACGATAAAGCGCGTCCATAATCTCGCGCTCACGTCGGCTGAGTCCTCCAACTTTCTCTTTCTTACTCATTTCGCCCCATGCCAAATTATTGGCACGGGGCGTTCGAGATGTCAAGAGGAGGGGGCCAAAAAATTGGCATACATAAGAAAATTCTTTCTTAGTCATTAAAAGAGGGCCGAAGCGTATGCTTCAACCCTCCGATTCAATGTTCTTGGTTACCGATTAGTTACCAGATTGAGCAAGAACCTGTAGCCATGGATAAGTTGGCCAGCATCCTTGATCAGCTGCTTCTTCAGCGGTCAACCCGAATGGCGAGAAAGCAGATACAGCAGCTGCAGGAGCTTGAGGGTATTTGCCATCTTCAATGAGGTTGATGACCCGTCGGCACTCTCGAAGGTGACGAGCGGTTGCTTCGTTTGCGGCCTTTCCAATCGCTTTGTCGATCGTTTTTGCCAGTTTGCGAAGGTTCTCCCGCTCGATTCCGTTGAGGTCACTCTTGGTTGCCCCTGCACCGTTGATTCGAGAATCAATCGTTACCAAGTAGTCCGATTGAAGCGTTCTTCGATAAACATCGATGTTTGGATGCTTCTGGTTGAGTTCGTCCCAAACGCCGTTCTGAACGTCTGAAGCAAGCTGGGATACGGTGTACGCGGAACCGCCGAACTGGGCTTCGTAGTCCAGCAAGCGCTGAATCCTTGCTTCGCCCAAGAGTGAGGAAACAATCGCGCCTTGTCGACCGACAACTCGGGAAACATCGCCTGCTGGGTAAAGCTTGGAGAGTAACCATCGATCCGTAAGGACCGCCGGCATATGGGTCCCGGCAGTCATCAAGAACTTAACGGCTTGGGCCTGATCTGCCTTAGAGACGGGCTTGAAGACGGTTTGACCATGTCCAACATGGTAGTTGGTCTCGACGACGCCACCCACGTATCGCAAGACTCGCATGATTTCAGTCGAACGCTGCCCGAGCAAGGTTGTATACAGCTCTCGGAGTGAATCGTAGTTATCGCCCTGCTTTGCCACCGCGGCATACAGGAACTTCGCTTCCCGATCGATATTCATGAGGCCGAGTTCGCTTGAGCGAACCGCTTCCTTACCGATACATTCACTCTGAGTTTCCGGATCTTCAGGATGTGCGTAGTTACCGAATTGAAGATCAGGATGAGTTACCTGCTGAGCCGCCCACTTATCGAGAGTTGGCTTCTCTTCATCGGGACTCGATGCACCTGGAATTGGGGTGTAGCCCCAAGCGATAGCGAACTTGTCATAGTTGCCAATTCGTCCAAGCAGATCCTTCGTGCTGAGCTTGTCTCCCGGCTGAGCAACATAGTTGAACCGCGAATAGCTCATGATCGAGGCTGCAACTCCATGGTCGGAGACGAAACCGGGAGTTCTCAACTGGTGGACCGAATATGCCGCGCTGGCCTTAAAGTTGTGCTCTAAGCCAAGGGTGTGACCAACCTCGTGCGAGACAACATACTGGATCAGTTGACCCATCAGTTCATCGGAGAAAGGAAGGTGCTGGGCACGCTTGTCCATGACCGATGCTTGGGAGAAATACCACTGCTGGACTAAGTTCAACACGTTGTGCCAAACGATAATGTGAGCCGAGATCGTCTCGCCGCTTCGTGGATCTGCTACGTGAGGACCTTGGGCGTTTGCAATGGGCGATGGAGCCCATCGAATGACGGAATACCTTGCATCTTCTGGGTCCCAAGTTGGATCTTGCTTCACCGAAGGAGCATCCTTGGCGATGATGGCATTCTTAAAGCCAGCCTTTGCGAACGCGATGTTCCAGTTTTCAATTCCGACTTTGATCCATGGTCGCCACTTGTCAGGCATTTCACGGCTTAGATAGAAAACGATTGGCTTCTTCGGTTCTGAAATTGCCGCCGAAGGATCCTTTTTCTCTAGTCTGAAGCGATCGGCATAGGTCAGCGTAATGGCTTTTTCTTCGGGTCTGCCGTACTCCGTGAACGAGGTGCCAAAGAATCCGACTCGGTCATCTCGATAACGAGGCATCATCGGCTTCTCAGGCAACAAATCCAAGCTGTAGTGAATGAGAGCCGTTCGGGCATCCGGTGCCTGGAACGTCAACATGGAGCGAGTCTCAATGTTGGTTGGGAAGTCGCTTACGCGCTCAATATATGAACGGGACAAATCGACCCCACTTCCACCCACTCGGCTTCCCGCACTGAACGGAGCTTGGTCGCTCGTGAACAATCGCGTGACATCGATAACTGCAGACTTATCTTTCCCTTCTGCTTGAATTGGGAACGAGGCAAGAATTGGGGAGATGTTGGTCATCTTGACGCCATCTGCAAGTCCGTCTTTAGCGTGGGTTCGCACATTGAAGTGCTGCTCGCGCATGTAAATCAGATTCTCATGTCGTTCGAAATAAACAACATGGGTGCCCGCCGCAACTCCAGGATAGGCGCTACCATCTGGAACCTCAGCAACTTCTGTTTGCCAAAGGAAGACGCGACCATAAAGGTTCGCCGGGATTTCCCACATCACGTTGTCTTTCACACGGTGAACTTTGAAAACACCTTCCTGAGATTTGGCTTCCTTCGTTACAACATCTTCATATGGCTTAATCGTGGCTTGGGCCATCGAGCCGCTCGGACCCATTTGAGGGCCAGCTCCTGGTGCAGCGGTTGCACCGCCTGCTGGACGGGGACGTCGTTGTGGAGTTTGCGCACTTGCGGGCACCGCAAGGCACGCACAAAACGCTAATGCTAGCGCGAGAGATAAATGAGATCGCGTAAAGTTCATAAAAGTCCTTGTAATGTCGGAAATTACACCACCGCTCGCATCAACAAACGTATAGGTATGTAAATTCTAAGATGAGGCCCTGGAAACGGATGAAATGGATGCCTGAACACGATACATCTTTACAATCTTTTGTTCCTAGCCCACCGATTGAATGGTGCCCTTCCCTATGAAACCCAAAGTAGTCCTGTATCACCCAGTTCCTCAAGATGTGATTGATCTTCTTGAATCCCACTTTGAGCTCACGCACTTTCCAAAGGTCGATGCTGAGAACAAGCTTTCGTTTCTTGCGGCGGTCAGCGAGGCCCACGGGATTATTGGAATGGGACTACCTGTTTCCACGTTGGAACTGAAACCTGCAAAGCACCTAAAAGTCATCACAACGATTTCGGCGGGATACGATTCCTTTGACGTTTCTGAGTTGAACCACCAAGGGGTCCTTCTCATGAACCTGTTTGACCCGCTAACAGAGACAACTGCCGATCTTGCGTTTGCTTTGCTCATGGCATCCGCTCGAAGAATCGTAGAGCTCGATGGGTGGATGCGGCAGGGACAATGGGAAAGAGCGGTTTCAAAACAGCAATTTGGAGTCGACATTCACGGCAAGACTCTTGGAATCGTGGGCTTGGGGCGGATTGGCGCTGCGATCGCTCGGCGAGGAGCCCTTGGATGTGGGATGAAAGTTCTTTACACTGCGCGGACTCCCAAAGTTGACGCCGAAAATCAGCTTGGCGCCCGGAGGTGTTCCCTAAACGAATTGCTTAGCGAGTCTGATTTCGTAGTCGTCGCCGTTCCGTTAAGTGCCGAAACAACCCATCTCATTGGTAAAAATGAGTTCTCCCTCATGAAGAAAACCGCAATCATCGTGAATATCGCGCGAGGAGCGGTTATTGACGAAAATGCGATGATTGAAGCGCTTCAGCAGGGGACCATTCATGGTGCTGGACTCGACGTGTTTGAGACCGAACCGCTTCCAGCAAGTTCTCCGCTCATCGGCATGCAAAACGTCGTTCTTGCACCTCACATTGGTTCTGCGACCGAGGAAACACGGGACGCGATGTCTCGATATGCGGCGGAGAGCTTAATTGATTTTCTCGTTCACAACAAAGTGAGAAACCCAGTTAATCCTGAGGTCCTTCAGTCGCCGTAGGCTATCTGTAAGCGAGAAAACCTACAAGACCGCAGAAGCTAATAATTGCCACGACCGGAATTCTAGGCAACCACCCTAGACCAAAAGACAGCAACGTTAGCGTCACCTTCAAAGTGTCGAGGCCTGAACTGTTCAACAAGTTCATTAAGACTGTAACCAACGTGCCGATTACGGCCAGCATAATGCCGCGAACAAACCCTTCCACCGCTGGATGATGTTGAACCCTTCGATAGAGTTTCTCAACTCCGATCACCAAGAACGGAGGCAACGTAATCGCGACCATGGCCGCCACTGAACCCCATGCGCCAAGCATCAAATATCCGAGGCTCACAACCCATAATCCATTCGGTCCCGGAGATACCTGTCCAACCGTCAAAGCTTCTACAAATTGATTATTGTTTGCCCATCGATGCCCTACAAAATCGTCGTGCAAGCTGGAAACGTTGCCGAATCCACCTGTTGAGAGAAGCGCTGCTCGGCACATGTAGAAAAAAAGGACGAATGGGCTCATTGTTCATCCTTTGAACCTGATAAGCGATACCGGATCGAATTCTCAACTGCTCCAATGATCCCAGCACACAGCAGCACCAACGTGACTGATAGTTTGCCGGAAGCAAGAAGGGCTCCGCTTCCTACAGTGAGGAAAACAACGAAAACCGTTGTCCAAATACCAAGTTGCCAGGCGTCTCCCGCCGGTTTTCGCCCCATTTGAACAGCCGTTACGAGTCCTAAACCAACCGAAGCAGGCAATAGCCCTTTGAGAGTCGCTTGAATAGCTGGCAATCCACGAATCGAGACGTAAGCAGCCGTCAGGAGGATCGTGAGAAGGGCGCTCGGGAAAACGAGTCCCAGTAAGCAGATGGCAACGCCTCTCCATCCCGCAATCCTTCGCCCTATGAGAATGCTCAGAGCGATCAAATTGATGCCGGGCGTCATCTGACAGAGCGCCCAATCTCGATTGAACTCCTCGTCAGTCAACCAGCGATGTTGATCGACAGAGGCACGTCGAATCAATGTCATGGTAGTGGTCCCTCCGCCGAAAGACTGGATTCCAATTGAAAACCATACTTTCAACAGTTGGCTGGAAGTAACCACGGTTGAATAGTCTATTCGGTATTACCCTGGGATTGAGAGGCTAATGGCCTGTCGATTTGTTAAGCCACTTCTTGATTCCCCTATGCCCCTCACAAGCTCGCTTGCGATCATGTTCAAAAGAATAGGTATCGTCGAGACATTCGGCCGTGGCTCCCGTGGGCGGTTCTGGCTTATTGGCCGCTTCGTCTTTTTCTTGATCGATCAGCGCTTGAAGTTCAGGTGAATTCTCATTGCCCCGCTCTTTTGTTGTCGAAGACACCGGAAGTTCAGACTTTGGAGCAAGTGGCCGGATTTTTGAAGCAGTCTTTGCACCGCATCCAAATGAAATCAAAACCGCGAACGCGATTGATATGAACATCCTAACGAATCGCGGCATCAATCGAATCTACACGAAAGTCGAGACTCGGGTCACATTTTCTGTAAATACTGAATGAGTTGCTGAGATAAAAGTAAGACGAGCTCGGGTCCTACCACTTCCACCAAGCCTTCCCATCAAACCGGAGGCGAAGGCTACCAAAATTCGTTTCGATTTTTGACACTAGAGAACCTTCAATCGTCGTACCGTTTCCGTCGACCGAAATGGGATGCTGGGTTGCTTTGCCACCTTCATCTTTGATGACCATCGAGTACCCACTGGATAAAGATTCGGCTGGTGGCAGATAGATCACTCCACCTTTCCCGCCCGTGATACCCACCCAGACATCCTTGGCAGAACCTACATGGATGGTTCCCAAGTTCGCACCATTACTTGTAATTTTCTGGTTGGCAAATTTGGCGGTTTCGGTATCGAAATCTGGGATTCCCGTGTTTGTAGTTGAAACGTACGTAGCGTCTGCTTCGGCACGAAATCCACCCTTAAAGTTCTCTGATGAAGGACACGTGTTACCTACCACCAGGGTTTGTCTCGCTCCATCGTGAAGCCAAATTCCATACGCCGATGAAATGGGATAAGTTGGGCTCGGGTTCACGTCGCCGCAGTAATTACCGATAATCCGTGTGTTCGTTGTGCCGAAACCGACGTCAATATTGGAATACTTACCGATTCCTTCACGCGAGTTCAGATGAACTTGATTTCCCGATATCGAGCAATTGGTGCATTGGGTGAAAGACGGTCCATTTCCGAGCACGATTCCTTGTGCTCGATTGTTGCGTACCATGTTCCCAGTGATGTTAAGTCCTGTGCAATAGATCGCAGAGATGCCTGCCGCACCATTGGATAATACGTTGGCCCCGTTTATCGAGGTGTAAGCAGACACGTGGAGTGAAATTCCCGCACCGGTATTAAAATCGTAGTGGCCACCAATGATTTCACAGTCGCCGGGCGCAAACACTCCCCCTGGGAGACTGAAATCATAGTGAACTCCATCTAATCCGTTCAGGACGGAGTAGCAATCAACAAGATCGATTTCGTCTGAAGTCTGGACAGTATTGATGTTTTCGAGAAGGATGCCGTGTCCGCTACAAGAGGTCACATAGATATTGTCAAACCGAGTGAATTCACAGTTGATAAGGCGGATACCGTTGAGCGGTTTTGCTTGATTAAGCTTATTGCCATCGAAGGCGACACCGCTAATGTTTGAATAAGCGGCGTTTGTGAGAGTCACTAAGTCTTCCGCAGCGTTGTTGCCCTGAATGATGACCGCACCATCCGCCGCTCGATCATTCAGCCAACTTCCTCCTGGTCCAAGCCAGTGAACTTCACCCGTCGCGTGAAGGCTTCGAACAAGGTATTTGTGGCCACCGGGAAAGTAAAGCGACCCTCCGTTTTGGGTGGCATTTATCGCGTTTTGGACCGCGACGGTGTCATCCACTAGTCCATCGCCAACGGCACCAAAATCCATTGGTGTCTTCAGATGCGCAGTCGGCACACTACCTTGCCAAAATATCCCTCCAATCAGAAGCCCCGATCCAATCACCGTAGCAGCATTAAACCGTAGCCCCATAACCTTTCATTATGGGGAGTTTGGTCGGACTACGATGTAGATATTGCTACAACGCATGGCGAGTCAATTTGACAAATATCTCGTGTAACACTTTCCGCGATATATGACGTTCATGAAAGGTCAAAACAATGAACTTCTTGAGCGGCACAAACTAGTTAAGCTTGATTTTAAACAAGTGTCCGGTAGCTTCTCTGAATGTCACGTACGCTAGGTTTTTCTCTTTCGGGAATTGAAAGTAATAGACAACCTGACTTTCGGAGCCATCAGTCCCAGACGGCTGAAAGGTGCGGTGTACTGATGATTTCATGGCCTTATCAACCGGATCGGCACCAGTAAATTCCTGGCCGTCCTTGGTATAGCCGACGAAGTGGAATGTATCGTAGTTGAGTGCCGCTTCTCCCCGGCTAGCGTTTCGGATCTTGCAGCTGATGGTCGTGTAGATCTTCCCTTCGTCCGGTGGAGTCGCCATGATCGGGCCAGCAGTCGTGCCAATTCGTTCCACCTGAACATCAAAATAGCCTGTCGGGAACCAGGCACCTATCGAAGCATCGACCGTCTCGAACATCTTCGAACCAGACGCATCCGTCAATGCAGTAGGTAGTGGATCGACCTTGTTTTTAGCGAGGTCGTAAGCGGTTGAAATCGCGGGATCTTCCACCCATACGCGAAGCTTTGAAGCCTTGGATAGGCTCTACATCGCCACTAAATACTGAAGATCGACTGACTTACCGCCCGCAAGCAGAGCGTGGTAATCGAGACGATCACTCAGTCGAAACGCACTTTTGATTCCATCGACCTTGATTGCCGTATCGTCCTCAATGTTGAAGTGAACGTGGTCATATCCGACCTGAAACTCTTCCGTACCGAGGTTTTTCACCTTCACCGTCAAGACGAAGAACTTCTCGTTAGAATTCAGAAGCCAAATGTTGGACGTTTGGGCAGTAATCCCAGTTGCATAACGTTCACCGACGTAGCTTGCACCCGTTACATTTACCGCGACGTTCTTATCGCTAGAGTCGAGATAAAACTTGCCAAAAGTGCCGTCTTCCGTAGGCGGCAATGCATCGTTTGAGTTCGCATTTGATTTCGATGCGGACTCTCCGGTTGCCGGTGCAGCGATCGTCATTGAAGCCGCATAGAGTGTGGCGAGGATCTTGTCGGTTGGATTCAGGATGTCGGTCACATTCTTCAAGCCGCAATGCCCGAACTCGATCGCAAATTCGGCCTTACCCGCTACAAAGTAGGTGATACGGCTGGTCTTCTCGTCCTGTTCCGAGTGGTGACCATCGATAAACCATGGTTTCACCCAGTCGGAGATGCCCCCAGGCTGACTTCGGGTTTGCTCGACGGTGAGATCGCTAACGGTCACCTTTGCAGGATGCTTAGTCGATTCCCTAAAGCTTCCGATTTGGTCTGCCGCTATCACGGCAGCAAATGTGGGTTTCGACGTAACTGAATCAATGCTCGGGTTCCCGAGGCCCACGATCTGCATCGTTGCGCTCGTAAACGGTGTACGCTTTCCACTTACCGCGCCCTGTCGAGAGACTCCATAGCGATATTGCTCGGCGATAAACTCCAGATCGATCATTCCCGAATCACCGGGAGCAAATGACGGAAAAGTAACCAATGTAATCAACGCTCCCTTGAAACTGAGTTCACGTCCGTTAAAGGAGATTGTTCCGTCTTGGGTCTTTGAACCCGATGCAAGGGTGCCAGTAATCCACGAACGTAAGCCCGCAAACCCTTCTCGATCCAGCCTCAGATGTACCGGAGAATAATTAATACTATTAACGTGTTTTGGGGCAGCGCCTCCAATTACCTGACTCACGATGTCAGCATAAGGATCGCCGCCACTAACGTCGTAGACGGTAAAACTTCGGTTGTCTACCGTCATCAGCGCCTCCGGAGCCGGCTTGACATCCTGAATTCCGAAAGCGCAAAGGGCAAGTAATGTTGCCAGCACTAATTTCCACTCCCGAGCTTTGCACCGTCAAAACTGAGCCCCCGAGACTTGTATTCATCTTCACGGAGAGTCAATGACTTGAGCGGCTTGTCAAACTTACGGATCGGGAATACGACCCGAACGCGATAAGTTTCATCGGGCTTAATTTCGTGATCGCCGACCGGTTCTTCGCGCGTCGCTTTGAACCATTGAGAACTGACGTTGGCAGTCTCGCCGTCTCCATCGACTACCAGCAGTTCCATTCCGCTTCGCATGCCTGTCGTGCCGAAACTAATGTTAGATCCGAGCGGGTTTCGAATCTTGAGCGTCGCGATGACGAGTCGTTGGTCGTCTGCCGCGGTCGTGTCGCCAAACTTCTGCGCAAACGAAATGCTCTCAACCGTTGCCGCAAACATCGAGATCGCATATTCCTGTCCGAACTCTGCCTTCGTGGTCTCAAGAGCCTTCGCTCCCGAAGCATCGGTCGTGTCACGCCAAGCTGTAGAAAGTGGTGCAATGACGTTTTTCGGATCTGGCTTGGTGTCAGTTCCACCACCCACCACAAAATATCGAATGACCTGCTCGCTTGCTACCTGAGCGCGTGCGACGTTCAAGATGATCTTTGTGACGCGCGCATCGGCAGGCATCACGAGGAATCCGACAACGTCATTCACCCCTTGCCCTGGCTTGAAATCCAAGGTTAGAGGCTGCGAGTCCACCCGTCGATACAGGCGAATATAGTCATCCTTGGTGTTACCGTCGGCAAAGACCAGGCTCACTGGAATCCCATCTCCCGGCATGCCCTGTGAACCGGCAGCAGTGTTCTTGATGCTCCAATTCGTGTATAGAAACTTTTCAGTTCTTTGTGGCAGTAGCGCATACCCAGCTGGAACAGCGACGTCATACCAGGCTTTATCAAGGCTAATATTGAAGTTATTGAAGTAGCCTCGGATTGAGTAAGTCGTCCCAAACACCCCAGGCCCTCCCTGTTGTTGCTCACGGCCTTTGGTTTGGTTTACCGACGGCTTCTTTTTCGCCGCCTTCTTCTGTTGTGGCATCGCCGTAACGGATAGAATGCTGAGACTGAGAATTGAGATGATCTGTAGTGTTTTCATGAATTGTGCCTCTTTTGAAAATCAGGAATTTTCGGAAGTCGATCGATTCGGACATCGATGAGCGAGCAGGCCCATCGAGACGATTCGGGCATCGGGGTGCGATGCAGGGACTGCAGTCGCGATGAAATCGCTGGCCAGTTGGTTGATGCGTTCGTAATACTCCGCTTCTTTTTCAGCGGTTTGAAAGTACATGACGTGATATCCGAATTGGATAAAGTGCTTGTTGGTCGCCTCGGCCCAGGTCGACTGATAGAGTTGCGCTGCATTCACCAAGAGATGCAGTAGTGGCGGGGCTGTCCCGTCCTCAACCATCGGAACGATAAAGCCATCAGAAACTCGACGGTAGGGCTTTTCGATCAGTGAGCCCTTGATACGCGTTGGAGCCGCTTCAATCAGGCCAGCTTCAAGAAGCTTCTTTGTGTGAAAGTAAAGTTTGCCGGATGCGACTTCGAGTTGACGCGCGAGTTCTTCGTTGGTCATCTCACCGTCCGCCAGGAGTCGCAAGATTCCCAGACGCAACGGGTGGGACGCCGCCTTCCACTTCATTGGAGTATCGAGTAAGACGTCTGAAACGCCCATTTGTGAACCTCACCATACATTTCTATGGCGACATAGAAATATATGGTAAGGCTTCATATTCACCTCGCTTATCTTGCTCGGAGAGCGTGCCACATTGATTGTCGTTCACGCGATATCCACCGTCCTGAATGGGGGATAGACCTCTTCACTAGGGAGGTGCGTAGGCAAGGATGGAAACTTAAAGGACAAACAATCCTCGCGGGCCGACGCGGCGACTGTAACCCGAATGCTCTTGATGTCATTGTGCAGGAAAGCCTTGCGGATTCGACTAGTTCGTCGCCGCAGTGGCGTAGGAGGTAATCCCGGCAATTAATCGCTTTGCGCGAGGTGTCATCAGTGGTAAGGTGAGTTTTGATGCTGCTTCCGATTGCATTCGGCGTGCTTTTTGCTCCTCTCGCACAAACTGATGTGGTTGTTTCGCCTCAAGGATTGGATACCAATCCTGGGACGCCAGCTCGACCGGTGGCATCGCTCGAAGAGGCTCGCGACATTGCTCGACGCAATCAAATCCATCGCATCGTGCTTCGAGACGGACGGTATCGACTTCGTGACAGTTTCGAGCTTGATGGCCGAGATTCAGGATTAACTCTCTTGGCTGCCCCTGGAGCACATCCGTTACTCGTCGGCGGTATCGATATCCCGGTCGCCGCTATCCAGGATTGCAAAGACCCAGCCGTTCTGAATCGGATTATTGATCCCCTTGCTCGCCGGGTGGTGAAGGAAGTAGACCTCAAAGCTTTGGGGATTCAGCACCTAGACCCCATCCAAGACCGGGGGTTTCCCCATTCTCCATCTGCATCGCCCGAGGAGTTGTTCTTCTTTTCAAGACCTGGCACCCTTGCTCGATGGCCCAATTATGGATATGCCAAGGTTGGCAAGGTCATCGATCCGGGTAACGGCGAGAACGATCAGGATAAACCAAAGAGAAAGCCCATGTTCGACGGTGGAGACCGAGCCAAAAAGTGGGCACAGGCAGAAGATCCGTGGCTGTACGGCTACTGGTTCTTTGATTGGGCGGATGAAAGTATCCATGCTTCCGCTATCAATGCCGAAACGGGAGCCATTACTCTCGCCCATCCTCACGTTTACGGAGTCGCCGCAAACACACCGTTCTATGCTGAAAACCTGATTGAAGAACTAGATCAGCCAGGCGAATACGTGATCGATCGAACCCGTAGCAAGCTCTTTTTTATTAACCGCACTGACCGAAGTGACGCCCCTCAACTTTTTATTTCCACGCTAGCAAAGCCACTGATCTCGATCACAAAGTCCGCAAACATCACCATTTCGGGCCTCGACTTATGTCTTTCGCGTGGCGACGGCGCATTGGTTCGCGATTGCGAAAATGCGCGATTCGAAGGATGCCGATTCTACTCCCTTGGTGCTCGCGCAGCCGTGTTTGAACGGGGACATCGTTCGGGGCTCATGAGCTGCAATATTGCTCACATGGGTGAAGGAGGAGTCGCCCTTTCGGGAGGCGACCGGAAGAATTTAGAGCCGGCGAAGCTGTTCGTAACGAATTGTGATATTGGCGATTACCAGCGACGATCCCAAACTTATCGCCCTGCGGTGATCATTGCGGGAGTCGGGAATGTCGTTTCCCATTGCTCCATTCATGATGCGCCCCACTCGGCGATTATTTACGGGGGAAACAATCACGTCATTGAATTCAACGAATTCTTTAACACTATTTCCTTAACCGGTGACGGAGGTGTTGTTTACTGTGGCCGAGACTGGACTGCGCGAGGCACGGCGATTCAATACAACTACTTTCACGACAATGTCGGTCAGAGAAAATGGGAGCCGGCGATCTATGTTGATGATCAAGGCTCAGGAATCAAGATGGTTGGTAATCTCATCGAACGCTGCCATTGGGGATTTCTGATCGGTGGCGGTCGAGAAAATGTAATTGAACGCAATGTACTTATCGATTGCGATCTGGCAATGCAATGCGATGCTCGCGGATTAGGCTGGGCTGCAAAAGGTAAGCAGACGATGTTGAACAACCTCAATGCCGTACCTTATCAGTCCCCAATCTGGAGATCGAGCTATCCTGCACTCGCCAATATTTTGAACGAGGATCCGATGGCCCCAAGAGGGAACCGTATTATTCGAAATCTGCTGATTCGGTCGGGCAAAGTCGATCAACAGATGGAAGCACCCTACAGGAAAACGGTTCAAATGGAAGGGAATGTCGAAACCAAAACGAACACTGACTTCACGAAGGTCCTTCCCATTCCAAAATCAAGGATGGGGATTTACACCGACGCGATTCGAGCAAATCTCAAACCGATTGGGCGATAGTTGAACCTCGTCGATCGCATTCCCGTAACAATTCTTAGATATGGCAGAGCGTCGATTTAGTGATCGAGAGATGAATGCAATCATTCAGCGGGCGGCTGCGTTACAGCAGGGCGCGTCAACCGAGAAACATTCGGGAGCGACCCTGGAGCAAATTCAGCAGGCAGCCTCTGAATTGGGGATTTCTCCCGAGCTAGTAAGTCAAGCAGCAAGCGAAGTTGCTTTAAGCAGCAACACTCGCAGTTCAACCTTATTAGGGGGTCCTATAAGGGCGGAATTGCATCGCACCGTCAATCGGGAATTTAACGGGGATGATGTTCCCGTCATCCTCAATCATATTCGCACCCTCACCAACCGTGTCGGAACACCAAAAACGGTCGGTCGATCGTTGGAGTGGCAAAGCGCGGAACCAGATGGCATTCACCTCTCCTTGACTCCCCGTGGAGGAAAGACATACATCGAAGTTCACGCTGAATTTGGCGCATGGATCGGAGTTGCCTTTGTTCTGCCAATGTCGCTAATCGCCGCCTTGGGAGTCATCATGCTCGCCGAACTGGGTCCTGAGGTCGGAGCCTCTCTTGGCTTACTCTTGCTCGTAGGATCACTTTTCGGTTGCCGATCACTCTATCGCTCGATTGCCAAAGGCAGACTCGCAAAGGCTCAGACATTGATCAATAGTTTGGAGCGTTTCGTTGAACATGATTTAGGTGACTCTCAGTCAGAGCCTGCGGTTGCAACAACTGAGATTCCCATCCATCAGGTCTTGAAAGGCTAGCCGAATTACCTCTCGGTAATTTCGCCTTTGAGTTTGATGTCTTCAGAGGACGATCCAACCATCAACTCGAATTTTCCTTTCTCGATTACGCGCTTCATCGTCATATTCCAAATCGCAAACTGATCGGGTTGAAGCGTTAGCGACACTTGCTTTTTCTCTCCCGGAGCAAGCGAAATCCTTTGCCAAGCGCCTAGTTCCTTCAATGGACGAACAAGTGAGGCAACGGATTGATGAATGTAGAGCTGAGGAGTTTCGTCTCCGGCTACATTCCCCGTATTCTGAACGTCAAAAGTGACGGTTACAGATTCGGACTTGGTCGGTTTTTCAGGAGAGACTTTCAGATTGGAGTAGCCAAAAGTGGTGTAACTCAATCCAAAGCCGAACGGGAATTGAGGCTTGCCGCTGAGATCTACATAGTCGTAGCCTCGCCCCGTTGGTTTCATGTTGTAGTAAGTTGGAACCTGCCCGATACTCAGCGGGAAGGTCATAGGCAACTTACCGCCCGGATTGACATCTCCAAACAGGGCGTCTGCAATCGCAGTTCCACCTTCCTGGCCTGGATACCATGCATCCAAGATTGCGGGAGCTCGATCAATCCAATGCTGCATCGTCACGGGTGATCCGGCGATAAGCACCACAACAAACGGCTTACCGGTTGAAGCCACTTCTTGAATAAGCTGTTCCTGGTTGCCTGGCAAATCTAGGAATGCTCGATCTTGCCCTTCACCTTCGATGATTCCCGTGACAATTACGGTGACATCCGATTTTTTCGCGAGCTCAACAGCATCGGACATTTCTGGATTGATTTGGCCCGCAATTCCCCAGCCTAGTTTGGCAGTCGCGCCGCCGGAATCCTGGAAGTACTCCATTTTGAAGGGAACGGGAACGCCTGCTTCAAAGTGAATTTTGATTTCATCGACTTTGCTCGCATGCACGTTCCAATCGTCAATGACTTTGCTTCCGTTTATGTAGAGTCGGGCCCCGTCGTCAGAAGTCATCGACAGGGTGTATTCACCGGTAATAGGCGCTATCAAACTGCCGGTCCACCGGACCGAGAAATAGTCGTGAGCAAATCCTTTTGCAGGTGTACCTTCCCAGTTAAAGTCGATCTGGGCATCTGATCGAACCAATTCAGGATCACCCTTGAGTTCTTGATTTGTAAAATACTCACCTTTGAGATCCTTAAAGCCTTTCGCAGGAATGGCTGGCCTGCCTTGCGCCACACCAAAGTCACTGCCCTTAGCCCATTCAACCGAAACGTTGGGACCAACTTTGTTTTTAATGCCGTCCACTACTGAAACAGTTGGGATGTTAAAACCACTGTATCCACCGAGAGGAATGCCGTCTTTCGCGGTTGGACCGAGTACCGCAATCGAATGAACGGACTTGCTAAAGGGCAAGGTCTGATGATCGTTTTTGAGCAAAGTCATCGATGCTCTTGCAGCATCAAGGGCTACTTGGCGATGAGCAGGGGATTGAACAATCTGCTCGACATGCTGAGGGTCGGCATAGGGATTTTCAAACATCCCGGTCTTGAACTTAATTCGTAGGATCCGGCGAACGGACTCATCAATGGTTTTCGGTGAGATCAAGCCTTCTTTCACCGCATCATCGAGTCCTTTTCCAAACATATAGACGTTTGGCCATTCCGAATCCATGCCGGCATTGAGAGCGGCTGCCGCCGTTTCCTTCGGATTCGAAGTCGTGTGGTGTAGTTCAAGGATTCCCGCGACCGCTCCATAATCCGAAGCAACCCAGCCTTTGAACCCATACTCTTTTCGCAGAACATCCGTGAGGAGCCACTTGTTTGCAGCGCAAGCTTCTCCGTTTAATGAATTGTATGAGCACATAATGGTGCTCGCACCGCCCTCTTTGACGACCGCTTCGAACGGCGGCAGATAGATTTCTCTCAACAGTCGCTCAGAAATATCGATGCTGTGGCTGTCTCGACCTCCATCTCCCGAGTTATCGATGTAGTGTTTCGGAGTTGTCGCGATGCCGTGCGATTCAAACGCCTTGACGAAGGCCACTCCCATCCTTGAACTGAGAAGGGGATCCTCGCCATAGGTTTCCTCTACTCGCCCCCAGCGAGCATCCCGCACGACGTTGATAACAGGGGATAAAACGTGTCGGACTCCTCTTGCGCGCGTTTCTTCTGCGATCGCGGTGGTGACTTTTCCAACCATGGAGGGATCCCAGGTTGCCGCCATGGCAATGGACTGAGGGAAGCTAGTTGTTCCATTCCCGATCAACCCGTGAAGTGCTTCGTCGTGAATGACCATTGGAATACCCAGTCGCGATTTCAACGACCGGCGTTGGACTTCGTTCGCCTTGTTCGCCGCGTCCAAGCTAGTCATCGGTCGCAGAATATCTAAGGTTTCGCCAAAACCAACATTCTCAATCGCCTTCTCCCAAAGTTGCCCATCACATCGAAGCTGATTCAGCTTCTCTTGAAGGGTCATCCGCTTCAAAAGGTCTTCTACTCGTGCTTCAAGGGGCGCAGTCGCATTCTTGTAAAGAGGCAGGTCCCGATGGAGATCGCCTAGAGAGGACATCGAGGTCAAGGCTGAAAAGAGGGTTAGGACAAGCATGATTGTTCCGCGTGCCCACAGATGCTACCTACATAGAATTAAGCATGAGTCATTAGGCATTGCCGCGAATGAATCTGAAACCTAAATCCACCGACAAGACCCCCTTTCGTGTAATCGATCAAAACCCAGGATAAGCGAATGTCACCATTTGCCATGCGCTTATGTGGGGGTCTCTATCTTCGAGGCGGCTGGTAGCGTTGAGCCCAAATTCGCACCCTTGAGATGATGCAAACCAGGCTTAGCTCGTCGGGCCATTTGAATCCGAAACATCAACCCATTCGATTGCTCGACGCTCGTCAATGAATGAACAGAACTGAGTTACCTTGCCGCTATGGAATGTGAAGACATCCCCGATGAGCCCTTCGCGCCAGTATTCCTCCGTTTTCAACCTAACCCTTACCTTGACTCTCACAATGATCCGATCACCGGAAGCGACAAACCTTTCTGGCTTGCAGCTGCCTTCCGCCCATTTTCTTCGGCCCTCCAAGACGTGTGCCCTCACTGCGTCTAAGCCATGAATTGTCTTTATTTCCCCAAAGTCTTCTATACGTTCGACCTGTGGGTCGAACATGGCGACAAATCCAGGCACATCGTTTCGATTCAGTGCGGCATACGCTTTTCCTAAAGCTTCTGTCCTAGCCGAAATTAGCGGAGATGTTTCGTCCATGTTTCTATTCTCCTCTCAGGGCCACATCCACTTCGGATTAAGATCGAGGTCGCGAAGTTGAGAGAGAGCCTACTTTCAATTCTACAACTGCGGGACCATTTTGTCGGCGAGCGTAAGTAGATCCTTTTCGGTGGCTTTTGCCGCTAGTCCGTAGTAACCCACTTTCTTGTCTTTCCACACAACAACTGAAACGGCTTGGTCAGACACGTAAAAGAACAGATTGGACTTCCCTCTTGACTTTTTCATGTCATTGAACAGATTGGAAGGTTTGTTAAATCGGTAAAGCAGAAGTACGGACTTGCCGTACTGGCATTCCATTACTGCTGCGGGAACCCCACCAAATCGAGATGCAGTCGAGCGAGATAGCTTGACACCCAATTGGCGCAGATCGGGCCAAATGACCGCGAAATGCATTTGCGTGGATAAGGTCGGTAGATCCTTGTTATCGTGAACGCCTTTCTCAAGGAAAGTTGTCGCGGGGGCGACCATCTCAGTCAGCGGAGACACTTCTCTCCGTATGATCATGAAATAGACCACTAATCCCATGATGACAAGCGAAGCCGCCAGTGAGCCAAGGCGAAACCAAAGCATTGACTTGGCATCCATCGAGTTCGCCAAAAGAATGGCCTCGTGAATTTCTAAGTCTGCTCCACTTTCGGGGACTCCCTTCATGTGGGGAAAGTATGACAATGGGGTACCAAACCTTGCACTGTCAATTCGACCCAATTCATCACAAAGTTAGGAAATCAAGAAAATCCTTATCGCCAAAGAGACTATGTTCTCGGAAATAATTGCTAGGAGTTAGATGCTAAGGAGCTCAGCAAAGGTCGCGAAGGATAGTGGCGGAGAGGGAGAGATTCGAACTCTCGGAGACTTGCGCCTCACCGCATTTCGAGTGCGGCGCACTAGACCACTATGCGACCTCTCCAGCGGCTATTATGGCTGATCTTTGCGGCCTGTGTCACCGATTACGGCGACCAACTAAACTCGTTGGTAATCTCTGAGCTGCTTCTTCGATCGAAAAGGGTCCTTCAACAGTCTTGCCGACAAGATAGATACCGGAATTTCGCCCTTGAAGATCCCTTCTGATTCCCCCCACAGCCGGCGCAATAAACCGGGTTGGAATCCGGTGGTAAAGAATGCTTGCCAAGTCGAGCGCTCGTGGACCTACGGCAATCGCATATTGATCGTCTGCTACCTCAGATGCGGCGCAAAAGTAACCCGAGGCGTCGGGCCCACCGACAGCTGCTATATCGGCGAACAGGTAGGTAGCTTCTTGAGCGAGTTGCAGAAGCTCCTTTCCGGCGGCGGTATCTCCGAGTAGGCGGCCGAATGCCAATAACAGTCGAATTTCTTGGGCGGTACATGACTCTCCGAGATCGTCTGCAATTTCAGGCACACTCAACGTATCCATCCCACCCATCCTTACACTTGAAGAGCTGAGATTAAGTTGCCCCATTCGATCGCCCTTGAATACCTGCAACGTGCGATTCAAGACTCGTAGTCCCTCTTGAAAACAATCCATGCGACCGGTAGCAAGGTACATCTGAAGCATCACGTCCGAGTAAGCCAAGTAATCTCCCAGATAACCCGTCGGACCGTTTACATTATCGATTCGATGAATGAAGTCTTGACCTGACTTAAATCGCGCCAATTTCTCAATGCTTGGTTCGAGGCGTAGAATGCGTTCTGGTGCACCCCACATGCGGGCAACTTCCAGCATCCGAGCCAAAGTGTGACCGTTGACATCCAAATATCCTGGGTCACTGAATCGAGGTCTTAGATGCGAAGAAGTTTTTAGCTGCTCTAAAATTCGCTCGTAACGCTTTTCAGGGTCCAAGAGGATCGTTTTTGAACGAATGAATGGCACCATTTGGTTATTAGTGCGAGGATCAAGATTTAATTGATCTGCCGCCCAAGCTTGATCTTGATCGTTGAGGTAATCCCTCAATTTCCATTGCGGAAAGCTTAATCTCGGACTACGCCCCTGAGCGTTTTCGTCGTCTTCCTGGCACGCAGGAATCATCGGATTGTGGAGTGTTTCGTTGTATAGCCAATCGAATGTAGAGGTTGCGATTTCCTCGTAGAATTGATCTCCCTCAATTCGCCCTTCGATTGCCAACATTAGCATCATCTCTGCGTTGGTCCGGGATGGCTTGGCAAACTCAATGTGGCTGAAATCGACGGTATTGCTCAATCGGAAGAATCCGCCATCCTGCAAGTCCAAGAGTGGACTAAAGAGAACCGGGTCCATCGTGGTCTTTAGGAGTTTGGTGTTACCCGTGAGCGAAAGGAATCGCCATGTATTTGGAAACAGGCTCTGGATCTTGTCGCGTGGGAATCCACCATTCTGAAGGTCACCTTGTCTTGAAAGCGACGCGGTGTACGCCGTAAAGCTGGGTACGGCCGAGCCCGATTGGCTTCCCAGTAAATCGAGATCAACCCTTTGCTGATCGACTCCGGTTTGAATGCCCGTACCGCCTTGTTTTAACTCGTCAAATCGTCGGCGGGACTGGACCAGCTCATTGAAGATTTCCTGATTGTCGATTGTCGGAGAATCTTGCCAGTGGCCAATAAAACTAAGGACATGTCCGCTTGAATCCAACACCCAGGCTTGGTATCCCGGGAAAAGTTTCATTTTCATCCGGGTAATGGGAAGAATTGAGTTCAGCCATTCCGGATGCTCGTAGCCATCTACTCGAACGCAATAAAAATTCTGCGAGACAAATTGAGCGGTATCAGGATCCTCAAACATGGCCCGATCCATATCCCGCGAAATTCGATTGCCAAAAATTCCGACCACTAATAAAATCGGCTTTTCGGATAATTTCGCACTTTTCATTCCGCTGTCTTCAACGGTATGCCAATTAATTGGAAAGTGACCGGCAGCGGCAAGAAAGGCTTGATGGGAGCCTTCCAGCTTGTTGGAAGCAGCAGGAGGGATCAATCCGACCAACAATTGACGCGCAAAAGCGAGAATGGCCAAGACGACCAGCACACACGAAACCACGATATAGCTGGGCTTAAACATTTAGGGCCTTCGGTGGGAATTATGATCGCTGTGCTAAACTTTCTTCATGTCGATCTCACTCGATGAGGTTCGGCACGTCGCGCGGTTGGCGCGTCTGGCACTTGACGAGACTGAAATCCTTTCTTTCCAGGGCGAATTAAACGCGCTACTTGGACACTTTGAGGATATCCAAGTAATCGAAGGATCAGGCATCGAGCCAAAATCGCACGCCGTTGCCATCCAGAATGTTTGGTCCGAAGACCTGCCCGGGCGAACCTTAGCACGGCATCAGGTTCTGGCAAGTGCACCGCTTTCGAAAGCCGGTTTATTTGTCGTACCGATGATCATCGAGGTTTAACGAGTAGTTGCTAACTGATCTGACCGCTTCCGAAATTGCGCGCCTAGTCGCGTCCCGTGAGGCATCGTGCGTCGAAGTTGCGGAAGCGTTCCTTCAACGGATTCACATCCTCGATTCCAAGATTGGCAGTTTCCTTAAGGTCGAGCCTGACAAGGTTCTCGAGAGCGCCAAACTTGCCCAATCGATGCTCGATCGCGGTGAAGGTAAAGCACTGACCGGTGTTCCGATCGCCGTGAAGGACAACATGTCCACCGAAGGGATTGAGACTACTTGTGCATCCAAGATCCTTGAAGGCTACATCCCGCCTTTTGACGCAACAGTCGTGACTCGGTTGAAAGAATCTGGGATGACGTTAATTGGAAAAACCAATCTCGATGAATTTGCGATGGGAACGTCCACCGAGAATTCAGCCTTTCAAGTAACACGCAATCCGTGGGATTTAGGACGATCTCCGGGGGGAAGCTCGGGAGGCTCGGCGGCCGCCGTAGCCGCCGAGCTCGCCCCGTTGGCTCTTGGATCCGATACAGGAGGCTCAATTCGCCAACCAGCCGCTCTATGCGGCGTGGTGGGATTCAAGCCGAGCTATGGTCGATGCTCAAGGTACGGGCTTATCGCGTTTGGCTCTAGCCTCGATCAAATCGGTCCCTTTGCTAAGACGGTTGAGGACACCGCACTGCTGACCGAAGCAATCACCGGCAAGGATCCGCTAGATGGAACATCGCTCGATCTCGGGCCGATATCTGCGCAAAACCTGAAGTCTGGCTCGTTAAAAGGATTGCGAGTCGCGTTACCGAAAGAACTCTTCGGTTCCGCTACTCACCCAGAAGTTCTGGAGCAGATCCAAAATGCTATCAACGTGCTTCAAAAGGAAGGCGTCGAGTTCCAAGAGGTTTCGATACCTTCGATCGAACTTGGAGTGACGACGTATTACATCATTGCACCGGCTGAAGCAAGCAGCAACCTCGCCCGATTCGACGGAATCCGATACGGAGTACGAAAAGATGGTCAGGGCCATATTGGCATGGTTGAAAAGACCCGATCGGAAGGATTTGGCCACGAAGTTAAAACCCGGATCATGATCGGAACGTATGCGCTTTCAGCGGGCTACTACGATGCCTTCTATTTGAAAGCTCAGCAGGTTCGAGCGATGATGCAACAGGAGTTTCAGAAAGTTTACGAATCCTTCGACGTTGTACTTTCACCCACCAGTCCCATCCCAGCCTTCAAACTTGGTGAGCTCAAGAAAGATCCCCTCGCCCTAAAGTTGCTTGATTTCTGCACGATTCCTGCCAATTTAGGAGGAATGCCTGGAATTTCGTTGAATTGTGGATTTGCAGAAGGACTTCCAGTCGGATTACAGTTAATGGGAGCACCTCTGGATGACGAAAAATTGCTGCAGATCGCTTATTGTGTAGAACAAGCGTTGCCATCTGGCACAATCAAACCGTCAATCGCGTAGTGACCCATGATGGATGACATCCGCCGACAGGATATGCGGCTGTTTGTACGAGAGCTTTTAGCCCCATGGCGTCTCATTTGTACGATTGCGATCGTCGGAGTATTGCTAGGCAATGGGGCCTCGTTTGGCCCGATCGTTATTCCGTTTGCGATCGTCGTCACCTTCGTTTCCGCCGTTATGGCGTGGATGGAAGCGGACAAGAAGCGATTCCTTAACAAGCGATTCCGATCCTTGTGGTTAGGTTGTCAAGACCGCTTAGCACGCTTTGAAGAAGTCCTTAAGAAAGTGCGGAAGGATCAGATTGCTGATCTCCATGAAATGCCCGCGACCATTCGAAGCGTTTCCAAATCCATTTACTTGGCACTTAGGCGAGCCGATATTATTTCTCACGAGGTCCAACTCTCTGAAAAAGGCCTCTATAACGAACCTCCCTCTTGGAAAACGCCGACCCGTGACGCTCAGTCGCAGGAGCTTTATCGCCTCGCCGACAAGAATATCGCCGAGTATCGAGCTCAATTCGCAGGAGTTATGGCAGGAGTCCAAAGGACCGAAGCCCAGAGCGCGGTCTTTATGACAACGCTAGATACTTTGCGAATGAAGATGATCGGATATCGACTGGTCGGCCGAAGCCCTGAGATGTCTTCGCACGATTTCTTAGAAGCATTGGCTGAAGCGCGTGCGCAGTTACAATCGATCGACACGGCATTGGACGAATTGGATCTTGGGCATTATCCCAAGACGATTTCAGTGGTTCCTCCTCCAATGCCAGAAGAAATCGTTGAACGATTGAAGATTCGAGAGTAAGTTACGGCGGTTTTCCTCTCAACTCAATCCCGAATTCTCGGCAGAAATTTCAACGGTTGCTGGAACCTACGAGCTCCGCTGTAAAACCTTTTTCACATTAACGGTCCTATAAATCACGACGAACACCGAAAAAAACCGGTAGCATCCCCCCCGATGAGCAAGGAAGCAATACGTATTGGAATAATTGGCTGCGGTCAAATCGCGCAGCACCATATGTCGACATATGCGAAGATCGCGGATGCGAAGATGGTCGGATTTGCCGACATCAGCAAAGACGCGGTTGAGCGATCAGCGAAAGAATACGGTGTCGAATTTGCGACCACCAACTTCCGAGAATTGATTGCTCGCGATGATATCGACGCCATCGACGTCTGCCTTCACAATAATTTTCATATGCCCGCAACCTTGGCTGCCCTTGAAGCAGGCAAGCATGTGTACTGCGAAAAGCCAATGGCTGGATCGTATGTCGATGCGTTGACGATGTTCAACAAAGCCAAAGAGCTCGGCAAAAACCTCCACATTCAGCTCTCAACGCTTTATTCGAACGAAACTCGAGCGGCTAAGGAATTGATCGACGCTGGCAAGCTTGGCGACATTTATCATGCTCGTTCAACCGGGTTCCGACGCCGAGGGCGACCCTACGTAGACGGTTACGGTGCGCCCAGCTTCGTTCAAAAGAGAAATTCAGCAGGTGGCGCCCTATACGACATGGGTGTTTATCATATCTCGCAGATTCTCTATCTATTGGGCAACCCGAATGTCGAGCGGATCACCGGCAAAACCTATCAAAAGGTCGCGATGGATCCGGCCAGACAAGAGATTTCCGGCTACGATGTCGAAGAACTCGGAATGGGATTCGTCCGCTTTGCGGGAGATGTTTCGATGGATATCATCGAGTCATGGGCTATTCATCTCGACTCGTTCGAAGGGTCTTACTTGGTGGGTTCCGCTGGCGGCGTTCGCCTGAGCCCCTTTGGTTACTTCACCGCTAACGGTGACCTTGATTGCAATTCAACGGTCGATCTCGGCAGTGCACGATCGCGTTGGAACAGCGTGAATGGTGACGGAGCGATCTACGGCGATTCCCAGCATCACTGGGTGGCTGCTCTTCAAGGTAAGGTGCCACTTCTTCCAACTGCAGAAATCGCGTTGAACACAATGCTTATTTCTGAAGGCATCTATATGTCTCAAAAGCTTAATCGAGAAGTTTCAGCGGAAGAAGTTCAAGCTGCATCGGTTAGCACTGCTGCGACGATGTAATCGAAAGTCAGGAAATAGAAATGGGGTGCCGCTTGGCCCCCATTTTTATTCGATTTCACTCGGGACTGGGTTGGATCCGTCCAGCACGTGAAACGCTAGCACGGCTCCGGCCACATGCACGTTGAGAGACCGCCCTTTCCCTGCCATCGGAACAAAGACAGCGGCTTCACACTGTTTCATCACGCTTCCATAGACTCCCTTGACTTCATTCCCTAGCACCAGGCAAGTCTTCTCGGGATATTCGTATTCCATGTAATGCGTCGCGCCTTCCGCTATTTCAACTGCAACGAGGGTGTATCCCTCTTCCCTGAGTTTGATCGCTGCTTCCTCATTTCGCCCAAGGTGACGCCAGGAAACTCGACGATGATGACCCAAAGAAGTGACATGAATTTGAGGGTCGGGGGGTGCGGGAGTTCGACCTGAAAGAATCAACTCTTGAGCTCCGCATGCATCGGCAACTCGGAACATCCCGCCCACATTATACGGATCATCCCAGTCTTGTAGAAGAAATGCGAGATGCATTTTCCGACGGTGTGATTCGGCGTATTCCTTGTGGAGTTTCCGCACTCCCATCTTGCTATGAATCGTTTTCATGCGTCCTAAAAATGGAGGTTCTTGCGGTGGAATGCGATGGCATCTTGAACGTGGCAGTCCCAGTAGCCCCATTCGTGGCTCCCTGGAAATTCTTGGTACTCATGTTCAAATCCAAAGCTGTTTAACTGCTTGATAAACGCTCGATTATCTTCAAGCAAGAAATCCTCGGTTCCACAGTCAATTCGTAAGGCAGGGCGCGAGCCGGCTGGAAGTCTTTCAGCAATTCCACAAAGATCATTGGGACCACCCAACGGTGATTCGCCGAGAATACGTTGAAATTCTGGTTGAACGTCGCGTCGACTCGTATTGGAATCGGAGGCAACTTCGGGTGTTAGGTGTCCAAATAGCAGTGCACCGGAATGGGAATGTCCTGACTGAAATCGCGCAGGATATTTTAGAGCGAGTTTCGCGGCTCCATATCCACCCATTGAGAGCCCCGTTACGCACCATGGGAGTTTGGTTGAGAAATATCCTTCGATAATCTTGGGAAGCTCAACGGCTATCGCGGTCTCATACGCAAACCCTTGAAAAGCATCGCAATACCAGCCGCGACCGCCATCCGGCATAACCACGATTAACGGTAAGCCTTCTACATAACGCTCAATGCTCGTTCTTCGACTCCAGATGGTGTGGTCGTCAGACAGGCCGTGAAGCAAAAACATGACGTGGTACGGTCCATTGACTTCGGGACTGGGAAGGATGACATTTGCCGCAGTCGCCATCTGAAGCGCGTTGGAAAAATATCGTAATTCGAAACTCGGCATGTTTCTATTGTAGGCGAGGTTGGGAAGGCAAGTGGTGCGGTAGTTAATGCCGCCTGCACAAAAGTCGTGTCCCTTCATTCCGCTACCCGGAATCCCTACCCCCGAACTAAGGCACCACTTATGACTCCGGGTTAGGCGGTGCAGGAAAGGTGCGGCTTGTTGGTAGTTCTTCTCCAAGTAACACTATAGGAGTAAGGCACGTTGATCGAAAGAATCATCGAGTCAATCGAAACAAGGAATTAAAGAACAAACCAACATGAAACTACAAACT
>CAIUHP010000037.1 GCA_903899015.1 uncultured Armatimonadota bacterium | reverse complement strand
GGTAACCTCGAAAAAGGGCAGGCCGACCAAAGCCTCCGAATTGAACACAATCTTTCACCTCAATGACAGTTGTGTCAGAAAAATGAAGAGGTTGCCTGCCCCCACGAATGATCTAGAGCCCTTTTTGGGTGCGATGAGCTTTGCCCTCCAATCAGGAGCTAACTTCTGTTTGTATAAGTCCGCGAGAAATTTGGCGTAGTCTTCAATCGGAGTCAGTCCAAATTCCTTTCGATAGACGTCGACCTTCTTAGGATCTTCGACTGGACTGATGATTAACTGTCCGGCGGCATCGTTTTTTCCCTGAGTGCCAAATCTTTGAAGCCGATTTTCTCCTTGGGCGACACGATCGTACAGATAGGCATAGAAGCGACCTTCGATGACATGGTTTCTAGCGAGAGGTTCGATTAATTTTAAGCACTGCTTTTGAAAAGGATGGTCAGCGTCGGCGTGCTGCACAAGAAGCCAGGCATTGCTACAGCTTTCAACCCCCACCATTGCGGGGGTGGGCCATCCAAATTTTGATACGATCCATTTCATTCGCTCGGTATTGACATGATCAATCTCATTCATGGCCTTCGCTGTTTTGGCCGTGAATTGCTTGCCTCCCGATATTTCTTGAATGAATTTATCTCGTATTTCCTGATCGACCTTGGTCATATTGTTGATTTCGCTAGCTAGGTATGGATAGCGGGGCCGTGGTTCCGAACGAGCCTGTACAGGTAGGAAGGTTAGGAGCAGCATGCTTCCAATTATGGATATCGGGCCTTTCAGGAACAATCGTATTTTTCAGATCCTGAAGTGTTGCGCGGTGAGGAGAAGCTAGAGCGTCAACCTGGGAACCTAACGTCCTAACCCATGGATCTCAGCTCAGAAATGCAATGTCGACTTGGATATTTAGGGCCGGAGATTGCTTCGCAAGTGTAAAATGCGACCCGACATGAAGATCGCGAAGTCGCTTGCGTTGTTGAGTTTGGTTATTGGGGCAGGGTGCGCCTCGGCGGCAGTGGCTGACGATAAATCGGACCATCCCGCCGGAGACGTTGGAACGGCGCACTACTTAAAGGTCTTTGGCGGCCAATCTGTTTTGGTGCTCGGAACCCAAGATCGTCGCGTGATGATGGGCGTTGAATACGGCTATGGAAAACCGGATCCTCGACTCGCATTTCGTGGTTATCCAGCGCAATTAGTATCCGAGGTGAAGCTCGACTACAGTCGAGCCAGCGGTAACTTCCCAGAAGATCCTAACAGTGACCTCGCGATCGGCGCGATCTTCTATGCTCACTATGAATTTCCGTTCAAGAGCTCAACCGGTTACTTTGTCGATTGGGGCGGTGGGGCCGAGTCGATCAACCACACTTCGCGCGATCTCCCATTGTGCCTTGACGGAGCAATCATGGTTGGGGCGGGTTATTTCACACCGATTTCCGGATCGACTAACCGGTTGCTCATTGGGCTCCGCTATTTCCACATTTCAAACGGTGGTCGTAAATATCCCAACTTTGGCCAAAACCAAGTTCAACTCACGGTCGGAGTTCGATTCTAGTCTCGAACTTGTTAGATTTATCTGGCCAGGTAACGCGAACGAGAAGGATCACACCTTGGCTCGCTTCGAACGATTTTCGAGAATTGCTTAACACTAACGGGCGATTGAGAGTTCGTTGAACTCGGGTACACACGAACTCACATGCACTCTAGTTCCACTCGAATAGCTTCTTCTGCGGTTTCATTGTTAAGCATGCTCGCCCTTGGAGCCCATGTTTTGGGCACCAGCAAGCATCCTCAGGCTCACGCAGGAGCAACGCCAGAAATAAAGGTTGAACAGCTTGTTAAAAGCAGTCAATCGTGGGATGGCAGCGAATTGCCCGAGTACGGAAAGGGCAAACCAGAAATTACCGTCTTGAAAATTACGATTCCAGCCGGGCAGCGACTCAAGACTCACCTGCATCCCGTTATCAATACCGCTGTTCTGATTCAGGGACACTTAAAAGTTTTTTCTGAAAGCGGCAAGTCAAAAGAGCTCAAAGCGGGCGAGACGCTCGTCGAATTGGTAAACCAATATCATTACGGATTAAGTCTTGGCCCAGAACCGGCGGTATTGATTGTCTTTTACGCGGGGCATCATGGCGTGCCTCTTTCCGTCATCAAAAAGTAGAGATCAATAGCGAATCCGAAGAACTTAAGATTTATAGCCTGATATCGATTCTCTAAGAATGTAGCAAGTCCTAACACTTCGATCTGGCATTTGTTGGGGAAGCAGGCATAAACTCAAGGCGTATGCGAACACCTTCGCCGAGATCTTTCTTCTTTCCGTTACTATGTTCGGTAGCTTCGTTTACTGCGGGCGCTCATACACTCTCGAAAGATGTCAAACAAGCTGCGCTCCACAAGGCAGTCAGTGTTTTGCCCTACGGACAGACCATTGGCGTGGAAGATCTTCCGACGGGGATCGAGGCGCTCAGCAGTTGGATGTCGAAGCTCGACGACGAAAAGCCGATATCTCTCGTCTCAATCCCAGCAACCCATGATGCAGGAACCGCATTAGGACGTTATGGTTGGAGTCGTTGCCAAATTCTCAATATTCCTGCTCAGCTTAAAGTTGGCGTCAGAGGGTTTGATATCCGGCTTAGATTAGTTGAAGATACTTTTAAGATTTACCACGGCAACGAATATCAAAGACTCGAATTCATTACTGTCATGAATGCCTTTCAAGAGTTCCTGAAAAAGCATCCGACCGAATTCCTGGTCATGCGAGTAAGGGAAGAGAAGAAGGCTGATCGTCCCAAGTCGACTTTCGAAGATGCGTTTGTCGACATGATGAAAACGCATGGCTTTGAAAAACTTCTCTACAAGGCTAAGTCAAGGACAGAGATCCCCAGAGTTGGGCAGGTACGAGGCAAGATCGTTTTGATCGATAATTACGGCAAATTGCCTGATTGCATTGACTATCCGAACCCGACCATGAGTGTTCAAGACGATTACGATATCAACGATATGCGGAAGAAATATAGCGAGATCGTTCAGAAGTTCGAAGACGCTCTTGCCGAAAAGTCAGGTGCAACGTGGCATATCAATTACACCAGCAGTTGCTCCGCTCTCGTCGATCAAATATCAAGTGCGAAAGCGAACAATGCGAAAGTCGAAGGCTATTTGAAAGGGAAGAAAGGAAATCTTGGACTCGTGCTGATGAATTTCCCGAGCCTTGACGTTATCCGTTCGATTGTCGAAAGCAATCAATAAGTAGTTTGAGCCTATCTGCGTAAATAGATTTCGTCCCGTGCAAGTCGGTCCGTCATCGCAAACCTTCGGGCTTGCTCTCGGAGCCTTTTCTCTCGGATCTGAAAATCGTCAATCGCAGCGTTATGAGTCCCGAACGAATCAAGGAATTCACGCACTAAATCGCCGACAGTCCAACCACTTTTTGAAGCTTCAATAGAAGCTATCTCATAGGACTTCTCTCGGACCGAAATCGTGATTTTTTTCATAACGATCTTATTTCGGGGAGAAAAATCGGATATTTAGCGAACGAGGACAAGAATTGGGCCCTATTGCCCCTAATCTCCGTCTTCTAAGTTCAATTGCTCTTTCGAATTTCATAAAGAGAGCGTTAAAATGGGGAGCTTAGAGGAAAGTATTTGATAAAGGAAAAAGACAACTCGCCGCAGGGCCGTCTCAATACGGACAATTTAACTTGGATCATCGTATTTATCGCCCTAGGGATATTTGCGACGACGCTGCCTCAGCCTCAGGTTCTGGGGAAGATTCCGCTTCAGCACTTACTTAAGAGTGAGCTTCATGTGTCTCGCACACAGATGTCGTTCTTCTTTTTAGTCTGTGGACTTTTTTGGTATATCAAACCAATCGCTGGCATTTTAACGGACGCGTTTCCAGTTTTTGGAACTCGACGTCGCCACTATGCGCTCATTAGTGCCTGCCTTGCCGGTTTAAGTTGGGTAGCCCTCGCTTTTGCTCCTCACCAATATAACGTCTTGCTTGGAGCAGCCGTTGTAGTCAACTTGTTTATGGTGATGCTTTCGACGGTTACTGGTGCGGTTCTAGTTGAAATTGGTCAGGCGACTGGTTCAACAGGCAGACTCACGGCAATTAGGCAGTTCACAAGTAGTGTTTGTTCGCTCATCCAGGGGCCGCTCGGAGGCTGGCTTGCAACAGGAGCCCTTGGTCTTGCTTGTGGCGTCAACTCGGTATTCCTTTTCGCATTTATTCCTGTCGTTTATTTTTCTTTGAGGGAAAGATCCGTAAAGTCAAATCGAGTGGAATCCTTCGGAAATGCCGCCCGACAGTTAGGGGTCATCAAACGGTCTAGCGCATTTTGGTGGGCACTCGTTTTCGTCTGTCTTTACTACTTCGCTCCAGGATTTTCGACACTTCTCTATTTCCGCCAAAACGACATCATGAAGTTGGACCAGCCCCATATTGGCTATCTAACTTCGATTGGCGGTGCCGGTGGAATTATTGGTGCGATTGCTTACGGATTTGTCGTTCGAAGGCTTTCGCTTCGAACTCTTCTGATGATTGGAGTCGTGACCGCAGGGGCTTCAACTTTCCTGTATTTGACCTACGATACCTATCAAAAAGCCATGTTCATCGACTTTTTGAGCGGACTCTTTGGAGGCTTTGCTGAAGTTGCGATCGTAGATCTTGCGGCTCGTGCAACTCCTGCTGGCTGTGAAGGGCTTGGGTATTCGCTCATTCTTTCTTGTCGAAACCTCGCCTTGTTTGGTGCCGACTTTTTGGGATCTAAACTGGCTGACGATCAGCACTGGTCATGGGGGACGATGGTCACTCTCAATGGCGCGACAACGCTTGTTGTTCTAATCCTGCTACCGTTCATTCCAAGGATCGTTCTTGCAAGTCGGGATCTAACTCAATCTAAGACTGCCGCTTAAACAAACGTATGCTCGAAGTGGTTTTAAATCCAGCCTGGATTTAGAACCACTTTTTTATGAGCGGGCCCAGCTCGCAGGTATCGTAAGATCGTGAATTTGGCTGGCATTCTCCTTGTCGCGACCTTGCCTTGGACGACACATTTCTCAGACCAGAAGTCTGATCACGAGCGAACATCGTTTCAAACGGGACAGCCGTACAGCGATAAACTTAACATCCGAGCCGATGTTGCGATCGTCTATGGGATTGACAAGGGTATGCCTGCCCGTGTCGAGACTTGGCGAAAGCGGGGTTACCGTATTCACCTAATGACAGGCGTGGCTTGGGGAGAATATCAGGACTACCTTTACGGACGATTTGACGGCATCAACCACGTAGACGAGGCTCAGACCGAACGCAACGGCAAGATCATTGGGCATGGCGGGGATGTCTATTACATGTCCCCTGGCATTAACTATGGCAAGTTTCTATGTGTCGGTGTCCAGCGAGCCCTGGATGCTGGTGTAGAGGCGATTCACTTAGAAGAGCCTGAATACTGGTCTCGCGGTGGATACAACGAAGCTTTCAAGCGAGAATGGCTCGATCAATACAAAGAGCCTTGGCAGCCCCAGCATGAGTCGGTTGACGCTCGATGGCGTTCTAGTAAGCTCAAGTACTTCCTCTACCGGCGAGCGTTACAGCAAGTTTTTGATTACGTCCAGGCATACAACAAAAAGGAACGCAAGTCCGTCCGTTGTTATGTTCCGACTCACAGTTTGATCAACTATGCCTCATGGGACATCGTAAGCCCTGAATCGAGCCTGGCAAGGCTGAACGGCTGTGATGGATACATCGCTCAAGTGTGGACTGGGACCGCTCGCACTCCAAACGTTTACCAAGGAGTCAAGGCTGAACGGACCTTTGAAACCGCGTTTTTAGAATATGGCGCGATGATGAATTTGGTACGAGCGACGGGGCGAAAGGTTTGGTTCTTGGCAGATCCGGTTGAAGACGATCCCGACCATGACTGGGCCGACTATCGTCGCAATTGGGAAGCAACGTTAACCGCGTCGCTGCTTCATCCCGACGTATCTAGTTACGAAGTTATGCCTTGGCCGGAGCGTATTTATACCGGCTCGTACCCATCCGCAGAAGACAAATCCAAGCGAGTACCCATTCCTGGTGAATATGCGACTGAACTTGCCAACGTCACTCACGCTCTGAAATCGGTCGGGCAATATTCGGTCCAATCTCGATCGGGCACAAAAGGTATTGGAGTGATGATCGGTGATTCTCTAATGTTCGAGCGGGGCGATCCTAACGGCAGTGACCAGGATCTTGGGCATATTTTTGGTTTGGCAATGCCGTTTGTGAAGTCGGGAATCCCTATTGAGCCGGTTCAGCTTGAGAACGTCACGATTCCTCATTATCTGGATCGGTACAAGCTGATTTATATGACCTATCGCGGACAAAAGCCACAGTCGTGTGACGTGCATGGTCCAGTTTCTGATTGGGTGAAGTCCGGTGGAACGCTTGTCTTTGTAGATGACGACGGAGATGCCTATAACCATGTACGCGAATGGTGGAATGACCAGGGCAAGACAAAGGTTGTGCCTCGGGAGCACTTATTCAAGCTACTGGGAATTTCGGATTCGTCAGCGACGACAAAAGTTGGCAAAGGGCAAGTGTTTTTCATCAAGAAAGATCCGACTGCAATCGCAGCCAGTCCTCATGGAGCGGAAGAACTCCTGTCCATCGCTAAAAAGGTGATGGGTAATCGATGGGATGCTCAGGTGGGTCTGTCAGTGGGTCGTGGTCCACTACTAGTTACCGGTGGAGGCGCAAAGCCAAGTCTCAAACTTGGAGTTGATTTGTTCGATCCTGAACTCAACCTTATCGAAAAGACCGTTCCTGATCGCCCTTGTCACTTTCTCATCGACTTATCTAAAGTGGCCGGTTCCAAGGCACGTTATATCGCAGGTCCGGAGGTGAGTGATGAACAAGCGGATGGAGATACTTGGTCTGGAACCATTGAAGGGCAAGTTGGGGTTCGAGCGGTCGCTCTAATTCGCGTTCCGAACAAGCCGAATCGGATAAGCGTCGACGGAGTACCTTTGAGCGGGACAACCTACAAGTCGAAGCACCATTTGTTATGGTTGAGGTTCCCAATGACAGCGAAGCCCCAGCGAGTTACGATCGACTTTTGAGTGTTTTCAGTCCTGAGCTCACGGAGCCTGATCGTGAACTCAGGATTGCGAAGCGTCCCTTCGGTAATCCTGCTCTACCTGTCGAAGAGCATCTGCACGAAATCCGAATATCTGCGATACCTCCTTTTTCACGAACAGCCAATGGGCGATCGTGCCAAGAGGGCCGAACGGCAGGGCGTACTCGACCGTATCCCACATCCGAGTTTTGTTGCCTTCGGCTTTGAAGCGATGTTCGTGGACCCATTTCTTGTAAGGGCCCTTGAGTTGGCTGTCGATGAATCGAGATTGTGGTTCCCAAGCGGTAATTTCTGTGCGCCACTTCACGGGAACCCCTCGAATCTTTAATCGATAGTCGATTAAGGTTCCGACGTTCATCTCTATCGGTAGTTTCGTGAGAATCTTGAACTGGAGCGATGAAGGAGTTAGTTTTTCCAGATTCTCAGCTCGAGAAAAAAAGTCAAAGACTCGATCCAACGGTGCGTCGATTAACGTTTCCTCTTCAAGACGGTAGGTTGCCATAGTGCCAACGTGTCCTACGGAGATTGGTTAGGATGAGTCTCATCCTGCATATCGGGCCCTGACCGGGTCCGGTTAGGTACCCTTATGGGAAGACAAATGAGGATTTACACTTCAGAAAGCGTCAGTGAAGGACACCCGGATAAGCTCGCGGACCAGATTTCAGACGCTTTACTAGACGCTTTTCTTGAACAGGACTCCAGTAGCCGAGTCGCCATCGAAACATTGCTTACTCGCGGTGTGGCAGTTGTCGCAGGCGAGGTTACGACGAGTGGCTATGTGGATGTTGCTCGAGTTGTTCGTAAAACGGTCACGGAAGCGGGATATACGGACACTGATTTAGGATTTGACGGCAACACCTGCGGTGTGTTAGTTGCAATCCAGGGCCAGTCTGGCGACATCGCAATGGGCGTAGACGTAGGCGGAGCGGGCGACCAGGGCATGATGTTCGGGTACGCAACGAAGGAAACTCCTGAGTTGATGCCGCTACCAATCTCGATTGCTCACGCACTTACTCGACAAGCGGCTGAAATTCGCCGAAAGCATCCCAATCTTGGTTTGCGCCCAGATGTGAAGAGCCAAGTATCGGTTGATTACGATGCAAATGGTCGACCTTCGCGCATTAATACGATAGTCGTTTCGGCCCAACACTCTCCAACGCTGACTCAAGCTGGCATTCAAGAGATCGTTCGAGCTCGGATCATCAAGCCGGTCTTGGAGGCTTATACGCAATATGTCGATGGACCGATCACGTACCATATCAACCCAACTGGTCAGTTCGTCATCGGCGGTCCTCAAGGGGATACCGGCGTTACGGGTCGAAAGATCATCGTTGACACCTACGGTGGCTTGGCACCTCACGGTGGTGGCGCATTCTCAGGCAAGGACCCCACAAAGGTTGACCGATCGGCCGCCTATATGGCTCGATATGTTGCGAAGAACATCGTTGCGGCTGGCTTGGCCGACCGAGCGGTCGTTCAATTCGCTTATGCCATCGGAGTTGCTCAACCCGTAGCGGTCAACGTAGAGACATTTGGCACCGAGACGATCGATCCAGAAGTCATTCAGAAGCGCGTCATGGACCGATATGACCTTTCGCCTGCCGGCATCATTAAGCACTTGAATCTTCTGAAGATCTCTTACTTGCCGACTGCCAAAAACGGTCACTTCGGAAATCCTGAGTTTCCTTGGGAATCAACTAAGGACGCAGAAGTACTTTCCGCGTAGCTTCGGATGAAAAGGCGGAGACTCTAGCTAGGGTCTCCGCCTTTTTTTTATTCATCAAAGAGACTTGCAGTCGTCACTTTTACTGCCTTCTTATCTTTAATGGTTGACGGGCGTTTGAAGTCGTCGGGATTTGCCCGCTCTGCGATAAGTAATTCAGATGGTAAAGGCTTCAGAAGTGTCAACAAGTCTTTCGGGGAGGATGTAGGGGCCATCCATTCGTCGAAGTCTTCTGGCTGAAGAATTACAGGCATCCGATCATGGTAGGGGGCCGCTAACTCATTGGGTTCGCACGTGATCATCGTGCACGATTCAAAGTAGGTTTCATCCTTTCCCCAATGATCCCACAAGCCTGCGAAGGCGATCGGCTCGCCACTTGCAAGCGAGAATTCGTAAGGGATTTTGATGCCATCTTCGTCACGCCATTCAACATAACTGATCCAAGTCATGAGACCTCGGCGCTTTTTAAAAGGCTCTCGAAACGTAGCTTTCTCCGTAAGAGTCTCGGATCTAGCGTTATAGGTGGGGAAGGGGAATTTAGGTGTTTCTGACCAAGGGGGAGTTAGCCCCCAACGTAGGAATCGAAGGTGCCTTTTTCCGTCATTTTCCATCCTCACAAAGGGAGTATCTAATGTGGGGCGAAGCAAGGTTTTGGGAATGTTGGCCATTTCTTCTACCGTCTGAAAGAACTCCATAACGTCTTGCGCCATGTGAGCACGAGATCGAGAAGCGAAATAGCCTGCAGTACACACGCGTTAATTTTGACCGAAGATCGATGAATATGCCGTTTTGGAGTGTTGTTACGACCGTGGTCGAGAGGCAGAAACGAGCTGATTGAACCTGAATTCGTGAATTTCGAGAGTTTTTTAGAAATAGTAGACAAATGTGTACTATAATGAACTCATGAGTCCAGACGAGCAGATTAAGGATGTTCTTTACTTCTTCGCAGACCATACGCGGAACCGTCCACTGGTTCACAACGAGATTGCGAAGACGGCCAACAAGTGGGACGATTTGAGTTGCGATCAAAAAGTCTTGCTGTTTGAGAGGTGTCTGCGCCGGTTCACGGCTGTACACCCGACACTCGCCACAAAAGACCGAGTGAGACACGCAACTGAAACACTGTACGGAATGGTAATCAGCGTTTAGCCTTGTTAGTTTTGGCCAGCCCAAAACTCGGTTGATTCCATTACCGGAACGACCGTGAAGTCAACGAGATCCCTCCAGCGTTCTATCCATTGGTCCAATAGAATTCTGGATTCCGCCCACATCACCTGAAAACATGAAACTCCTGACGGCTCCATCCAGCTGGCTCGGTACTCGACGCCGTCAGGAAGCAAGCGCCCGCGTTCACGAAATCTCGCACCTACCGCGCTAGGATCGCCATTGGGAAATCGTTCGATGATCATGTAAAGCACGGTTCTCATTTTGTCGAACGAGCAAGGGCTACCGGCCTATTTTTACGGATTGGACCTATTCTCATCGAGGAATTGGGGCTTCAAAAGTCCTGGGACTTGGTTCAACCAACCTAGAATCTCACATGTTGGCAGGCAATTAACCTTCCACATTTTGATCGAAAGGAGTTGAAAACAACGTGAATAATCCGGCCCGATTTGCCCGTATAACGTATAGCCTATTCAGCCAGGAGAGGCGATTTCAGATTTCACTGACTTCCGAAAGTGACATCGAACCTTTGGTATCTGAATATCGAACTTTGGGGTGCGGAGTCGTGATTGATCGGCATAACATGTGGCTCATCGTTACCTGCGATTCCTAATCGCGGTGAAATTTCTAGCATAGAAGGTCTGAATTTCCTGGGACATGAAGCGTGTCGCCAACCCATAGCGTTAAGCTAGTGAAGCATGAAATTCATTGAGAGGTTCTCCTCGGACCTGGCCTCCAAGCGGGCCCAGCATCTTGTGTATCTGCTGCACGTTTGGATATGCGTGCCATTCCTTGTTTGGTGGATTTTTGATCCTCGAACCAAGAAGATTCTGGATCCAGGAAGCTATACGGGATTGAAATGGGTGGTCTTGTTTACGCTCGTTTACATGAGCGTACGCACCTGGATCGCCTACCGAGATCCGGAGAGATTTAAGTGGTGGTATGTCTTTCCACCTATTGATGTCGGGTTGATCACGATGATTCTATGCGTGACCAGGCTCGGCCCAATGAGCAACCTCACGCTTCTTTATTTCCTACCAATTGTTCAGGCGTCCGGAACCCTGAATGTGAAGTGGACGGCATGGGTGGGTGTCTTTGTCATTTTTGGCACCGTCCTCTCGACACTCGTTGCGGATCCATTGATCACCGAACGAGTTCCAACCACGTTTGCACAATTGCTTGCAGACCCTTTGAACGTTGGATTTCGCATTTTGTATTTGCTATCAATTTCCAGCCTCATGGCTTATCAGGCATTGATTGCAGCTGGATATCGCGAGAGGCTTGGAGTTGCCGCCGACCGCAATCGAATTGCGATGGAAATGCACGATGGCGTTCAGGGGCATTTGATTTCGATCGCATCGCAGTTGGAACTCATCGCTCGACTATCGGAACACGACGGAAAGCGTGCGGGGGAAATCGCACTTGAGGGGCGAGAAACGGCTCGGCAAGCGGCCGATGAACTTCGGTTCCTCGTTCAGCGACTTCGCACCCCAGCGCTTGCAAGTGGATTCGTTCCTGCCATGAGGCAGTACGCGCACAACATCTGCGAACGGAATCAGCTACGACTCGAATTTGAAGTCATTGGAATTGAGGAAACGACTCCCGAAATGGAAAATGCCCTGTTCCGGATTGCGCAAGAAGCCTTGGCGAACGTGGTCAAACATGCTCATGCAACCAAGATCTCGGTGAAGATCGCGTTTGCCGCTCACGCGGTTGAACTCATCGTTGAAGACGACGGCATCGGCTTCGACGAGAAGGTAGCTGAGAGTGGATTGGGTCTCGAAGGCATGCGCTGGAGGGCGAATAGTCACGACGGCCAATGCTCGATTCGGTCGGGTATTGATAAGGGAACCACGGTACGAGCTCTATTTGATCTGGAAGTGATAAATGTCTAGCGAAAGAATCCGAATCCTTGTGGCAGAAGACGACAGTGTATTAAGGCGAACTCTTACAGAACTTCTTCGCCTTGAACCTGACTTCTTAGTCGTTTCAGAAGTGGCGAATGGTCAACAAGCAGTTGCTGAAGCGGTAGTTGTCCGCCCCGACGTTCTTCTACTGGACATTGAGATGCCTCGAATGACCGGCATCGAAGCGACGCGTCAAATCAGAGAATTGTTGCCTCAAGCACAAGTTGTCATCCTGACGAAATTTGGAGACGATGAAAACGTCTTTTCCGCGATTAAAGCAGGCGCGCTCGGCTATGTCCTTAAGGACGCAGGACTCGACGAAATTGCCCACGTCGTGCGCTCGGCGATGAACGGCGACGGATTTCTCAGCCCAGCGTTGGTTACTCGTGTGATGTCGGAGTTTAATCGACTTTCCGATTCCGCGCTCCATAACCGAAAATTGTTTGCCGAATTAAGTCGCAGGGAAGTCGAGGTCCTCGAGTGCATTGCAGCTGGGATGAAGAACGCCGCCATTGCCGACAAACTATTTCTGAGCGAGAAGACCGTGAAAAGTCACGTTGGTAGCATCCTAAAGAAGCTTCACGTAAACGATCGCGCAGAAGCAGCGATGCTCGCAAAAGAAAGCGGGATTAGTTGAGAATCGAGTCCAGTTAAGAAAGGAGGTTGAGCACTCCTTTCTTATGGCTGTAGCAAACACATTCGGAGTTAGGCTCCGCGGGAATTGGGACCGAAATTGGCAGCGTAGTAGTTAACGTGGTGGCTGCCAGGCTCAAAGATTTCGTCAATGAGCTTGAGAGTTTTCTCGGGGAGCATCGTCTGGCAGGCTTCGACGGATTCCTTTAGCTGTTCTTCCGATCTTGCGCCAATAATGGGTGAGGTGACTCCGGGCTGTGATGCAACCCAAGCAAGGCTTAACTTGGCCATCGACATATCGAGTTTCTCGGCAAGTTTCTTCAGTCGCAGCAGCTTTTGGGTTGGCAATTGCTTCAATCGTCCGCCCGGATCGCTTGCTGAGTATCTCGCGCCCTCTGCCTTGCCATCAAGATACTTGCCGCTTAGCATTCCGCCTGCTAGTGGCGACCAAGGAATTACCCCGTATTGATATGTTCGACAGAAAGGAAGTAACTCGCGCTCAATTCGGCGATCTAGCAGGTTATAAGGAGGTTGCTCAGTGACAAATCCGGCTGCTCCCAGGGACTTGGCTACGTAGTGTGCTTCACACGCTTGCCAAGCCGCAAAAGTTGAGCAACCTGCATATCGAATCTTTCCGGCTCGTCTCAGATCGTCTAGGGCTCGAATCGTCTCTTCGATAGGTACCGCAGGTTGAGGACGGTGAATCTGGTAGAGATCGATCCAGTCGGTCTTCAATCTTTTGAGAGAGGCATCACACGCCTCGATAATGTGTCTGTAGGAATTGCCCCAAGCGTTGGGGTCGGTATCGTCCATTTTTCCGTGGCACTTGGTTGCCAAGACTATTTTTTCTCGCTTGCCTCCCTTGAGGGCCTTTCCGAGGATTTTCTCGCTAGCTCCTCTCGCGTAAACGTCGGCCGTATCGAAAAAATTGATCCCAAGGTCGATGGCAAAATCAGTTAAGCGAATCGAGACATCTTCGTGGGAACCCCAATCGTTTGGATCCCAGCCAAACGTCATCGTTCCAAAGCAAGCAACCGAAACTTGGACTCCGGTGCGTCCGAGCGAGCGATATTCCATGAATCTTGTTTACCCAGTTTCGTATGGGATGGAAGTTCCACTATTCGTTTATTCGTTGAAAAGTTGATTCAATCAGACTCATTCTTCGATGGGGACGACAGTTAGCCCGTTATTGCCAGCTTTAACCCTAGCGAACAGGGGCCTTTTCAAGCCATAATCAAGTGAAAAGCCAAGGAGCCCAAATGCCCGCTTTTCGCGAAGGTCTCAGCTTCGACGACGTTCTATTACTGCCAAAACGAACCGACGTATTACCAAGTGAGGTCGATCTTTCATCGACCATTATCAAGGGGATAACCCTACGAGTTCCAATCGTGTCCGCTCCCATGGACACCGTTACCGATGCCCGCATGGCGATTGCCATTGCACGAGAAGGTGGAGTAGGCGTTCTTCACCGAAACATGTCGATTGAGCTTCAAGCTGAAGCGGTCGATCGTGTTAAGCGCTCAGAAAGCGGAGTTATTACAAAGCCGTTTAAGCTTGAAGCGGACAAGACTCTTCAAGATGCGCTCAACCTGATGGAGCGATTCCATATTTCCGGCGTACCTATCATCAGTGCCGACGGCAAGCTTGTTGGAATTCTTACAAACCGTGATATTCGCTTTGAAACCGATTTCACACGGATGATTTCCGAAAGGATGACATCTAAGAACCTCATCACCGGTGCGGTGGGAACGACCCTTGAGCAAGCTCAGGAAATGTTGGCAAAGCACCGAATTGAGAAACTCCCGATCGTGGATGAAGAAGGTCACCTCAAGGGCCTCATCACGATCAAAGACATTCTTAAGGTCAAGCATCACCCGCTATCCACAAAGGATAGCAAAGGTCGGCTCGTAGTTGGAGCCGCGATTGGTGCGCTCAGGCAACCTTATGAGAGGGCCAAGGCTCTCCAAGATGCGGGCGTGGACTTTATTGTCATCGACGCAGCCCACGGACATTCGAAGGGAGTCATGGACTGCCTGAAGATGCTTAAGGCTAAGTTGCCAGATCTCAAGGTCATTGCCGGAAACGTTGCGACCAAGCAAGGCGTAAAAGATCTCGCCGCCCTTGGCGCAGATGGTCTTCGACTTGGAATCGGCGCGGGATCCATTTGTACGACACGTGTCGTGGCGGGTGTGGGTGTTCCTCAGTTCACCGCAGTCATGGATTGCTGCGAAGAAGCTAATAAACTTGAGATCCCCACCATCGCGGATGGTGGTATTCGATCTTCTGGCGATATCGTGAAGTGCTTGGCCGCCGGTGCCAGTTGCGTCATGATGGGCAACATGTTCGCTGGCTGCGAAGAAAGTCCTGGTGAGATCGAGATCTATCGCAACCGAGCCTACAAGGTTTATCGAGGCATGGGAAGCGTTGGGGCGATGAAACAAGGTTCATCTGATCGGTACATGCAGGTCAAGGAAGCTGGCGGAGTGATCGTTCCTGAGGGTGTTGAAGGGCGAGTGCCCTTTAAAGGCGTCCTCGCTGATACGATGAATCAATTGGTAGGAGGTTTAAGGTCTGGAATGGGCTATGTTGGTGCACCTGACCTTGGAACCCTTCGAGATTCGGCGGAATTCCTGAAGATCACGAACGCCGCTTTGAGGGAAAGTCATCCTCATGACGTTCAAATAACAAAGGAGCCGCCCAACTATTCCTCACCTTGGGGATCCCACGAAGGGGAGTAGGCAACTCAATAACATCTGGTTGATGGACAGGTTCAAATATCGGGTCAAGTTATCTTCTAAAAGGAAGAAACTTGGCCCGGTATTTTTTTAAACATAGGTCTAATGGCAATCCTGCACTCTTCAATTTCGAGTGAGTTTGAACCTGATTCCTGATTCACGGTACTGGAAAACGGTGACAACACAATAGGTGTAGGCACTCTTATACTGCTCCTACACCTGACTCCAGGGAAGGAATAGATGAAAGACATGATGCCTATAAACGAAGAAACACGACTGCAAATTCTCAAGCAGTACGAGCTTCTCGACACTGCAGATGAAGTTGCTTAGGACGACCTAGTGGTGCTCGCTGCTTCGATCTGCAAGACTCCAATGGCCTCTATCTGTGTTATTGATGAATATCGCCAATGGTTCAAGTCGACGGTTGGCTTCAACATTCGACAGACCGATCGAACACTGTCGTTCTGTGCCCACACGATCCTGAAGCCGAGCCAAGTGATGGTTGTTCCCGATACCACTCAAGATTTTCGATTTAGCGACAATGACATGGTCGTAGGGGGACCCCAAGTTCGGTTCTATGCGGGTGTCGCACTGTTGAGCCCGGAAGGAGTTCCTCTCGGTGCCCTTTCGGTGATGGATTGTGAGTCAAGAGTCCTTTCAGACGAGCAACTCAACCTCCTGAAGGGAATCGCCCGACAAGTTGAGGCCCAGTTTGAATTATGCCGAAGCAAAATTCAGCTGCAATACAAGCAGCTTGAGTTGGAAAACGCGCAAAAGGCTGCAAGCGACGCGGCAGGTGTCAAGAAGGTTTTTCTCGCCAACATCAATAACGAATTGCGAACTCCGATCAGCGGAATCATGGGACTGTCTTCGTTACTGGGAAGCACGTCCGATTCAAAGCAACACTCCCAATACGTCGATTCGATTGAGAAGAGTGCTTCGAGCCTTTTGCACGTAGTTTCCAACATCCTTGAGTTCTCGAAGAATGAAGTTGGCGATACCATCGGACGACTTGAACAGGTAGATACCTACAATCTCGTCGAAGAAGTTCTTGCCATGATGCAACCAGTCGCGATGGCGAAGGATCTGCGCATGTTCGTTGAATTTGATGAGAAGCTCAATCGAAAATTGGTCGGAGATCGACTGCGAATTCAAAATGTCCTCACTAACTTGGTAGGCAACGCGATTAAGTTTACGAAATCCGGTTCCGTTGCCATCAAAGTAAGACAGGTCGGTGAGCGATTTGATGGACCCCTGGTTCGCTTTGAGGTTAAGGACACTGGAATTGGGATTCCGCGCAACATGCAGTCTCGAATTTTCGAGGAATTCACCCAGGTCGAGCAAGGCCCCGAACGAAATTACGGCGGCACTGGACTCGGGTTGACGATTAGCCGCCAATTGGCCAAGGGAATGCGCACTGAAATTAAGGTGAGCAGTGAACTTGGAGAGGGAAGTACGTTTTGGTTTGATTTGGAAATGCCCTTTGATTCGGGCTTCGACACCCTTATTCAGCAAGCCCCAGAAGTCATGAAAGACGAGTCGAGAAGATTTCGAATCTTAGTTGTCGACGACAACGATTTTCATTCGATGATTCTCGGCTCTTTGCTTGAAAAGCTTGACTGTGACGTAGAAGTTGTTGAGAGCGGAGAAGCAATCGTTGGGATGCTCGGTCGCCGAGTTTTTGATCTAGTTTTTCTTGATGCGCACATGCCAGATGACGTCGCCTTTGCGTATGCGAAGTCGATCCGACGGATGCCTTATCCCACATGCAATGTACCGATCGTCGCAATGAGTCCTAGTGTCTCAAATGAAGATGAAGCGACTTATGTTTCGGTAGGAATCAACGACATCGTGATTAAACCTGTGAGTGAGCGAGCCGTTTTTCACACCGTCTCCAAGTGGTGTAGCCGCAAGGAGACTAGAGCGACGGCATAAAAAAGGGGTATAGGGAGCGGGGAGCGTTTCATCACACACCTTCTCCCCTTCTCTCCATACCCTTAGCCGTTCGCTGCAATCTGAGTTGAACTCAGTTATTGATTGGGTTTCTTGCCTTTCAGGAAGTCTTCAATCAGCTTCGAAAGTCCCTCACCGCGAAGCGTGTCGCCTTGCGCCAGTAGAATTCCCGTGTCGCCATCGACAAGATAAGCGCGTGGAATCGAATTGACGCCGTACTTTACTGCAATCGCGGCTTGCCAGAATCCACCATCGTAGATTTGCGGCCAAGGCATGTTCTTCGCTTTCGTGAAGTCAGTTACTTTTTGAGCGGCATCCTTTTGGTCTAGGGTCACGCCTAGAATGTCGAAGCCCTTGTCGTGGAACTTGCTGTAAGCGTTGATCACGTTTGGTAACTCTTCGATACAGGGTCCGCACCAAGTTGCCCAAAAGTCGAGCATCACGATGTGCCCCTTGTATTGACTTGGAAAGTTGACTTCCTTTTGGTCCATTGTCTTGGCGACAAAACCAGGGAATGGCTTGCCAACCGTGTAAGTTGGTAACGGGGGCGGAGGAACGATCTCTGCGACTTTCTTATCGGAGACTTTGAAAGTTACTGAAGAGCCATCAGGGCTTATTTTGCCTATCTCATAGGTAGTTCCCGCGATATTAAAGGGCTCGGTTGACTTGAAATCTTTGCCGCTAGCTCGGAATTTTCCGTCCCCCGTGGTATCGATCATCAATGTGATGCCAGTTGGAGCACTGAAATCGCCGTGGGCCTGCTCGTCGGTCAGAATAATGGGATAGGTTTTCCCATTCAGTTTCACCTCACCCTCTACACCGTAATCCGTGTAGAAAAGCAAAACATCCTTTAATTGGGCACGCTTCTCGTCAGCGGGGTCAAACGCATAGACTCCGATTGTAACCGGGTCCTTGCTGCCAGCCAAATGAAATCCGATTTGAGCTGAACCCATGTGCTGGAAGAGTTCCGGCGCAGGCGCTTTGCTGTACTGACGCTTGTTCCAAACAGGAGCTGGATCATCGGTGAGGTCTCCATTACCGTTTGTATCTACAAACAGATGGGAAGGGTTACCTGGTATGTCGCCGATGCAAACGTCAAATGAGTGTTTGCCCAGTTTGAGGACTCCGAATTTGGCGTTCATAAGTCCGTCTGGAAGTTTGGTGATATTGGTGGGCTTGGTGTCGGTAAGTGGAAGCCGCTGAGGCATATATCCACCCATCTTGGGCATAAAGCCACTAGTGACTGGCTTAAGCTTGACCGTCTGCGCGGTAGCACCGCAGACCAAAGCCAACGCTCCTAGAAAAAAGAAAGATCGCATAGGAATTCCTCGCATACCTGGGCCGAAGTCCAAGGGTGTAACAGTTTTATCACATTTGGTTTGATCTTAGACAACGAGCACCCGATCACGTGTTGATCGAATTCGCTTTCTTTTTCACCGAAAGGGAAGGGTACTTGCTGGCTCAAACTCCGTGAATCGCGACTGCCGTGCCACAATAACACCTATGCGATTCCAGGCTCCACGAGGAACTGCGGACGTGGTTCCAGCCGACTCATTTAAGTGGCAGAGGATCGAGTCCGTATTTAGAGAAGTCGTCCGACTTTACGGATATTACGAACTTCGTACACCGACGTTTGAAGACACGGAGCTGTTCACGCGTACGGCGGGTGAAACGAGTGACATCGTTACCAAACAGATGTACACCTTTATGGACAAGGGAGATCGTAGCATCACCTTGAAACCGGAAGGAACTGCGCCGGCAATGCGAGCGTTACTCGAACACAACCTTTGTCCCACCGGGGCGGTGGCGCGACTCTCTTACGTCACCCCGATTTTTCGATATGAACGACCTCAGAAGGGGCGGCTTCGAGAGGCTCACCAGGTCGGGTTTGAGCTGGTAGGGTCTTCGTCTCCACTGGCGGATGCAGAAGTCATTGAAATCACGATGAAGTTCTATCAAGAACTGGGGATTGCCGGAACCGTAGCGATGATTAATTCGCTTGGCCGCGAAAGTTGCCGCCAGCAGTTTCGTGAAGCGATTCTTACGTCCACTGCGGCGTATCTTGCAGATCAGCCGCTTGAGTTTCAAGAAAAAGTCCGTAAGAATCCGCTTCGTTTATTGGATAGCAAGGATCCAAGCGCCCAAGAAGCAATTAAGTCTGTGCCTCCGATCACGAACTACCTGGAAGGCGAATCGAGAGCCCGGTTTGACAAAATTCAGGAGCTCCTGACCGATGCAAATGTGCCCTATCAGCTCTCGCCGGAAGTTGTTCGAGGTTTGGATTACTACACCGAGACGGTATTTGAGGTCCAATCAACGAGTTTGGGGGCTCAAAGTGCTCTGTGTGGCGGAGGCCGTTACGATAACCTGATCGCCGAGCTTGGTGGTCCAGCCACCCCGAGTGTTGGTGTTGCGATGGGCATTGAGCGAGCAATCATCGTCATGGATGACGCAGGACTCTGGCCAAATGGCAATGAACCCGATGTGTTCGTCATTCAAGCGACAGACCAGGCTCAAACAGAATGCCAACGTCTTGCACGAAACCTGCGACAATCGGGCCTCGTTACGTTGTTTGACATTGATTCGCGCAGTATGAAGTCTCAACTCCGACAGGCTGACAAGAGTGGAGCCCCAATTGCATTGATTCTGGGTGAGGACGAATTGGCGAAAGGCACGGTTCAGGTTAAGCGATTAGGATCCAGCGAGCAATTTGAAATCCCGATCAGTGATGTCGTCGCCAAGGTTCTGGAACTGAAGTGAAGATTGTGTTCGTCGCGTGTGGGATATTGGCTGCCTCGGCAGGTTATGCCCAGATTCCGGATGTGAAGATTCATCTAGACGCGACGTTTTCTTATCGCATTCAAAACAGCGGGAAGCCACTCGCCAACTTCTACGATGTTTTAGGAAGGCCGAGCACGTTGAGTCTCTGGTTCTACACAGAGCAGGGTTTTCGGGCTTTCGTTGCTGAGAAGTTGCAACATGTACCGGGAGATCGAGATACGGATCTGTTTGACGAGTATTACTTGGAAGACGAGCGCATATGGCGAGTAGGGAAGCAGTATTTGCCTTTTGGGGCAGGAATCATCCTGCACGAGAGCGCGGTCGCCGCCCGAGGCGATACGAACCTGATCGTCGAAGGACTTCCCGTGTCGGTTGCCCTATGTGATGCGGGGCAGGGCCTCGACAATGGCGTGATTGGCCGACTTGGTTCCATGATCGGTATAAGCTCGGCCTATGGTCGAAATTTCGGAACGGCAGGAACGTCACTTGCAAACGTTCGGCGGCCTGAAGATGCTCCCGGTCCAAATCACGGTTGGAAGGAAGCATTTGGTCTCGATGCAACGCGTCGACTTTCGACCCATTGGACCCTCAAGACTGAAGCCGTGAACTTTCGTAGAGGTGAAACGGCATTGGATAAAGATTGCACCGTCTTTGATTTCGGCATCACATTGAGCCCGAAGCGTGGGGAATCGACAACCTTAGCTTGGTCGCGAATTCAACCCGACCGTAAAGATTTTCTGCGGCTTTCTGGATCGTACTCGCTCTCAAAGAACATCGCCTTTGAACCTACGGTTCGATTCAGAAATGCTTCGTTATTTGATATCTCTGCCGAAATAAGGGTTCGTATCTAAACTTACGGCAACCTACGATCCGATAAACTATTCATATGGGCTCAGGACGACGCGCTTACGACTTGCTACGAGGATATGTGAACCAGGAATGGGAGCGCATCCGAAGTGTCGACGAATCTCCTGAAGAGAGAGAACTTCGAGAATCACTCGAAGGGACGTCCATTCGAGTTGAAAGAACGACTGTCGTTCAGGAAACTTACGTTCAGGTCGACCCAACCGAATGGGCGCGGAAAGTTCTTGGGGTAACCGCTGTTGCCGATTTCGCCGAGATTAAAAAGGCCTTTGATCGGCTTTATTCACGTAGCGATCCTTCGAAGTTCCCAGCCGGCTCGAGCGAGGCAACGCAAGCTTTTGAGATTCAAGGTCGGGTTCAGAAGGCTTACGCGATTTTAACTGATGCAATGGACCCAACTGAGAAAAGGTTCAAATCGCTGGAAATCGATTAAAGACCAAGCGATCTTAGAACGAGTTTGAGGATTTTCCTTTGAGGCGCGGGCATTGGTAGAGCCGCCAGTTCCGCGGTTGCAAACCATTGCAACTGGGTCGATCTTTGTTCAGTTTCGAGAAAATATACGTCAATCCTAATTCGATGGATCGTTACGGAATGACGAATAGTTCCCATCGCCTGAGGCCACCCAGCACCCACCAACTCGCGTAGTGCATCGGCCTCACTACCGGCAGCTGACTCGACTCGAGGAAACTCCCACATGCCTTCCCACCATTGCCCAGGGGCTATCTGGCGCAGCCCCCACTTTTCGTTGTTCCTTGGCACCCAAACGGTGTGGGTTTGCTTAACGACCTTTGCTTTGGGAGGCTTTGTCGGGAGTTGATCGACCCTCCAAGTTTGCCTAGCAACGCATTGATTCTGTAAAGGACATGATTCGCAACTGGGATTGTTGGGTGTGCACACGGTGGCGCCAAGTTCCATGAGGGCTTGGTTCCAGTCTCCCGGCCGATCGGAAAACACATTTTGCTCCGCCCACTTCCAAGCGTTCTCACTCAATGTTTTGCCGGAATGATCATCACCGGTTAGGCGGGAGTAAACACGTTCAACATTGCCGTCAACCAAAGCAGCCGGCACATTCTGTGCGATGGAAGCAATTGCGCCAGCCGTGTAGCGCCCCACGCCTGGCACGCTGAGCCAACCATCAACATCGTTTGGAATCCCATTCTCCCCAACCCATTTCGCGCCTGCAAGCAGGAGCCGACATCGTCGGTAATAGCCCAATCCCTGCCAAATCGAAAGGACATCCTGTTCATCCGCTACTGCCAGATCTTGAACGGTTGGGAAGCGAGCCATCCATTTCTCCCAGTAGGGGATAACGGTTGCCACTTGAGTTTGTTGAAGCATGATTTCGCTTACCCAAATGGCATAGGGATCCGTTGTCTTACGCCAAGGTAGGTCTCGCTTTGCGAGGTCGTACCATCGGAGCAACGGGCCACCGTCATCTTCTGCAAGAAGGGGCTTGCGGCTCGGATTGAGGGTTCGCTGACGTAAGCTCATTGAGTGCTAGCACCCGTTATCATTGAAGTGGTGGGCATATAGACGGGCACAAGGAACTCGTAATTTGAGTTCCTTTTTCAAAAAGTTGTTCAGTTTGAGAGCAAACCGAACTGTTCGAGAGTTTTTTCGGGATCGAGGCTTCCGGTCAGTGCACGGCCGATGACTAAATAGTCGGCACCATGTTCGATAGCCGAATTTGCGTCCCCAACTCGCACTTGGTCGTGAGCCTCCGTATTGGGTAATCGAATGCCTGGGGTTACGATGACACCTCGGTTACCGATAGCGTGGCGGATGGATTTGATCTCGTGAGCAGAGCAGACGACGCCATCGAGATCAAATTCCATCGCTAGGCTAGAGAGGTGAACCATGTGCTCTTCAACGGTTCGGTTCACGCCGAGATGATCGGATAGAACACGCTGATCGAGAGAGGTAAGAACCGAGACCCCTATAAGTAATGGGCGATTAGCATCGTCGGCCGAGCGAGCCTCTTCGACGGCTGCCGTGATCATCGCGGGCCCACCGGTTATGTGCAGAGTCATCATCCAGACATTTCTCTTCGCTGCCTCGGCAACTGCCAAGGCTACCGAATTAGGGATGTCGTGAAATTTTAGGTCGAGAAAAATCCTTTCTGCCCCTGCATCACGCAGCCGATTCAGCACATCTAATCCATGGGGGAGTGTGAGGGCATGTCCTATCTTGAAAGTGTTGACGTGGTTTTTGAGACGTTCAACTGTTGCAAGTGCTTCTTCCAAGTTAGGTGTGTCAAGCGCACAGATGACCTGTCGGTTCATTCAATTACTCCCCTTTTGTATTTGATTCTGTTTACCACGATATGAATGATTCAAGAGCGGTCAGGCGGCGAATTCTCAAGTTAAACTTTTGCTCGCTTGAAGAATCTTTTATTCGCCACAACTCCAACTTCGTGCTTACCTCTAACTTCAATGGTGCAAGGCGTTCCGATGGCAATTGAGCTATCGATGAATGCAAAAGCGACTCCCCGATCGAGGAGGGGAGATACGACACCGCTGCTTACTTCGCCAACTTCTGCTCCGTTTACGAATACTTTCATTCCAGGAGTGATCAGGCGTTTGGATTCTAGCTGTACTCCCTGCAATTTCTTGGGAGTTCCGTTTGCGCGTGCATCGTTGATGGGGCCCGAACCGATGAAGCTCTTGGTCTTACTCACAACCCAGCCAAGACCAGCCGCAATTGGATTGAAGTTTTCTTCAAGTTCGTGACCGTATAGCGGAAGTCCCGCTTCTACCCGTAAGGTATCTCTTGAACCCAGCCCACATGCCGCGACTCCTGCTTGAAGAAGTGAATCCCAGAGTGCAGGTGCCGCTTCTGCGGAACAGATCAATTCGTAGCCATCTTCGCCGGTGTAACCCGATCGAGCTGCGAAGCATTCGACGCCAGCAATTTTGCATTCTACAACCCCGAACATGACGGCGTTTCGGATGGCATCTGCAGCATCACTCAAGCCAGCGAGAATTCCGACCGCGGTTGGGCCCTGAACGGCAATCATCGCAGTTGCATCGGTGTAGTCACTGATTGAAACACCCTCGTCGTTATGGCTCTTGAGCCACGCGACATCTTTCTCATGGTTGGAAGCGTTCACGACCATTCGGTATTCGGTATCGCTGATGCGGTAGACAATAATGTCATCCACGCATCCGCCGCTATCGTTGGGTAGTAGGGAATATTGGCCGGTTCCGTTCGTCAATTTCGAGACATCGTTGGCGGTGACTTTCTCCAGATAGGCCAGGACATTGTCGCCAGTGAAGATCAATCGAGCCATATGGCTAACGTCGAACATTCCTGCACCGTCGCGAACCGCTTTTGATTCGGCAATAATGCTTGAATACTGAACAGGCATTTCATATCCTGCAAAGGGCACCATTCGGCCATTAAGTTCAATATGCTTGTCGAAAAGAGGCGTACGAAGGAGTGAATCACTCATATTAGGAGCGTACCCGTATGAAGTTTCGAAACTTTTTCCGATTGGCGTAAGAATTTAGGCTTTGCTAACCCGTCCTTGTCATTAGCCTTAAGTGTGAACGAGGTTGGATCGTTACTCACCGTTTGGTAAAATGACTTGTAACCGCGTCGGCGTTATGAGGAGCTTCGACTAGCTATGGTCCCCTGTAAGAATTGCTCAACTCCCAATACATTAGACAGCACTTTCTGTAAGCGCTGCGGTGCCGCCTTACCGGAAGACGAGGTCCAGGCCAGCAAAGAGAAGCTCGATGCCTTGATCGCCGAAGGCAACACCTCGTTCAATGAAGGAAGGACCGATGAAGCGCTAGCAGTTGCCGAGACTGCATTGGCTTCGAATCCTTCTTCCACTTCTGCGTTATCCTTGAAATCTCTGTGTCACGAGCGTAGAGGTGATCTCGCGGAAGCACTTGAATGTGCAGATCGAATCGTCGAACTGAATCCGGATTCCGAACTGGATAAGATCAAGCGAAATCAACTACGCAGCAAGCTCGCGATGACGGTGCAGTTGGCCACTCAAGAACCAGATCGAAAGAGTGCGGTTATTGGGGCGGTAGCTGCAGTCGTTCTCATGATTTGTCTTGGATTTGGTGTAGCGAAAGCTCTCAACCGCAACGAACCCAAGTCAGTTGCTAACACACCAAAGGTCATTGAGAACAGTCAAGCGCCAGTTCAGCAACCCAATCAAACTCAGGTTCAACCGACAAATGTTAATCCGCCCGTCAACCCGGGCCTCGCTCGACCCAACTCGGCCGAACAGCCACAAGACCAAACAAGGGTCGCCGATAACGAACCAAGCGGTTTATTCTCGCTGCCTGACGGTGGAGGACTCCTTCCCAAAGCCGGAAACGGTCCCGGAACAGAAGTCCCCACTTTGACTGGAGGGATGAGTTCTCCTCAACCATCCAAGGAGAATGACGGAAAAGTCGTTCGACCAACACCCACCAATCCGGGAAGTACAAAATCGACGACTGGTACCGATGATCCCACGCCAACGAGTGTTCCCCCGTCTGATGATCATCGAAATGACGATCCTGGAAAGATTGAAATTAAGCTGAGTGATGGTGTTAAAAGAGGCACGGGAGGCGGAAGTGAGAACGTCGGTTCAGGCGGAGCAGCAGCACTTGTCCAGGTTGGAATGCAACGCTACCAATTGGGCCAATACAACTCTGCGGCCGCTTCTTTTGAGCAAGCCATTCGAGCTGGTGGCGACCAAATGTCGCTTAATCAGCGCCTTGGCCAATGCTACGACAATATGGGTCGAAAGAATGACGCGATCGAAGCGTACAAGCGAGGAATTGCTGCTTGTCAGTCTGCCCTCAGTAATGGTGGCGGCAATAAAGATCGAATTCAACGCAGGCTGGAAAGTTGCCAGCAGGCTTTAAAAGTCCTGCAAGGAAATTAACTCATTGTTCAGAAAACACTGTGCCGTCTTGGCCTTGCTGTCCTGTTTTGGCGCGTCTGCACTTGCGGATACGAGTGTGCTGATTGTTCAGCACATGGTGCCTGAAAAAAATGGCGCCGATCCAAATGTTGCGGTTTCTGATTACATTGCTCAAGAATTGGACACCGACGGTCGCATCAATCCGATTGTCTATTCGATGACGGATCCCGTTTTTCGCGCTGCGGCTGAGAGTGGTCGAATCAAAGACGTTGTTGACCGACCAAACTTGGAAGCAGCTTTCAATATTGCTCACCAACTTGGGACTGAATTTGTGTTGGTGGAAGAAAGCTATCAAAGCGGGAAGGCCATCCGATCTCGTGCGAAGCTCTACAAAGATCATCGCCAGATTTGGAAGGACGAACAGGACCTTTCGGTCACTTCAATTGCCACTTCCGATCAAGACAACACGTGTCGTTCAATCGCTCGCACGATGATTTTGAGAATGAATGCAGGCCCATTGAAAGGCTATGCACGGCGTACCAAGACAATGACGCCTGACTTGGCGAAAGGGCAAGCTCCCGTCGTTCCTGTAGTTCCAGTTGCCGAGGTTCCAGTTGCTGACCCTGAACAGCTTAAGCGTAAAGTCAACGACTTAGTCGCGGCGGGCAAAACCGAGAGTGCGATTCTTCTCCTCAGAGATTCGGTCGACACTTTGCCGCTCGATCTCGACCGCAGAGTGATGCTCATCAACGTCCTGTTGGCGGGCGATCCAAAGGCGGCCGCGGAAGAGGCTAGACGGGCAACGACTTTGATGCCGGATAAGCCAGAGCTTCGCGCGCTATCAGCAAAAGCTTGGATGGCGGCGGGATTACCAGCAGAGACTCAAAAGGACCTTAATGAAGCGGTGGCCAGAGATCCCGGTGGGACCAATACTCGCTTGATGCTGGGAGAGCTGAGCCTAAGCCAGCTTGAACCGGAAAAGGCGATGGATCACCTTGACCAAGCTATCAAGCAACAAGATTCAAGCCGAAGTCGATTCCTACGTGCGGTTTGTCGTGCGCTGCTCGGCAATGTTGATGGGATGGCGTCGGATCTCAATGAGTCGACCAAACTTCAGCCCAAGTTAACTCCAGTTGAACAGACCGAACGAACAACTCTGGTTGCCGATCTTTTAGATCGAATGTTCACTCGAGATGGTGCCACTGTGAGACTCCTTACTCAGCAAGTCGTCGTCAAACCTCACAATCGAGATTTGAGAGAGCAGATTGCTTCGATTTCAAAGTTGCTACAAGCTCGGTCCGCACTGCTAGGTGTGATGAGCCCTACGGCAGAGACAAAAGCAAGCCATGAGCGGCGGATTCTGGCGCATAGATTACTAGCCCAGAGCCTCATTGACCTTCAGACCTTTAGCGACAAAGGTGACGAAGATGCCCTATCAGATTCGAGAATCAATCTTGGGGAAGCCCTCAAACAGATGGCAGCCATCAAAAAGAAGTAGTCGGCATAACTCCAAAAAACAACCCCCGCCGGGGGACGGGGGAAGCTTAGGTCCCCGATAAGGGGATTTATGAGGATTAGGAGTCAATTTTATGACGACTACTTGGCTGAGAGTGTTCCGATAAAAATTACTAGGTTACGTTAGCGAGACTCTAGTAGGATGGCTACACACCAGGGGATCCTCTAAATAGAGATTAAAATGGGCATGCATGCCCGGAAGTAGCGATCCGATCACGTCTTTATCGCCATTGACGTCGGCCCCGCCAGCCGTGTAAGCCATGATCGCTTCCGATCGGGTGCTGTTTTCGGTTGGATCATAGCCTTCTGGACGATTGCTTGCGGTTTCAATGCCATCCCAAGGATTGCCAGAAACAATTGGACGGTCGGAGTTAAAACTCGTTCGAATGCCTGCATCCATTACACTGCGACTCCGGATGAGCATGGAAGCCCGTTTATCGCCAAGCTGTTGGCGATACGCTGGCCCGAGTTTCATTAAGAACTCGGGTTGGAAAGCGCAATAGCAATTGAGCTTTTGCATGCGCTCGATCTGGGAATCACTCAAAATCATCGCGTGCTCAACTCGGTGTCGACTTGGTTCGTCGGTAAGTTCTAATGCGTCAAACACCAAATCGGTTGAATAGTCCCCAATCGAGTGAATGGATACCTTGTAGCCTGCTTCATGAACGGTAGAAACCATTTGGTTAAGCTTTTCTGGCGAGTAGATAAGCTGTCCGTCCGTTTCACGGTCAGGATGTCCCTTCTGGCGACGAGCGGGAGGATTGGTCAGATATTTGCCGTAAATAGCCGCAGTGGCAGAAGAGATTCCACCGTCTGCAAAGATCTTGATGCCATCGATCCGAACATTGGGCTCTTTTTCGACCATCTGCAAGAGTTCTGAGAAGCGCTCTTTGGAAACGGCCTTGGGACCGAAGACTTGGCTCCATTGCAGATAAAGCCGCATGTGAATGGGACATCCCATTTGGGCAGCAAGGCAGTAGGCTTCCAATTCCTGTTCGAGGTTAAAGAACCCGGTGGACATGTCGGATGCGCATGAGATGCCTAATTCAACCATCTTATGGCCAGCCGCACAAATTGCGGAAGCCATTTGAAGGGTCGTGGAGCGAGGAGCGCACGATTTGACATACTCATAGGCTCTCTCAAGGAGGACACCATCCAGCTGCCCATCTTCACCTCGTCGGTAGCTTCCGCCCGCTGGGTCAGGAGTCGAATGGCCCACATTGGATGCCCTCAAAGCGGCCGAGTTGACAACTCCCGCATGGCCGTTCACGTGCTCAAGAAAAATGGGGCGCTCGGAAGAAATCTTATCGAGGTCGTGGAGCGTTAAATGCTTTCCGTCGCTGAACCGAGTTTGATTGTAGTGGACGGCAAGGAGCCAGCCTTCAGGTTGTTCTGTGTGTCGTTTGTGAACAAGCTCCAGAACTTCTTCCCGTGAACTTGTGTTTCCGAGGTGCAGTTTGTGAAGGTCCAATCCCGTCGGCAAAATATGGCAATGGGCATCGATGAAGCTGGGCAAAAGGTAATGACCCCTTAGATCGACGATTCCATCAGAGGCCGAATAGGTGGTAGCCGAGATTGGGTTGCGAGAAACGACGATCCCATTATTAACTTCCATCTCCTGAAGTTGGCCGTCGAATCCCCATCGGTAATTAATGTATTTGATACTCATTTGTGTGTGAATTCGCTAATGACTCGTTCAGCGCTCTCGAGCGCACCTTCGATAAATCCTGACCAGAGCGCTGTGTGCTCACCTGCAAAGTGAATGCGACCTTCCGGAGGAGCGATATGCTCCATATGCTCTAACACGTAGCCAGGAGCAAGGTGGCTGAACGCACCTGGACTGAACGGATCGGTTAGCCAGTTGTGCACCCAGCCTCGCTTAAAGTGTTGGGAAGCGATCGGGAATATCTTGCCTAATTCATACAGCCCGGCTCGGACTGGATCCCCAAGACTCATCCACCGAACGGCTTCTTCGCCGCAAATGTATGCCGTCAATACTGGAGCTTCTCCAAGTGAACCGTCCCAGGTTTGCTGTAGCGGTCCATCGCAAAGCATGCTTCCGCCCCATCCCAGGTCGTGCCACCAAGCGTGGTCAAATTCCCAGCAAATCTTGATGGCTCTACTCATCTCGCAGGCTTCGAGCGAACAACGTTTCTTGGGCGACAAAGCGGGCTCAAAAACGACGCGTTCAAGCGCCGAGGGTGGCATGGTTAAAACAAGGTGATCTACTTGGGCTTCACCATCTTCGAATATGAGCTTTACGCCATAAGCATCTTGGTGAACTCGGCGTAAGACTTTTTGAAAGTTTGGCGTTGCTTTCAAGCTTCCGAGGATCTTCTCGCATAGGTGGCGAGACCCTCCAGGTATACGATAGGCGCTCATGACGTCGCCATCACGATCGAGATAGTGAAGGTATCCACAAAGCCAACCAAGTAGACCCACTTGCTCCAGGTCGTCCCCTTCGTCACTTCTGAGTTTGCTGTTGACGTACCACAGACCACGCTCGCTCTGAGTATGTTCCCGAACGAAATCACCGAGTCGATGGCTATCAAGTTCTCGAGACTGAGTGTTCTTCCAAGGTGGTTCGGTAAGTTGACGGCAAAGCTCTCTGGCAGCTGCTTCAACTCGTAAGTCATCTTCGAGAGCGTCATTCCAAATCGTAGCTTCGGTGCATTCTTTTCCCTTGAAGATGAGCTTCTTTGGCCACTCTGATGGCGTCGTCGGAACCATTCCGAACTCGTTCAGCAGATTGAGTACTCGGTAATGGTCTGCGTCAATCCATTCGCCTCCTGCCTCATACAGGGTGCCCCCACCCTCGTCCACGCAATGAAGTCTTCCCCCGGGGCGCCCTCTTGCCTCGAAGAGTTGAACGTCGACTCCAAGTTGCTCGAAGAGCATGGCTGCTCGAAGTCCAGCTGCCCCAAGGCCGACAATCCCGACCGTCATTTGCCTCTCCGAGTGGGAGCGTTTCCGACTCTGAGGAAGAAATCGGCAGCTAAAAGTGCAAGCAAGAGGCCGATCCCCGGGGTAATCCAGGACGAGGTCGAATCCATTCGATAAAGCGAAACAAGGCCGCCAAAAACTAAGAAAGCAGCCGACATGATCACGGCTGGCCAACCTCGCTTTCTATTTCGGATTAAGTTGAAAACCGCCATCAGCGCGCACAAAATGATGACGCTGAATAGGAAAACGCTTATTTCTTGTTGGGTCATCTTGTTCTCCTCATCGCCGCCGCTCGAATCTCGGGATGTTCACAAGTGAGGAGAGCCTTCCATTGCTCTTCATCGTCAAACGACTGAATAAATGGCTCAAGCATCGCTTCCAGACCGGAAGGACGGGGAAGCTCTATTGCTTTGACTGCTTGTTGGACTTCTTCGGGTGATCGTACACCGACCAAAACAGGGTGATCTTCTGCCAAATCTGCAATTACGGCCTGAGCCAAGCTCAAGCCGTAAAAAGATTGGGTCAAATTTCGAAGTCGCCAATGCTCGGGAAGAGACACGAAAGGAATCCCAAAGCCCCAGTTCAGCGGACGAGAGGTGATTACTCCAACCCGTCGCTCTTTTGCGAGGGGAGCTAACGTGTCATAGGGTTCTGAGTTGTAGTGGTTTCGCTCGACCAGCAGAACCTCGAAGGCATCGTGGAATTGCCACGCTCCGAGGGTCGCTAGGGACGGACCATCGCAACAAATACCTATGTGAGACACATGCCCTTCCTGCTTGGCCCATTCCAAGGCTTGAAGAGCGCCGCTTATTTGATATTCCTCCGCATTTGTGCGGACTCGGAAGAAATAGAAGTCAAGTTTTTCTCTTCCTATAGAAGAAAGAATTTCGATGAGATGCGCTTGTACCAAATCGCAAGCGTGAGTCTCATCATTGGACCGCTCATACTCGGTGGTTCCGATGGAACAAAGGGTCGCATCGGTTCCTCGCATTTTCCCACCCCAGAGAGCGGGTTGACTGGTGATGTCGATGGGAGTGTTTGCCTCGAGCGCAGAATGCACTAAAGCGTCTAAGTCTCCACCTGGGTAAGGCAAAGATAGACTTAGCCAGACCGATGGGAAGACCCGGTTCGTTCTTCCTAGCCGTCCGGATGCCATAGTTCAGGATACCTGCCAAGCTAGATAGGCCATAATTTTAACGTGCCGGACTTCCAAGAAAAAATTTCTGAATTAGCGGACTTGATGGAAGAGTTCAAACTTGGTGAAGCCAAGATCGAAACTGAAGAGTTTACGATTGGTTTTCGTCGTCGAGCCGCCGCTAAGACTGTAACCGTTGAATCGGTCATGTCCGAAGAACATGTCCACTCATCGGATCATTTCGAGCCTGAAATTGCAAACGAGCCGGAGCAAGTTAAGGGAATTCCGATCACTAGCCCAATGAACGGTATCTTTTATGGCTCTCCAAGTCCATCGTCTCCGCCGTTCGTTAAAGAAGGTGAGACGATCTCCGCCGGTCAAGTGGTTGGCTTGATTGAAGCGATGAAAGTATTTAACGAAATTCCGAGCACGGTAAGTGGCACGGTCACTAAACTCGTCGCGGAGACGGGATCAATGGTTCAGCCGGGCGACGTTTTGCTTTACATTGGATGATGTTCGAGCCGACTGTGCGCCAGTAAGCCGCGATGTTAGGTGACGCGCCATAATTGAAGTGTGTCTTCGACTGAGTCCCCTAAAGTAATTCGCATTGGCATCCTTGGATTTGGAACTGTAGGTTCTGGAGCATTTCAGATGCTTCAGGACAACAAGACAGAAATCACCCGTAAAATCGGTTGCGGATATGAAGTTGTCCGAATCGGTGTGCGGGACCTAGCCAAGCCGCGAAGTCTTCCATCCGAAGTTTTCACTAACGAACTCGAAACGATCGTAAATGATCCAACGATTGACGTCGTATTGGAGCTCATCGGTGGCATCGATCCAGCGGGTGCCCTTGTTGAAAAGGCAATCTTAAACGGCAAACATGTCGTAACCGCTAACAAGGAGCTCATTGCTAAACACGGTTCGCGACTTGTTGAGCTTGCGAAAAGTAAGGGATTAGACCTTCACTATGAAGCAGCGGTAGGCGGAGGTATACCTCTCGTTCAACCACTCAAGCACCAGCTGGCTGGGAATGATGTCCTCAAGATGATGGGAATCTTGAACGGTACGACCAACTACATCCTCACAAAGATGCAGGTCGAGGGTTCTGAGTTTGCAAGCGCCCTTGCGGAAGCACAAGGGAAAGGATACGCCGAGGCGGACCCAACCAACGATGTTGACGGTTTCGATACCGCATACAAGATCTCAATCTTAGCAAGCATAGCTTTTGGGAAGCAGGTTCCGATGGATGGGGTCCACCGAGAAGGAATTCGCTCCATCACGAAGACCGATATGCAATATGCGGACCTGCTCGGATATTGCATCAAGCTGCTCGGTGTCGTTCAACCGACCGAAGCAGGAAAGGTGCTCGTTCGAGTTCACCCGACCCTGTTACCCAAAGCCCACCCCCTTGCAAGCGTAAATGGAGTCTATAACGCACTTTGGGTTCATGGCGATTTTGTAGGTGACGTGATGTTCAGCGGTCGAGGCGCTGGGTCCGAGCCAACTGCGTCCGCAGTCATTGGTGACCTTATCGACGTAGGACGAAACATCATGGCGGGTGGTGGTGGTAGCGCCATTCCTTACGGTACGGGTATGCAAACCAGCTCCATTGACGAACTCACGACTGCGTATTATTTACGCATCCAGGTAACCGATAAGCCGAAGGTTCTTGGCGTCATCGCAACGGTTTTTGGCGACCACGGAGTGTCGCTTGCAGCCATGGAAATGAAAACGTTGGACCAGGGAAGGGGTGAAATTGTCTTTTTAACTCACCCTTGTCGCGAGCGAAGTTTCTGTGAGTCACTTAAAGAATTAAGCGCGACAAACACCATTGAGACGGTCTGCAACTGGTTCCGAGTGGAGTCTGCCGTCGCCTAAGATCGGACCATTTGAGGGGTATAGGAAAATGAGAATTGCGTGTGCTCAAAGCAATGTATTGTTTGGTGATAGCGAGGGTAACGCAAAAGCGGCTATCGCGAAACTTCGCGGACTCAAAGCAGACAGTGTCGATTTCGTTGTATTTCCCGAGGCCTACCTAACGGGTTATTGCGTATCGACTGAGGATCAAGCGAAGGGCATTGCGATTTCCAAAGATTCACCTGCCCTCCAAGCATTGGAAACTGCATGTAATGAATTGGATATTTTGGCTGTCGTAGGCTTTGCCGAGTTAGACGGCGAAACGGTTTTCAATACCGCAGTTCTATTCGAGCCAGGAAAGGCCCCCAGATATTATCGAAAGACTCACCTACCCTTCTTGGGATTGGACAAGTTTGTTTGCGCAGGCGAAGAGTTACCGATTTTTGAAACCCGATTGGGACGCATTGGAATCTTGATTTGCTTCGATCTTCGTCCCCCCGAAGCGACTCGCGTTTTGGCACTTGCGGGGGCGGATATTCTCATTTTGCCGACGAACTGGCCCGTTGGTGCAGAAACTTCGGCGGAGCATATCGCAATCGCTCGAGCAGCAGAAAATCGAATCTACGTCGCAACTTGTAATCGAGTTGGAGATGAAAACGGATTCACATTTATCGGTAGAAGCAAGATCGTCGGTGTTGGCGGCCAAGTTCTATCGGCAGCGGGTGGCGAGGAAGAAACAATCGTTGCGACGGTTGACCTTGAGTTGGCAAGACAGAAGCGGACTGTCAACATTCCAGGACTTTACGAGACTGAGGTTTTTGCTTCGCGCAATCCAAACTTGTACTCGCCGATCATTAAGTCGATTTAAATGTATTTTTGGAACGAATCGAACACTCGTATCTAAAGTGTCGTCTACCGTTACGTAAGGCTTGCGAGCTTCATGTCGTGTGAGGACTCCAGGTATTTCTACTTGTACCGGGAACCAAAAACAATGCAGCATTCCACAATGAAAAAACAGAACCGAGTTAGTACATTTGCCCTGGCGATGGTGGGTGGTCTCGCCATCCTCATCATAGGATGTGGTGGTGGAGGAGGCGGTACAGGTTCAACATCTGCCACCACTTCAACCACCTCGACAACGTCTACTACCTCGACGACTTCCACCACATCGACGACGTCAACGACTGCTACCACGGGGGGAGTTTTAACTTCCAACGTGATTTTGTATTCGGACACTCCTGATACGGGAACCACAGTCGATATCTACCAAATCAATCCTGACGGAACGAACAAGAAGAAGTTGGCTTCTTTGGGTGCTCAATTCCAAGGTTTCACCTTGAACCCAGCGGTCAAAAATCAAGTCGTATTTGGATATTCGCCATCGGGATCAGCCAACCCTAACTACGGTATTTATTTGAATAACAACAACACCGTGACAGGCACTGGTTCGGTCCAAATTGTTTCTCCACGTTATTCGTTTATCGGTTCACTCCAAGTCTCCAGCGACGGTCAATTTGTCTATTACGTCGCCGCGGTTGGCCTGGGGGATTCGCAACTTTTCAAAGTGGGAATCAATGGAGGAACCGTTTCGACACTTGATACCGCTTATGTCGCGCATGTTCGCGACGCTGGCGATATGGTCGTCTACGACAAGATTCCTGCTGGATCGGCAACGTCTCAAGTCTTTATTCGCCCGACAACCATCGCTGGATCGCCGGTTCAGTTGACCACCGATACCGCGAACAACTACGAGTCGCCTCAATGGAGTAAAGATGGCACTAAAGTGATCTTGTTATCGGATAAAGACAATCCTCAGTTTGATGCCTACCTCACCAACGCGACCGTTGGGGCTGCTCTCACTCGTGTGACCAACCTTGCGAACGTCGACAAGACTCAAGGCGTTACTCTCAATCCAGACGGTACGGTTGCCGCGTTTGTTGGCGTGGGTACGGTTGACATCGGTTCAAGCGGTATCTACCGATCGAGTTCGATTGGAGTTGGGTCGATCACTCAAACGCAAATCGTCACTGACGCACTAGTGGAATCAGGAATCTATTGGACGGGTAGCAATGGTCGATCAAGGGGGCAAGTCAGCGCCTTCTTTGGTCGAAGACAGCACCACGGCTTAGTTCCGTAATCGCTGAAACTGAATCAATTAAATCGAGCCAGGCGAGTGAAAACTCTCGCCTGGCTCGATTCTTTTTGGAGTGCTGAAAGGCTAGAAAATGGACTTGCGAGAATCCATCGGGATATTCCCGATGCGAGACTCATATTCCAGCCATGTTTTCGCGTTTTCCCGATAGGAGGAATTCAACTTGAGGGTTTCGCGAAGAAATGTATCGCTTTCCGCAATTCTGCCTTGCCATCGGGCAATTTGGAAGAGATCGAAATAGCCGGTGTCAACCCCGGTGGACTCACCATACTCGCCGGCTTGTTCGTTACCAAGATCAACTTCTGCATGAGCAAATTTCTCCGCAAGTCGAAGGGCACGTGGATCATGTTTGTATCCGGTGCTTGCGGGATAGTTGTTCAACTGAGGGTCATCAAGCTGTTTTCCACTCTTCTCGACCCATCTCGACTTCAAGTACAGGCACAGGCTGTATGCTTCGCCTCTCTTGACCGTGAGTTCGTTCCACGGTAACCCCATCCTTAATACGGATAGATAGAGCGGAATATCGAAGCATGTCTGTTTCGGTGTTTCGAAGTTACATCGTCCCAATTCGACGATCTCTTGCATCGTATACCAGCCTGGTTTGTCACCTTTCTTCGTTTTTTGATGCATCGACGTCAGCGTGAATCGATGAGGCTTGTAGGTCATTTGACCATCTGTCGGAATCCACCACTGAATGTTGATCGCCTTCCCATTCATCAGGTCAAGTTTACGATCGGTGAAGTTTCCTTGATTGCCTAAGTCGGCTCGGATATATCGAACTCCCCGTTCATCTTTCATATCAAACCAATCGAAGAAACCGTGGCCACCACCCGTGTAGGTGAGAAATACGTGTCCTCTCGCATTAACGTCAATGCTGTGAATCTCCATTTTTCTCTTGGCACCCTGATTTAAAGTCGCGACAACAGGTTTAAATTGCTGCGAGAGCTTGTTGCGGTACTCATCAACATCGATCTCTCGTGTTCCAGGAGGAGCTTTGATTTCAAAAAGACTTGCATCGAATGATCGATTGAATTCAATTCTCGCTTCGACTTTTTTGACCCATCCCCCGTTTTCGGGTTTTTGACACTCCATTGACTGGGGAAGGTCCGATTTTGAATCTACTATAAAGACATATCGCTCGTGGACAGGTTCATTGTCGAATTGAAGTCGATAAGTGCCGTTGCGTAGGTCCTGCTTATCGATCGCCGAATGCCCCCGAGAGTCTATTAACCCAGTAAGCATCGATGACATGGTGAAACTCTTCATGTTGTGAGAAAAAGGGCCATCGGGCATTTTCGTCTTCTCTAACCGATAGGTTGCAGGAGTGTAAACATAGGACACTCCTTGCTTCCAGAGAGTGATTTGCCCACGTCCTTCGGTTCGCCACTTGCCGTCTTGATACCACTCTTCAATCATCGGTTTATCGTGGCCTAGTCGCAGGTCGTACATGACGATGTGCATGCTTGTCGCCCCGTCAACAGCTTCAACCACTGATTTGACCATGTTGGCCTTGACGAGACCTGGAGTAAACGCAACCCCACCAATCACGAGGACGCCGGTCACAGAAGCTGCAACCGCGAGACGAATGCGTTGTCGATGGGCTCGTTGATGTCGATAAGTGGATGCGGATAGCTCCCCAAGTCGAGCAACTCTTTGCTCAAGGTCGTCGGATGCATGGCGAGACGATTGCGATTGGAGTAAGTTTTGAAGCCGGATTTCTTTGGGGTCAAACATGTTCATCCTCCGGAAGTTCGAGGAAGAGAGGGGCACCTTTTGCGTAGAACGCTTCTCGTGCACGGTTAAGCAAGCTGTTAGCGGCCGATTCGGAACGGTTGAGGACATTCGCGACCTCCACCGTGGAAAGTCCGTTTGAATACTTCAATACGAGTGCTTCTCTTTGGTCTTGAGTCAATTCGGCAAGAACTTGGAGAACCAACGTAGAGGTCTCAATTTGAGATCTCATTTCGACGGTTGCCCCGTGAATGGGTTCGTACGAGGTTTCCTTTCGTCGGTACCTGAGTCGGAGAGAATCGGCAACCTTACGGCGGGCAATTCCTAAAAGCCAAACCCGAGGATCGTCCGAATGTCGGAGTCGACTCACATGTTTGAAGGCCGCATGGAAGACCTCCATCGTCACGTCTTCGGCATCGGCAAGCGGACGAATAAAGGACGAAACGTAGCGTAAGACATCGTCCAAGTAGCGGGTGTGTAGCTCGTGTGGGGTGAGACAAGCCGATGGATCCATCGGCTTGGCCCTAAGAGCATCATGGAACACCATTAAGAACTCCTTGTGTCATCCCCCACACGTTCGATTTTCAGGTGTGAAATCTTTCGGTAGCTTAGGCTCTTTCTTGAAAAATGTGGGGTAGTCGCTTACAAGGTTTGAGTCACTTTGCGGATGTGCTGAGGTACGTCGGGATTCAGACCCCGGGCTCGTGCGCACAGAAGTGCTAACCACTGGCCGTAAATAATGTCCCAAATGGGATTGAGAATCTTGTCTACACCATCGGATGAAGTCGTAGAAGCTTCCGGAGCAACGACAATTTCGCATCCTTGTGCAGCTAGTTCGGGCATGGGTCCATCAAAGCTCACAGCCGTACTTCCGTGGCCTGCAAGTGCTTTGGGACCGTGCTCGAAGTCGGCAGAGGAATAAGACTTACAAGGTAGCAACGCGCACTCCATGAGCTTAAGTGCGGTTTCTTGAGCAGTAGAGAAACCAAAGCCGCGGCCAAGGGAGAAAGTCGGGCTGTTGCGGACAAACGATCCACTTGCCTCCGACGCAGCGATTCGGGCCGTTTCGACCCAGGCTGCATCTGGCAAAAGACCGGCCGGGGATGGCAGTTCGCCACCTAAAGCTCTAACAACTTCATAGAGGGCAAGAAGGGAAGCGGTATAAGTCTTAGTCGCGGCCACGGATTGTTCCATCCCGGCATCCAAAAGAAGCGTGTGCTCGGCTTCTTGCGTCACTCGAGAATTGGGAGTGTTGGTAATTGCAAGGGTCGTGTGCCCTTCTGATCGCAATGCTCCTAGGATCTCTGAGATGTCAGGAGCGGCCCCACTTTGAGAAATACCAATGGCAAGGCAGTTGGTGTACTGCACGTGGCGATGATAGCGAGTTAACACCGAGGGAGCAGCGAGCGAAACTGGAATACCCAGGAAGACTTCGATCAAATAGCGTCCGAATAGTGCCGCATTATCTGAGGAGCCGCGTGCGGCTAAAAGAACCATATCGAATTTTCGGTCTTTTAGAACCGGCATGAGGGAACTCATGTAGTTGTTCGCGCCGCGAGCAAGAACTTCCGGCTGCTGTCTAATCTCTTCTTCCATCCAAAGGCCAAGCATTGAACGTATTATGGAATGCATCGCCTTTATGGTGCTGTTAGGTTCTTTTTCCTGGTTTCCTTCGAACTTTAGCGTGCTCTTGAGGTCCCTGGGGCGTATATGTATTTAGGCTGGATCTTAGGTTTGGCTACATAATGGATAGAGTCGTATGAAAATCGCTTTGCTCGCCACGGCTCTTGTGTTGTTTACTGCGCACCAAGAGTCTCCAACCAAGTCTTTTACTGAGCCGTATCTCGGTATTCAATTCAACTATCCGAAAACTTGGACGATTGAAAAGACGACTACTCCAACTTTAAGTGGTAACAAGGTTAATCCGAAACGTAAGCCAAAAATAGACAAAACGAGAACCCTATTTTTGCTTCCCATTGATAATTCAGTAAACAAGGCTGAACTGGAAGTGGTCCGAACGGAATATCACGCAAGCGTTGACCTTTGGCAAACCATTCAGATTCGTGAAAGTGAAATCAACAAAACCCAAGTCGTGCGCCAGTGGGAGCAAGACATTTTGGGCGTTCCGATGCTCTTTAGTCGAGTGGACTCGCCCAACGGCAGAACCGCCATTGTGGGCTTGTTCTACACTCGAACAAGTTTCAAGTTGCTTTTCCGCCTGACCGCACCTTCAACTGAAATCGATAAAGTGACTTTCGAATTCAACAAGATGTTGGAGACGCTGAAATACATTGATGGATCTCTTCCAAAGGAAGATGATCCGAGTGTTACTCTCGACCCGATCGGTAAGAAGCCTCAGCCTGTGGTACCGGTTGCGCGAGTCATTGATGCTCCTAGTACAGGCCCCAAGGTTCCGCTGAAGGCTCCGGTTACGGCAAATGTCGTTGTTTCGACAAAGCCAGTTATGGTGCGCCTACCGGAAGGTTGGACCGCGGAAAATATCAAAGACAATGCGCTGGATATCAAAGAGTCCACTTTGAGTGTCCCCATGCACGTTCAAGTTTTCTCGGTTTTGGACAGCGATCCCGCCCCGACCGCCCTTATCAAATTGTCTGCAAAGGATCTCAACGACTATACGAAAGTGGCGAGTCGAGAAGATTTTGCTCCTAAGACAAATGCGGCAGGCTGTTCGGTCTCGAGCGTTTGGCGCCTTGGACAAGATGCGAAGGGGGAACTTGTCACCGGTTCCATGAGTGGAGCGATGGGCGATTACTATCTGCTCATTACTTACCGAACGACCGATTCAAAGGTGTACAAGGCGGACCGAAAGATCATCGACGGTTTGTTAAAACAGATCAGCATTGAGCTTGCCCCGTGATTCTGGCTTTCAGCACTTCCAGTGCCATGATTAGCGTGGCCGCCGTTTCGGAAAACGGAGAAGTCCTTTGGAGCCAGAGTCGACAGGCTCCTCTCGCCGCGAGTGCGGCTTGCTTGTCCATGCTGGATCAGATGAAGCTTGACACTGGGTTAACCCCGGCAGATGCTGAGTCTTTCGCGGCTGATATGGGGCCAGGAAGTTTCACCGGTGTGCGGGTGGGGGTTACCCTTGCAAAAACCTTTGGCTTCCTGTATGGAAAACCAGTGGCTGGTGCAAGCAGTTTTGATTTGATTTCCAAAACCGACGTCGTCGCCTTGCCTAGCAAGAAAGGTGAGTTCTTCGTCCGGAGACCAGGGCAAGAAGCGATTCGTTTAACTAACTTGCCTTCCGAGGGTGTAGTGGGATTTGGGCCGGGAGTGGAACCTCAGGTTTATCCATCTGCCTCTCGGTTTGGTTCGATTTGGCATGACTTGCAGCTCGTATCTGCGACTGAATTCGTGCCCGTGTACCTTATCGAACCGAGCATCTCGATTCCAAAGGTTCCTTATGCGGTTATCGCCAAACCGGAGGCTTCTTGAGGCCTTCCATTCAGAAGAATGTCTCGCTGAAGCCGTTTACCACGCTCAAGTCGGGCGGAATGGCGGAGATGTTTGTTGTGGCCAGAAATCACGACGAGCTGCTGGACACGGTTTTGTGGGCGCAAGCCGAAAACCTTCCTACAACGATCCTAGGATACGGTAGCAATGTGCTTCCATCCGATGATGGAGTGCCGGGTCTCACGATCTTAAATCGAGCCCAAAGTATTCAGATTGAGCGCAACGTTATAGTGCTGGCCGACACCGGTTGTGCCTTTCAAGAATTGTTTCTCAAGTCGGTTCAGGCGGGCCTTCGAGGTTTGGAATTTGCGGTCGGAATTCCCGGAAGTCTGGGAGGAGCCCTGGTCAGTAATGCGGGCGCGTATCGCAGTTGTGTGTCGGAGTTTCTTACTTCGTTGGAAGTTATCCAAAATGGGCGAGTCGATTGGGTGGATCCATCTTGGATGAAGTTCTCCTATCGGGATAGCCTATTACGTCGCCCCGATGCTCCTCAGGCGGTTGTAGCGCGAGTGAAAATGCAATTACCCCGTGGAGACTCAAAGAGAAGCTACGACGAGGCGAGAGAATATCAACGGCAAAGGATTGGAAAGCAGCCCCCCTCCCCAAGTGCAGGAAGTTTTTTCAAGAACGTCAACGATTCCGTTTTGGCGGAATCATTGGAGACTCTGCCGGTATCTCTCAAGGCCGCATCTATCGTTCCTGCAGGCTACTTGATCGAAGCGGCAGGCCTGAAAGGGCTTCGGTTCGGTGGCGCAATGATGGGGAAAAGGCACGCAAACTTTGTTCTCAACATCGATAATGCATCGGCCTACGAGATTTATCGACTAACAACTATCGTCAAAGAAAAGGTTTATGCCAGATTTGGAGTGATGTTGGAAGAAGAAGTGCTCTATCTTGGAAACTGGAAACGGTGGAAGGACTAGGGCTGAACCTTTTGACTTATTTCCTTCGGCATGGTTAGGTAGCCCGATTCAAACAGGTTTAAGGCGACCTCGAAACACAACGTAACGATCAGACTGCCGAGCACGAGGTTCATCAGAACGTTAAGAACGGGCAAGCCAGTTTTTCGAGCAAACCGATTTTGTCTGTTTTGAGAGCGGCGAGCGCTCTCTCGATACTTTGCGGGAACCATCGCAAGCGACTTTCTTTGAACAGTTTTCATGAAGTCGCGCCTCATGAACCACAGCACGGCTCTCCAAATTGTCCGAGCCATCCATCTTGCTATTGCGCCCATCCCTATGTTTCTACGTCTTCCAAGTAGACTTGCTCGGTGTCTGGACTAAACGAGCGAATCTTTCGTGCAATAAATGAATGGCCCGATTCTTTTGCACCCCTAACTTTTTTCAGTATCGCGCTGAACCAAGTTTGGGTGAAAGTAATTCTTGGTCTGCTGGTCGTTGGGATGATTGTAGCGAATACCCGAACGCGAACGGCAGCCATTCAGGCGCTTTTGTCCGTTGGACTAGCAAACTTGACGACCGACCAGTTCAAGCACTTCTTGCCCATGAATCGACCCTACCAGGAACTAGCGGGGGTGATGGATCGAGTTGGGGCAACGAATAATCCAGGAACCGCATCGGCTCATACCGCGAACATGACTGCGGTCGCGTTTGTGTTCTGTTATCAGTTGGGTTGGTGGGGAAGTCCTTGGGTGGTGATTGCGATTCTCACCGCGTTGTCACGCGTGTATGTTGGGGCGCATTACCCCTATCAAGTCGTTCTGGGCTGCGCTTGCGGCATTGTGGCCTCGTATCTGGTGACAAAGGGCTGGGAACGGATCCAGGCGAAACGTTCGTCCGTATTAGTTAGCGAGACCCCGAATGAAGTCCCGCCCGAAAATTAAGCCGCACCAAACCACCTTAATCGTTGCCGCATTGGCGACCTTGGTGGGATTCTTGTTGCCGGTCGTTCAGAAGATCCTCCTTCCACTTCAGTATCTCAACACGCACCTTCACGAGTTTAGCCACGCCATGGTGGCTATCCTGACCGGAGCCGAGGTCGAGAAGATCATCGTTAATGTTGACGGGAGCGGGGTCACACCGGTCCGAGGCGGCAGTCTGCTTCTTGTGGCTTCAGCCGGCTACTTGGGAGCATCGCTTTTTGGAGCAGCGATGATCTATTTTGCGAAGACTGAGAAGGGTGCCAAGTCGATGTTGGGCTTACTTTCCGCACTCTTGTTCTGGTCGCTGGTCGTCTGGGTGAGAGGCGACGTGGTTGGGGAAGCTGCCGGAATTGGTTGGGTTTTCATGCTCGGCCTACTGGCATATGCCTTGAAAGGCCAAAGTTTGATGTTCTGTGCCCAGTTTTTGGGTCTCCAGCAATGCTTAAACTCGGTCCGTTCGCTCTTCACGTTGGTTCAGTTGAGCACTTCAACGGAAGTCCATTCCGATGCCACGATCCTTTACCAGGCGTCAGGAATCCCGCCGATGGCTTGGGCAATCGGTTGGTCGGGATTTAGTTTGGCTTTGGTGGTGTGGACTCTTCGGAAGAGTTGGAGTCCTGCTTCTCGCCGGGCCGGATGACATTGACGGGAGTTGTCAAGTCGATATTGCCAAGCGATTCGACGGTGTGGCCTTCAACTTCGATCTGGAAGTTCTTGATCGTTTTGAATTGCCCAAGCGCCATGGACAGAGCCTTGATCAAATTGCCTTCTTCCATCGTTCCATAACCTTTTTGGATTTCTGGAGTGCAATGGATCATGGCTAATCCCCCGTTGGTCGTGATATCAAGAACCTTCGCTTTATCAATCATCAACGAGGCAAGTGTTTGGTTGACCAAATAGGTCTCGGGCTTGGTTCCTTCGGGAACTTCACCGAGTGAAGAATTGAGCTTGACTTCGTTATTGACGACGGCGGGAACGAAAAGGGAGTCGGTCTGAGTGGTGGACTTGCTGGGCGCTGACCGTTCGATGCGTCGAGAGTCGATCTTGACGTCGGGTTCTTGAATGCGATCCACGGCGGCAACATGTGCGGCTCCCGGTGCAAATTTCACATAAGCGGCAAAGACGCCCGCTCCCATAAGGGACACGCACATCAAGATGAGAATGCCTTTACCGCCAGAATTTTTGTTATTTCGTTTTGGCATCGCCTAGATACACCTTAAGACCTCGAACAACCGCTCGCGTGACCGCATCTTGAAATTGTGAAGACACAATTCGCTTTCGATCATGTTCGTTGTTGATAAACCCAAATTCTATGAGTACGCCGACCATCTTAATGTTTCGTAAAACTGAGAATCCACCTTGTGAATAGATTTTGCCGTCGCTCCATGCGCCAAGGGAAGGTATTCCACTTACGCTACCAATCTGTTGTTGGATGCATTCGGCGAGAACTTTGCTGATGACATTGCCTTTATGGTGGAAGGTGATGCCTCCCGACATGTTTCCCGAACCACCAGTATCGTTAATATGGCACGAGATAAAGAAATCTGCGTGGCTCTTATTAGCAATGTCGGCGCGAGTTGTGAGCGGAATAAAGACATCAGTCTTTCGGCACATGATGACAGTGGCCCCTTCTTCCGTTAATCGCTCGGAGAGAAGGCGCGCTAATGAAAGGTTGAAGTCCTTTTCATGCAATCCAACGCTTGAAGCTCCACCATCGAATCCGCCATGGCCTGCGTCGACTACGATGACTTTTCCGAGCAGCTTGCCGTCGCCAACGTTCGGTTTGAACAGTTGAATGGAAACGACGTTGCCGTTGGAATAAACTTCCGCCCCTTCCGGACGAGTCAGATTGAGAGTAACGACTGAGCCCTTCGCATTCTTTTCGCACGTCACCGCAGATACCGACTGCGAGTCGAGTTTGAAGTCGGCTGGCAAATCCATAAAGATTCCGGGCAGGGTAATCGTCAGCACGTTCGGGCTCGGCTTTTCAAACTGAGCCTGAACTTTGGTCGATCCCTTGAACCGAATACTCATCGTGGCGGTGCGATCATCTTCGTGATCTAGCGTCAGTGGTAAGGCTCCAACGTTGGTTGGAGCAGGCGTTCCATCGATCACACCGGGTTCGACTTTCGAAATCAATCCTGTTGCGGGAGGCGGAGTCGCTTGTTTGTCATCCGCGGTGAGTGGCTTTGCGTCGGGAGTGTTGAGCGAGAGTTCCATTTCGGAAGTCTTCGTCGGTTCAACAGAAATTTGCGAAACATCCACCGTTCCTTGCGTCTGGATGACCAGTCGGACGACGTTCGGTTTGAATTGGGTAAGGCGAACGCCACCTTCTAGTGACTGTGTCGTCTTGTTTCCAAGTTTGACGCCCGTGAAATCGATAACGATTCGGGACGGAGCTGTCAGAACGAATGCCTTCGGCTTGAAGAGGGAAGGTGAAGAAACCTTGATGTGTCCGGAGTCGACAGATACGGAATTAAGTTCTCCGACTACCTGGAGAGTATCGGTGTTAACGATCCACTCGGTGGAAACTCCCAGTTTGGACATCGTAGCGCGGATTGGGACAGAAGTCTTACCGCCAATCGTTCGAGTTCCAATGGTGATATCCGATCCTTCCGCCGTAATATGGGCGCCGTCCGATCGGTTGTCGACCTTCCAGCCCCACTTGGTTACGTCGTCGATGGAGACGAAGCACTCGTCGCCAACACGCATACCATGCGTTGGCGCATCGTCGAAATAGGTGTAAATGACGTCGGCAGAACGGGTTTGGCCGTAAGCCACCGTAGTCATTGCCATCCATGGAACCAGATAGATCAGTGTTCGCTTCATCCTGAAGGTTGGTCTAAGTGTAACACCAATTTCCTAATTTCCATGTGAATGCCGTGAAAATTTACTACGCCAGAGTGTATAGTATCGGTTCCGGGCGGTTAGCTCAGTTGGTAGAGCACCTCGTTTACACCGAGGCTGTCGCGAGTTCGAGTCTTGCACCGCCCACCACAGATTTAGGTTCAAATCGATCCAAAAGCCCCGCAATAAACTCTCAGAAGGCTTCCAGGACGGCCTTCTCGCGTCTGAGTTTGGGCAAAGTTTGGGCACCAGGAGTGATACACTGGAGCACAGAAATGGGCTCTACGCCATTCGTGGGGGCACCCCTCAATTCTTCTGACCTTACGAGCACATTACCCTCACTCTTGTTCGGTAGTTCTCAAAGTTTCTAAATCCATACGCCTGTCGCGAGAGTGTTTCCATCTTGTTGTGGAACCCT
>CAIUHP010000036.1 GCA_903899015.1 uncultured Armatimonadota bacterium | reverse complement strand
CTTGCTCACTTGAGCAGTTCCGCAGCTGTTCCACAGCAGTACGGAGGCACAATCCACCTCCGAATACAGGGGCTCTCGTGGGCGGGTAAAGGAAGCCATCGATAAAGGCCGCTTGCTCACTTGAGCAGTTCCACAGCTGTTCCACAGCAGTACGGAGGCACAATCCACCTCCGGCTACAGGGGCTTTCATGGGCGGGTAAAGGAGGCCATCGATAAAGGTCGCTTGCTCTCGTGGGCAGGTAGAGGAGGCCATCGATAAAGGTCGCTTGCTCTCGTGGGCGGGTAGAGGAGGCCATCGATAAAGGTCGCTTGCTCCCTTGAGCCTGTTGCCTGGGCTCTGTTGGCAACCTACGGCGCATGGGTATCTCGCTACTCTCCACATATAAAAGCGCCCTTTCGAAAACTCTCTCGAAAGGGCGCTTCCCTACGCTATGAAGCGATATTACTCGCCGTAGACGAATGCACCGCCTAGGTGACCGGCATAGGAGATCAGCGCGAAGCAAACGATCGCGAGACCGAAGTACACGATCCTAGTTGGAAGGTGCATCTTCTCATGTCGGTGAACACGAAGAGTTACCATCATCATCATGAGGAACGCCGACGTTAGCGCGAGTCCCATGTGTTGGAAGATCAAGCCCTTAAATGGGATCTTCTGAACGTACATGGCTCCAAAGCCAGTGAAGACGCCACCCATGGACGACACGGCTGCGAAGAGAACGTTGTACCATCCGGCAATGAGAAGCGTGGGCTTCTTGAAGAAGATACCAAGGCCATCCAATAGCAAGCCTGCGATGAAGAGACCAATTGGAAAGTGCACAACTGCGGGGTGGAAGAAGTTCTTTGGAATCAGTGACTTCTCTGGCTTAGGAGCAGGTGCGGGGGCCTTTGCGTCAGCTGGGCCAGGATCGCCAGGAGAAATTCCGGCGAGAATCTTCTGTTCGTTGGTCTTACCAGATCCATTAGAGTCCAGGGCTCCAACAGTCTTTAAAATAGTTGCATTTAATGCGTTGGTACCTGCATCAGCAAGTCCCTTCTTAAGATCGCGACCATAAGAGGTCATCTTGGTGTAGTCGTCTTCCGTTACGTGGCAATTAAGACAAGCTTTCTGCCCGACGGCCGAGCTATCGCTAATCTTGTAAGTACTCATGAAGAGATCGAAGAATTCACTCTTAGCGAAAACGCTACCGGAAACTCCCATCAAGACTAAAGCGAAAACAATGCGGAACCTCATTTTTAGTTCCCTCCAATTGATAGTATTGTTCAACCCAAACCACCAATACAAGTCATGTTTTCCAACCTCAATTTCATCAAAAATCGGGCGGATTTAGGTTCAAATTCGAAGAAAATTGAACGATCGGAGCGCTTTGGCGCACGCAAAAAAGCCACCGGTACCCAAAGGCGCCGGTGGCAGCGAATCATGGTCTATTTTTGTCCGACGACGATATCGCCTTTGATCTTGGCGATGTTCGTTGAGCCATCTTTGAGTGAGTCGAGGCCCTCAACTTTGGCAAGCAATTCGGAGGTCAGTTTCTTGGTGCTTGCGGCCTTCATCACAGCCTGGATGTCTTTGCCATATGGGTTCAACTTGCCGCCTTTCTTGCCAATGTGGCAGTTCAAGCAGGAAGCGGTACCGATCTTTGATTCCTTGGAGATGTTGTACTTGCTGGTGAAAAGTTTCCAGTTAGCAATCGTTGGGCATGCATAAGCACCAAGACTTAAAAGTACGATGATCGAGAGTGTGCGTTTCATATGTTCTCCTATGAGGTTTGATTTGCGAGTCGCCTGCTTCTGTCGTCTGAAGCTACCGGTACCTTGTTTGCGACCTTCGCCGTTGAAGGAACGCGCCGGTAGTAAGCAGCCAGGAGTCCAGCTACAGTCATGATTCCGGTACCGAGCCATACGAACGCTGTCATCGGTTTATGGAAGACATCGATGGGGTACGTGGGATTTGCGAGTTGTAATTCCAATGTCACGGATCGATCAGCGGCGTTCATTGCCGTGAGCGAAACGTTCAGGTTGTCATCTATCTTGGCGATATGGTGGACTGGCCCCGCCTCGCCCCCTAATTCAATAGAGGGAGAAACGTGAGTCACTTTTTCACCAGCGGTGATCGTCAGATTCGCGATAAATGAGGTACCAGCTTGACCTGGCTCGCCATTCATCGACATCTTGTCGTACTTGACCACGAGGCCGCCAAATACTTTGCTATCACCAACCTTGAATGGGATGGGTTCGCTCGCTTCATTCTGTGGAGGACGCAGAGAAACGTAAACGTCATAGAGAGGACGGTGGACGATTGAAGGCCAGACCATGGTGTTTTCATTTGCACCATCAGTTGAGACCTTATACATTCCCGGAGTTGCCGTGAATAATAGTGTCTTCTGGGGATCGTCAGCCTTCGTCACATCGAAGATCACATGATTGTTGTGATCCAAGTCGTTTGAGGTCATTCCTTTGTAGGTGAACTCATAACCAAGCGCGGTTCCGGGTCGCCCCTTCATAACCATGACTTGATCTTTTTGTTCAAAACCTCGGGAGATGATGAGACCAAACATGAGGACCGCCACTCCCATGTGAGAGAGGAACGGTGCCCATCCAAGCCTGCTAGCCTTTCTGAGGTCCCAAATTCTCCAAATATTTCCTATAATCGCGAAGCTGCATAGACCGACGAGGAAAACAATCCAAGACAATCCGGGCAGATTCTTGATTCCGACCAAAGTCACGACGGGAGCGCGATCGATGATCTTTCCGAAAGGAGTGAAGACGAGACAGATGAGGAACAGACCTGAAAATCCTACTGCCATGCAGAGCACGGAATAGAATCGGTTCCAAAGATCCTTAGCCTTAGCATTTCGCCACGGAGCGAATGGAGCAAGCGCCATGAGGATCATCGTGGGTAAGAAGAACCAAGTCAGAACTTGGTGATAGAGGCCCTCTTCAACGACCTTCGAAGGTAGGTGTCGAAGCGCCTGAACAAACGGGATGCTCATTCCAATCATCGTTGCAATGCCGATGGCAGAAACCGTGGCAATGCCGACGTTGATGAGACCTTCCCGGCCATAAGGAGACGCTTCTTTGGCAGCAGCCTCTTCTTTAACCGGATTGATCGTCACCTTGGCAGCCTCTTTTCGAGCTTGAAGCGCCCGAAAAGTGAGAACACCAAAGAAACTCACAAAACCTAGCAACATGAGCCCAACTAAAAGTTGGAGCGCAGATCGATTCATTTCCGCGAAGCTATGAACGCTTGCGTCGGCGAGAAAACCTGATCGAGTCAAAAACGTTCCGTACATGAACGTTACGAATGGCAGGCCGCCCATAAGCAAGTTGCCCATCTTCTTCGTTCCACGAGCGGTCTGAACGATGATCCCGTGAATGAAGGCGATCGACAAGCACCAGGGCACAAAACTGACATTCTCAACCGGATCCCACATCCAGAAGCCGCCCCAACCTAGCGTTTCGTAGGCCCAGAATCCACCCATGCAGAGGCCGAGTCCTAAAACCGAAGCAGCCGTCAGCGCCCAAGGCCGCACCTTGGGAAGCCAACTATCGAAGTCCTTTTCCATTAAGGCGGCGAAGGAGTAGGCAAACATGACCGTCAGGGCACCAAAGCCTAAGAAGATCGTGGGCGGGTGAATCGTGACCCAGTAGTTCTGAAGTGAAGGAGCAAGGCCGGCACCATTGGGTGGCACGAATACCTTGCCGTTCTCCATGTTGAGCACGAATGGCGATTCAAAAGCGAGGATTCCAGAGAGACCGCCAAGGAACGTTGCATAGGCGACTGAATACCATCGGCGGAATTTGCCAGCACCCTTGGCAGTAAAGACAGCGAAGATTCCTGCTGCGCAAGCCCAGAGTAAGAAGCTTCCCTGCTGGCCAGACCAGATACCGGCGATCCGATATTGAATCGCGTTCGTGATGTCTCCATGCTGGAAGACATAGGCGTATTCAAATCGATTTCCGACGAATAGAGCTCCTAGGCTCACGAAGGCGCAGAATAGGAGTAGAACACCGAGATTTAGTGAAATGCTGGCGGCTTTTTTTAGTCCGTCCGTCTTGTTTGAAATGAGCCATCCGAGCACCGATACGGCGAAAAGGATGCCTGCGAGGAGTATTGCAGTTCGGCCAAAGTCGCCTACTGAGAGGGACCAATCGGGTGGAAGCGGGGCATTGAATTTGTCATCCATGATCGATTTCCTAGATGACATTCTGGGCCTTCAAGAGACCGTTCGCAAGTCGGTATTTCTGACCACAAAAGCCCATCTCAATTCATATCTCCCGACATTTAGGTTCAAACTGCCTCTTTTGCAACCGCTTACGTCGCCAACATCTCCGAATTAAAGTCAAGAATGCTTTAAGCTTTATTGGTGATCGACTTGTTTCCTACTGGTATCCAACAGACAAAAAAGCACCCGCCTTGCGACGGGTGCTTTTTTACTCAGCTCGGAAGTCGAATTAATCGACGTCGGAGGAAGAGGCGCTCTTTCGAACTTGTTGGATCTGCTGAAGTTTCACTGGCATTGGAATCGCTGCGAGGTCCTGAGGCTTCATCGCAGGGACACCAAGGCTGTTTAGGTTGTTAGCTGCTACTTGTAGTAGGTAGCGAGTATAGGCCGGGTTGTGGACTCCGTAGTCGCCAGAGGTGACGACATAGTAGTAGTTATGTCGAGCTCTCTTGACTTCGATCGGAATCAACGACTGCTTAGGAGCCGTCTTGCCGGAAGCGATATTCGACGTGTAATCCCAGAATGTTGGGTCGCCGAGTGTCGTTTGAGCCCAGCTTCCCATTCGCGAACTAAGAGCGACGAGGTTATTGACAACCTCTGCCTTCAAAGTTGCCGCTCGAGTAGCTGCATCCGATGCCGTATGGCATGGTTGGCATCCGCCATCAACACTTACCGTCATCGTGTGTCGCGATTTAGGCATGTGACAGGTGGCGCATTGGCCCGGGGTGAGGGCGTGCGTTCCAGATCTCTGAGGAGGTCCGCTAGCGGTCTCCGAACCACCGACGCCAAGCAGTGAATTTAACTGATTGCTGTGGTGAACCGAAGGTCTCGATGTGTTAGCCGTTAGGTAAGCATCAGTAGCCGTTGTGCCGCGACCGTTGTGGCACTGACCGCAAATCTGGTTTGCAGCCGTGTACTGAGCGGGCGTGGTACCTGGAGCGATGGCCGAACTATCGGTCAAAGTTTCAGGATGGTAAAGCTGAACTTCCTTTCCAGCACCGGTTAGGTTGCCAGTCTTTGCATGAGGATCGTGACAAGTTGCGCAAGAGGCAGTGTAAGGAACCGTATTCAGAATATCATTGGCGCACTGAACGATCTGTGCGGTTGTCATCTGAGACGGATCAACACCTGCTTCCATATATTGCGCACGTGCCAAACCACCGTGACAAAGGAAACATCGAGAAGTTTGGCCGCTACTAGCTGGGTTAGTAACCGTGCTACTAATTGGGCTTGCTATCAACTCAGAGTGCTTCGAAATCTTCCAATCGTCATGAATTGGACCGTGACATTGGCCACAAACCTCTGGAGATGTGATCTTAGGGTATGTCAGGATTGCGTGGGCGGTACCGTCTGCATTCTTAGGTGCAGCCTGGTGAGCGCCGCCAGGTCCGTGACAATTCTCACAAGATACGCCCTTGGTGAAGTGGACAGTCTGCTGCCATTCTCCAAATTGTCCGCCGCCTGCTGCGTTGGCCTTCTTCGTATTAAAGGAAGCCAATTTCATTCCGCCATGCGCCGGGGTAGCTGAGCCACCGTGGCAAGCGGATGCGTTGCAAGACTCTGGGCCGATATATTTTGAGGCCTTTTGTTCAGCCGTCATGAGCGCCAGAAAGGCCTGTGATGGTGCATTGGTGCCGGGGTTGGTTTTCGAACTAGTAGGTCCGCCAACTCCACCGCAACTCTGCAGCAGCATGGTTCCGACGATCAGCGGGACGGATGCAAACAAGGTGAGCCATCGCGCTTTCATAAATCCTCCGTTACTCTGTCCCTTCGAATTCAGTTTCAATTCAATCTTCATTAGAAGCGAACCCCCGCTTTAACCGTCAAAATGGCGGCGTCGAAGTTGTCCACATCGTAGAGTCGATCCCGTTGAAGCCAAGGGGAAAATGTGATCTGGATGTTGCGTTCTTTACCCAAGTCTCTTCGGTAGGTCATAGCAATTTGCTGTCCCCACTGATCTTGAGTGTAGAAACTAGATAAGACAAGGGATAGGTTTTCACGCTCATTGCGCGTGAAGTCCAATCCAACCATGAAGGTTTCGCTGGTCGGGAAGTAGCCGCCCAAAGCTGCGGCATCCGGCGAAGTTCCATCGACCGTATAAAGGTCAGATGCAAACTCGGCATAACCCAGGAGCTTCGGAGAAACTACTCTGCTTCCGCCCAGAGCGAAATTATGCCAATTGACTGAGTATCCGCGAATGTCATTTCGACGATAGCGGTACGTATAGGAGAAATAACCGGTCGTGATGTCATTTCCGGAATCGAATTTCGCTTGGACCGAGGTCTTGCGATTCCAATAGAGGAGTGACGGATCGGCAGTTTGGAAAATGGGCGCGGATACCAAGTCTTCGGTTGAACCTTTCAGCCCAAATCGAACTCCCGGAAGAACGCGGCCATTCAGCTTGAAGTCGTAGATATTCCACTTTGGAACATCGATGAAGCTATGATCCCAACGAACTCTCTCTTCGTCTCGGTGCTGATAGCCAAGACCTAATGCCCACTTTTGAAGGTGAGTATCTAGTCGAACTCCACCCAGATTGCGCTTTCGAACATAGGCGTTCTGAACGGAATTCAGGTTGAGTACGGTTTGGCTAAGTGAACCACCAAGGGTCGAATTTTCGTTGACGTCATACACGCCGCCTACTGAATAGCTGTGAACCCAGCTATCAGGACGCCCTTGCGCCATGATTCTTGCGACGGATGCCGATCCAAGAGCGGTGAAGCGACTGCCCCAATTACCCGTGTATCGAATTTCGCCTTGATCAGTAAGTGTTGTTGGCTGGACTGTCGTCAAATCGTTGTAACGATTCTCGGTGAAAGTCGCGCCAAACGTGTTTGCCCCAACTTCCTTCTGAGCGCCGAGAGTGAACGTTCCAACGTTGAAATTGGGTTGATCATACGGTGCTGTGAAGTGATGCTGACCTTCTTGATATTTGAAAGTCGCGAAGGCTCCAAAGTTCGGAGCAATCTGGTGCTCCAATGTTGCGTCCCATCCCGAATCGGTGCTTGGCTTGGTTGTTGCAAAGCTTGGATCTAGGAATGAGAATTGATGTGCATGGACGTTTAGACTGGTACTTGCGCCCCATCGACCCACGAGCCTCGTTCCGAAATCATTTCCGGGAGTGCCCATATAGTCGAATGCATAGAATTGATCGGTCTCGAACGGCATCAGGATCGAAAGATCTGCGATACCGAACCCGCCTTGAACGTATCCGTTTTGGTGAATGCCACTAATGTGATTAGTGGATTTCCATGTGTTGTATCCGAGCGTCAAGGAGTTATAGAGTGGCTTAGCTTCTGGCTCGTCGGCAGCGTCACCTTTAGAGGTGTCTCCCTTCTTAGCTTGATCATCAGCTTTTGCTTCATCTCCTGACTTTGTTTGGTTGTCAGCTGCCTGCTTCTTTTCTGCCGGTTTAGCCTGTTTCTTGGCTACCACTGGCTTCTTTGTCTGCGTTTGGCCCTGGGGCGCCTTATCACCTTGGGCAGGGATGGGCGCTTCTTGAGCACTCGCGCATGCAATCATCACCGAAATACCGGCGATTGTTGCTAACGGTGTCATCCATCGCTTCATCTTCATTGCCTCCTAGTGGCCTAAGAACCTCGGGTCGGTGTTGCTTCCGTGAGGAGCAACGTGGCATCCAGCAGACCAACAGGTCTCTCCGGGATGGTGCTTGGCGAGTTTGTCCGAGTGGCACTGGGCGCATAGACCTCTGCTTCTCGAAAGAAGCATGTAAGGGTTCTGCGAACCGTGTGGGGTGTGACATTCACCACAGCCACTGCCGCCGAATCCGGCTACCGGATCGTGCTCGTAGACAAACGGTCCTGCCTTGTCGGCGTGACACGTCACACACTTGCTCTTGAACGGAGTCTGCTTCGATTGCGCTGCCTTAGAAGGGTGAGTGGCATGGCAATCGCTACAAACGATCTGACCTTCGGGTACGGGGTGATGAAAGTTCAGTCGAAATTGAGCGAGTTGAGATTGGTGACACTGACCGCAGAGGGTCGGTTCGTCGGTCTTGAGCAGAAGTTGCTTCTCAGGCTTTTTGGCGAGAAAAACGATTCCCCTTGGATCCGTTGCCTTACCACGATTGATTGTGCCTGGTTCGAGCGCGAGCTCGGTGTCAGGGTGAATCTGGTGGCAAGTAACGCAGGCTAGGTCAGCCTTTGCATGCTCACTCTTTTTCCAGTGAGCTTTGTCGAGTGTCTGTTGGTGGCATCGCAAACATGCTGCAGCCGAGTCCTTGTGGCTGACCTTAGTAAACGAGATAACCTCGGTTTCGGGGTTTTCTGCGTGTGCTTTGCTCGGTCCGTGACATCCTTCACAGCCTCTCTTATCGAGAGAAAGCTTGGGGTCAGACATGAAGGCAGCGTGCGCTGATCCAACAAAAGAGTGGGATTTTGTAGAGTGACATTCAGCACAAGAAGCGTCGCCAGCATAATCTTGGGCTTTCGCTTGTGTGAATCTCTGATTGATTTGAGTGATTGCTGTGTCCGGCTTATCAGCAACTGCCTTCGAGGCAGGTGATTTGCCCGACTGCATTGCCCCGAATACGAGGCCTGCTATTCCTATACCGAGCACGATCGCTTGTATTTTCACGTCCCCGTCTCCATTCGGTCCGCCCACCCCACAAGTCCGGGGAGCCGGGCCAATACTTAGCTGGGTTGTCCAGCAAGTGAAGATTAGCGCATCAAGAACGACAAAGGATCGTTAAATCCGTCAAGACTTCCGATGTCATTAGAATTCACCTCATTTTTTGACCTTAAAAAGCATAAATTCAGTGCTTTGTGGCGTCCTTTATGTCTGATTAGGAGTTTAGGAAGCGGACTAGTAGAAATACGTGCCAAGTAAGCTAAATCCAGAACACTCGTATCTACCGATCTTTCACCATCAAATTGAGTTGTTCGGTGGCATATTTGCTATCGGTAAATGCAGAACATCAGACTCATTCGAAGAGTTAATTGTCGCCCCTATGATAGGCTTAGTCGATCCATTCTTATCTCACTACAGAGGGCACTATATGTGATCATTTCAAGAGCTAGGTAAGCCGTAAGAGCTTGAAATGACCGTGCTCACTCATGAGCTTAAACATCGATAAATGGTGGTAGAAATACGAAATCGCAGGCATGAATTCGAGAGATTCATGCCTGCGATCAGATGTCCAGGACTAAGCGTGGGCGACTTTTCGATCGGGCGAGAAGAGAATGGCAACCGAGACTTTAACCATCAAGGTAAAGATTAGGAAGCCAATTCCGAAGACTCCCATCGCAACTCGGACCTCGGTCATGCTCGGAACATACCGATAGACTTGTCCCAACGTGTCTGGCGTGTAGCCTGGAATAATCAGAGCTATTCCCTTCTCGATGTAGACGGAGAAGTAGATGAGCACGCAACCAATGTTCATGGTCATTGGCGTCATTCGCAACTTTGGAATGAGGAATATCACCAGTGCGATGACGGCGAACGCAAGTGACATCCAAGCATAGACTGCGATTGGCGAGGTTTGACCGTGAAGACCACTAAACAGATACTTATAGTGCACGAGGTGGTGTGTATTCGAGTAGTACTCTTTGAAAACTTCTGCACCGTATAGGAACAGGTTTAACACCATCGCGTAGGCCATATACTCTGCCACCTTTTGAATGGCTTCGTCTTTAATATCGAAATCAGAAACCTTGCGCAGTATCTGGAAAAGAATCAAGAGTAGCGCGGGTCCCGAGCAAAACGCAGATGCGATAAATCGCGGAGCTAGAATCGCACTATTCCAGTAAGGGCGACTCGCCATTCCGTTATACAAAAACGCCGTTACCGTATGGATACTTACCGCCATTGGAATCGAAAGGATAACCAGTGGCACAACGATCTTTGGGTTATATTTCTTCCCGTTGTAAGCGCAGTAGATGAGGTAACTGGCAACAAATAGGTTGATGATCAAATAGACGTTGAGTACGCAGGCATCCCAAGCCATGATCGAACTGGGAAGGTGCATGTGACCGATGATTGGGAACAGGTGCCAGAACCGATCGGGACGCCCCATATCGACACACACGAACAGCAAGCACATGACGATCGCAGCAACTGCTAGCATCTCGCCAAAAATAACGACTTCTCGAATGGGCTTCCAGTTATAGAGGTAAGCAGGGATGACAAGCAAAACAGCGGCGGCCGCCACACCCACTAAGAACGTAAAGTTGCCGATATAGAATCCCCACGAAACGGAATCTCTCAAGCCGGTACTGATTAATCCGAGTTGGAATTGATGCGAGTAAGCGAGGAGCCCTTGGCAGATGAGTATCAAGAGAAAGAGTAGCCAACCGTAATAGACCGGACTGCCACCCAGAAATGCCATGCGTCCGGTGCCGAAAACAAAGTTCTTGACTTTGACGAGAGGATTCATCGATTTTCTCCTCCTAAGAACGCTTGGCAGTTACCGACAACCGCAAGAGGCGCGATAGTTGAATGAGATGCAAGCCCTCCCGCGTTTAAGCTTGCTACTCCTTGAATATGGATTTCCATTTTAATGTCTGCCTCATTACAGCCCGTAGTAATAGAAGAACTTGGGCTGAGTGTTCAGTTCTTCTTTCAAAATCAAGACTCGCTTGTTTTCGAGGATATAGCGGATCTCGCTCTCGGGGTCCAAGAGGTTCCCAAACTTACGTGCACCGACGGGACAGACTTCGACGCACTTGGGATATTGCCCCTTTCGAACGCGGTGAATACACCACGTGCATTTCTCAACAACACCTCTAGGTCGAGGGCGATTTCCTAGATACTCGGTGTTTGTATTGATTTGGTCTTTCGGAATAATCGGTGTGCTCCAATTGAAGTGACGAGCTCCATAGGGGCAGGCTGTAATGCAGCATCGGCATCCGATACACCAGTTGTAATCGATGACAACGATGCCATCAGGTTCTTTCCAAGTTGCTTCAACCGGACAAACCTTCACGCAAGGTGGATTCTCACAGTGTTGGCAAGCGACTGGCATGTAGAATTTGCCAGGTGCCGGTACTTGCTCGTGATCGTAAAATGCATCCGCGTTTGCCAGATCCACGCCGCCTTCTTTATCCATTTCAAGGACCGTAATCCATGGAGTTGAAGGGTTTCGCGACTGATTGTTCTCTTCAATGCATCCGTAAACACATCGTCGGCAACCAATGCAGCGTGAAAGATCCAGAGCGTAGCCATAAAGAACCCCCGGAATGGGCGGTGTGGCATTGATCTTGATGTTGGCGCCGTACTCTTCCCAATACTTCTTTTCCATTCGGGCAATCGTCTTCTTAAGTTCGTCTGGGGTCAGATCTTTGAAGTGCTTTTGCACGAATTCGTCGAGGGCTAGTTGGTCAGCGGCGCAGCCTGATGCCAATGCAGCAGCCGCCAAAGCGTAAAACGTGCCGATGATAAACTCACGCCTTGAGGTGCCAAGTTCTTGTGGTTCCGCGGCTGCGGGTGAGATATCCGTAGGATCATTCATTTGTAGTTTCCTGCCTAGTGAGTCGGGTCTTGTAGTCGAAATAACGTTTGGTGAATTGAGTTCTTGGTTGAACGAGCGCTTGAACGGATCACTTGATCATCTCTTGGTGAATCGGAGGACGTTCTGGCTTCAGTGGCTTAAAGTGAGGGGCATGAGGGTCGTGGCAACTGACACACAATCGATACTCTTTAGCGCCAGACCAAGAGCCGGTTCTCTTTCCATGTTCTCCCGCCTTCCAAGCTCTAAGAACTGGGCCATGGCATTGACCACAAAGTCGGTACGACTCTTTAAAGTCAACGAGTCGACCATCTGCAAGGTGTAAGAAATTGCGGTTGGCGGTGTCGTGGCAATCCAGGCACCATCGGTTCTTCTCGTCATGGTGCAGTTCGATGTCGGCATGAAAGACGACGTCGTGAGGCACCTTGTTAACCTTCGTGGTTGGCTTGTGACACTCAGATGTTGAGCAAGGAAAAACTCCATCTGTAAAAGGAGGAGGAGCAACGGCTACCAAAGTTTCAGTCTTTTTCGTCGTGCTTAAAGCAGAGTTACCGAAGTGACGATATGATTCTGTTTGGGTGCTGCATCCTGCTACCACTAAGGAAACTAAACCAGCCACCAACCAATACGTTGACCTAATTTTAAACACTATTCCCCAGAAGTTTCCGATTAGTAGTTAGAGTTGCCGCTTTTAATGACAACTTAGTCTCGGTCGTTCTGGGGCGATTCTACCACTGCTTATTCACCGTTGAAAGTCGGCATTTTAGACCACAGGGAGATCATTTTTAGGTTCAAAATCTGACTTGCTTTTAGGATTTTCTAAAAAGCGAAGCCTCTGATAAGCCGCATTCTCTAAGAGATATGATAGATATAAAAACAAGAATCCTCTCAAATCGCCGAGAGGAAAGATGCTAAGATTTCTCTAACGTTCACAAATCATGAACTCAGTAAATCGAATTCTTATCGGTTAATAGTAATCGAATAGTTGATTACTTGGATCTTCAAATTTACCCGCGTAAGCGGGCAAATTTAAGCGCCTATTTTACTGTCCAATATTCTATGTCCCTAATTTTTGGGACGCACGGTTCCCGTAGGTGCAGTTGGTGACGATTGCATCTTGATGAATGCCACCATATCGGCGTGCAGTTGCTTTCGACAATCCTCGTCTAGGTAGATCATGTGGCCCGCTTGATATCGATGGCGAACCACGTTGTCTTTCAATCGAGGATCGAGTTCCATCTTGTCGAGCACCTGGTCGACCGATCCCATTGGACATGCCAGGTCGTAATATCCCATCGCAACCATGACCTTCGTATAAGGGTTGTTAGTGAGAGCAACTCTCAGCGCTTCACTCTCATCAAGGATTCCCTCCGGACCTTTCCAGGGCCCCGTCAATCCTTCTCCTAGAATGTAGTAACGCTTGGTCGTTTTGTATCCGATATCGTTCGTCAAATAGTCGTTGATCGTGGATGTAAAGGCCGGACCTACCTGAGAGTAGGATGGGTCATTTTCAGGGCTATCCGTGTTCCACACTCGATCCATTCCAACAAATCGGCTGTCATACCGCCCCATGACATAGCGATCTTTGCGCAGCAACTCCTTGTACCAATTACCATCAACGATCCGCAGATTCGCGTCGTCCAAGTAAGTCTCAGAGAGGCCCGTCAGGCGATGGAGTTTCGCGATGAGCGTTGCTCTTCGAGTCTTAGAGAGGTTATCACCTCGATCCAACGCGGGCAAATATTCATCGTAAGCGAAATCCATTGCCTCTCGGTAAATCTGATCCACCGATTTCTTTTGCATTTCGGGGCTTAACTTTTTGTGATACCAAGCCGACGTCGCGTAGGTCGGCAGGTTAAAAGCATACGGCGCATCGTTCCCCTTCCCACCATCCTGGGCCACCGTTCCCAGATAGGGTGAAACCAACATCAATCCATTCAGTCCGATGCCGTGTCCGTGAAGCCAATTAGCGAGCCCTGAGCCGCGAATGCCGCCGTAACTTTCCCCCATCACAAAGATTGGAGAAAGCCAACGATTCTCGGTAGTCAAATAGGATCGAACAAATTCGCCAACCGAAGAAATGTCGCCATCCACACTCCAGAACTTCGCGCCAAACTCTGGCTTTTCTGGGTAGCTATATCCCGTTCCAACTGGATCAATCGTTACGATGTCGGAGTCAGGCAAGATGCTCTCATCGTTAGGCACCAATTCATAAGGTGGAGGAGGCATGAAGCCCTCCTTGGAACCCATTTTAGGACGCTTGGGGCCGACCAATCCAAGATGGAGCCAAACGGACGCACTTCCCGGTCCGCCGTTAAACACAAATGTCACCGGACGTTTCGTGCCGGTAGGCACGTTGGTGCGTTTGTAGCTAACGAAGAAAATGCGTCCTTCGATGTCTCCGTTATGAGCTCGAATCGGCATCATTCCAGAGGTCGTTTGATACTTGATTGATTGTCCGGCAACCATTGCATCGTGGTCCTTACGAATCCAGTCAGGCTGAACTTCAGTGGTAGCCGGACTAGCGGCTTGAACGAGTGAAAAAACGAGGAGTGAGACCATGTGACCCGGCGATTATGCCTGATCCTCTCACCTCCCAAGATCCAGTCAATGATCTAACTTTAAACTTTATAGGCCCATGCTAGAGTGACGGTGGAGATTCTGACTATGCGACTATTTGCTCTTTCGATCCTATCTGGTTTGGCGGTATTCGCCACCGCCGGAATCACTCATAAAGCCATCCAGGATGGCCCCTACAAAGTTTTACAGACCGTTAAAGTCGGTGGCGACGGCGGTTTTGACTACGTTTATGCAGATTCGGTTGGACGCAAGGTCTACATCGCTCGCGGAGGAGCGGGCGCTCGTGTATCTGTTTTCAACCTTGACGGTTTGTCAGCCGCAGGCGAGATCGCAAAAACGAATGCTCGTGGTGCTGCGACTGATGCCAAGTATCACACCGGCTTTGCTTCGAGTCAACCAGTCGCGATGTGGGACACCAACACGCTTGCGCCGATCAAAACGATTCCAGTGGAAGGTCGCCCCGATGGAATTTTGGCGGATGCATTCAATCATCGCATCTACATCTTCAGTCACAGTGCTCCCAATGTAACCGTGATTGATGCCAAAGACGGTTCCGTGCTCGGCACGATTGACCTTGGCGGAGCCCCCGAACAGGCGGCGTCCGACGGGAAAGGCACCATCTATGTTGACATTGAGGACAAAGGCGCCGTGGGAGTCATTGACGCCAAGACGATGAAACTGCGAGCGACTTACTCGCTCAACGGCAAAGGGGATGGTTGCGCGGGACTCGCACTTGACGCTAAGAACAATGTCTTATTTGTCGCCTGTCGAGAGCCTCAAGTTATGGTGATGCTTGACGCAAAGACTGGCAAGTACCTTGCAGACCTTCCACTCGCGGGCGGCAGCGATGGCGCAGTCTTCAATTCAAAAACCAAGGAAGCCTTCAGTTCTCATGGCAATGGCACCTTGACGGTTATCAAGGAAACGAGCCCAACAACCTTTGTAGTTGAGGAAACGGTCAAGACAATGACTGGAGCAAAGACTCTTACTTTAGATTCTAAAACCGGAAATATTCTGCTTATTGCGGCCGAATATGCCGCACCTACTCAGACGACTCCTCCCGCCCAAGGAGCGAGGCCCGGAAGGCGGCAAATGATTCCTGGTTCATTCTCAATCCTTGTCGTTGGCAAGTAATTTCAGCATTCCAAACGTTAGATATGCGGGGCAGAAAGCAGGATCTTTCTGCCCTTTTCCTATCTGCTCTCAAATGCCATTTGATGTTGCCAGTGGGAACAATGGTCAAAAATTGAGTCCTATACTAATAAAGATGAGCCAGATCCACCTTCCCTCTGCCCAGTCAGTCATACAAGACGCCAAGGACCAGGCCCGCGAAGAACGGAAGAATGTCGCGATCTACTTTCATGCATCTTGGTGTCCTTGGTGCCGCCACTTTGAAAGCCTGTGGTTGCATTCTCGGATGACTCAGATTTTTGAGTCTGCATTTGTATTAGCCAAAATTGATTGTCGGGATCGACACGAAGACAAGTCTCAAGAACATCGTGGTTGGGAGCCGATCATGGAAGATTTGCGCGGATCTCACGATGTCGATGTTCCCTATTTGGTGGTCGTTACTCCCGACGGTGAGAAGCTGGGAGACAGCTATGTTCCGCCAAGTGGATACATCCCAAGTAATGCGGGATATCCCGTTACCGATTCTGAGATTAACGCTTTTGTGGAACTTATCGAAAGAACCGGCAAGGGATTTACGAAAGAATACAGCGCTGTTCTGAGGCTCTTCTTAGAAGCTGAATTGCCTTAAACGATCTAGCCTAACATTGACAGAGGGTGTAGTATCCGACCAATGATCGGAGCATCACTTTGGCTGGCAATGTCGCTTCAAGCAGGAGGTCTCGTCAACGGAGATTTCTCGTCCGGATTAACGGGATGGGCGAGGGCGACCTATGGGGCGACTCCGTATATATCGTTTGATACCGAGGTTAAGCATTCTCGAAACGTTGCCCTCAAGGTATCAGCCGCCGAGCCAAGTGACACCGCTTTCGGACAAGATGTTTCCCTTCATCCTGGCTCCATCTACCACTTGACGGGATGGGTTCGGACTCGCGGGCTCGATTCAAAAGGTTGTCCGGTTTACGGAACCATACAGGCTCAGTCCAGCAAGGGACAAATCTTAGCGAGTGGGCATAACCATTCTGGCGATACCGATTGGACCCAAGAATCGATCTACTTTGTGGCACCCTCAAACGGAACGGCTCGCATTGCGGTCTTCCTTGCCGGATGGGGCAAAGGGACCGGAACAGCTTGGTTCTCCGACCTGAACCTGGAGGCGACTCCCGCCGACAAGCTGCCCATCAAATTTACGAAGGAGCCATTGGTTTCGGGCCGAATCAACCCGATGCAATATGGCCAGTTCATCGAGTATCTCTGCGACTTGGTACAAAGCATGTGGGCTGAGAAACTTAGTGACGGTAGCTTCGAAGGCCTCTCTCCTTATAAATTCAAATTTACGCCCGAGACCGATTTCAAGGAAAAACCGTGGTTTCCATGTGGTCAAGTCAACCGATTAAAAGTCGACCAAGATTCCACGACAAAGGTTAGCGGTCAAGCCAGCAAGAGAATTCGCTTGGGTGAGGGTTCACCATCCGAAGCGGGAATTGCGCAAGCCGGCATCTCCGTTCAAAAGGATCACCCTTGTCAATTCTCGATCTTCGTTAAAGGAACACCTGAATCTGGATCGATGAACGTCAGGCTCATCAGTGGAGATAAGGTCCTGGCTAGCCGCGACTTCTTAACTCATCAAGTTTGGAACAAAGTCTCGGCCACCCTGGATCCGAATGCTTCGTCGACCGATGCGACTCTCGATGTCACGTTTAGAGGGCCAGGCACCTTCTGGATCGACAATGCTTCTTTGATGCCAAACGACACGGTTGGAGGTTGGAGAAAGGACGTCGTTGCGGCACTGAAGGCAATCAAGCCGGGTGTGATCCGTGTTGGTGGAAGCGTTCTCGATGATGCTAACCTTGGCACTTTTGAATGGACGGACACGATTGGGGACCCAGACAAGCGAGTTCCCTTTCGAGCTTGGGGAGGGTTGCAACCAACCGGAGCGGGGCTCGAAGAGGTTATCCAACTCATCCAAGCAGTTGGAGCCGAGCCACTGATTTGCCTAAGATACGAGAAGAAAACACCAAAAGACGCCGCGAATGAAGTCGAGTACTTCAACGGTTCGATTCGAACTCCGATGGGCGCGTTGAGGGCTAAGAATGGCCATCGCGAACCTTATGGGATCAAGTATTGGCAAATTGGTAATGAGCGATGGGGAGAAGATTATTGGAAAGAGGTTCCCGAGTTCGCCAAGGCAATCCTCTCTGTGCAGCCCGATGCTCAGTTACTCACTAGTTTCCCGAGCGCCCCGTTGATTAAAGGGGCTGCCCCGTTTGTCCGATATGTAAGTCCGCATCAGTACAATGTTGCCGACCTCAATGGTTCGAAGCAAGAACTTGAAGACGTAAGGCAGATGATTCTCCGAAACGCGGGAGGTCGTCATTTAAAGGTCGCCATCACTGAATGGAACACAACTGCAGGTGACGCCGGGCTTCCAAGAGCAATGCTTTGGAACCTTGATAACGCACTGGCCTGTTCTCGGTATCAGAACTTGCTACACCGAGAAGCAGATCTTGTAGAAATCGCTAATCGGTCCAACCTGACGAATAGCTTCTGTTCCGGAATCATCCAAACCGATCGGACGAGCCTCTATCTCACGCCGACCTATTACGCTCAATATCTGTATTCCAATTTGGCGGGAACACGCCCTCTCAAAATTGACTCTGCGATACCATCGGACATCGCTCCCGACACAAGCGCAACGCTCTCCGATGACGGCATGTGGCTCACGGTTTTCTTCGTTAATTCGTCGGAGAACACGATTGAACGAAGCCTCGACTTTTCAGCCTTTGGCAAGCAGGGACAGACGGCTGAAGTATGGACGCTGGGAGACACCCAACATGCCGGAGAACCGGATGCAGTGAACTCCTTCCTTGAACCCAAACGAATCACTCCCGTAAAGTCTCGATTTGAGGCGAGGAAACCACAATTCACCTATGCCTTTCCTGCGTTGACGTTGACCGTTATGAGGTGGAGAGTTTCCAACTAAAGATCAATTGGGTCTCATTTTTGTCATCGAGGGAAGAGATTTTCCATCCTCGGTGTGATCGAAAGAGTTGGGATTGACCTGGGAAAATGTCGGGATAGGGCTCTGAACGACGGTGAAGACTTTTAGACACGGTATGAGACTCCTACTTTGAATTCGCTCGGCACATTTTGTGTCATTTGAGAAGGATTGGGTTGGTTCACCCTAGCAAACATGCCGATGCTCAAACAAAGTGTTAAAGCATGAAGAAGCATCATTGTTCGCTCATCTACTCCCGAGAATGGACCTCGATCGTTTGTTAACGGATTTTGAATGCAAGAGGAGGCTCAACAAACTTTGACTGGGCCAAAACGGGAAAGAGAATTCTAGAAATAGCTCGCCAAATGGCCTTGTACACACTTCCGCGACTCCCCAAATGTCCCGACGGGCGTATACTTCTAAGTTAAGGTTTCATGGAATGATTGAAGAATTGAGGGAAAAGCCCCCGCATCTTATTGGTTCATGTGTCGACTATTCAATCAGCGACATTGAATGGGTGGCGGGACAGTTTCAGATAGCGAGCCCGATCAGAGTCGGCCCCTTCCCCGGACGTGGAAATATTAACCTCCACACCTACCAAGTACACGCGGGTAGCGGAGATTACTTGCTCCAAAAGGTTAATTCAGACGTCTTCAAAATGCCGTACCGAGTGATGAACGCAATGCTCTCAAGCATTGAGGCTCAGGGCGTTGCATTGCGAAATGGAGTTGGAGACAAGGTTTGGGAGCCGATTGAGCTCATTCCGACCCGAGACGAAAAGCCATTTCTCGACCTGACTGACGAGCATGGTTGGTCGGTATGGCGAATGATGGTTCGCATTCCAAATTCCCTTTCCTACAAGAGCTTAGGAGAAGTTGATAGTCTTGAGTCGCAGCTCAAGCTTGCAGAAGAAGTTGGTCGCGGATTAGCCATTTACTCGGACCTGACATCCGCAATAGACCCAACTTCGATTGAAGGATCCCTTCCAGGATATCGAGACACTGGCCTGTATTACCGGCAATTTCATTCTGTGATGGCAGGCAATCGAACACTTGAAGAAGCTTCCGAGCTGCTGCCCAGCGATCCAATCCTTCGTGAAAGTGCGGGACAGCATTTTTTGGTCGCTCTCGATCCGGAAGAATATTTGCTTCGCAAGAGTGATCCGGAACTCGCTCCTTTCATTGAACTTGTTCGCGAGCGTGAGCCTTTTGCAATGGGTCTCTGGTCAGCTTTGGCCGCCGGTCGCATCAGGCACACCCTCATCCACGGCGACACGAAAATCGAGAATTTCCTTTTCTGCACCGAGACCGCGAAAGTCAAATCTCTTGTTGATTTGGATACGATCATGCCATTTACTTGGCTCGCTGACTACGGTGACTTGCAACGCTCCATGGTGAATGTCGCGGGTGAGAAAGAACAAGATCTTTCAAAAGTCAAAGTCAACCGCGACGTTTATGAAGCGGTAGCCAAAGGTTTCCTGAAAGCAGCTCAACAAGTCACTGAAAACGAAGTCGCGATGATGGTCTCGGCCGTTCAGGCAATCACCCTTGAATTGGGTCTGAGATTCTTGACCGACTACCTAAAAGGTGACACTTACTTCCAGCTTGGAGAAGGTGACCCAGCCGATCTCAATCGGACTCGGGCAATGGTCCAACTAACCCTGTATCAACGATTAGCCGAGTTCGCTCCTGAAGCTGAAGCGATGATGGCTAAGTACAGTCGAAGCTAACTCACTTCCAGCCGCAAGATCATGACTCCCTGCCACTAGGGAGTTTTCAGGTTTCAACGGAGTACGTTCAAAGAACTGGATTAGGTTCGCAACAATAGGTAGACGAATGGGGATGACAACTGGGCTGCCTGCCGTCAGGTTGGAGCCTCCCAACCACAGCCTGTCGAAGAATACTTGAGTCCTTTCTGCGCCGGAAAGGACATTTCTACCTGCTGGTACTCCGAAATAGGTAGAAACCGATAGTTTGGCGAGAGTTTCCGGCGAGTCTGAGGACCGGCACCGACAGGATTACTATGCCCAAGGGCGACATACTTTTCTAAGACTTGAAGAAAAAGGCGGCAAGCAGCGGATCATTCCCTGCCCCCACAAACTTGAAGAATATGTAGACTCCTATCTAGAAGTTGCAGGTATCGCCAATCGGAAGGGAACGCCGCTGTTCCGAAGTTCCCGTGCGCGGACGAAGCAACTTACGACTAGCCGAATATCTCGAACCGATGCCTATGCGATGATCCGAAGGCGGACGGAGGATGCTTGCGCATTCCGCTCCAAAGCGATCAGGTTTCCGCTTGAAAGCGATCAGGCTTTTTGAGGTTATTTTCGCGTTTCCCTGACCCGGTATTCCAATGATGATGGATGCCAAGGAGACGTTTGAATATGCGCAAAATACGCGAGGTGCTTCGCCTACGGTTCGAGCACAAATT
>CAIUHP010000035.1 GCA_903899015.1 uncultured Armatimonadota bacterium | reverse complement strand
GGGCAATCGCATTTGAGTGGCGCTGTTCTTCCTCTGATTTGAACCTCTAGTGCCCATGCGCAGGTTCAAATCAGAGGAAAACAGCGTTTCTGATCCGGCCAGAACCATAGGTTGAATCCACACAAATCTTCATAGACCCAGAAAAGTATGACAGCTCAAGTGTTCACTTTCGCGCCACTCCTGTTCGGCTATTCAGCCACTAGTGTTCGGTTTCAGCGCCACTACTGTTCGAAAACGGAAGAATTCGCATCTGCGAGCCTGAGATATGTCAGGAGCACTTTGAAAGCCACTGGAGGAACGATATCAAGCGACGTAAGCTCAACGATCACCTTGCCTTGAACGATCAGGTCAGCCCGAAAGCCCTCTTCAAGTGGGGCATCCTAAGGGGAACAGGTCACCCGGTCCGATTATATGTATTGCCGTTAATTGGTCAGGTCAGGCTTGGATCGCCAAGTAAAGTCTAGTCAACAGAACGGTTCAGTGCAAGCCAGGCGCGTTCTAGTGGGGTTCCCTCCAACGAACATACCTGGCGCAAGAAACAAAGACCCCATTTCGTACACTCGCCTCGAATAATTGAAAAAAACCTTTCGGAATGAAAGGGACTTCTATCGCTGTTACCTACTGGAGCTTGCGCCACTTGACGAAGAGGCTCAGCGCTATAACCAGTGCGATGAGATTCCAGATCGCCATAAAAAACAATCCCGAGCGTGCTTGAGATACGTTGGCATCCACGTCCAATGTTGAAAAATCGGGATCGGAGGGAAGATAGTGCACTTCGATGGGCCCCTGATCCGAAGTGCTTCCCACGTAGTTATCTGATCCGTGGAAGAATCGGCCATTTACTGAAAACGAGTAATGCGCTCTCAAACCCCTACTTTTAGATTTCGTCGTGACACTTGTGATCTGTCCAATCGCAACCCGGGATGACTCTGCCAGTTGATTGGAATGTTCGTAGTCAGGTAGAGCGGCCGTAAACAGCAACGTGAGTCCAACGAAGGACATAACCACTGCAACCAACGCACCGATGGCTAAGCTTCCCCTGGGTTCATATGCAGGATTGGCCCTCAGTCGCGATCGAGGCACAGGTTTGGCAAACAAACTTCCAACAAAGAAAACGGCAAGAACGGCTTCGATAACCAGAGTAATCTTTAATCCACTTTTTCCCGCCTGAGTCATTCCCTCAAGATCGATACCGCTTTGCTTAGGGTCACTTGAAAGGTACAAGACATTCGTGTCTACACCGGGCCCGAGATCATGTTTACGAGCTTGCACGATATGCGAATGTCCGTAATAGGTCGTACCATCGACTAAGAATCGATAGCTAACAGACGGACAATTAAAGGCATCTCCGTTAGTGACCGAAAGAACGTGACCTTGAGCACTTGCACCTTTTGTCGCTAACTGACCCGCCAGCGCCCATTCTTTGCCACTCGCCACCCAACCAAAGATGACGCCCACAAAAGTCGCAAAAAGCATCCAAGGCAATAACAGCGGTAATCGTCGCATCGGGAATAGATTATAGGGCTATTGCAAAGTGGACATCGTGGACATGAGGAACTCAAAATGAGAACAATCCGTTATTGTATGACTTCATGGAGACCCAAAAATTAAGAGCGTGGTGGTTCGCTCGCCAGGGCTTGGATGGACGCTGTGGCGAGTCTGACTCGGCTTCAATCCTAAACAAAACTGGTTGGGCTCGGTCGGTTGGTGGTAGCAACCCTTACATCACATTATTCGCGAGAGGCGGGATTGATCGTGCTAGCGCCGAAAATGCCGCTGAACACAATGAAATTAGCGAGCTACCGGCGGTTAGGGGATGCACCTATATGTTGCCGGCCCGAGATTACGCGCTCGGACTAGCCGCGGGTGAAAGTTTTCGCGCGGCTGAAATGCGTGTAGCGATGAAGCTAGGAGTTACCGAAGCTGAAATCGAAACCCTCTGTGAAGCGATTGTGGATGCTCTAGGCTCAACTTCCTTAAGTCCGGACGAAATTCGCATTGCTTGCGGAGACGCATCAAGGAGTCTGGGCGAAGAAGGCAAGAAGAAGGGCATCACGACGACGGTTCCTCTTGCGTTAGGCAAACTTCAAGCAATGGGAGCGATCAAGCGCGTTCCGATCGGTGGCCGTCTCGACCAGCAACGTTATAAGTATAAGAACTGGGTACCGAACCCACGATCTGGATTTAGCTTGACGACGGAAGAAGTCTCAACGGAAATCGCCCGGCGATTTTTCCGTTGGGCGGGTCCCGCGACATTACCAGAGTTTCAGTGGTTTTCGGGCCTTGGAGTAGGTGCATCGAAATTAGCGGTCGCACCATTGGATCTCGTAACTATTCCTGAAGATCCAAACCGCTTGATTCACAAAGACGACTTACTTGCCTGGGAAGCTTTTCAGGCACCTTCAGAACCAACTTATGCGCTTGTGTCGAGTATTGATGGAATCAGTCTTCTGAGAAGGGATCTGAAATCGATCATCGACCCTGTTGATGCCGAGCGTCCGATGATTGCTTCCAAAGTGATGTCGAACTTGGGCGGTCTTGCCGATCTTCCAAGCAACGCCATTCTTGACCGTGGCAGACTCGTCGGGCTGTGGGAGTACGATACAACCAGCGATTCCATTGTTTGGAATTCCTTTATTTTGCGGAATGCTGAGATGGTTGCAGCAGTCTCTACGATGGAGACCTTTATCACAAATGAACTTGGAGACGCACGGTCATTTAGCTTGGACAGTCCTAAAAGTCGAGAACCCTTGGTCCATTTTTTGCGCGAAGCGGCACTACACGAGTGAAACTGAATGATTAAAATGCGATGGCTTACAATTATTTTTGGTCTGTCGTCCACGTTTGCGCACGCCCAGGTCGATCGACAAGGCGACGCTTACCAAATTCGAATTCGATTCAAACCCGGCCAACATAGCTCGTACCAGATTGTCCGGGAGACAATGCGGGCGAAGGTTCCACCTTATTCGAGCATCGTTGATTTACGATGCTCGTCTGCTGTGAATGGTCGATTTGAAGTTGAAGCGAAAGAAAGGACGACTGGGAAGCAGGATCGGACGCCACTTAACCAAATTGCCAAAATCGACAACCGAGGATTGAGCCGTAACTTTCTCACTTTCTGGTTAACCCCATGCCCGGCCTCACCTGTCAAACTCCACACCCCTTGGCAAGGTTCTCCCCCTCCGTTCTCCAGCACGCTAGGACTCCGACCGAATAGTACGGTCACCTACCAACTTGAGAAAGTCGATGCCACATCGGCAACCGTTTCGTTTGCTTGTATTCAAGCGCCAACGAGGCGTGATCCTCAAGAAATAGACTTTAGAGGTGCGATTATTCTCGACACTTCAACGGGCCAATTCATCTCCCTTGAAATTAGAGAGGCTCGAACCTAGAATGGCATCTGATCGATTTGCAACCGGTACTAAGCCGTCTTTTGCGACATCCATCATCCGAATTTAGAACGCTAAGTTCGCTTAAACATTCGGAGCAAGGCGTCCCGCCCGAGAGTAATCGTGATCGGGCGGCCGTGAGGGCAAAGATATGGATTCTCAGTCGTAGCCAGATCAACGATCAATTTCTCCATTTCGGCAAGGCTCAGCGGATCGCCAGCTTTTACGGCCATCTTGCAGGAACTTGTGATCCAAATCTGTTCGCGAGTTGGTACGAGTCTTCTCGTCACGGATGCTTCGACTAATTCGTCAACCACGTCACGCAAGACCTTTAGAGGATCTTTGTTCTTGATCGCAGCAGGCACGGCGCGCACGACGTAACTTTCCCCTCCGAACGGATCCAGCTCGAACCCGATATCAATCACCTCTTGTAAACGCTCTCGCAGCAGCAATGCTGACCGCCTATCAAGATGCAATGTTTGAGGAACGAGCAGCGCCTGCTTTTCGATGGCAACAGTGCCTTTTATGCCACAAAGGTATTCATAGAGAATGCGCTCATGCGCCACGTGCTGGTCAATGATCACCAAGCCGTGTTTCGTCTCGGCGATGATGAACGTGTTCATGGATTGACCGATCACCCGTAAACCATCGAGGAGAGTTACAAATGGAAGAGCCGAATCAAGTTTCTGAAAGACGGGAATCGGAACTTCTACATTAGGAGAATCAAACATTGCCGGAGTTGGATTCTCGTAAGGCTGGGTTGGTCCAGAAGAGAAACTTCGATAGTCGTAGGTTTCCTGAGTTGCGGCTCGGATGGCGGCGAGCGCCTCATTTGCTGCCGCTACACCAGCCGCATTGGGCATCATTCCGTGATCCATCAGCGCAGACTTTAGCGCGATCCGGATCGCATCAAAGGCTTGTCCTTCTTGCTGGAACTTGACTTCGCTCTTGGTAGGAGACACGTTGACATCAACCCTAGCCGGATCAATCTCAATCATCAACACGAGGAGCGGAAAACGCTTCTCGGGAGTCAAATCTCGGAACGCTTGGTCGATCGCGGCGGTCAAGGTTCGAGTTCTGACCGGTCGACCATTCACGAAAAGATACTGATAAGCGCGAGTGGGTTTCGTGATGTGAGGCGGACTGACATAGCCGGTGAGCGTCATGCCTGCAGCATCGAGTCTTACTTCCGCCAGGCTGCGTGCCATGTCTCTTCCCCAGACATCTGAGATAGCTTCCTGACGATCACCGCTACCGGATGTTTTCAGGCCGACTTGACCGTTATGTACCAACTTAAATGCGACTTGCGGATAGGCAATTGCATAGCGTGATACGTGTTCCATCGATTGCCCAAGTTCGGTGGTGTCGCTCTTAAGAAACTTCAGCCGAGCGGGAGTGTTGTAAAAAAGATCTTCCACGAGAATCTCGGTTCCTTTCGGTCCCGCACTTCCCTTCGGATGGCTAATTTGTGAGTCTTCTACTTTTAAAACAGTTCTCAGACCGTCATTTCGAGTTGTCGAGAGAGTCATTCTCGAAACGGACGCGATGCTGGGCAAAGCCTCGCCCCGGAAGCCTAGCGATCGAACATGTTGAAGGTCATCGACCGAGGTGATCTTAGAAGTCGCGTGGCGCTGGAGTGCCTGCCGGGCATCATCCAGATCCATTCCAATGCCATCATCAAAGACTCGAATCAGGGTTTTGCCGCTATCAACAAGCTCGATATCAATTCGTTTCGCACCGGCATCAAGAGCGTTCTCGACCAATTCCTTTACGACCGAAGCGGGCCTCTCAACGACTTCTCCAGCCGCTATTTGGTTGACCGTATGAAGATCCAAGAGGCGTACGGTCGACATAGATAGAGTTTACTTGTGAGTGAGTAAATTCGAGATGTTCGGCAATAACAGGTTCGGCATCGAAAGATCATTTACCGGGTGTGAAAGAGTTTTAGAGCTGTGCTATACAATATGGGTCGAGATTTGTTAGGACGTATACGGAGAGACTTGAAGCGCTCGACATCCAGTATAGGCTCCAAAGGCTAGTCATTTATGCCAGACAAGATGCATCAGTTGATGCGCACCAAGGAACGGTTTGAAGCGTTTGTTTCAAGTGCTCCGATTGGTATCGCTTCTTCTCACATCGACGGGCGAGTTTTTGAAGCCAACGATACGTACCTGGACCTGATTGGTTACACCAGGGCAGAGCTCGAAGAAGGCAAGGTCTTGTGGACAGACCTGACTCCCAAAGAGTTGGTCTATCGAGATAGAGAGGCGATTGAAGAAGCCGTTCGGACCGGGAGAAGCCACGCCTTCGAAAAGGAATACATTCGGAAAGACGGCAGCCACGTGCCGATCCTGATTGGTTTTGCCATCGTCGGACCGGATCGAGATGAGGCCCTGACATTTGTCATTGATATGACGGGCCAAAAGAGCGCAGAAGCGGAAGTGCGGCGGCTCAACACCGAATTGGAGGCCAGAGTAGCCAGTCGAACAGCAGAACTCGAGGCATCAAACAAGGAGCTAGAAGCATTTTGTTACGCAGTGTCCCATGATCTGCGAGCACCGCTAAGAAGCATCGACGGTTTCGCCTATGCCTTGCTCCAAGACTATGAGGACAAACTCGACGAGGACGGCAAAGACTTCATTGGTCGAATTCGGGCCGCATCCAAGCGAATGGATGAGCTGATCTCAGCTCTCCTAAGCCTCTCACGTCTCACAACAACCGAGCTCGATCGTCAGACCGTCAATCTTTCCGAATTGGCTGAAGCAGTCACTTCGGATCTGATGCATGCCAATCCAAATCGTTCGATCGAGTTTTCGATTGAGCCGAACCTTCTGGTTCAGGGCGACCGCCGTACTTTGCGGGCTGTCTTAGATAACTTGTTGAATAACGCCGTCAAATTCACGGTCAATCAGGAGGTCGCCAAGATCTCGCTTGAATTTGATAAGTCGGTTAGTGCATTCGCGATTCGGGACAACGGAGTTGGGTTTGAAATGGAACAAAGTTCAAAGTTGTTTCAGCCATTCGAGCGGCTTCATAGCCCTCGCGAATTCTCGGGATCGGGAATCGGACTGGCAACCGTTTATCGCATTATTCGCAAACACGGTGGACATATTTGGGCTCACGCGGAGATCAATAAGGGAGCTGAATTCTTCTTCACGCTCGTACCGAGTGGTACTTAGCCTCCAAGCAAATAGACTAAAACCGACCCCGTGACTCGTGAGTCCTCGGGGTCGGTCTGAACGATATAGCTCGTTTACTTTTTGATCTTGGACATTAAGACTTCGATCGATTTGTCCAGTTGAGGGTCGATTCCCGAGAAGTATTGCTCAGGCGTAATTTCAACATCGAAATCAGGCACCTGGCCGTTGTCTTCTAGCGGCGAACCATCGAGGCGGTAGACGCCGGACGTGGGCATACGAGCCCCGGTTCCATCAACCAGCCTAATGCCGTAAGTCCAGATAACATATCCAGGAGTCGGGCGGCCCACCAAGGTAGCAAGTCGACGCGACTTCATTGCGTAGGGGAACATCTCGGCATTCGAGAAACTCGTTTCCGCACACATGACGACGGTCGGCAAGTTCCATGATTGACTTGGGGCGAGCGTCGCCGCTTCGTCCCGATTTTGGTAATAGCTGTGCGGAATTCGCTCCAGAATATCGATGAGACGGTCACTAATGTTGCCGCCACCGTTGTTGCGGACATCAATGATGACTGCCTTCTTGCCTTGCGAGTATTCCCAAACTTGCTGATTGAACAAGTCGAAGTTGTTACCACCCATTCCTGCGATGTGAACGTAAGTGACCAACCCGCCCGATTTCTGCTCGACATATTTTCGCCGACCGTCTATACGGTTGCGGTAGAGGATGGCGGTCCACTCTGCCCCACTGAGAGCGCGATACTTCACCTCGTGCGATTTACCGTCAACGCCTTTTACCGAGAACACGAGGTCGCGGCCGACTTGCTCGTTGAGTACATCTCTCCAGAGGTACTCGTCTAGATTCACTGCTTTTCCGTTGATCGCGGTGATGATCTCGCCGGCTGCGAGCTTCGTTTTTGCAAACGTTCCTGGTGTTCGAGCGGGGACTTCCTTGATCTTGATTCCCTGGCCCTCATAGGAATAATCGAATTTAAAACCAGGATGAGCGCTTGATTGACTTGGCGGATTGCCAGGTGCCGGACTCACTTCCGAGTGCGAGCACTCAAGCTCGCCAATCATTTCATTGAGGACAGTGGCCATTTCATTACGATGTCCGATGCTCGACAGCATCGGCTCGTATCGTTTCTTAATCGCCATCCAATCTCGACCGTGAAAGTTCGGATCGTAGAAACCACGATTATAGAGTCGCCAGAATTCGTTGAAGGCAGCATGCCTTTCGTTTCGAATGTCCTGGATCCAATCAGCTCGAAACGCAACGGTTGTAGTCGGATTGTTGGGCTTATGGATTTCGACTAGTTGGAGTTGTCCCGACTTAGCAAACTGAAGTGAATTCCCATCGTCGGTAAATTCGAAAGCGCCAATTCCTCCTCCATTCGTAATTTTCGTTGGTTGCTCGCCCGCATAAGTGGCTTTCCAGACGTCTCCGCCGGACAGATAGTAAAGATCACCGTTGAGACTATCAACCCGAATATTCCCGTCTGGGCTTTGGTTGACGATCTTTCTCATTCGAGATTCAATGTCTTCAAAATCAATAACGACCTTTACCGGAGCGGTTGGCCTAACGTATTTGAGATCAAGCTCCGTTTCCCTTGCGTCTTCCATCTTGAGAGGCAAGGCGTAGATCCCACCTCCGGATCGATCTGATCGGAAAAACAGGTAACGGCCATCGGGCGAGAATCGCGGAGTGCCATGATCAGCGTTGAGACGGGTTACGTTGACTGCTTTGGAAGTCGTGGTGTCAAACAAGTAAATGTTTGTGGTCAGTCCACCCGATCGAGCTGCATAGGCGACGTGTCTTCCATCTGGCGACCAATCGTAGCTGGTGTCCGGCCCGTAGTTGAATCCGCCAGTTAGCGGAACAATTCGTTTGGGGGTTCCACCATCAACCGGAACCGTGTAGAGACCACCCATACTTCCGGCCATCCAAAAACTCAGTGAACGCTTATCTGGCGTCAGTCGAAGCTTCAAGGTGTCGAAAGGAAACGTCGAAACGGCTTTTACTTCCTTTGTGGACACATTCATTTTGTAAACCGCATCGCTGCCATTGCGATCCGAAGTAAAGAATAAGCTGTTGCCATCAGGCGACCAAACTGGCTCTTCATCGGAACCGGCATAGTCGGTCAGCTGAACTGCATCGTCCGCGTTGGGACCCTTGCCCTTCTTGACCGGCACCATCCAGATTTCTCCATGGACAACGAATGCGACACGGTCGCCCTTTGGGCTGACGGCCATTTGTTCTGCGCCAGTAGTTAGAATCTGCCGTTCTTCGTTCGTGGTCTTCTCATCAATACTGGCAACGATTTCAATCTTCTTCGGTTTCTGCCCCGGATCCATGATGAAGATTTCGCCCGCATCCTCGAAGGCGGCGACTCCAGTTTTCTGAGCGACAGTCAAGAACCGCACCGGGGCCCCAACGAAGTTAGTCAGTCGAGTAGCGTGCCCCTGTAAGTCAATCTTATAGACGTTAGGAGTCCGAGCCTCGCTATCGACAAACTTCGGGATAGGCTTATCAAGAAAGCTGCTGCTAGGGGTCTTCTCTCCAACCGTAACCGTTAGAATGGCTTGGTTGTTCGGAGAGAAATTCGGCCATAAATGCTGGAATCCGTTAGACCGAATCTTTTCTCTTTTTTGCGTCGCCAAGTCAACGACCCAAAGTTGAGCAGCGGCGGAACCTTGGTATCGAGGACGAGTCCAGGGGAATCCAAACCGATTGTAAACCACGTGAAGTCCGTCCGATGAATATCTTGGGGAACCCACCGACATCATATCCATCAATACTTGATGAGTACGAGTCGTTCGAACATCAACTGTAAAGAGTCCATTCTCACCGGCATCTCGGGTGGCCTTAAAGATCAGATTCTTGCCGTCTGGCGACCAGTCACTTGGCACATCATTGCCGGAATGCCAGGTTAGTCTTTTACTTTCTCCCCCATCTGCCGGCACTACATATATGTCGTTATTGCCTGACCGGTTACTTGAAAAGGCAATCCACTGACCGTCAGGCGACCAAACCGGATTGTCATCCATTTCAATATGGTTCGTAACAGGAACGGCTCGGCCACCAGAAGACGAGGTAATCCAAATGTCACCTCGATAGCTAAAAGCGAGGCGCTTTCCATCTGGGCTTAACGCCAGAGACCTTGCTCCGAACAGTGACCGTGGATGAGGAGGCTCAAGCTGTCCAAAAGACACAACCGTGAGCATCGTCGACATGAGAATGATCGGGGTTCTATTCATAAGTAAGTGTCTCTGAAATATACACTTATCCTGTCTTGTGAACGTCAACCCTGGTCAAGATCGTCCTTAGGTAGGATGAATCTACAATGAGTTGGCTTGAACGGATTCCACGAACAGTTAGTGGCTTGGTAGTCAGCCTGCTTTGTCTTGTAGTTGCAAGTTCTGCTTCAGCTTCGGTGAAGATTGGAAGCAATGCCAGTTTGCCTTTCCAGTTTTATGTTGATGCCAATGCCAACACTTATACCGCTGTCAACATGACTGCACTAAACGGTGCTTCGGGACTCTATCTTACGAAGCTAAACAGCGCGGGAAAGAGTTCGTTTAGCGCTCGATTGGGCTACAACGTTTCGGCCAATCCGTTCTACTGCACGGTGGATAGCAGTGGAAACTCGATTGTTGTTTCGAGCATGACTGCTTTGAACGGGCTTTCTGGCCTCTATCTCACCAAGGTGAACTCCACCGGAAGTATTGTTTTCACGGTTCGTATGGGTACTAACCCGTCCGCAGGTCCGTTTTCTTGTACGGTGGACGCGGCTGGTAATACGACCGTTATTGCGAGCTTCACCAATTTGAGCGGTTACAGCGGGCTCTTCGTGAATCGATACACCAAAACCGGAGGTGCGACCTTCAGCACCCGGATGGGAACGAGCCCAGCAACTTATCCTTTCTCGAACATCATTGACGGAGCGGGCAATGTTTATGTGATCGGAAACTACACTTCCCTTTCTGGGCGAAGCGGACTCTACCTCGTAAAATTGAACTCCGTTGGCGCACCCCTCTTTACCGACCTTCTCGGATTTAATCCTGCGGCCAACCCATTTGGATTCGCGGTCGATGGTTCATCGAACAGTATCATGTTCTCGAACATGACCTCTGGGTCTGGTGTGACGGGAATGTACGTCGTCAAGCTCAACTCAAAGTTCGCAGGCGTTTACGTGGATCGGATCGGAATCAATCCCGCTTCGATTCCTTACGGGGCAAGCATCGATACGAGCGGAAACGTCTACCTCGTTGCCAATATGTCTACGTTATCGGGAGTCTTTGGACTATTCATGACCAAGATCAACCCGAACGGAGTTGTCGTTTACAGCGGTCGGCTGGGTTATAACCCGCTTCCGAGTCCGTTTGCGCAAACTATTGACGCCTCACAGAACCTGTTTACGGTTGCGAACATGACATCTCTTAATGGAACAAGCGGTCTTTATTTTTCGAAGATCAATTCCACCGGTAGCATTATCTATAACGACCTCATTGGCTACTCGCCTGCTTCTGCCCCATTTGATGCTCGTCTCGATGCGAGTGGAAACGCTTACACCATTGCGAACATGACCAACTCAAGCGGAGCATCTGGCCTCTTTGTCACGAAACTCAAATCGTCGGGAACGGTCGCCTTCTCGGACAGACTCGGCTACAGCGTGACAAGCGCGCCGTTTGCCTCGACGGTGGATCTCGGGCTCAACACTTACGTCACATCTAACCTGACTTCAGCAAATAACACGACCGGCCTCACGTTTACCAAGATCAATTCGACGGGTGGCATCACGTACAATGTTCGGCTCGGAACCAATCCGCAGTCTGGACCATTTGCCAACTACCTGGACACATCGGGAAGCACTTTTAACTTGGCGTGCATGACTTCATTGACGGGCAATACCGGACTGTTTGCCAATCGACTAAGTGCCACGGGGACGACTATTTATAGTCAGCGTCTCGGCACGAACCCAGGAACGACGACCTATGCCTACTATATCGATGCTACAGGCAACGCTTACGTGGCTGGCAACATGACTTCACTAACTGGCAACCTCGGTTTCTACGTTTCGAAGCTAAATGCCTCCGGAGTGGCCGTCTTCTAGCTTGCCGTCAGATGGTTGAGCATGCTATTCCTCCAGGCTATCTCTAGGATAAGCCAAGGCCCAAACCAAAACTGGGTCCGTTTCTTGGCGAGATCGAGGAGATGCTGAGCGATCCTTCGGCTCATGGATTTGCTGGCAAGCAACGTCTGTCTGGTTTAGGTGTGTTCGAGATTTGCGTAAGGATCACGGCTAAATGAGCGTGGGAAGCATGCAATTAGGGAAGAAAAGCAGCAGCATCCGTCTGTTAATTTTGACATGTGCCATAGGTTGTCAAAGCAGCGGCGAACTCGACGCAAATATCAAAAGCACTCGTGATTTAAGTGACTTGGGGCTTGAGGCATTCGTGTCCCCGGCCAGGATACGTGTTTCCAAAAGTCCATCAGGCCAGGCAAGGATATTCGTAGATAATCTAGGCGCGAAGATGATCCTAGTAAAGACGCGGGGGGAAATCAATGGATGGATTGAAATCAAGAGGCTGGGCGCCAGCGGAAAATGGCAACCAATTCCCGTTCACGATCCTGACCATCATGATGATCCTCCTGGACCAGCCGCGGCTGATTGGGAGCTTGTACTACCAGGTCAAAGCTCTTCTTGGCTGATGCTGCTAAATGCAAGTTACGATATTCACGAGAACGATATACTACAAGTGATTTGGAAACCCCAGACAGACGTTCCTAAAAACTTAAAAGCTAAAGCCGCAATTTTTCCTCGAAATACTTCAACTATTTTCCTGAAGGTTGGGAAGACGAACCGGTAGCCATTCTGCAGGTGCTACAAACCAGGACCTGCGTTTACTTTCGTCGGTGTCTCAACGCACTCCCGATTTCCAGTGCTTATTCTCCCGTTTCCGAACAGTAGCGGCGGAATAGCCGGACACGTGTGGCGCTGAAAGCGAACAGTAGTGGCGAATTATCAGAATACAAGTGGCGCAAAAACGAACACTCCTAAATGTCTTGTTTCCCTTTTAAATTTTTTGGGTGCTTCGTTTCAGACTTCTCCCTGGGTGAAAGCAATTCACGAAAAGCAGGAGGATCCTGAAACGCATGCTTACAATGTATCGCCCGATCACTGAGCGCATGCCACTCAAACCATCTTTAGGGATAGATCGAAGTCGTTAGATTTAGGGTGTGTCCGCTTAAGTCGGTTAGGTTTCCGGAAACTTGCTTGCCGTTGATCGTCAATGTTCCTGTAAGAGTGATAGCACCACCGTTAGAGGTCGACATCGATAGGCTCGTGGCACCGGAACTTTGAATGGTGCCGGTGATACTAGAGTGGACAACAACATTCACCCCACCAATAACCTGAAATCGGTCGACGGTACCCGTAATGTCGCCTAGCGGATCAGTCGTGAAGATTACCGTTTCAGGGACGGCTGACTCGTCGGTTCCATAACCTGCAAATAATTGACTGAAGACTCCGGTTGCTCCTGAACTGGCAGTGGGATTGTGATAAGAAGTGAAATACTCCGAACCATCGGACAGACTTGTTGCCGTAAAGGCATAGTCGCCAAGAGAAGTCTTTTGTATCTGACCCGCCATGCTGGTTGAACCCGAACCAATCGTGATCAATCCTCCTGTACTGGCGGATCCAGTTAGTGTGGAAGTCGATCCGCCGAACGAGCTTTGGGTGCCGGTTAACATCCCATTCGAGTCGATCGTAAACGTGAAATCTCCGTAATCTCCTTTGGAAGTCATGTAGGAACCATCGTAAGTCCCTGCAACTTTCGTGACGTTCCCGCTGCCTGTGCCGCCTCCGCAGCCATCTAGCGCGAGTGCCATAACGAAGAGGGTTGATTTAGTCCAAAGTTTCATGGTGGTTGAATGGAGACCTCAAGATCGTACCCATTTTGAAGCTTTTAAGCCTGTGAAGGTCCACTCCTCACGACTGCCATTGCAGCTGAGTTGAGTTGCTTGACACACGAAAAAGCCCCTCCTTTTTAGGGGAGAGGCTTGTTTCTAAATATTAACCGGGCGACGCACATATCTCGCGGGACCCTGCGGACCAACTACTTCCGTCGCTGAGGAGCTTAACTGCCGTGTTCGGGATGGGAACGGGTGTGACCTCCTCGCCATGGTCACCCGGAAACTTTACAG
>CAIUHP010000034.1 GCA_903899015.1 uncultured Armatimonadota bacterium | reverse complement strand
CTGTAAAGTTTCCGGGTGACCATGGCGAGGAGGTCACACCCGTTCCCATCCCGAACACGGCAGTTAAGCTCCTCAGCGACGGAAGTAGTTGGTCCGCAGGGTCCCGCGAGATATGTGCGTCGCCCGGTTAATATTTAGAAATAAGCCCCTCCATAACAAGAGGGGCTTTTTCGTGTCTGAGGTCTGGGGCCGACTCTAGGTTCTCCGATGTCGTGCGTCGACCTTTAAAGATCTTTTTCCTTTCGAATGCGCAACCTGGGCATAACTCCTCCAATGTCAACACGAGAGTGCGCTGCGGTGCAGGTTCTTATCGTCCGATCAATTGAGTCACAGCAGCCTAAGTCATGAAGGAATCTCAGCGTATACTTAAGCTTTGGTCTGTGGCGTAAGTGATACAAGAGGGCAGTCTATTGAGAGAACGTTTCTACTTTAGGAAACCTTTGCATGGATCGATCTTCGGGATGCTCTTTAACTCGATGTCGCTCTGGGTGGTACTTATCTCCGCTAAGCCGTTGACTCCAAGAAACTACACGGATCTCGTCTCGCGAGTATCCAATGCCGGAATAGGCGTTTGGATTGGAACTGGAATTTCCGTGTTCTTAATCGTTCTTGGGATCGCTATTTGGCGTAATGAGGGATTGATTCTGGCCGATGACGGCTTATATCGCATCAACTGGCTCGGTACTGAGAAGAAGTTGGCTCCCTATGCGGACATTGATAGAGTGGAAGCGCAAATCGAGCGGGGATCAATTGCAACCCACTATAGGGTGGTTGTGGGTAGCCGGAACGTTTTTATTCCGGAGACAACCAAAGGGGTGTTCCGTTTGGTGTCTGAGCTTCGTCGTCGAATTGGGCAAGGTCAGCGCGACCTTGATGATGCGAGTCGGTCTCGGCGTCCATTGTTCTCTGAGAACTCAGCTCAAAGCATGTCCTATATCAAGGCGTCTTTATTTTTATCCGTAATTGTTCTCGTGCCAGGCACAAACACTTTCCCACAGGCTGACGAACCCGGTCGCATAATGCACTATTTGCTGATCATTGGCCTTGGTCTCTGGTTTCTGGTTGTGGCTATTCGGTCACTCTTCGTAGAAAAGGTGATTATCTATTCAGATCGAGTTGAGAGAATATCACCGCAGGGCCAGCTTTCGGCTCGAATTTGGCTAGACGAGAACTGTTCACTGGACTTCCATAATTGGACCAACACGGTACGCCTAGAATCTCGAGATGACAGGATCACTATGCCGAACAAACTTTCTGCACTACCTGTCATCAAGAAGATGGTTGAAGAGCAGCAACAATTGCGTTGGCGGAACCAAAGTTTGCCGCTGCAAAATGAGATTCAAAAGTTGCGGGATCAAAACATTTGGTGAAAGTCCATTGGGCCTGAATCGACGAATTCCTGGTAACGGTTGTCAAATTTCACCGAACTTAATCGAGTTTCTCAGGGTATTCGTTAAATGATATGTGGTTTCCTGAATAAGTCATCTGCGGTCAGATTGCCAATTCATCTGGCATGACGCAAAGCCTAAAAGCACCTCCGCCCAAGCCAAAGTGGAAGTACAGGGCTGTGACCGGTCCCCGGATGTTGACCCACATAGAGTGTTAGTGCCTCTGCCTCCATTTTAACTAGATTTGCTTTGTAAGTCGCGGGAGAGATTCGCCTGCGGAGTTTGGTACCAGCGGAGAGTCCTGCTCGAACCCGTTCACAAGACCAAGAGAGGGCGTGCGAACAGAAAGGCCAATATGCGACACAAAACACCCAAGCGAGGTTGTCTTTAGGGCTTAAGTGAATGGATATGACCCCAGACTTATTCTCGGCCCGCACCTTGATAGATTTCGACTTCGCCTTCGAATTCGACTTTAACCACGGTCGCATGCGGATCAAGGATGGATTGAGGGATGTCGATCCAGAGGATGCCAGGTGTCTCGCCGAGTCCACCGATATTCTTGAAGGTGAGTTCGTGACCGGTTGCTAGCGCGGTGACTTTCTTTGGAAGCTTTCGGAGCCCTTTGACGGCAATCTGGTCGTAAGGCTTGTCGAAGAACATTAAGTACAGAGTGTCCTTCGCTTTGTTCAGCGTCGTTGCGCCATAAAACAGGAAAGTGGGCAGGCCAGCAACCGTTCCATATATGGCTTCGGAATGCCGTCTTATCCAATCGCCTAATCCTTCTAGACGATCTACTTGCTCTGGTTGTAGACTCCCATCTTCGTAGGGGCCTACGTCGAGAAGCATATTGCCTCCCATGCCAATGGTTTCAGCAAACATTCGAACCAGTTGCCGAACCGATTTGTGATTGGTATCGGTTCCTTGATAGCCCCAGGAGTCGTTAATGGTCACGCAAAATTCCCATGGACCCTGAGGAGGAACAATCGGAATGCCTTGCTCTGGCGTTGCATAGTCACCATAATCGCGCAGTCGAGAATTAAAAATACAATTCGGCTGCCAGGCCATGAGTTGATCTCGAAGTCCTTTCATGTCGAACTGGTCGGAGTCGCGCTCCCACTCTCCGTCGAACCAGAGCAAGTCGACGTTCCCGAATTCAGTCATCAATTCTTTGAGCTGAGCTCGATGAAACTTCAGGAAGTTTGCCCATCTTTCGGGATCTTGTTTGTCCGCTTCGCAATAGGCGAATCGGTTCGCAAATCGAGCCGTCGCATATTCCGCTGGGTCATCGACTCTTGGAAGTATCGTCGCATAGTCGGGATGGGACCAGTCTAAATGAGAATAGTAAAAGCCAACTTTAAGGTTGTGACGATGGAGCGACTCAACGTAAGGTGTGATGAGGTCACGTCCTGCTGGAGTCATATGGACGACACTCAGGTCATTTGCCTTGGTATCCCATAGGGCAACTCCATCGTGATGCTTCGTTGTCAAAACTACGTACTTTGCGCCAACTCTTTCAAAGAGTTCTGCCCAAGATTCGGGGTCGTATTTCGATGCCGTGAAACCGTCAAGCTGAGACATGTAATCTTCGTAGCTCACCTTCCCATTAAAGAAAGCCCAAGATTCATCAATTCCCTGAACGGCGTAGATTCCGTAGTGAATAAAAATCCCTAGTTTCGCATCGGGGAACCAAGACTGCATCATCCCAGACAGTTTAGGCCCATCAAGGGAATTGAAGCTAGAGGCAAGGCGGCATTAGGACTTTCACCACTAATTCACTGTCTTTGGAATTGGCTCCTACATGGCTCTACTACCGGAGCAAGAAGGGTAACGCGAGGTCTTGATGACTACACTTCGGAAATCGTCGGGGGCGAGACTCGATACCAATATTCGTATTCCTGCTCAAATCCTAAGCTTCGATAGAGTTGTTGGGCCGGATGATTTTGAGTCATGACCTGAAGATAGGCGTGATGGGCTCCTTGTTGTCGAGCCCATTCGATCATGCTTTGAACTAATACTTTTCCATGACCTAACCGCCGATGGCGCTCTGAAGTAACGATGTCGTAAAGCCCGCACCAACCGTTATCAAGCACCCCTAGTCCAACGGCTACGGGTTCGTTTTCATGACGAATCGAGGCAAATGCTTGTGTCGGGTTAATGTTCCGAAGGATATTGGCAAGATGCAGTCGGTTTGTTCCGCTAATTTGGTTGAGTTGAACTGCGGCGTCTAGCCACCAATCAGTAAGTTCAGTTTCGACTTGGACATGACAGGAATCCGTTAGCTCCATAGGCTCAATTGCTTGAGTCATGACATAAGCGTGGCCTTCTGACCGGTAGCCTCGAGCTTCTAAATATACGTCCAAGGCCTCTGTTTCCGGGTCAGGAAATATCTTGAAGATCGTAGGTTGATCTTCTAATCGGTACGCATCTTCGCAAACCTGCACTTTGTCCTCTACCGCGATGATCGAGGTTCCCGCTAGGTTTACAGAATTGGCTCGACGAGTATATCCGCCCGCAAATTGCAAGACCCAACCATCGAACTCAACGACTCGACTACCTGGCCAGGCATTGCGGGACAATTCTTCTAGGTGTCGAAACATGACTAACCGGGAAAAAGAGTATTGCCCCCGTCGACTCTTAAAACCTGACCATGAACAAAACTAGCCATGTCACTGGCGAGAAACGCGACTCCATTTGCAATTTCTAGCGGATTTCCATATCTGTTAAGGTCGTACCCTTCGACCATCTTGTTAGGATCCGTTGGGCGGGTCGCCATAAACCGTCCAGTTTTAGTCGCGCCCGGGCTCACAACATTTACTCGGACTCCCTCGCTTCGAGTTTCAACCGCAAGGCAGCGGGTGTAGTGGACAATTGCCGCTTTAATGGAAGCGTACGCAACCTCCGATGATTGACCAGCATGAGCAGCCCCAGAGGCAATGTTGACGACCGATCCTCGGTGTCGCTCGATCATTCCGGGGACGACCGCGCGGCACATCAGCATGGTGCCAATTAGGTTTCGATTGAGCAACGCTTGAATGTCTTCAAGTTTGATCCCGAGGGCATTGTTGGGATTAGGTTTGCCCCCTTTTGCAGCGATATCTCCGCCCGCACAATTGACCAGGATGGTGATCGGGCCTAACGCAGACTCGATTTGTTTCACCATCGCGACGGTTGCGGATTCGTCTGCGATGTCGCCCACAACTCCGATCGTGCGAACACCGAGAGCGGCAATCGAAGCAGCGGAAGCGTCTAGGCTTTCGAACTCGCCAAATTCTGCGGGTGCGTCTTGGCTCCGATCATGAATGGCAACGTCGGCTCCTAGCTCGGCTAAGCGGTGGGCGATCGCGTAACCCAATCCGCGACCTGAGCCTGTCACGAGGGCGATTTGTCCATTGAGCATCTTTGCGTCATTCATGGTTACTCGATTGGAGTCTAAGGGAATTTAAAACGTCAGTGGGTCAAAACCATCTTAATTCGGTCGGCGGGGTTGGCAATAAGTTGTTCGAAAACTTTTTGTCCTTCGTCCACGGGGAAGACATTGGTCCAAGGTGAGAAATCCACTTTGTGGTTCACCACAAAATCGAGTGCTTCCGAATAGTTTTGCTCGGTGTAGGCGTAGCTCGTTTGGAGCCGTACTTCCCGTCGAATAAGATCAAAGAAATCAAAGGAAGTCGGACCTTCATCGAGTCCAAGCAAGAGAGCCGTGCCTCCTCGGCTCACCAATTTGGCGGCTGTGTTTCTTGTCAGCGATGAGCCAACCGCGTCAACCGCAACCGAAACACCTTGACCCGACGTGAGAGTCATAACATGCTCGACCACGTCAACCTCGCGGGGATTGACGACCCGTTTGGCACCTAGCTGACTGGCAACTTTCGCCCGATCAGGATTAGGTTCGGATACGACAACGACGTCGAGTCCACGTGCAAGCGCGACGCTCAAGATGCACGCTCCTAGCGTTCCGCTGCCAACGATGGCAACGGTTGGTAAGAGCCCGGCATTCGAAGGAATCATGGAAATAAGGTGAAAGGCATTGGCTAATGGTTCGACCATGACGGCCGCACCATCACTAACATCTTCAGGAATAGGATGGACGTTTCGTTCAGGAACAACCACATATTCTCCAAAGCCTCCGTGCGTGCTGTCCATACCGAGTAAGCGCCAAGTGGAACAGTTGTTATGGCGCCCCGATCGGCACGCAGGACACATGCCGCAGGAGATCAACGGATTGACGGAAACGCGCTTGCCTACCAATGAATCGGGCCCTTCGCTTACGTATCCTAACGTTTCATGGCCAAGGATTAAGCCGGGTTGCCGTCGAGCACTATGCCCTAAGAAGCCATGGAGATCCGACCCGCAGATCCCAGTGGAACTGACGCGAATTTTTACTTCACCTTCTCTAGCGATTGGCTCCGGGACTTCTTGCAGGGTGAGTGTTTTTAATGCGGAATATACAAGTGCTTTCATTGCGCGGTCCAGCCTCCATCAACGGTGAGCATGCTTCCCGTTACAAACGACGATGCATCTGATGCCAAGAATACGGCTGCTCCGGCGATTTCATGAAGCTCTCCCCAGCGTCCCATCGGGATTTTTGCAACAAAGGCCTTGTATTTTTCGGGGTCTTCGAGAAGGGGTTTATTCATATCTGTGGCGAACGGTCCGGGACAAATTGTGTTGACGGTGACTCCTTGCTGAGCCCATTCGAGAGCGAGCACGCGAGTGAGATTGGCGACACCCGCTTTTGCGGAACAGTAGGGTGCACGGCCAGCGATGGCAACCGATGAGAGGATGCTCCCAATATTGATGACACGTCCCCAGCCCCGCTCACACATTTGGGGTCCCAAAATACGGGAGCAAAGAAAGGGTGCTTTAAGATTGATCGCGATGACCGCATCGAAATCTTCCTCCGTGAGTTCATGTGCAAGGCCGCGAGTGTTGATGCCGGCGTTGTTCACCAAGATGTCGATGGGACCCAAATCAGCTTGAACTTGAGCAATCACCTTAGCAACTTGATCGCTTTGAGTGAGATCTGCATGAGTGGCATACGTCCCTCGTCCGGTGGACTCTGCGATTTCGAGAGCAGCCGCTTCGCAATCAGCAAGGTTTCGACTCACAATTGCGACTTCGGCTCCTGCCTGAGAGAGTGCCTCGGCAATCACTCGACCGAGCCCACGGCTTCCGCCTGTGACCAGTGCCCGTCTCCCGTCGAGACGAAAGGAATTGAGGACGTTCATTTTGGAAGCCAACCTAGTTCTTGCATATTGAACACACTCTTGCTCATTTGACCTAACTCGAACTCACATACTTCATTTGTATCGGAATTCAGCTCCCACGGAGTTCGGAATTCCTCATGAGCCTCAATCGCGGCCCGACCAAGTGCTACTCGACAGGCTACTTCAATGTTCAGCGAATCTGGCCGATATCGTTCTTGCCACTCTACCGTACGTAACCGAATATGCCGGGCGTTTAGGGCACCTGGTTCAATCGACGCTGTTAATTCTGAGTGATTCTGTGCGAGGATCTGATGAATTTCTTGAAGAGGAACGGCACCATCGCCAATAGCGCAGCGCACAAGTCGATAACCTTCGGAGGTTGCCTGGGCACGATAATCCTTAAGATGAACATGCCGAACCTTGGGCGAGACTCTTCGTGTGAAATCCATCGGATCTTCCCCAACCGCAAGGGGATTACCCGTGTCGAGGCAAATTCCTATTGCTGGCCCCGCCACATCGCAAAACTCCACTAGCTCATTACTTCCGAAGTCTTGATGGTTTTCAATCGCAATCACGAAGCCACCATTCTCAGCCCGAGGAGCAAGGTCGTTTAACTGTATCTGGATGTTCGAGACCAAACTATCCCAGTAGCTCCCCAGCTCGGACCGAGCCCCGCAAAGGATCGGTGAAAGATGAGTCCGGATTGTCTTGCCACCAAGAGCTTTGGCGATCGGAAAACCATTAGGCAATTCTTCCAGAGGCCAAGGTCCGCTCAATATGGGCTCAATTCCATGTTCTTCAAGTGTTTCCCGGATACGCTTGAGTTGATCAAGATTGAGTGCCATTAACTGGCCAAAATGGAATTCGATGCACTTGGCTCGCATCCCAATGGCATAGTCGATGAACCAGTTGACGTCTCTTGGCGCAGGATGATCTCCCTGGATTCCAAGCGTGCAGCACATCCCATACGGATTCGGACCTACTTTGAACATTGCGAATTCCTTTGATGGCTTTCGGTTAGTTGGCTGATTCGTTTTGTACCGGGTTGGTTAATTGACCGATGTTTTCGATCTCAATCGTAACCGTGTCGCCGTCTTTAAGCCAAAGTTTCGGAGTCCGTGCCATCCCAACCCCGTGAGGTGTGCCGGTGAGGATAACGGTGCCGGGCAAGAGCGTTGTGCTTCCACTGAGAAACTCAATAAGCGCGGGAACATCAAAGATCATGTCGCTTGTGTTCCACGACTGAACAACTTCTCCATTGAGTTTTGTTTGGATGGCCAAATTGTTGGGGTTTGGGATTTCGTCGGGAGTGACGATACATGGACCAATCGGGCAGAAGGTGTCAAAGCACTTTCCACGGCACCACTGGCCACCCCCGTATTTGATCTGCCAATCGCGAGCACTCACATCGTTTGCGCACGAGTAACCCAAAACGTAGTCGAGCGCATCTTCTCGGGAAACGTTCTTGCATGTTTTCCCAATGATAACCGCCAGTTCGCACTCGTAATCCACTTCGTTGCTGGCAAGAACGGTTGGGATTTCGATTGGAGCTCCTGGTGCGAGCAGAGTGTTGGGTGTTTTGACAAAGAGGATGGGATAGTTGGGAATCTTGGCACCCGATTCTTCCGCATGATGCCGATAATTAAGCCCAATACCAAGGATCACTGTAGGGCGGATAGGAGGTAGCAACTCGCCGACTTCCACGATTTCGCTGGTAAGTTCCAGGCCGGTTAGTAGTAATCCTTCAAGCAATTCGGCCGTACCGTCGGCTAAAAGGTTTCCGAACCGTTCATTTCCGTTCTCATCAGCGAATCGGATGATTTTCATGCCTCAAAGTTTGCACGAAACGTTTGCGGACATGCTCAAAGGAGGTTCATTTGAACCAAAAGCCTAGAATTAACCGGTTAACCAAGCGTCAACGACGACGAGCGGATCGAGCTTCTTCCTTTGCCTGGAGAGCCGCGAGCATCTCATCGGGAACTTCATTCTTGTTCACGGGCTCAACTGCGTAAGCTTGTGCACCGGTGACGATGCCAAAGAGAACCGCAACGATCGGAAGCAGAGGAAGGCCAAGACGATATCCGGTCATGTAGCCAAAGCTCCAGATAACGCCGACCAATATTCCAGACGCCAAAAGGCCTTTTGCCACTCCGACTTTTAATCGAGCCTTTCGCGCCTCGGTCATATACTAGTTATATCGTATCTGGAGAGGTCGAAGACATCCATGGAGCTAGATCAATCGTGTTTTTGGCAAATGATGAAGCGTGTTTCTACAAATTTATCAATTCGACTAGCGCCGGTAAATGAGGTAGTCGCGGATTGCCTGGTCTAAGTGAAGGCTCGAAACAAACTTCGGGGTCAGCTAGAAAAAAGCTTGTTGGGGTACGTTTGGGTATGCCGGTCGATTATTTGAAGCGAATACTGATGGCGCGCGTTTACGATGTCGCGGTTGAGTCGCCCTTAGATTTAGCTCCACTACTTAGTGAAAGGCTCGGAACCCAAGTCTGGTTAAAGAGGGAAGATCTCCAACCCATCTTTTCGTTTAAGATTCGGGGGGCCTACAACAAGATGGTCGGTCTCTCACCTAGCCAAGCAGAAGGGGGAGTCGTTGCGTCTTCCGCTGGAAACCATGCCCAAGGTGTCGCATTAGCGGCCAGAAAGCTTGGTATTCAAGCCACTATCGTTATGCCCCGGACGACACCCGGCATTAAGGTCGATGCCGTTCGCCGATTAGGTGCGAACGTGATTTTGCAAGGCGATAACTACGATGGTGCCTACGAGCACGCTTGCAAGCTTCGTGATGAACAAAATCTTACGTTTGTTCATCCGTATGACGACCCAGATGTTATCGCGGGGCAGGGAACTGTTGGGATGGAAATCCTTAAGCAGCACCCAGGCCAAATTGACGCAATCTTTGTCCCAGTAGGTGGAGGTGGCTTAATTGCTGGCGTAGCCGCTTATGTGAAGTCATTGAGCCCGGAAGTTCGGATAATTGGAGTGGAACCAGAGGATGCTGACGCAATGTCGCAATCGCTTGCAAAAGGTGAACGTATCCGGCTCAATTCAGTTGGGACATTTGCAGACGGTGTCGCGGTTCGAATGGTTGGAGTCGAGACATTTAGGGTGGCTAAAGAGTTGGTCGATGAAGTCGTGATCGTCTCCAACGATGAAATCTGTGCGGCCGTAAAAGACATTTATGAAGATCGACGATCCATTTTGGAACCTTCCGGTGCACTTGCGTTTGCGGGGCTGAAGAAGTATGCCGAAGAGCATTCGCTGAAAGGGAAGCAGTTAGTCGCCATAGCCTCGGGAGCGAACATGAATTTTGATCGCTTACGACATATCTCGGAGCGAGCAGAAATTGGTGAGCGGCGCGAGGCTGTTCTTGCGGTAACCATTCCTGAGCGACCCGGTAGTTTCCGCGAGTTTTGTGCTGCAATTGGAGCGCGAAGTGTAACCGAATTCAATTATCGTTATGCTGACTCGAAAATCGCCCACGTATTTGTAGGACTTCAGATTTCCAATTCAAAAGAGCTTCAAGAATTGATGGAGCATCTAGCTGAACGTGGATACGAGGTGGTCGACTTAACGGACAACGAAGTCGCCAAGCTTCATGTGAGGCACATGGTGGGCGGACGAGCACCCGTCACCATTTCTGAAAGGATGCTGAATTTTCAGTTCCCCGAACGCCCAGGGGCATTGATGAACTTTCTTCAAAAGATGGGGCAAGAGTGGAATATCAGCCTTTTTCACTATCGAAACCACGGAGCGGATTTTGGCCGGGTACTCGTTGGCATGGAGGTTGATCCTAGCCAGTCGGATGACCTAGTTAGATTTCTTGAAGACTTGGATTACGTCTACTCCGATGAAACCGACAATCCTGCCATGAAAATGTTCCTATGAGAGGAATGGAAGCGGCTTAGTGTCTTTTGACTGAGGAGCGAGCAGGCACTTTATTGCTTCGGGGATCTAACGCCTTCGGCAAACTTCGAAAGGTAATCAAAGCTGCAGCAATCCAAGCCAAAGACATCGCAACGGCGTAAAGCACACAGGGATGATATTTCATTGCCAGGCATATCTGAGGTCATGAATTTTAGGTAACGGATTTAGGGGACATGCTGTTTTGTGTGAGGTTTAGGGCTCATCGGCAATCTGGAATCCCGCGTTGGATTCATAATTTAGGGCGCTACCAACATCACTAGATTCAAATTAGCGTCAAGCCGTTAGAAAAGGTGGGAGCTTTGAATGAATTTCAGCGTCCTATTCGACAATGTTGGGCATGAAGATCGGCATCGAAAATGCCTAAAAAAGATTTGAGAAATGGGGAACAACATCAGACTTAAGACCCAAGGGGAAATGGACGCGATGGCTCACTCGGGCCAAGCGGCTGCGAAGACCCTTCAGGCACTCAAAGCAGCCTCCGCTGTTGGCGTTTCCACAATGGACCTGGAGATGCTTGCGCGTGAAGTGTTGGCCAGCCAGGGAGCACGTCCGGCTTTACTAAACTATCACCCACGTTTTAGTCGGGTGCCCTATCTGTATGCCACATGTATTTCAGTAAATGACGAAGTCATCCATGGCCAACCTAGCAGCAAAGCAATCCTGAAAGAGGGTGACGTTGTGGGGCTGGACCTAGTTGCTGAGATCGATGGATGGCTCGCAGACACAGCCATAACGGTGATTGTAGGAAACGGAAGTGTAAAGGCCCAACGACTACTCTCCGTTACTCAAGAGTCGATGTGGCACGGAATCAAGAAAGCCGTAGCTGGCGGGAAGATGGGCGATGTTTCTAATGCCGTTCAAAGGTTAGTCGAGAGAAACGGGTTCGGGGTAATTCGAGAGCTGACTGGTCACGGGGTTGGTTCGGAAGTGCATGAAGAAGGCATTGACGTACCGAATTTTGGACGCGCGGGGAAAGGCATTTCCTTGCAAGTTGGGATGACTTTTTGCATCGAACCTATGGTAACCGCGGGCTCTCCTCTTATTCGACATCGACCGGGTGATCCGTGGGCGGTCGTGACTCGAGACGGATCCATCGGAGCTCATTTCGAGCACACCGTCGCAGTCACTGAAGACGGCCCCCGGGTTCTCACAATGCTCCAATCATAGTATTCTTGATGCCGATGTTCCGTTTGAGCAAAGTAACGAGGTTAAAAGCATAGTCATTGCTTCTGAATCGGGGCCAATGAATTCAAATCATGGGTTTTCGAGTTATTGGGAGGCTGACACCAAGACTCTTCAATTTGCGCCGGTCTTCCGCGATCGGCTATCCCGCTTTGCTCAGTTTGAAGATAAATCCCCTTTCAGCTGGCGCCACCTTTTAATTGGAGACGCCAATCTTGAAAGCTTAAAAATTCTGGAAACAGCGGCGCGCTTGCTTCAACCCTTTGGTTTTGAGGCTCGTGTGAAGTTGTCGACTGGAGAACTCCGATGGATTCGAGTCGTAGGGGATGCACCTTCGTCCGACATGCTTCGAGGATTCATTACGGATATCACGGATGAGAAGCATCTCGAGATAGATGCAGAAGCGCGGTATCGGGAGCTCTTTGAAGGTATTCCAAGTCCAGTTGTTTGTTACGATTGGTATTCGCGCAGAATCCTAAACGTAAATTCTGAGGCAATCAAACACTACGGTTACTCCAAAGCCGAGTTTCTAAATTTGACGGTTGATCGTTTGTGGCCGTCAGATGTAGCGGGGGTGATGGATCAGAAGTTATCCCAGTTAGATCCGGCAAAGCCATCTAAAACGGACTGGATTCACATCACAAAGGACGGTCGACGCATAAATGTCGAAGTCGTGTCGCACGTGGTCCAACTTGAAGGACAAGCGGTACGTGTTGCAGTAGTCAACGACGTTACCGTCCGAAGACAGATTGAACAAGAATTGAGGTTGTTCAATGAACGCCTCATTTTCATGACCAGCCTAACCGGAACCGTTATTGGCTCACTTCCGCTGGTAGAGCAGGCCAAAACGACTTCGGAACAAGTGTGTAAAGCGTTCCAGGTTGACGCTTGCGTTATCAGGCTTTTGCGAGGAGATGAACTCGTATTACTGGCAAGCTCAGGTATTGAACCCGAGCTATTAACGCAATCCATACCCGCGGCCAAAGGGTTGGCTTCCAAAGTCATTGAGGTCCAATCAGCTCTTTCGATTCCTGAAGCTTCGTTACCTGATCCCGGTCAGCCAACCTACCTGACCGGATATCGGTTCCTATCCTACGCGGGCGCGCCGCTTATGGTGAAGGATCAGATTATCGGAGTTATCGCAATCTACACCGATCGTGAGAAGCGGGAATTCAGTGCAAGTGATCTTGCTCACCTTCAAATCGTTGCAAACAATGTCGCGGTTTCGGTGCTAAACGATGAGCTTTACGAGCAAGTTCGACTGCAGAAAGTCACGCTCGAAAAAGAGATCATGGAGCGAATTCGGGTTGAAGATGCTCTCACGAGATACTCCGAATCTTTAAGAGAAAGCGAAGAGCGGCTCCGATTAGTTACGGACGCAAGCACGGATGGTATTTGGGTCTGGGATCGAGACACGGACACGATCACGTGGTCGGACCGAGTCTATGACCTGTTGGGTCTCGATCGCACCATTCAAGGTGCCAATCTCAACGACGCACTTGCAGTTGTGCATCCAGACGATCGTCGCAACTATTTACCGGCTCTCGTTCGCCATATTCGCAAGGAAGGTCCATACCGCACGGAAATGAGGCTGCGTCGTGGCGACAACACTTACGGTCGATACCAGGTGTATTGCATGTTAGCGCGGGACCTCAACCAGCGAGTCGTTCGCATGGTTGGTTCGCTTCACGACATCACTGAGAAAGTGCAGCGTGATCGAGAGATGGAAGCCGTCGCGGCAATCAGTTTTGCTTTGCGAGAAGTTGAAACCACGGAAGAGATGCTCCCTATCATCTCCGAGCAAATCGCCCGTATTCTGGACCTTCAATCGGTAGGTTTAGCCCTTGTAGACCCTGAAACCGATGTCGTTGTCATTCGCCATGTGAGCGGAGTTTTTCAAAAACTCGTGGGTGTAAGGTTCGAAAAAAATCAGGGATTGGTCGGTCGAGTCTTTGGGGATGCTGTTCCCAAGTTTGACCCCAACATCATGAATGATCCGACTTCGATCATGCGTAACATTATCGAGAGTCCCACCGCGGTACTAGGAGTTCCCCTTGTGGCCCGGGGTGACGTGATCGGCGTTTTGTGGCTCGGGAAACCCTATGAAGCGGGGCAAAAAGATGTTGAATTCACTGCCGGTGAGTCGAGGCTCCTAAGCATTTTAGCGGAGATCGCAGCCGCCTCTTTACGGCGTGTTGCCCTGAGAGAACGAACTGAGTTTCATCTTCAGCGGCTTCATTCACTCAGCATTATCCATGCCACGGTAAGCGAAAATCTTAACCTTCGTACGATGCTGGACATGCTGCTCGAGCAGCTCAAATCCCAAACGAAGATCGATGCGGCGGCTATTCATCTCTTTGACGAAGCAACGACCTCATTTAAGCTTGAAACAACGATCGGGTTTGAAACCGGAACATCGATCCCATCTCTGGGAAGGGACTTAATTGTTAATCGATACCGTTCCAAACTGGTTCATCTTCAGGAAGCAGGTGCGCGTGGACGGAGATTTGGAAACATGATTGCGGCTGGATTTGAATCCTATCTTGCTGTTCCACTGATCGCAAACGAAAATATTCTGGGTGTTCTTGAGATTTACCACCGGACAGAGCTTCCGCAAGATGTTGATCTCGATAACTTTGCTGAGATGCTGGCTTCGCAGGCGGCGATTGCGGTTGACAACACGACCTTGTTGAGAAGCCTGAGAACCGCCAACCGTGAGCTCATTTCAGCTTACGATGCCACAATCGAAGGTTGGTCACGCGCTCTTGACCTTCGAGATCATGAGACGGAAGGTCACAGTCGTCGCGTGACGGATATGACGGTGGAATTGGCCAAACTTGTAGGCGTACCTGCCGGACAAATCTCCGATATGAGACGTGGGGCCCTTCTCCACGACATCGGAAAGATGGCTATCCCAGATAGCGTGCTCCACAAGCCAGGAGAGCTCGATCAGAATGAACTGGTCATAATGCGCCGCCATCCAGGCATCGCACTGGACTTACTTGAACCAGTCAAGTTCTTACGTTCGGCTATTGATATTCCGTTTTGCCACCACGAGCGCTGGGATGGTTCCGGTTACCCGCGAGGCCTCAAGGGCGAAGAGATTCCCCTTCCGGCTAGGATATTTGCGGTAGTTGACGTTTGGGATGCACTCCGTTCGGATCGCCCTTACCGAAAGCGATGGTCCACCGATCAAGCGGTTCACTATATCAAGATTCAATCTGGGCGTCAGTTTGATCCGGAAATTGTAGAGATCTTCTTAGAGAACCTCAAGCTGTTCGAAGTCTGGAATCAATAGCCCCGACCTCCTTTTTGGTCCGAATCGTCGTAGACTTAGGGCCTATGCATTCGAGATGGATAGCCTCGATTTCTGTCCTGGTTGTTAGTACAGCCGCTTGGTGCCAACGATCAGGTGATTCACAATTGCCCAAATCGGCATCCGGAATTCTTGTTTCGGTCAATTCCTCCGAGGGCACTTACGAAATAGCTGTGCCGAGCCAGCAAGCAAGGCTCACGGGAAAGATAGAAAGCAAGGTTTCCCACGTATCGTCAGGAAAAGGGAAGGACGGAGTTGGTGCGTATCAGGAAATTAGGTTCGACTGGAATACCGTCGGCCCAGTTCAAGGAACGATACGTCGGTACGATAACCTTCCCGTGGTTTGGTTCCGGTTGCGCTATCTTGAAGGCGAATTTGGCGCTGGGATCCCTTTTCCCATTTTGAGTGGGAACCTAAGTGAAATGAAGACCTTCAGCTATCAAGATCGAACGTTCGCTCCTCCGAAGTATGGGTTAGCTGAAACTGCCACTCCATGGCTACTTTTTGAACCCAATGGGCAGTCCATGATTATGTCTCCCGCCTCAGAGTTTATGATTGCCAAGATGTTTGGCAATGAGAAAACCTCCTTAGGGGTGAGGCTTAACGAGGGTTTGAAAAGCATCCCGAAGAACATGGATCAAGATGCCTTGTTGGTCTTCGGAGACGGCATCGGCCACACGTGGGACACATGGGGTTTGGCGATGCGAGGTCTCTACAAACGGACCTTGAACCAACCGAACGCGGATGTACTGGTTCAGAAATTTGGCTACTGGACAGATAATGGGGCCGATTATTACTACAACTATGATTTGAAGCGTGGCTACACGAACACGTTGTTGGATTTAAAGAAAACTTACGACGCGAAAGACATCCCGCTTGGTTATCTTCAGTTGGATAGCTGGTGGTATCAAAAGTCTATCAACGATCCATCTGGTAAGCCCGGCGGAGTCAAGAAGAACTCAAAACTGCCAGAAGGAAACTGGAATCGTTACGGAGGGCTCATGGAATATCGCGCCGATCCCGAGCTATTTCCTACCGGACTGGGCTTCTTTCAGCATGATTTAGGGATTCCCCTTGCAACCCATAACCGGTGGATCGATCGAATGAGTCCTTACCACCAAACTTATCTGATTTCTGGAGTGGGTGCCGTTGAGCTCAAATGGTGGGATGACATTATGGAGTACCTCCTAGATGGAGGAGTCGTTTGTTACGAACAGGACTGGCTCGATCAGATCTACTTGAATAGTCCTGAGATGGGGACCATGCCGGGAATCGGCGATGCCTTTACGGACGGAATGGCAAAAGCGGCAAAGAACCACAATTTGACTCTTCAATACTGTATGGGGACTCCGAGGTTCTTTCTTCAAGGCCTGAAATATCCCAACCTAACAACCATTCGCACAAGCGGGGACCGTTTTGAACCCGGCAAGTGGGCGGACTTTATTTACGTTTCCCAACTGGCAGACTCCGTTGGTATTTTGCCCTGGTGCGACGTTTTCAAGAGCGGAGAACTTGGAAACATGATACTGTCCGTGCTTTCAGCGGGTCCGGTAGGGACAGGGGACAGTATCGGCAAAGAGAATGCGTCAAATATCTTTAAAGCCATTCTCCCGGATGGAGTAATCGTCAAACCGGATCGGCCAATTTTGCCGATGGACCAAACCTATCAAGATGGGGCTGACCACCGCAAGACTCCATTCCTAGCCTCGACTTACACGAACCACGGAACGGTACGAACCTCGTACGTCTTCGCCTTTCCAAGAGACAAATCGACACGGCACTTTGAGTTCAATCTTCGTGACCTGGGGCAAAGTGGGGCAGCCTACGTCTTTGACTTTGCTAAAGATCAATCGACTCTCGTTGGTAGCGACGGAGTCATTCAAGGAGACATCGGTGAGCAGGGTTATGCCTACCTGATGGTTCTTCCCGTCACTCAATCGGGAATCACGATTCTGGGAGACTTAAGCAAGATTGTGCCGACTGGCAAACAAAGAATCGTTTCGATCGACACTCGATCAACTGGTTTGAGTCTTAAGATTCATTTCGCCCCTGGTGAGAGTCGAATTCTCATCGAGGGTATTTGCCCGTCTTTACCGACTGTAACCGCAATAAAGGGAAGCGCCAAACTTGAGTCTTACGACTCGACAACTGGACGTTTCGTCCTGGGTGTACTGGCAGTACCGAGCACTCACTCGGCCGAATTCACGATCGCAAAATCTGGAGGATAGCTATTTCTCGATCCGAACCAATTTCACCATTAAAGACGTTTCCTTGTCGCTCTTAAATGAGAATTTGAGCTGGTTGAGTAACTCCGCTTCTGAAAGTTGAGGCTTGACTTGAATTCGGTAGGTATGAAGTTTTCCATCACTCATCAGGGAAAGCGGCTGATTCGTAATGGGTGAGAACTCATTCGACCGGCTGGTTTTAGCCATGAGTTCAGCCGAGGCTGGAGAGCCCGAGCAAGAAACTTGAATGGTGACCGCCGAGAGATGAGCGAGTGGAAGAGCGAACTAAGGGCTAAACAGATGGACGGATTTATTGGCAACAGTGAAGTCCAAACCTCCCTTTAACGGCCACCCTTTGTCCGAGGCGTTCTCGTAGTTCCAGCCTTCTCTAGTTCGGTTAAAGTTCCAAACCGGAAGATCGTGCTTTGCGTGATTGTAAATATAAGTCCGAATTTCGTTGAGGCTACCGACTACGAGGACATAGTTGTAGTCGTAAACGATGTTGTGATCGAGAATTTCAGTGCGATTTGGAGCGATGTAACCGGTCGGTCCGTCATCCGGTCCGCCAACTCCAGGTTCGCCGAAAAAGCCACCGGAGAATCGTGCCGTGCCGGTATTCCAAACTCCTAAACCCCACTGATGATCATCGACTTGAGCGGCCCAGTTTTCCGTTGCTAACCAGGTTGCCCAATGCTGCTCCATGTCTAGTCGGTTATGGATTTCCGTCAACGGAGCCTGAGCCCATGGAGCAGATCCCGTATACGTCATGAGGTGATAGTACGGGGCATTTACATAGACCGCAGGTAACTCCTGAGCCCGGGCAGAATATTGAGTTAGGTCGTCGTCACGCTTGTTGAACAGTCGACATTTTGCCTTGACAGCCGCTCCTTCGAGCTGGAGTGAAACCTCACATTCGCATTCTCCAGGCACATTCTTGAGTGGCCAATGCATTGGAATACACCGGAGGGTGAGGCGATCTTTGCCGATCTTGGTAGATAGGATTTTTGACGAGTTACCGTAGTAGTCGCCACTTTGAATTGGATTCCAACCGAGGAATTGCCAACTCTTCGAAATGGTGGCTCCTTTAGGGTGATAAGGCACGGGACCAGAGTAGTAGGAGAGCTGGATTTGCCTCCCTAAATCGCTACTGTTAACCAAGCTCTTCTCGGGGTGACTGATCGGAGCCAAGTATGTGATCGATCCTCCTAGGTTTAGGTCGACTCCCAATTTGATGACGCCGTTCTCGATATAAGCCATTTTTGGATGCCGAACAAAGGGCACCTGAGGCTGATTTGGGGAATTCAACGAAACGGCTAACAATAGGCTAAGCATGAGATAAGGTGCAGAACTTAGACGCCCTACACCCTATCATATTACGACTATGAGGCGTTAGCGATGTCGTCCAAGTTCAAGGGCCAAGCGAGAACTCAGCGGACGAACGAGCGGAACGAGCATGAGAGCCATAATCTCGGGAGTGGGATGGAACATGTAGCTGGGAGTGCCATCTTGGTGCATCCAGTTAACGATAAGTCCGACGGAAATGGCTGCAACGATGCCTGCCCCTTGCCAATAAGCAAATGTCGTGAGAATATCGCTCTTGGACGAAGGGCGGAGTCGTATTTGCTTTCTCGCAATGACAATTGCACTACCAATTTTGATCACTAAAGCAATTGCCATTACGGCGCTCCAAGCTTGCGCATATTTGGGGTCTCTGAGCTCAGAGTTATAGGTTCGAAAGAGAGTGAAAGCAAGCACACCGATGAAGGTAACTGCGATTGGATAGAGCATTGCGAATTCTCGCGACGGCATGTAGTCAACAAATGCTCCCACGGATTGATTTCTCCATGTCCACGCTGTGAATAAGACGACGATCATGGCGATCGCAACCCATTGTTCTCGTTCAAATGTTCTCGCAAACGTAGCTTTGAAGTACGTCATGATCGTTCCGTCACTAAGCGTTACCGGCATGCTCACCCAAAGAATCATGACAACCGCTGTCAAAAGTGCAGTGATGGCTACGCCCATGGCGATCGCAATCATCTTCGCTCGGACCATGTCTTGTGATTTTAAGGGTCGCGTTGCATAGTAAAGATGGTAGTTACCATCGGTACCGCGAATATCTGAAACGCGTGCTCCCATTCCGATAACGGTGGCAAATAGCAGTGGAATGTAAGGCAAAAATTGGAATGCCGTTGTCAGCCAAATGTTAGCCAAAATGGCTTGACCTTTGCCGGTATATCCGATGATGTGCTTATCCTGCCAGGCTGCCATAGGCAAAGAAATGGCTAGGAATCCCAACCCGGTGAGCAAGGGCAAGAGTTTGCCTTGTCGGCGCCATTCGAGCCATATCTGCGCAGCCATTGGCGATTTGAAAAAGTTCGTCTGTTGTTGAACCTTGATCGTTTCTTTAACATCGGTGGCGGATCGAATGCCACCGGCGGTCGAAGTTCTCGCGAGCGTTAAACTCCACCAAGCAATCGCAGCCGAAGGAACCGCGATTGCGGCGTAAATTGCACAGATAACTCCTTGCCTCACCTGCATTTGGGTAGCGATGTACCCAAACAACATGATGGTTGTGCTCAGCAGCATCGTGAAGATGAGCCGTATGTTTCCGCGTTTGACGGGGCGCCATAAGATAGCTTGCATGCTTAACGCAAGCGCCATAAACATAAGTGCGGGCCACCAAACAGGTGCATCGAGGCCCCTAGGTCTAACAAACAGCACCGCGAATATCACCCAGGAAAGACTCCCCCAAGTTGCAGCCGCGAGTATTGGCCAGAGCGCTAATTCACGAGTCTTAATCGGAAGTCTAAGGAGCCACGGCGAATACGCCGACGCAGTCGATGCAATGTCGGCTTCGAAGTTCACAAATCCAAATACCGTCATGAGCAGGCCAAGACCGAATGGCAAACACAGGACTGCTGACAGAGGTTCCGGTACCCAACTTCTTGGCGTCAATCCGAGTAGCACCAAAACGCCCATGTAGATGCTGAAGAACAGGTAGGCCTTTTTGAAGCGGTGGACCATCAAACTGAGGACCGTCATTCCAGAGTTCATTGGGTGCATCCTCCTGCATAGGCGACAAATATCTCGTCTAAGCTAACGCCTCTATTCGTAAGGATGCGACCCTTCAGAGCGCAAACTGCGCTCGTGAGCGCGCTTTGGTCTCCTGCCCAAATAACGGTCCAATCTTTGCCCTTACCTTCCCAGTGGATCGATCCTGGCAGAGTTGGAGGAACCTCTTGGTTGGCTTCGAAGCGAATATCTATCCTGAAATAGGCTTCTTTGATGTTCGACAGGTCATCGTTAAGAACGATGCGACCTCCGTCGATCATGATGACTCGGTCCGATACTTGTTCAACCTCAGCGAGAAGGTGAGACGAGAAGAGAACGGTGCGGCCCTCGTCTGCAATCGTTCGGATGACGGCACTTAGGATGTCTCTTCGGACGACGGGATCCAGTCCAGACGAAGGTTCGTCGAGGAGGAGTAACTCCGGTTTGAACGCGAGAGCACAAAGGAGTCCAGCGCGTGCTCGTTGACCTTTGGACAACGCTCCCAATTTTGAGTCGGACGATAATCCAAACTGCTTTTGAAGTTCTTCGGCGTACTTGGGATCCCATCCCGGATAGAAAGCGGCGGAGTAACGAACAAGCTCCTCAACCTTCATCCAAAGCGGTAAGTCGCCTTCTTCTGAAAGATATCCTATGCGAGACAAAACGCCAGGAGGATCGGCAACGGGATCTAAACCAAAAACGCGAACTGATCCGTTCTCGGCTCGAAGGAGCCCAAGGATGTGCTTGATGAGAGTGGTTTTTCCTGCTCCATTCTGTCCAACAAGCCCGAGGACTGAGCCACGCTCGAGGGTAAATGATATGTCGTCAATGGCACGACGACGGCCAAATGTGCGAACAAGGTTTTTAACTTCTAGAATTAGTTCAGCCACGTGGAACCTCCAAATCTTGAGCAGCTAGAAAAGCCGCGTAACTTTCGTTGAGCATCTCTTGAACTTCGGCGAGGGGAATGCCCATCTGATGGCTTTCAACGACAAGCGCGTTTAGCCTCTCTTTAAGCACTGAGCGCCGTTCACCATGGGCAGTTGATTGGTCGGTAGCGGCAACAAAGGTGCCGAGGCCCCGACTTGAAGTGACAATACCGGCTGCCTCAAGATCGCGATAAGCTCGGGCAACGGTATTGGGATTGATTACAAGCGTGTCGGCCAAGCTTCGGATGCTCGGAAGCTCTTCTCCCGACTCAAGTTCTCCCGATGCAACCAACCTCCGGACCTGTTGCACGATCTGCATGTAGATCGGCACCCCGTCTGTAGGCGAGATAAATAACCTCATGCCTAAGAGACGAGTGAAACAGTGTATTAGTTCACTACTACTTTAAATTTTCGCCTGCTAAGATTCTCGCTCAAAAGTGAGCCTAAACATCACAAATTTCCATCCGATCGATCAGTCCATCTTGGAAGGTGTAGCGATGCCCTACGTGCCGATTATCAATCACTTTGCCTTGCAGGTCCCGCACAACTTGGTGAACTTTCACAACCATTCGGCCCGAGTCATCAGGAGTGAAGGTAGTTGGCTCCACGTTTGGATTGATGCCTGACCATTGGCGAGTCCAATATTCGCGAATGGCTTCTGCTCCAACCACGAATCCTCCTTCAAATGCTTTGGGCCAAGACACGTTAGCCGTCATGGTCGCTAGAGCCTCGTCAATGTCACGAGAATTAAATGCAGCGTAGGCCTTTCGAAGAAGTTCAATCTGGGCAGTAACATCAGTTAGCATGTTTGATCTTGAAAACATTTTAGCGATCTCTAAAGTATCATGTCAACGAATCACATGGAAATCCGTCTCTTGATGTAACGCTTTAGAGAATTCTAAAGTAAAGTTAGCTATGGAGAATCGTGCTGACTCATCAAAACCGGATGTTTTTGGTGCGATAGCCTCGGAACCGAGGCGGGTGTTGCTGGATCAACTGGCGTTGGGACCGACTCCGGTGACTCAGTTGGCAGACTCGATGAATATGTCGATTTCTGCCATCTCGCAGCACTTATCCATTCTAAAGAACGCGGGACTCGTGGAAAACGTAAAGGCTGGCAAGCAAAGGATATATAAACTCAAGGCTGAACCGCTAAAAGAAGTCAGTGCTTGGGTCGCCCATTATCAGCCGTTTTGGCAAGAAAAACTAAAGGAACTAGGAAGAAACCTGGAGGAAACACGTTGAAAGAAAACATCCATCTTGAAATTGTCTACCCGGACTCAATCGAACGAGTTTGGCGAGCACTGACTGACCCAGCTTTCCTGAGCCAATGGCTGATGCCGGCTGATTTTGAACCACGAATCGGATTCCGCTATGCACTCAAATCTGGCTCTCAAGAGATCACGGGAGTGGTCCTCGAGTGCGATGGCAAGTCTCGTCTGGTGTACACGTGGGAAGATGGTGAGAGTGACCAACCGAGTATTGTCGCCTGGAATCTGAGCCCTGAGGATGGAGGTACAAGGCTTACCCTCGACCATTCCGAACTTCCACTCGCAAAACTTTCGTTCTCCATTGAGGCAGAAGTGAATTGGAAATCAGCCGTTACCTACTTGGGTTCAATCATGAGTGGTCACGGAAGGCCACCGGTTCCTATTGTCTATTGCATCGACGAAGTTCTGATCCCAGTTCTGGAGCGGGCTGGATTTCGGCAGCCGGAGTTAAGCGAAGCTGTTTGCTAAGAGCGACGACACACCCACTTTCATGGAAACGGACAATTTGATTCTGCGACGCCCTCGGATCGAGGATTTGGACGACTTTTTAGCCTATCGTAACGCGCTCGAATCCATGAAGTTTCAGTCGATTGCATCTATATCCGAAGATGCCGCGGTTTCTTTCCTAGAGAAGCAAGAGAAGATTGAGCCAGAAACTGCTTTTGGATGGATCATGTTCTCGATTGAATTAAAGAGTGAGAGCCGGATGATTGGGGAAGTGGGCATTTTTATCCCGGAAGGTGGAGTGCAAGGGGATATTGGCTGGTCGCTTCAATCCAGATATCAAGGAAGAGGACATGCCTCAGAAGCGTCTCGAGAGCTTCTAAATTACGCATTCGCTGTACGCAAATTGCACCGACTTACCGCGAATTGCGATGCCAATAATCGCGCATCTGTTCGGATCATGGAAAAGCTGGGCATGCGGCGGGAAGGGCACTTTGTCAAAAGTCAAAAGCGCGATGGTGAATGGATTGATTGTTACACCTACGCGATACTGAGAGAAGAGTGGCGAGCCTAGGTTTGGTCTGAGGCGCTTTGATTACGAGTCGTTCATGTCGTCGCACCATGGAGATGAAAAGCTGAACGTGCTCCTGCATGAGTTAGCGCTGATGAAGCACTAAGCGATGGATGGCCCGGATCACGAGCCATTTCTATTTTTGGATCGGTGTCTTAGGCAGTAATTTATTCCGCAACAATCAGCCATCCCTTGGCAGCCGGAACAGAAACCTGGTCTCCAGGTTTCCAACTCTTTTCGCCTTGGAAGCCGCTGATCGGATACGCAGTCAACTTAGCTTTCTTGGGATCGAGCCCCAGCGCATGCCAGTCAATTTTCAGGATCGTATTCTTCTGCTGGTTGGTCCAGTTGGCAACCGCGATGAGCGACTTTCCGTTCTTCTTATATACCGTCGCTAGGACATCTATCGAGTCGGTTTGGACCGGGCAGCTGGGATCCCACCAGCCAATCATTTGCGTACCTTTCATCCCAAACTTGTCCCAAAACTGCCACATGAATCGTGGGTCGCCGCTCCAGCCCAGCCGGCAAGTTTCCCCAAAGAGCATTCCGCGCCAGACATTGCCGCCACTTTGGAGCATTTCACTCATTACGCCGTAGGGAATGCCAGACATCGAGACCAGCCAATAGTCCGGCGTTGCGTTCTGATAGTCGAATCCTTCACCCAACCAGATTCGGTCGATGTACGGAAACAGTTCCATATAGATGCTGGTGCTAGAGCCTCGGGCAGCCAGTGGGTCTTCGTGATTCCAAGAGTGTAAGTCGATAAGAGGGGCTGGTCGGCCGTCTTCGAGAATATGCCGGGCCCGCTGGAGGCTCGTTCGATCGAGGGCGGTGTCGTCAATATACACCCCGTCGGCGTGAAGGTTCTTCACGAGCCAATCCAAGCCATGCAGGTAGTAATCGGTCCAGGCTGAGTCTGGTCGCGTGATCACGGACAGGTCGTCCATTCCCGCATATTTCCCATCGAGGGTCGTGACCCAAGCAGGAATGAAGTTTCCTTCGAGTGCTTCGACGAGTTTTGGATTCGCACCGTTTGGATTGATGACTGTCTGAGCTTTTGCTCCTGGACCCGGTTCAATGATCGATTCGCCGAAGCTTTTTAGAGCCCAAATTTCGGGTAGTTGCCAGGTGAGTTCGCGAGTGGTGTAGTAGAGCTTAACTCGTATATCGTCTTTATGAGCTTTCTCAATGTACTTCTTAAGATCAGGGACTGAGAAGTCATTGAATGGATAGTTGATGAAGGGGTTGACCTGTTGCCGCTGGTGTACGTTGAGCACATTGGCTCCATCCTCTTTTGCCGTATCCACCGCTTTGTCGATGGGGTCGGTTGGTGGAAGATCTCCAGGATGATAGTAGCGGGTAGCCCATTGCTGCTCAGTATTGAGTGGTCGCGATGGAGTGATTTGAATATCGAAATTGAACTCCAGCTTATCCCCTGGTTCCATTGTTCGAATACCCGAGTAAGCCTCCATCAATCGAGTGCCAGAAGCAGTCGGATTTACCCTAATTCCTCCGCGACCAAAGTTGCCCCATGAATCAGGCAGATTTAATGGACGGTATCCGTAATAAATGTTTACCAGTGGGCGAGTGTAGTTCGATCCTTTAAATCGCCACTGAGCTCCAGCAGTTACGTCGCCCAGCCAAATACAGTCCTGCTGGAAGGCCACGTTCCACTTCCAATCCGTTGAAGCGGGTGTGAATCCGCCTCGATATCCAAGCCCGAGTTGATACTTTGCGGCTGCCTCACGATAGGGAACCTGAAGTTGAACATCTTTTAGCTTCAGGTGTTCTTTCGCGGTAAGAATTAATCGGTATTTGGCAAAGCCATCGAAGTCAACACTACCTTCGCACTTTAGGTCGGCTTGTTCAGAAGTCCGAAGATTTTCCCACGCAATTTGATCTTCATGGACTGAGGTGAATCGTAGGCGAGATTGCGACCATTTAACTTCTCCAGTCTCCGCGACGACTGCGAGTGTCGATGGCTTCTTTAACAATCTCGTTGACTTCGGGCCCTTGGCCGCAATTTGGGCTGGAAGGCCAGTTTCATCCAGCGACAAGATTGCCGAGGTTAATTCGATGGTGCGTTCGTTAAGTCTCAAGGGTTTGAATCCCTTTGTCGGATGGCGCGAAACCCCCAAGTCTGAAGGCAATAACCACTTGAGACGAGATAACCGCCAACCCTCATCTACGCCGTGATTAGCCACGGGAGACCCAGAGACGTGCAGCGAGACCGGTACCGAAATGTCTTGAAAGTAACCCGATTCTCCGAGAGCAATCGTCGCTTGAACACTTCCTGAGAACTCGCCGGCTTTGTCGAATTCGACTCCTATCCACAGCGGTTGAATCTTTCCAGGCGCGATTTCAATTCTCTTGCCGGGTTCCTGGCTGACGGCTTGATTGAGGCACACGGCCAAAGCGGCCTCGGAACCCATATTCACGGAAGTCGAGCTCACGGTGACCGGTAGTTTCCCATTGTTGAGCAAGGAAACTTGAAAGACATAGAATTCGCCAGGTTGAGCTTTCCCAGTGAATTCCGGATGGATTGTATCTTGGCGAGAGAGCCAGCGAACCGGGATTTGATCGGTACGCTTAACGGGTTGTTCTCGGGTGTCGGTGACGACAATGATCCTTTGCTCGGATCGCTTGGCTAACCATTTCTTGGCATCTGCCTTCGAAGCAAATTCTTCTGCCGATGGAGAGGCTGTTTGGTCCGATACGGCGGAAACGAGGATGGAAGCAACCAAAGCGAAGGAAGAAAACCCCATGTCAACGCGATTCTACCGATGAATGAGCGCAAGTGCGCGTAAGTTCGGTATGGTTCTCAAAGAGGTTCCATGATGAATAAGGCCAAACTCACCGTTGCGCTTGCGCTAATCGCCGCTTCTTTTGCTTATGCCGATGCTCCATCTCATACCGCAGGATGGAGAAATGCCTTGCGACAGCAACTTCCCATTCTTGGGCACAGAAATTGGGTCGTTGTCGCCGACTCCGCTTACCCTGCTCAAACCAGCCCGGGAATCACGACAATTGAAACGGGTGCTAGCCAGCTTGAAGTCGTACAAGAAGTGCTTCGACAGCTCGGCACGTCGGTACACGTTGCTCCCATTATTTACATTGATAAAGAGCTGAATACCCTTAACGACAAGTTGGTACCAGGCATCGGTCGCTACAAGAAGGATCTCTTCAAGACCTTTAAAGGTCGGCAAGTGCAGGGCGTTCTTCACAGCGATCTCATTGGCAAACTGGATGAGTCGGGAAAGACCTTCAAAGTGCTGATTCTCAAGACAAACATGGCAATGCCATACACTTCGGTTTTCTTCAACCTAGACTGCAAGTACTGGGGCCCAGCGAAGGAGAAACAACTTCGCGATTTGATGAAAAAATAATCTGAGGTCTCATCAATAAATGACCCAGGAGCCTAATGCCCTGGGTCATTTTCGCGTTTACTACTGAGGTTGGACCTTGAGCGTTAGGATCTCAAAGGGCCTAAAGGTTAAGGCGATCGACTTACGTTCGATTGGAAGACTCCGTAACTCGTCTTCAATAAGGTTCGTCTCGTGAGCTTCTCTAATTTCAAACCCGAAGTTGATTTTGGTTGCGACCGACTTTCCATGTACTTCAACCATCCGGACGATGATCGCATCGGAGTCTTCCGATTTTTTCACCGCCTCAATCACGACATCTTGGGATGAGACGTGTGCAAATGCGATGGGTAGCTCTTTTGCGTCCGTCTGAATTAATCGGAGGGGAACGTTGAGCTCATAAGCCGCCCGAACCACTCCACCGATCACGTAATTTCCAAGATGGGGATACATGCTGTATGTGAAGTTGTGGCAAGCATGATCGGCCATCGGATCGGGATAGGTTGCTGAACGGAGCAAATTAAGATTGATGACCCCATCGCGGACACTGTGACCATATTTGCTGTCGTTAAGCAGCGCGACACCATAATCGGTCTCAGAAATATCGATCCACTTCTGAGCGCAAATTTCATTTTTGGCCCAATCCCAAGAGGTGTTGGCATGAATCGGACGCTCGATGTTTCCGAATTGAATATCGCAACGAGCTACGTCTGATTGCAATGCGACAGGGAACAGCGACCGCAGCATTTTGCGACGCTCTTGCCAATCGACATGAGTCACGAAGTCTAGCCGACGGCTTCCGGAAGTCAAAACGATATCCTGAGTCAGCGTTGATTGACCAAAGGAACGGGTTTGCCGTATGAGCGATCGGGGACCGTCAGTAATGACCTCACTTGTTTTCAGGAGGAACGGTTGTGGCGACACTGAGTCGTAATCAACCGGGAAATCCCACGCGTCTCCATGATCTTCGTAAACACATAGGTGATTTGCAGCTTGGCCTAGTCGGAGGGTTTCTCGTCCTGCTTCTTTGTCGAAGATCGAAACAATCTCTCCCGTATCGGACAAAGCGATACGCAGGTATTCGTTTTCCAGACTTGTGGGTGAGACCTTAGGAGTATCGAATGCTTTCTTTGGCATTTCCAAACTCGCAAATCCCATTGCTGGGACTTCAACCAAATGCCAGTCATCTCCCACTTTCACCCAATCGGTTCTATTCCAAGAGAGTGAATTTGAGAGCGCACCTTTTGTTCCTGAACCAAGCAACGCGGTGTCCGATACGGTTGTGAGGTCCGTTACTTCTGCAAGAAGCGCTTCGTACCTTGCGATTGACTCGTCGAATACTCGGGTGATAGATGATCCGGGGAGGATGTCGTGAAATTGGAGCAACAATATCTCTTTCCAGATCCGATCTAATGCTTCAGACGGATATTGGTCTGGTGAAGCAATATTGCGCGCTGAAGACAGCTCAAGCTCGCGTAAAGCAAATTCGATTTTGCGATTGAACCACTTATTACGGGCTTGAGACGTTAACGTTCCCTGATGGCGCTCTAAGTACAGTTCACCGCGCCAGTTTGCATAGCGATTCTGATTCTCCTTGAGACGCTCAAAGAACTTATGAGAGCTTTCCTGGACCACTGGTGCTAAGCCGGATAAATTTCTTTCACGTGCCAGACGCTCGAGATGTTCTTCGCCTGGACCGCCACCGCCATCACCAATTCCAAAAAGAAGTAAGCACTCGTCCGACAGGTCTTTATCGAGGTAATCGTTCTCAGCTCTCGCAATTGCGCGTGGAGCAGCGGAGCTGTTATAGGTTGCCTCGGGTGGCATGTGTACAAGAACGGACGTGCCATCAATTCCTTCCCAGTTGAATGTGTGATGGGGGTGATCATTAAAGAGGCTCCACGAGAGCTTTTGGGTGAGAAAAGTATCAACGCCGCCCTTTTGTAGAATTTGAGGGATGCTGCCGGAATAACCAAACACGTCTGGTTCCCAAAGATTCGTGACGTCGATGCCAAATTCTTGTCGAAAGAACCGCTTGCCATATAACATCTGGCGCGCCAGTGATTCGCCACTTGGAATGTTACAATCGGGCTCAACCCACATCGCACCCTGTACTTCCCATCGGCCCTCAGCGACTCGTGCTTTTATTTCTTGATACAGGTTTGGGTAGTGATCCTTCATCCACTGATAGATTTGGGGCTGACTCGCTCCGAACATGTAATCGGGATAGCGTTCCATCATCCGCAGCACGGTCGAAAAAGTGCGAGCACCTTTACGAATCGTTTCGCGAATCGGCCAAAGCCAAGCTAAATCGATGTGCGCGTGTCCGATGGCACTTATGGTTAAAGAAGGATCTCCACCTGCCTTCGCTAGTTCAGGAGCAAGCCGTTTTCTTGCTTCAGCGATCACCGAATCGTCTTCGGTACCGTGACCCAATAAGAGTGATGCTTCATACAGAGCCTGGACGACACTCGCGTAGCGAGCGCTCTTCTCCGGCAAATGATTGACTAATTCGCGCAAGACTTCAAAGTCGAAGCAAAGGGCTTGAACTTCCTCGCGTCTTACCGCGATTCGAGCTTCATCTAGCTTGCCTCCATTCGGCAAGTTTCCAAACAAGTCATTGAGGCCCGCATCAACCCAAATATCGATGATTTCGGCTCCAATGGATGGATTGGAGATCGGAAAAACTCGTTTGCCGGGCTTCCCGAGCGAAAAATCAAAACCTGAGCTAATTGAGGTGAGTCCTTGGACAGGGTTGCCATCGTGATCGACGATGAGTCCTTCTCCGCCAAGGTCGATTAAGAGGACGACACTTTTGCCAGCCGCATCTTTGGGCACCGCTCCTGTGAAATGGAACCAAGCACAATCCCAAAGTTTGCCCCAAACATCTCCCGTCTGAATTGAAATTGGCTCGCCAGACTCTCGATTTGCAAAGGAAACCGGTTCGTCCGTTCTCCATGCCGAAACATTGAGTTCACCGAGGGTGACATATACGGCTTGAGGAAGTTGGCGAACCGTCTGGTCGACGCGATTGAGCTTGTTTTTTACTGGGAGTGACATGAAAATTCCGATGATCCAAACGGAGGCAAGCAACTATACCGGAGGCAGGTACGCGAGATTGCTCAGCTGAGTTTATAGGTTATCGGCAAGATGCACTCAGGCTTTAATAGGCGCCACGAACTTTCATTTGAAGGCCATAAATTCCCTTGCTTGCAGTGATAAACAGGGTTCGATGATCCTTGCCGCCGAAACAAACATGTCCGACCCAATCTTCAGGCACGTCGATATGTTCGATTTGCTGACCAGTACGATCAAATACCGTGACTCCCTTGCCCGTTAAGTAGACATTCCCGTCACGGTCCAGGGTCATTCCATCGGAACCCAGTTTGCAAAACTGCTGCTTGTCCAGCAATAGGCCCGACGGTTGGATCATGTATCGATAAGTGATTCCTTTGCCCAAGTCCGACACATAAAGCGCCTTTCCGTCCGGCGTACCAATGATGCCGTTTGGCGTATTGAGATCGTCAGTTACCTGCATGAAAACGTGTCGGCCGGGGGGCAGGAAGTACACATGGTTACCCGTTTGTTGCGATTTTGCCTCGCGCTTCCAATAAGGTCTTACATAAAGAGGATCCGTAACATACATTCCGCCGTCTGGCCGAATCCAAAGGTCGTTCGGACCGTTGAGCAACTTGCCGCGGAAATTGTTAACTAAGACCGTGATCTTCCGAGAAGGGCTTATGGACCACAGTTCGTTCTTGTCGTCAGCGCAAGTAATAAGATTCCCTTTTTTGTCAAACGCCATTCCGTTGGACCGTCCGCACGGCTTCAGCCAGACTTCTAGCGAACCATCAACACTCCATTTCATGATCCGATCGTTTGGTTGATCGGTGAAGTAAACGTTGCCTTCGGCATCATTTGCTGGCCCTTCAGTAAATGCAAATCCTCCACCAAGTTTTTGAAGCGTCGCTCCGGGAGCGATGATCGGAGAATCACCGGGCTTCGAATGAAGCATTACCAATGCACATATGAACGGGACCATTTGAATTAACTATAACGACAAGTTGCGACTAAATGGTGCGGTCGAAAACTTTTCAGCCCGAATGGTCCACGTTTTATGGAGGCAATCTCAGTCTCCTAACGGTAACATGCCAAAACACGGGCTCTGCAATGATGCCAAATAGAACCGTTCGATCGACTCTGGGACTTCTAGGTTCGGCCCTTTTTTTAGGGGTAACACTTTTTGCGCCGTCTGCCGTGGGGTCTCCGCCGGCTCCTCAAAAAGGATCCGATATTTTTCGTGCCCGATGTGCGGTTTGTCATGGTCCAAATGGAGAGGGAGGAGTTGCGTATCCGAGGGCGCTTACGGGCAAGAAATCGGTCGCGGAACTTTCAAGGTTTATCCAGCAAGAAATGCCGCCCGGGCCGAAGCATTGCTCAAAGGAAGAGGCCAATTTACTGGCTCCTTATCTCTTTAATTCGTTCTACTCACCGTTGGCACAAGAGCGTTTTCGACCTGCGCAAGTCAGCTTGCAACGCCTTACGGTTCGTCAGTTTCGAAATGCCGTCGCCGATCTTGTAAGCGTTCCTCACCAGGCAGTTCCGAACGATCCTCCCACCGGTCTTTATGGCGAGTATTTCAATGGTCGAGATACGAATGCAAAAACCAAAGTTTTCAAGCGTATCGATCCCGAGATAAATTTCGATTTTGGAACGAGCGCTCCCGCAGCCGATAAGTTTGATCCTCACATCTTTACGATCGCCTGGCAGGGAGATGTCCTCGCCCCTGATACGGGCGACTATGAGTTCACGATTCGGTCTGATCAAAGCGTAAGGCTCTGGGTGAACGGTTGGAAGCAACCCCTGATTGACGGGCATATTCGATCGTCAAATGACAACGAATTCACGGCATCCATCTATCTCGTCGGTGGTCGCGCCTATCCCATCCGACTCGAGTTCATCAAGGCTGGACAAGGTGTAGACGACTCGAAGCAACGCAAGGCTAAGCCACCCGGCAAGGCGTTTGTTTCGCTTCTGTGGAGACGCCCTCAACACGCGACCGAAAGGATCCCATCGCATTGCTTCTTTACTCAGACGGACGTGCCCACATTTATTGTGGATACGAAGTTTCCACCAGATGATCGGAGCACGGGATATGAACGCGGTTCGTCGGTTTCAAAGGAGTGGGATGACGCTACTACGGCAGCGGCCATCTCAACTGCCAACTACATTGTTTCAAATCTCGCGGATGTCACAGGAGTCCCTCAAGATGCGCCCGATCGTAAAGAGCGTCTGCGCAAATACTGTGAGCGGTTTGTGCAACGCGCCATTCGGCGACCCAACAACTCAGAGGTACAGCGAATTTACGTTGACAAGCAGTTTGACTCGGCTGCAAATCCCGAGATAGCGGTAAAGCGTTCGGTGATTCTTACATTGATATCACCTCGATTCCTTTATCGAGAAATCGTCGCGCCCGGCACTCACGACCCATATGCCATCGCGTCTCAACTTTCGTTTGGACTATGGGATACGTTGCCCGATGCGGAGATCACGAGAGCGGCTGCGGCGGGGGAGTTAGCATCGCCAGAAAACTTGAAGAATCAAGCAAGCCGAATGGCAGCCGATCCGAAGGCTTGGAATAAGTTACGTGAGTTCCTATTCCACTGGCTCAAACTGGATGACGTACCCGATATCGTCAAGAACCCAGTTCACTATCCGGGTTTCGACGTTGCAAGCGTGTCCGATTTGAGGACCTCCCTCGAAATCTTCCTTGAGAAGACGGCTTGGAATGATCGCTCGGATTATCGGGATTTGATGCTGAGTAACACAACGTTTCTGAATGGGCGGCTGGCCAAGATCTACGGGGTCAACCTGCCCACAGATGCTCCTTTCCAGCCTATTGCTCTTGATTCCGCCGAACGGTCGGGTGTTTTAACAAACCCGTATCTCCTTTCTCGATTTGCTTACCTGGATGCGAGTTCCCCCATTCATCGAGGAGTATTGATCGTAAGAAATTTCCTTGGACGCATGTTGCAACCGCCGCCCGCCGCATTCGCACCATTGGCTCCCGGCCTACACCCAGATTTTACGACTCGCGAAAGGGTGGCCTTCCAAACAAAACCCGATTTCTGTAACGCTTGTCACGGAGTGATCAATCCGCTAGGTTTCACCCTTGAACGATTTGATGCGATTGGACGGTTAAGAGACAAAGATAACGGCAAGCCGATTGATTGCACAGGCAGTTACGTAAGCAAGAATGGGATGTTTACTAAATTCACTGGTGCCAATGATTTAGCCAAATTTCTGGCAACGGACGAGGAAGCTCATGCTGCATTCGTAGAAAAACTATTTCAGCATCTCATCAAGCAGCCTGTTCTGGCATATGGTCCCACGACGCTGAATGAACTCAACGCCAAATTTGTGGAGAACCGTTATAGTATTCGTAGACTCATGGCCGATATCGTTTTGTCCACGATTACGAAGAGTTCAGGAAAGCAGGCATCTCGGAAGGTAACGCAAGATGAATCCAATTAAATCTCGCCGCGAGTTTATTCGGGACCTCGGATTGAGTGCGGCTGTTTTGCCGTTTGTCGCCAATCTGCCTTCCCTTGCGGGTTTAGCTAAGGGGCATCGTAAGCAACGGCTGGTTATTATGTTCAGCCCGGATGGAATTGTTCCGAACACCTTCTGGCCCGACGCAGAAGGAACAGATTTCGCGTTCAAGGAAATTCTTAAGCCGCTGGAACCTTTCAAAAATCGTACCCTCGTGCTGAAAGGCGTTGCCGACCGAGTGCGGGGTGATGGCGACAACCACATGAGAGGCATTGGATGCCTTCTGACCGGGGTGGAGTTATTCCCGGGCAATGTTCAAGGTGGATCGGATACGCCGGCAGGGTGGTCGAGTGGAATCTCGATTGACCAGGAGTTGAAGAATTATTTGCAGGCCAATCCGTTAACTCGCACTCGATTTGGATCCCTGGAACTCGGAGTCATGGTTCCAGAATATGCCGACACTTGGACGCGCATGTCCTATGCGGGGCCCAATAAGCCTAATACTCCTGTCGATGATCCGTATCAGCTATTTGCCAAGCTTTACGGTCAGAAAAAGGACCAGGAGACACTTGAGAGTGTTCTCGACGATCTAAAGGACGATATTGCGAAAGTAAGGTCGGTAGTCGCAGCACCTGACCGAAAAATCTTGGACGAGCACACCACGCTTGTTCGTGAGATGGAAGACGAAATCAGAGTCTCTCGTACTCGAGATGTGGGCCATGCGGTGCCGCCATTGGAACCAGGAGTTCGGCGAGAGAACGACAAGATCCCTGAGATTAGTAAGCTCCAAATTGATTTGCTCGTGAGCAGTTTCGTGGCTGATTCCGCACGCGTCGCGACCTTTCAGTTTACGAATTCAGTTGGGCAGGCTCGGATGACTTGGCTTGGAATCAAGGAAGGTCAACACGACTTGTCCCATGAGCCTGACAGCAATGCGGCCGCTCAAGAGAAATTGACGAAAATCAATCAATGGTATTGCTCTCAAGTTGCCTACCTAGCGAAGAAGTTGGCTGAAACGAAGGAACCAGATGGTTCTGGATGTCTCCTGGATAACACGCTCATCGTTTGGACGAACGAACTTGGGCAAGGGAATACCCACACATTGAACGACATCCCATTTATTTTGGTTGGCAATGGTGTGGACTTCAAGATGGGGCGGAGCCTGAAGTATGGCCAAGTACCGCATAACCGACTCCTGATGGCAATTGCACACGGTTTTGGCCATCGAATTGATAGATTTGGAAATCCTGACTTCTGTGGCGCAGGAATCCTGCCAAACTTAACTTAATTCAGATTGGTGCCTGTGCGATCTTGACGACACTGTAGTCTTGCGTCGGGTCGGATAAAACTGTAATTGGAATGGGAAGCGAAATCGTGCCCGATGAACCTAACGACCTTCAAATGGAAGTCCCCACTTGGGTGCGTGATGGTGCCGAACTTGCTGACCTTGTGGAGCGCCTAGAGAAACTGCGATTCAAAGATGCCCAAATATGCCTGGGAAGACTTGCGGATCTAATCGACGATGCTAAGATTCACCATCACAAGTTGGCAGAGGGAGTCTTCACCTACATTCAAGCGGAGTGCGAGCTATTCCGATCCAATGTCGCTGAGTCGTACAAGCATGCGGTAGCGGCAGTCGCGATTTTATCGGAATACAATACGACCGGTTACTACGTCCGAGCCCAAAACATATTAGGTCTCGCTCAAAGCAATATGGGTGAGCCGACGGTCGGTTTTGGCACCCTTGCGGTTGCTCTTTCAATCGCCGAGGACTTGAATCTTCGAACCGAACTTGCCTTCACTTGTCTGAATCTTGGGTACTTGTACAGTGTCCACGGCCAACCGGAAAATTCGCTTCAATATTACGAGCGGATTCTGACGGATCTTTTGCCCGATTGCGAACCTAAAATAAAGATCCTAACTTATAACAACATCAGTGGCTGCTTCAACGGAATGCATCGATTTGAAGATGCCCTTCCTATGATCGAGAAAGGGCTCGAACTGACCCACCCAGAGGATGAGCCGATGCTGTTCGCTCACCTCAATGGAAATAAGTCCATGGTTCTTGCGTCGCAGGGGCGAGACGTAGAGGCTAAGGCCCTTGCGCATCTATCCGAGCATATATTCAGAGAAACCAACCGATTTCAAAACGTTCCTGAGCCATTTTATGATCTAGGTGACGTGTATGTCGCAATTGGCCGTTCCGATCAGGCTGTCGAATGTCTAGAACATGCACTCAACCTTTCGCGTGAAATCGATGGGAATCCGTTCATGCTTCGCATTTGGACGAGACTGGCAGAAGCATACAAAGCCCTTCACCGTTTTGAGGACTCAATGAAGGCACTTGAACAGGCAAATGTCCTGCTGAATCGACGAGCTCGCGAGGTCAATGAACAGAGTGTCAAGAATGCCGTATTGCGACACCAAACTGAATGGGCAGCTAGGGAAGCGGAACTACTCGTTGATATCAACCGGGACTTGCGAGCGGCAAAAGAGGAAGCGGAGATAGCCAATCGACTCAAGTCCGAATTTCTGGCGAACATGAGTCACGAAATTCGGACCCCGATGAATGGAGTTCTCGGACTCACTGCCGTTTTGCTCGATACGGAACTCAATCATCAGCAACAAGATATTGTCCGACTGATTCGATCTTCAGGAGAAAGTCTTCTCACGATCATCAACGATATTCTGGATATATCGAAAATTGAATCGGGCAACGTTACCATCGAGCTTCATGATTTCAACCTTAAGGCGATGGTGGATGACATCATCGAGCTCCTTTTACCCCGCTGTTCAGAGAAGTTTATTCAGCTAGAGCTGGAATACGCCCCCGACGCTCCTCATTGGGTTCACGCCGATTCGTCTCGCATCAGGCAAGTGACGCTCAACCTACTCGGCAACGCGATCAAGTTCACCCTTGAAGGGCGCATTGTGATTCGCGTCTCAGCGATGGAAATGGTTGATGGATTGATACCGATCAGAATTGCGATATCGGATACCGGGGTTGGAGTTCCTTTGGATCGACAATCAGCAATTTTCGACAGCTTTATTCAGGCGGAAGGGGCAACGTACCGCAAGTTTGGAGGGACGGGCCTTGGACTTACCATTTCAAAGCGACTTGTTGATCTTATGGGAGGATCGATGGGAATGGAGAGCTCGGTAGGTTCGGGAAGCACATTTTGGGTTGACCTCAAACTTCAACCGGCAGTTGGCCTTCAGGCGAAATCGATTAGAAAGGTGGGCGAGGATGTTGGTATCCCCCACGATGAGCCACTAGCAAATATTCACGTCCTTATCGCGGAAGATAATGATATTAATCTGATGGTTGCCGAGAGCATCTTGCAAAGGCTTGGAGCGACCGTTGAATCTGCTTTTGATGGTGCCGAAGTTATCGAACTTGTCTCTGAGAAACAGTTTGATGTTGTCCTAATGGACTGTCATATGCCGGGGATCGACGGTTATGACGCAACCGTTGAGATTCGACGTCGTGAACAAGTGACAGGCAGGTACACCCCAATAGTTGCCTTCACTGCTAATGCCATGGAAGGGGATCGTGACCGATGTATTGACTGCGGAATGGATGGATTTACGACTAAGCCCATTAACATTCCTGAACTCCTGAGCGTCGTTCAGGAATGTCTGGCAAAGAAACGCCTTGACACTTAAGCCATCAGTTCTTGAATCACGTGACCGTGTACGTCGGTGAGCCTGAAATCTCGACCTTGATAGGCAAACGTCAGCTTCGTGTGGTCTATTCCAAGCAACCACAGAAGAGTCGCCTGCAAGTCGTGAACATGAACCGCCCCCTTGGTTTGGACTTCTTTGGTTGGTGAGATGGGATTGCCGTCGGCGTCTGCGATGTTGTAACCGTAATCGTCCGTTCGTCCGTAGGTGGTGCCGGCATTCACTCCGCCTCCGGCCATGAAAACGGTGAAGCAACGAGGATGGTGGTCACGACCGAATGAGTTTAGGTCGAGTGGCCCTTGGCAATAGCTGGTTCGACCAAATTCGCCTCCCCAAACAATCAGCGTGTCCTCTAGCATTCCCAGGCGTTTCAGATCCTTGATCAAAGCTGCCGTGGGTTGGTCGGTGTCTTTACATTGTGCTGAAATGCCGCCTTTGAGCCCACCGTGTTGGTCCCATCCTTGGTGATAAAGTTGGATGAATCGAACGCCCTTTTGTGCGAGGCGACGAGCCATTAGGCAGTTGGAAGCAAACGTTCCTGGCTTGTGAGAATCAGGACCATAAAGCTCGAATACTTCCGCCGGTTCTTTACTGAGGTCGGTAACTTCGGGAACGCTTGTTTGCATTCGGTAGGCAAGTTCGTACTGAGCAATCCGACTTTCTATTTCTGGGTCGAGCTCTTTTTCAAATTCGACTTTATTGAGCTCGCTGAGTCGGTCAAGCATGGCGCGTCGTCCCGACCCACAAATTCCGTCTGGGTTGGAAAGGTAGAGAACCGGATCGCCACCTGATCGGAAGCGAACGCCCTGGTAGCGCGAATCGAGGAATCCGCTGCCCCAAAGGCGAGCATAAAGAGGTTGGTCTCCTTTGTTAACGCTGGCTAGCACCACGAACGCGGGCAAGTCTTCGTTCATGGAGCCTAAGCCATACGATAGCCACGAACCGAATGAGGGGCGACCTGCGATTTGGCTCCCGGTTTGGAAGAAAGTGATGGCAGGGTCATGATTGATCGCCTCAGTGAACATCGACTTTACGAAACAGAGTTCGTCGGAGACCTCAGCGAGATGGGGCAGAACTTCGCTAAACCAGGCTCCACTTTGGCCGTGTTGGGAAAACTTAAAAGGAGAACCAGCAAGGGGGAAAACACTTTGGTTCGCGCTCATTGCCGTTAGGCGCTGAGTTCCTCTGATATTGTCAGGCAGATTCTGGCCGTGGTTCTTGTTCAGCAACGGCTTGTAGTCGAACAGATCTTGCTGGGCCGGTCCTCCGGCTTGGCACAGATAGATGATTCTCTTGGCTTTGGGAGGATGGTGATACCGACCTGACTTCATCGTGCCTTGTACGGCTTCACCCATTGCCCATGACGGCATGAGCGACGCTAAGGCCAGCGCACCCATTCCTTGCGCACTACGTCCAAAAAACTCTCGCCGGGTAAGGCCCAAGAGTGAGTGTAAGGGGTGGTCTCGATCGATGTTGGACATATTAGCGTCTCCAAACCACGGCATCCGAATTGATGATCGTTTGCATGGTAACAGTCATTGCAGCGAGGTCGATGGGATTCAACGTTGGGTCGGGCTTGGAATCACCCATTTTCAACAGCTTCGTCGCATCCGATGGAATCGAAGAAAACTGAGCTCTTTGATCATTGAGCGTTTTGACGAGAATGTCTAGTTCTCGGACTTCAGGTTCCCTTCCTGCAAGTCGAACAAACGCAGAGCGGATGCGCTCAGAGTCATTCTTGTGCTCTAGAAGCTCGGACTGAGCGAGAACTCGTGCTGCTTCTACGAACTGGACGTCGTTGAGCAATACGAGAGCTTGAAGAGGCGTGTTGGTCGCTGGACGGCGAATCGTGCAAGCTTCTCGCGATGTTGCATCGAAAAGCAACATGCTTGGAACAGGAGTAGTTCGTTTCCAGGTGGAATAGATACTTCGCCGATAGAGGTCTGCACCTTTGCTTTGGACGAATCCGGGGCTCATGGTGTTGTTCTCCTGCCAGATTCCGGCTGGCTGGTAAGGGTTCACGGGAGGACCGCCAACTTTTGCGTTGAGTAATCCCGCTGCAGCAAGAACCGTGTCGCGGATCATTTCGGCAGTGAGTCGTCTGCTTGGTCCCCTCGCAATCAACCGGTTGTCGGGATCGACCTGGTTCTTCTTTTGAGTGTGGATAGAGTCTTGGCGATAGGCCGCGGAGAGCGCAAGTTCTCGGAAAATCGCTTTCACGTTCCAGCCAGAATTCATGAACCTACGAGCCAAATAATCAAGTAAAGCGGGATTGCTAGGTTGGGAGCCTTGGACTCCAAAGTTTTCACTCGTCTCCACTAATCCGGTACCAAACATCATTTGCCAGAACCGGTTAACGGCCACTCTCGATGTCAGTGGGTGATTCGGACTCGTGACCCATTCCGCTAGCGCAACTCGATTGTTGGCGCCATTGAGCTTGAGGGGTGGCAAAGATTTGGGAGTATCTCTTACGACCCTGGTTTTCTCGTTCCGTGGAGCATCGTAATTCCCCCTAGCCAGCACATAGGCTGGAATCGGTCTTCGAGACTCTTCCATGACCGGGACTTCGTAGATTCCTTCTTCGAAGTTAGCCAAGTTCATTTGGCAAGTTTGTTCTGTCTTGACTGCCGCTCTTGCCTCGGTATCGATGGCAGAAGCGTAGTACTCGGCAAGGTCCTTCAGATGCTTGTCAGGAGCGAGAAGTGCCTGAGTCAATGATTTCCCATCGGTTAGCTGAGCAATTTCTAGAGAAGAAATAGCTCGGTCAAAGTAGGAGATATCGGCAACTTCTCCTCCCTTAAATCCCGCATCACGGAACCGCTGGGCAAAGGTCCAATCGCCGCCTCCTCCACCGAGGTCGCCGTAGGCATTGATCTTCTTCCACAAATGATCTGCGATGACTGTTGTCGATGCCTGCTGACCGTCGATATAAAGCTTGATGCCATCGACGCTTCCACTTCCATCCCATGTCCAGGCAACGTGAGTCCAATCACCTTTAGGAATTCGGTGGTTCGCCCGAATCGAGATCGCGTTTCCAGGCGGCGCTCGCATAACGCGAGCGGTGAGATAACCGTCTTCGAGTAAGAGATCAAATCCGCAGAAGCCAACGTCGGTACCACCGGTACGGTGGAGCAATACTTCCTGAGTTGGTGATTGCTTTACGTCGTTGACCCACATGGCCCAAGTGAACGGATCCCATCGCTCTTTCGCGGTTAGCCCTCGTACAGCTAAGCCATTGTCACCGTCAAACAGAATTCCAGCCCCGTGAGGTGTCTGAATCGACTTTAGGTTCCCGAGTTTCTCGCCGAAAGGTTTGGCCCCATCGGCATCGGCAAATTTGCCTCCCGTCTCTTTAGTAAACGTGATGTGCGCAGCTCGGTCTGGCATGACCAACCCCGAAGGATGACTCGCAAGCCACGAATTTAATCGAAGCGATGCTGATTTTGTTGCCACCTGAACGCTATTTTTTGCTTCCTGATCGGATTTCTTGAGGGCAGCAAGTTTCGGTTCCTGGTCAGGGTTTGGAAGCAGCAATGACGGAGTTGGAACAATCTCGGTGCTGAGCAAAAGGCCGTATTCGTCGATGGAATTGAAGTAAGCAAAGAATTGGTAATACTCGCGCTGAGTGATCGGATCGAACTTGTGATCGTGACAACGAGCACATCCTACTGTGAGTCCAAGCACCGCAGTTCCAAATGTGTCTACTCGGTCGTCGGCATACGTCGTTTTAAATTCCAGCGCGATCGAGCCGCCTTCATTCGATTGACGATGGAGCCGGTTGAATGCCGTCGCCAATCTTTGGTCTCGGGTTGCTCGTGGGAGCAAGTCACCGGCCAGCTGCTCGGTGAGGAACTGGTTGTAGGGCATGTTCTTATTGAATGCCCTGATGACCCAATCTCGGTAGGGCCACGTTGGGCTCAATAAGTCGGATTGATATCCATAGCTGTCCGAATATCGTGCTGCGTCGAGCCAGTCAACGGCTACTCGCTCTCCAAAATGAGGACTTGCCAGTAACCGGTCTACGACGGTTTCAAATGCTTTCGGTGAAGGGTCGGATTGAAAGGCTGTAATCTCCTGTTCGGTTGGCGGCAAGCCGGTAAGGTCGAGGGTTACGCGCCTCAACCACCGTGGTCGAGAGGCTTCCGGAGCGGGAGTAAGTTGCTCCTTCTTTAGCTTGGCAAGAATAAATCGGTCAATATCGTTCTTGGGCCAGGTGCTAGTAGAGGCAGGAACTGGAACGACTTGGGGAATAGGTTCGAATGACCAAAGTCGATCGTATTTAGCCCCTTCAGCAATCCATCGGGTGAGAATATCGATCTGAGCTTTGGTGAGTGACTTTCCGCTGTTGACTGGCGGCATGGGATCGTCATGACTGTTGATCCTAGAAACAACCATGCTGTGCTCCGGCTTACCCGGAACGATGGGAATGCGTCCATGGCGATTTGCAAACGCTCCTTCTGCGACATCCAGGCGCATTTTCGCCATTCGGGTGTCAGGGTCAGGGCCATGGCACTTAAAGCACTTATCTGAGAGGATAGGCAGGACGTCCCGAGAGAAATTTACTTTCGCAGGAGCTTGTGCACCTCTTGATGGGACGACAAGAGCAACGGTTAGCCAAGTTGTGCTGGCTGAGAGGAGGAGTAGGTTTGAGACCCAACGCTGGACCTGCATAACGCTATCCTACCGAAACATTTACGAGTTGTGTGAATCTGTCTAAAAAGTAGTCATAACTGGGTTGATAAGCCCTTTATCGGGTCCCAAGTGACGATCCACTTAGCAAACCCCAGATTTTAGAAGTCTTGAATATTGGGTGGGCATGCCTTACCGGAAAATTATCTGGCGAAATAGATTAATAGTTCTACATTTATAGAAATGTATGTTATCATGACAACGTGGACCACAAAGATAAAGCGGTCATTTTTAAGGCGTTAGGCGACCCAACACGGGTACGAGTCTTTGAATTCTTACGCTCCTGTTGCTGCCCGGTAGCGGTGGGTGAAGAAGGTGAAGTGCGTCCGGTTGAGGGCCCTACTGTCGGAGAGATTTGTTGTTCGGTGATGGGTTCTGAGAAGATCAGCTCGTCGCTTAGTTTTCACTTGAAAGAACTTCGAAATGCGGATCTCATTACGATGGAACGCCGGGGCAAGAACATGATCTGTGGAATCAACCACGAGACCTTGGCCGGGCTCGCGGATTACTTCGGCAAAAGCAACCCGTGTTGCTAACCGAATGGGAGATCAAACGATTGAAATGAGTCACTTAACTGATCGAGACGACGTCCGTGAGGTCGTCAAAAAGAAATATGGAGCAGCAGCATTAACCGTCCTCAATGGGCAAGGACAGGTCTCCTGCTGTGGTGGTGAAGAACCATCATGTTGCACCTCATTCGACCCAATTACGGCGAATCTGTATTCAGACGTTGATGCCGAGCAAATTCCAGAAGCTGCTTTGCTAGCCTCGCTCGGTTGCGGAAACCCAACCGCTTTGGCCCAGCTAAGTCCCGGTGAAACCGTTCTTGATCTGGGAAGTGGCGGCGGGATCGATGTTTTACTGTCGGCAAAAAGGGTTGGGCCGAGCGGCTTTGCCTACGGCCTTGATATGACCGACGAGATGCTTGCGCTTGCCGAAAAGAACAAGGAAAGCTCAGGACTGAACAACGTTCAGTTTCTGAAGGGTCATATTGAAGAGATTCCGTTGCCTGATGCGTCGGTTGACGTAATTATTAGCAATTGCGTGATTAATTTGTCGGCCGATAAGGATCTTGTTCTCGCGGAAGCTTTTCGAGTGTTAAAGCCTGGGGGAAGGTTTGCGGTTTCGGATGTGGTCGTTGATGGCGAATTGCCAGATGCGGTGCGCAAGGATATGGAGGCCTACGTGGGTTGTGTAGCAGGAGCGCTTGAGCGAAACGACTACCGCCTCAGACTTGGCAAGGCAGGCTTTGTCGATATTTCGATCGAGCCGACGAGGAAATACATGTTTTCTGATTTAGGAGATGCATGTTGTTCGGCCCCCGCGATTGAATCTCTTTCGAGCGAAGAGAAAAGTAGCATGGACGGTCGAATTATGGGTGCATTCATCCGTGCATCAAAACTCGCTGAATAGGAGCTTGTAGCTCTGACTTGAACGCCTTGTTTTCACTTTCAAACGGAAGTGGGAACAAGGCCCTTCACTGGGCATGCCGATAAGAGCCGTCTCACCGATTGCTCATTCATTTGCTCGACACTTTGCCCTATACCAGAACGGTACTACATTTCTAAGAATGACGAAATGTAGTGGTATGATGAAGGTGTGGACGACTCCGCAGGACGAGCACAGATGTTCAAGGCTTTGGGAGACAAAACCCGAATCCAAATTCTGGATTTTCTTCGCGAGCGATGCTGTCCGGTTGCGGTCGACGAGAACGGAGACGTTCGTCCGATTCTCGGCCCATCAGTAGGGGAGGTTTGCTGTCATTTGACAGGCAAAGAAAAGATCAATTCAACGATCTCCTTTCACATCAACGAACTGCGTGACGCGGGATTAATTTCCGTTGAACGTCGTGGTAAATATATGATCTGCGGGGTCAATCGCGAAGCCCTTACTCGGCTATCGGCTTATCTGTGTGATCCACTGGACCCATCGGATGAGTGTTGTTAATGAGGCGAATTTCGCTTCAGATCTTATTAAGTCAACCGACCACTTCTATTGGTCCTAACCTCAAGGAATACACATTTTGAAATTTGCGATCTTCTCTGACGTGCACGCCAACCTACCGGCGATGCTGGCGGTCAAAACATCCATCGAAGCTTCGTCTTTTGACGGTGTCTTTTGTTTAGGTGACCTTGGAGGTTATGCTTCCGAGCCGAATGAGGTTCAAGCACTCATTATGGAAATGGGGTGCCCGACTGTCCTTGGAAATTACGATGAAGGCGTCGGATTTGAGTTGGACAGTTGCGGCTGCCATTACGTCAAGCCGTTCGATATCGAAATGTCGAATACCTCGTTCTTTTGGACAAGGGACTGTACTTCGACACCGCATAAAACTTGGCTGAAGGGCTTGCCGCGCGAGATTCGATTCACCGCAGAAGGACACAAAATCTTGCTGTGCCATGGCTCACCCAGAGACACAACCGAATACCTGTTTGAAAATCGTTCGGATGGGTACCTGAAGCAATTTACTGCTGGAGGAGTAGCCGATGCCCAAGCAGATGTGATCGTTTTCGGACACACGCACGTGCCCTTTCACCGAGTTGTAAACGGAGTTCACTTTATCAATACCGGCAGTGTTGGCCGGCCCAAAGATGGCAATCCCGAGGCCGGTTACTGCGTTCTAACGATCTCGCAAAATTCGGTGATTTCTGAGCAAATTCGAGTTCCATATGATGTTGAAGCAGCATGCTCCCGGCTGATCGAAGCAGGTCTACCGAACTATTTCGCCGACTATCTACGAACGGGCGGCCAAGTTCAGTCTCCAGCATGAGTGAAAATATGAATAGCCACATGATCCGACGATATGTTGCTGAGTTCTTAGGGACCTTCGTGATCGTGTTTGCACCCGTTGCAATATCGGCGTCGGCTCATAACGGCGGTGACCCAAGCTTACTGACAGCGGCTTTAGCCTCCGGACTTGCCGTGTTAGCGATGATCTACGCACTTGGTCCCATTTCGGCGGCTCATTTCAATCCCGCGGTGACATTAGGGTTCGCCCTAGCCCGCAGGTTTCCGTGGAAATATGCTGCTCCGTACTGGTCTTCTCAAGTTCTTGGAGGCATCGCTGCGGCCGGGTGCGTGAGTGCTCTCTTCGGGCCCGGATTTGGAACACATGTACCCGTGAGTCCTGATTTGGTTTTTCGGAATTTGGGCACGGAAATTTGTATCACATTTATTCTCATGCTCGTGATCATCTCGGTTGCGACTGACCGTCGAGTTTCCAGCGCAGTGCCGGCACTAGCGATCGGATTCACGGTTGTTGTTGGCGTACTTATCGGAGGACCGGTAACAGGAGGGTCGATGAATCCTGCACGATCTCTTGGACCGGCTTTGTTTGCGGGAGGTCCAGCCCTTAATTCCTACTGGATCTACCTCACAGGTCCCGCGATCGGGGCTGCGATAGCAGCACGCCTATTTGAATGGTTACGGATTGATAAGGAGCACGCTGTCGGAGCTCCTAACGAATTACTCGATGCACTCGAAGATATCCAAAATCCCTAAGTCAAGTTAGGCGAATTAAAAATTAGAACCAGGTGGCCTTGCAACCTGGTTCTAATTTCCTCAAGACTTTTGGAGCGGCGATTTAGCGAACTTTATTGCCCATGATCTCTATCTTAATGGTGGTTGCTTCGAAGTGGTGTTCCAAGCCCTGTCGACGAATATCTTCGAGGACAGATTCTGGAAATTCCAGTTCAATGACGTGTCCGGTCGATTCATTCACGATTACTTCAGTGTGCGGAGTTGCGCTGTTTAGGTGTGCCGGGAAGTATCCATCTACGATTCCGATATGGTGAATCATTCCGACTTCTTGAAGGGTGGAGAGAATTCGATAGACGCTTACTACGTCGGTTTTCCCATCTGTCGCGATGATCTTCTCATGAATGGCATATGCACTGAGGGCGGTTTTCGTGTTCGCCAGTGCTCGGATCACTAAAACTCTGGGCATCGTAATTCTGAACCCAGCGTTGCGTAACGCAACTAAAGCTCGATCTTCAAATTTCTTGGCATCGGTCATTACTGGTGCAGCTTGGCTTTTGCTTTGAGTTGACTTCTTTTCTCTCATCGTTGGTAATAGGACGTTTTATGAACCTTGTATTTTGTACCTCGTTTATAAATTACGCTTATAAACTCAATTCAAATTGTATTTATCGTAGATCGAAGTGAATTTAACCGATTAAATAGAAATTAGATTGGTGCGTTATTGAAAGAGGCATTCAAGAAGCATCGGTTGTTCGTGAGTAATTAGTCCCATTCAATCGAAATCATGAGGCGGACATGAACGGGGAACCTCTTTCTATTTATGATTGGCCAGTTCTTGCTTCGTTGCGATTGGCACGTAACCGATCTCTAATCCCTTTGGAGGCTTAACGATTAAGGCGGGGTCGATACTGGCAAGTTTTCCAAAATTAGGCGGCGCTAGGTAGTTATGGTTCTTCGGCCAGGACCTGTGGATCTTCTCTACTTTTTTCTGCATTTGTTCGCGCTCTTCAAGCGTTAGATCGGCATTAAGAAGCGATGGTTGGTCTGCAAATCGATACCAGTAGTAAGTGACAACGGTTCCATCACCCAGGTGGGCCTTAAATGGACCGGCTGCTGGTCCAGGTTGTTTCCAAGTTGACTTGGGTTCGGCCGGCGTCACGTACGGCTCTTCAGCGTTCTCAACCGGACGGTCCCATTTTAGAGACATCAGATTTGTTTCTGCAGGAACCATTGATTCCTGAATTGGGATCCAGCGATCCTTTTTCGAATCACTTCCTTTCTCTAGTCGGAAATATTCCGGCAGAGTTACAAGCTTATCGTGTTGAGCGACGTTGGACTCATTCCACTTGTATCCAAAGGTAAAAGGTGCAACCGCCGAAGGAGTTGCAAATGAATTCCAAGAAATGGGGACGCGTTTGTCTTTCCCATCAGGCTGTGGTGTCCGAATTTCCCATGTTGCGCTGCCTCTTCCGGGGAAGGTACGTACATGAGCGCCCGCCATATCAACCTGTCCAGTGCTCAACGTTCCGCCACCGAACCAAGCGGCAACAGAGTTATAAAGCGCATTGGCGTTGTATGAGGTGCTTCGGTGAACAAGTGCCGATTGCTTTCCGTAGTTCTGGGGGAAAGAAGTTGGAGAGATGCGCGCGTAAGAATCACCCTTTGAATCCTTCGCTACTCGGCAAGGGATGTATTGGGTCTCCATTTGGATCTGAGTGTTCGGATCCACGGGGCGACTGTCGAGCAACTGCCCTGCAAGGCTAGGATTGTTAAGGGTGGAGTGCGACCAAAAGTAAGGAGTAAAGAAGGCAACAGGGCCCTTGAAATTGCTTGAGTTGAGGAATAAGGTCCAGCAGTTTGGACCGGTAGGAGTCTCCTTTCCGTGAGTGGTTTTCTTGGCGTTTGCAAGTGGAAGGTTGAGATAGCCATATCCCAAAAACTCACCCTTGGGTGCTTGCTTAATATTGAGGCCATCCAACGGGAAAAGGAGCCAAGGGCTCAGCTGAGCCACTCCATAGAGACCGGCAGGTTGCTCCCACGTGCCTGCCCCGTGGGCTGGGCCGTTGGCGATTTCAGAGAAGTTTGGTGCGACACCACCCATGATGAATTTTGGAGTTTCAGTCGGGAATCGAGTATCTGTCCACCATCCCAGTCCTCCTTCTACATCGGAATACATTTTCTTGGGTGCTGTTCCATCGTACTGAGCGAACATCCAAGTCCCTGGCAGCCCGGTTTGAAATCGATGGCCGGGATAGTGGCGTAACAACGGCCAAGTAGAAACATACATTGAAAAACCAGCATCAAAACTTTTGTCGACTCGCTCGCCAGTTGGGATGATGAGATAGCCCGCCAGGTATTCGTCTTGTGCATTTGCGTTAACAGCTAATACCGCCAATAATAGGGTTGCAGGGAGGGCGGGAATACGTCTTAAGATGGGATTGATTCTCATTTTTTCACTTCGTAAACTTTTCTGTTAAGGGATAAATCAGGTTTGCTTTTTGACTTAAATGCTCTTGTTCGTAATTGGGGAGCATTTGTCGACAATACGAGCCTTCCTGTCGTGGAATCAACGTAACTTTGGGCAAGCATTTCGCCCAATTCTACAATCCCAGGCGTGGTAAGCACGAGTTTCTCCAAATAGGGTTCGAGACTAAATGCTTTGATGTGAATAAGATCAGGATCCTTAGTTGCTAGGGCATCGAGATCCGATGTCACATCAATCTTGTTTAGACCCTTGTCGTCCGGGGGCGGCTGCTGGCTGACGAACCACTTCAATTTGGGTAATGCCAAGTCCTCACGGCTCTTTTCGGCCATTGAATGAAGCCATTTGCTCGCATTACTACGATAGTTGCCAAATGACATGTCATTCTCGCCGACGTGATAAAAGATGCCCGCGAGTTCGACTGAATGTCCTTTTGACTGAAGTTCTTTGATGCTTGATCGGATGAAGTCAATGAACGCTCTGTAACGGTTCCGATCAGGAGTGTCTGTACCTTGAGGCGTCCAGTCGTTCATCTGCGATCCACTATCTGTGTATTTTGCGATCGCAATATTGCCCTTGATCTTGCCCTGGAGCAAGGCGCCGAAGCTTAATTCGGGGCCAAACGTACCATAGGGCCCAGCAGGTTCGAGTGGAATCCAGCCCTTCGATTTCTTGAATTCCTCGCCGACACTGTATTTGAATGCAATGTTCTTATTGGCATTCACGAGGCTTTCCTTCCCGGGAAGAGTACTGAGCTCTTGGGTAAATGCTCGTTCGCCTTCCATGTTACGGTGGCCGGCCAGAACGAACAGCTTGACCGGACTCCCTTTTCCATAGGGCCAATCTTTCAAGGGGCGTTCGCTCGGTAGCTTCTTTCCGATCGTGCTCAGATAAGCATCGGCGTAGTTGACTCCATGCTCAAGTTGACCGAGCGTCCCATAATGATAGTGCAGCCCCGCGCCACCCCCTATCTCGACTGCATCATGTGATGTAGGAATGTAAACCGCGAGTGGGTCGGACTTCGTGACTGACTTTTGACCGGCACGGATGGCATACATATTCTCACGGTTGTCCATGCCCCAAACCGTCTTTGTGCAGAGCTCTCCAATGTAGAACCTCAGTTTGGGTACATGAAGATCTCGCCGCCAGGAGGCGATAAAGTTTGCGAGATTCTTTGCATAGTTCGGCTTGAAGTTCTTGTCGAACATATCATTTTCACCCTGGTGCCACATGAATCCCTCGATTCGATAAGCAATCTTTCTTCGGTCTAGCTCCGCGAGAGAAGATTGAACGAGCTTAAGGGCGATGGGGTAGAGCTTGAAACCACTAGGACTATCTGGGTTCCAATCTCCTCCTAAAGTCGTGCCACCGGCCGCGCACTTTATGATCGCGATAGGAGCTTTGGCTTCAAGCGAGACCTTTCTGGCAAAGCTAAGCTCGGGGCCGACAACAGTGTTCACAGGTTGCAGAGGAACCCAGCCGTCGGAAGTGAGTTTATCTTCCCGCCCAATATTGTACGAAAACATGACGTTTTCTTGAGGTTGGTCAAGGCCTACGAAGGGAGGAAATCGTTTGATGTCCTCTGCCTTTGAATCGGATCCGACCATATTCGACTGACCCGCAAAAATGAAGACGCGTAATGTCTTCGTGTTCGCGAATCGTTTAGGTGAATCTGCTAAAGCAACTGTGACCGAAGTTAATAATAAGGCCGTCAAGGAGGCGAGGGTTAATTTCATCAGAGGTGACTCCCTACTAAAGATTCAAGGAGTAAGATTTGCCAGCGACAGTATCGAGGATCCACTTCTTATTAGCGTAAGACACGTGACAGGGAAGTCCGTGTTTGGAATGGATGACGGCCTTGGTCAATCGGCCCGCGTCCCAAACCATATCCACTTCAAAGCCGCCACGGGCACATATGCCGGAGACTTTGCCGCTTGGCCAAGCCTTAGGTAGTGCGGGAAGCAAATGTATCTGCCCGGTGTGGCTCTGCAAAAGCATCTCGCAATAACCAGCCGTCGCTCCTAAATTGCCGTCGATTTGAAACGGCGGATGAGAGTCAAACAAATTGGAATAGACTCCACCACCACTCTCGCCATAGATTGTCTTCGTCTCTCGCACCAGATTCAGAAGACTTCTAAGCATTGTGTAGGAATGGTCGCCGTCCCATAAGCGGGCCCAGAAGTTAATCTTCCATGCTCGACTCCATCCCGTGCTCTTGTCTCCGCGAGCTTTCAGCGAGACCCGTGCAGCTTCCGCTAAGTCAGGAGTACCTGCTTGGGTAATTTGTCTTCCCGGATACAGGGCGAACAAGTGAGAAACGTGGCGATGAGTATCTTTGGGATCGTCCTTATCTGCTTCCCACTCCTGCAATTGTCCCCATCGGCCCACTCTCGGTTTAAGCAATTTATCGCGCAGACCGGCGATATGGTCACGGAACAACTTATCATCGCCGAGTACGTCCGCAGCTTCGATCGTGTTCGTAAAAAGGTCGTAGATGATTTCTTGATCGTAGGTGACCCCTTCTTCCTGAGGGCCATGTTCGGGCGACCAGCCGTCCGGTGTGACGAGGGTTCCATCTGGCCTCTGCTTTAGGTGATCTTCCCAGAATTGGCAAACCTCTTTAAGGATAGGATAGGCCGTCTCTCGAAGATAAACGTGATCTTGACCAAACGCAAAGTGCTCCCAAAGATGCTGGGCGTACCAGGCACTGGCAGGTGGATTCCATTTCCAATAGGAGACTCCACAGGCATTGTTCATGGTCTGGACCGTCCAGCCGCGAACCTTGCCGTATTTTCTCTGAGTGTTTTTGACACTGACTTCCCGAATACTTTTTACGTAATCGATAAACGGTCGATGGCAATCGGAAAGGTTGGTTGGCTCAACGGGCCAGTAATTCATCTCAACGTTAATGTTCGAGTGGTAATCACAAGCCCAAGCGGGTTCATTGTTATCGTTCCAAACACCCTGGAGATTTGCGGGAAGCGATCCGGGACGTGAACAGCTGATCAGGAGGTAGCGACCGAACTGGCAAAACAGGGCTTCTAAATTGGGATCGGAAGTTCGGTCACGAGCGTATTCCTCTAGCCGCCTCTCGGTCGTTTTTGCATGAATTTCAGGTGCAGTGGTTCCGAGGTCAATAGTGAACCGATGAAACAGAGATTGATAATCTTTCAAATGGCGAGCGAGCAGCCGGGCCGGGCTCTGTTTTGCGGCTGCGGTTACTCGTTTTAGGATTTGCGCATGAGGATGCGATCCAAGCCACTGCTGTTTATGATCTTGGACGAAGTTGGTTCCCGCTCCTAAGATCAGCGTGACGCTATCGCACCGGTCGAAATGAATCCATGAATGGGGAACTGAGATTCCCCATTCATTACTTGCAGGTTCACTGCCAGTCTTAGCCTCGATGGAGCCACCTTTGTGGTTCACCACAAGATCAGCTTCATATTCGAATCCATTTTCCAGCTTGCCCGCGATTTGGAGCATGTTGTCAACGACAGTGCATTGGCCCTTGTGCATATCCGCCAGTTGGACCATGCCCGTGAGCGCGGCCGGCTGGCTTGCAGTCAGGTGGACAATAATGACTCCATCCGGGTGACTCGCGAAGGCCAGTCGTTGATAGCGAACTCCTTTATAGTCGTAAGTAACTTGATGTACGGCTCGGTCGATATCGAGCTCTTGGCGGTAGTTCTCAACTTGGGTGAAATGGTGGCCCAAGTGGAGGAAGATGTCGCCAAATGCCTGGTAAGCGCCAAGGTTTTGTCCCTCATCATCCAGACCTTCGACGGCCATGCGATCTCCGCTCCAAAGGGAAATCTCATTAAATTGAATGCGTTCAACGTGGGTTCCACCGAAGAGCATCGCGCCCATCGGTCCATTTCCAATTGGCAAAGCTTCCGTCATCCATGACTTCGCCGGACGATCTGACCAAAGGCATAATTTTCCGGTCGATCGAGCGCGAGCATTTGCTTTGGGAGCTAACGCTGCGATTCCAGATACCGGCTCAAGGCTAAGAGCGGTTGTGGCCAAGGACGCTGAACGAATAAAGTTACGCCGCGACATAGCGTTCTCAGATGAATCTGATTTGTTTCTCATGGAATGTGAGCCTATCAAGAGGCGAGAAAAGCGAGTATATCAGTCTCTCACATAACCGGACGATCCAGATGAAAAACGAGTCTGAAGCGTACGTTCCATGAGGTTTAGGTCCTAAAATTTCGGCTTTAGCTTCATCCCAACCGTGATCGTGTCGAGGGTCTCGACAGCAATGCTTTCGATGCCCTTGAGCCCGTCGGTGATAACCCAAACGAACCGACCGATCTTTTTCCGATCCAACCGATTTGGAAGGAAGACTCATCACCGATTTATGCGTTTGAAGGACGATCTTTCCGGTAGCGTACGATCTCGCTAAAATCGAACCGCTGGTCACTCTTGGAGAAACACTCCACTCTTGGCAAGAACAGATCGCTTGTATGTGGAAGTTCACCAAGAACAACGGCATTACAGAAGGGTTCCACAACAAGATGGAAACATTCACGCGACAGGCATACGGATTTAGAAACTTTGAGAACTACCGAACAAGAGTGAGGGTAATGTGCTCGTAAGGTCAGAAGAAGAGTTGCCCCACGAATGGTATAGAGCCATACGGTTTTAGAAACTTTCAAAACTACCGACTAAGAGTGAGGGTAATGTGCTCGTAGGTCGGGTGAAGAAGAGT
>CAIUHP010000033.1 GCA_903899015.1 uncultured Armatimonadota bacterium | reverse complement strand
GTTCGCGATCTGAAGGCTGCAGATCCAAGTGCATCGCACTGGAAAAGTTGGAGGCTCTATCAAACCCAGTGCGATTCAGTCTTCTGTCGGAGTTTCAGTTGAAGTACTCATGATGACTCCTGTTGGTCGATTGGACTTCCACGCAGCTTGGCGGTGAGGAGGTCACCCCAAAGCCTTGAAAGCCCCGCATTGCGCAGTGAAAGTCCAAGAATGCCGATTGCTCTCACTCGAAGGTGCACCGGTACTGAAGAGAGCCAAAGGTTGTGCGCAACGTCCATGACCTCTCGGGCCTTCGTCTCGTCAAAGTCATGAGCAGCTATGAGCGCTTGAATTCGAGCCGCTTCGATCGTCGCCCAATTCTCTGCTGAGACATCCTCCATCGAGAGAAGGTCAACTGCACTCGAATCAAGGAGATCAAGGGCTTCATCTGCACGGCCGACTTTCGTGAGTGCAATCGCTCCATTGGCAATTGCCTCGACGTGCAAATGGGAGACCTTGGTGTTGGCCAAATTCTCGAGCGCTCCGCGAGCACATGCGAGGGCTTGGTCTGGATCATTTGATCGGAGAAGGAGAGTGGTTAACAGATTGAGCGCACGCATGGCAACGTGGTTGATAGGTCCTTCGTCGCGGTCGGGAAGTTCTTTCAGAAATTGATCGACTAACCGAACTGCACCTTTTGGGTCCGTGAGGAATGTTTGTTCGGCAAGGGGGCGAAGGAGTCGGTAGCGGGTGATGAGTGCGATCAGATCGGTTTGCCCTTCGCAGACTCGGCTGGCGTAGTCGTAGAGATCGAGTTTCTGTTCAAGATCTTCGAGAAACAGCGACGCGAGTTCAACGAGTATCAAGACACTGCGGATTGCTTTTTCATTTTTTGGAGACGGAAGGCACTCCTTGGCCACCTCCACCGCCTTCAACAACAGCGCAGCGTTCCCGTGAACATCAGCCCATCGACCAAATGCCAGCAAGGTCTCAGCCATTTGATCCTGTCGGATCGAAGAGTCTCGTTCTTCGGCGAACGATATCCATTTCATCGCATACTTGGAGAGCGTGAACTGAATGAGCACCAAGTCTTCAACACTGTTGCGAGGTTCAATGGATTCAAGCCGCAAACTCAAGATGGCGAGGTGTTCTGCCGCATGAGCTCCGAAGTGTTTCAAGATGTCATGGATTTCCATCGAGTCAAAATCTCGAAGGACTTTTTGAATTCCGTAGAACTCTTGACTTCGGCAAAGTTGGTCAAGGGCGGCTTTCAACAGTTTGAGCCAGGCCCACCCAACCCTCGCATCAGCTCCTGAGAGTGAAACCGAGGACAGCAAATCGGTCAGGACGATGGTCTGTTGAATGTCGTTGGTAGCGAAGAGGTCAGTGATTCCATTGAGCGCACTCACCGTTGAATCTGGGTCATCGCCCACGTCGGCAAGATCAAGCACCTTGGCAAAGCACAAGATTGCCGACCCAACATCACGTTCGTCGAGGTATTCATCCCCACGTCCGACATAGGCCATGTTCAAGAATTCCCATCCAGCAAAGTCAAGTTGAGGATGTTCATGGAGTGCGAGGACCACCTCGCTTGAAGACGGACCAACGTCCGATTGACAGACGGCCTCTAATTCCTCCCAGATCTCGTATTCTCCGAAAACGCTCTTTCCACTAGCGAGCAGGAGTTGAAGATGGAGGCACTCATCTAAGACTTCGTCGGTGAATCCGAGTTCAGCAATCCATTTGATGAGGTCTGCAATCGTTTCGGAATCATGCATAGCGATGTCGTCTTCGATGAGGGCTTTGGCGTGATCTCGAAGCAGCGAACAAGCTGTGTGGAGGTTGTGCTTATCTCGCAACTTGGAGAAGGCCCTGGCGGATCGAAGCGAGCCCGCAAGTTGGGCAATGGGGGAGACGCGTTGCTCGGGAGCGGGATCTCGGGCATATTCCAGCCAAGTTGTCGCAGCCGCTTCAGTTTCTGCTTCTCGGGTCGAGAGAACAAGCCGCTGAAAACGTGCCCACATCAAAAGATCTGGTGCAAGTTCCCATGTGGACTCTCGAAGGTCTTCTTCGACCTGTTCAAATGCTGATTGAGCGTCATCCAATTTGTCGGCCAGCACAAGTTGTCTGGCTAAGAAGGATTGAGCACTGGAGACTGCGTGAGTTAGTCGCTCGTTCGAGTGGCCCCGGTATTTCGCAATCGCTTCAGAGATGAGACCAATTGCCTCGGCGACGAAACCTTGAAACGAAAGTTCGCTGGCAGCTCTCTCGGCGAACAAGCGCGGGATGTAGGACGCGTGTTCTACCCACGAATCGGTTGAAATCTCGATGACGGCTGGCCATTCGAGGTCGAGATCAACCTCTCGCTCCATTGCCTCCCGAAAAATAGTGAGAGCCTCCTGTTCTCTTCCTTCAAAGATGAGCAATGTTCCGAAGGCTTGGTAGGCATACTGCGTTGTGTGCTCGAGCGTTGACGCTTGAGGCATCTTGCGCCATTGTTGAAATTCAGAAGACTCCTGGAGGGTTTTCAAGTGCTCGACAACAAGGGGATTTGTCATTTCGAGAACGTCCCCCTTGCCCATTTGGCCTGTCGGCATTGGTCAGTGCACCTTCAAACGACTCACTGTGAGCAAATGGGCTGCTCGAGTTTTGAGAACCTTGCACTTCTCCAGCGAGTAGCGACAAGGTATCTCAAGCCTTGACAAAGTGTCGAGTGACCCTGCTTAAGCGACCAAGCGTGCAAAACAGCACCTACTTGCCGGGATGGCATGAGGTTCCCGACTGATTGTGGAGACCAAGTGGAGCGACCACTGACAGGGTGCATATATCTATCATTGCCGGAGCTCTTTCGACGCTTCCTTCCCTCGAGTAGTTGTTGCATGCGGAATGTCTCGACAGCCAGTGATCTTGTTTCCGCTGCAGCGATTGACTCTCGCTCTGGTTTGTTGCACCAGCGTCGTGTAAGAGTTGGATGAAGAGGTGAAAGTCTCGACAAGCGATAGAGGAGTCCGAGTGGCACGACAATGGTCATTGACAAAGCAGCCCGGTGGTCGAATCCTGTTTACTCATGAGTCAGACCTTGAAGGCTCGACGCTTCAGCCAATGACGAAGTGGGTTGATCTCGTCGGCGTCGTTGGGGCACTTGCTGTGCTGATCGCAACGTCGGCCTTCATGATCTGGATGACCATTGCTCATTTCGTCATCGCGCTGTTTCTTGCGCCCTTCGTCATCCTGTTTTGGTTTTTCCATCGTGAAGAACTGAAGGAGCGAAGCAAACTCGAACATTGACGGTGCTGCTATCTCATCACGTGATAGCGAATCTTGGAACTAGTCCATGCCCTCGTCATGCAACGAAACGCCGTCGAGTTCGATGGTTCCATCTCCGTGCTTCCAATACTTCAGACGCCTTGCGCCCGAGGTAGAGGTTTGAAGACGGACTCGAAATGCTCGCGCCTGATCGCTTGGCCGACACTCCTGACTGAACCACACTGGGTTTGATGGAGGCTCTCAGCTTGTGAGTTCCATCAGCGAGGTTTCGCTGATGGTTGCATCGTAGATTGCCTCGAACTCAAGCGGCGGAACGTCGCCGAGATAACTGTGGAGACGCTCGTTGTTGTGCCAGTGCACCCAACTGAGTGTTGCGAGTTCG
>CAIUHP010000032.1 GCA_903899015.1 uncultured Armatimonadota bacterium | reverse complement strand
GGCAATCGCATTTGAGTGGCGCTGTTCTTCCTCTGATTTGAACCTCTAGTGCCCATGCGCAGGTTCAAATCAGAGGAAAACAGCGTTTCTGATCCGGCCAGAACCATAGGTTGAATCCACACAAATCTTCATAGACCCAAAAGAATCTTGCCGAGCGTTTCTTCGTGAGACCTAATTGAGGGGGAATAGGGGCTGTCTTTTACAGTCAGTCGGTACATTTGGTTTCTTAACGGAGAAGTTGTCGATACCAGTTGGCTGATGGCAACCACATCAAGAGGGGGATAGGAGACTTTATAGGCGGAAGGATTCTGCGGCTTGTCAAGAGAGACCTTGCTGTAGGAGTAAGGAAGGTCGTATTTGGAGTCGAGAGAAGACAGAGAGACACTCCCACAGGGCAATCGGGTGTCCTTGTCCAAATACAAGATGTAATTCTGCTTACGAATCTGGAGCTTCATGGCGAAACAAGGCTTCGAGAACATTGAAGTCTCAAATAAATCTCCGATACCAATGACTTTTGGCGGATGGTCGATAAAACTTTCGAAGCCTATCGGGGCGCCAGAATCAGCGGGACGGTAGGGGCGGTTAAATATCCCAAGGTTATCGTCCTGGCAAGTTCGGATACCATCGGTCGTAAAATTAAGTCCGTGCCCATGCCCCGCAACTTTGAATGGGCGAGCGCGAATGTAGTCTTGCTCATAATCCCAATTGTTTCCCGAAACTTTGAGAACCGTGTAGCTAGCGGTCTTTGCCTTATCCAAACGCCGTTGGAGACGGTCGTACGCCTCTTGTGCGGAGACGGCTTGAGGATGCAGCATGCCATAAAGCACCGGCATCAAGAAAATCGCGAGCATGAAAACTTGGACGTTTAAGTTCTGGGGGCGGGTCTCCTATTTGTAAGGGGATAAGGCTGAGCAATGAACAAAGTCATTGTTCTCCCTCCACCGCAGGCGAATCAGCTTATTCCAACCATTGGGTGACCGTTTTGTCACTTATATTTCGCCATTGTCGCTTGGAACACCGGCAGAGTCTTTTTGAGGATCGCTTCTGACTTGGCGCTCACACAAAATAAGATCCGATACTGACCTTCCATTCCGTAACAAACCTGCTCATAGGTCTTTCCGGTCTTGACTACTGAAAAAGTTCGTAGCTTAGTGGCGTGAGTGGAAGTTGGTGCAATCTCCTTCACGATGGCTCCGGGCATTCCGTCTTTCATTTCTTCCAAGTCTTCTTGGATGAACTGCTGGACGGTCCCTCGTTCTTTTTTGCTGGGAAGATAGAAGGCGCGAGAGTAGATCACGGCGGGTGCATTGTCGAATGTGCTGCCCTTAGGACCGAGCATGTTGCAACCGTTTTCATGGCTTACGTCGGTAAATCGATCCCATCCATGTGGTATCGATAATCTCGGCCACCAGAACAACTTCATCCCGTTTGAAGTCATTACAGATGTCTTTTCTATTTCGGCAGTAGCCAAAACGGTCAAAGAGAGCAAGGCTACGCTACCGAGTAAGAGTTTCATTGCGGACCATTATAAAGCAACTAGAACAGATCGCTCGATTACCCGGACAGTAAGAAACTGCTTATTCATGGGCATTCGAGGCACATTCTTCTTGCTTGACTCGTATTTGAGAAAACCGATCATAGCAATGTGACGGATAATGAGACGACTTCATGAGGCACCACCGGCTGATTTTTAACCTCACAATGACCCTTGGAACCGCGCTTTGCATCATTGCGTGGGCACCCGTTGTGACGGGCGGACATGCTCCTTTCCGAACACTCATCGTCGGTGGTGGTCCCGACCAAGAGCACAATCAAGTTGCGATCGAGAGCAACGTTCGCTACATGAGCCGTATTATTCCGCCTGGTTCACCGACTCGAGTCCTGTTCACCGACGGAAATCCTGACTCCAAAAACATTCAGTGTCAGGGTGAAGATGCGAAAGTGTTCTACAAGAAAACGGACATCTCGAAAATCGATGGCCCATCCGAGATCAGCGCGATCCGAAAGGAACTCGGAGATATCGCCACCGACGTTGCCTCCACTCCAGAGGCGCCTGTTTTGTTGTACTTCACCGGTCACGGCAGTCCCAATCAAAGGAGCAAATATAACAACAACGCATTCGACCTTTGGAACAGTCATGCGTTTACCGTGAAAGACTTTGCCACCTCGCTCAAAGCGTTTCCAAAGACAACGCCCATCACGTTGGTGATGGTGGAATGCTTCTCGGGATCGTTCGGAAATCTTCTGTTTCAGGATGGCGATGTTGCGAACCCGCTTGCTGATTTGAATCTCTGTGGATTCTTTGCGAGCGTAGCCATGCGACCGGCTGCCGGTTGTACGCCCGAACTTAAAGAAGCTAATTACCGAGACTTCACCAGCTATTTCTTTGCTGCCTTATCCGGAACGGACCGACTCGGGAATTCGGTGACAGGCGCGGACTACAACCATGACGGCGTGGTCGGCATGAACGAAGCGTTCGCTTACACGTTGATCCACGACGATTCCATCGACACTCCCGTTTGCACATCCGACGTGTTCCTGCGAAAATTCATAACCACCGAAGACTCAAAAGTCATGCAGGCAAGTTATGCCGATGTACAAAAATGGGCCACTCCGGCCCAGCTTGCGGCGCTGACTGCCTTGTCCGATGTGATTAAGGCGAAGGGTGATGACCGAATTGCGCTGGCTTACGATGAATTCATGCACATGAATCTCGAAAGCGATGATTCACACGACGTCCATCTCATTCGGTTTGTCCGCCTCGCAAAAAGCATCATCTTGGCTCACACACTTCAGGAAACCGGAGATCCTGAGACAAAAAAACGCTTCGCGGCACTACTTAAAGCTGAGAGCGGCAATCCTATTCGCTAATCGACTTTTTCCGATTTGCCTCGCTTGATCCACGGAAGAACGAGGCAGGTTACGAAAGCAACGGCGGGGAAGACCGGAATCAATGGAAATAGCGTGGACTCGTTCGGGATATCAATGTCCCGTCGCAACGCCGCCGCTTTCTTGAGTGGCAACTCTCCAAGTACATTGCCGTGCTCGTCGAGCACGAGGCTGTAGCCCATGCTTGCAGATCGAACGAGCGGCAGTCCTGACTCAATAGCTCGGAAAGTTGCGGCGGCACGCAGCTGATCGGGCGCAGCCGTTCCCATGTACCAATCGTCGATACACATCACCGCGATCAGTCGAGATCCATTGCGAGCGTGCTGGTAGGAAACTTCCGGAAACAAACCTTCGAAGCAGAGCATCGGTCCCACGCGGATCCCTCCAACATCGACGCTTTGAATCCCAAGTTGACTCGCGTCTAAATCCTTGGTAGGCAAATCAAATGCCTTGGCCAAAAAGGGGAATGTCGACCGACCAGGTACGAATTCTCCAAAGATAACGAGTCGCGTTTTGTCGGCGAAGTGCCATTTGCCGTCGTAGCCAAATGCGGTTTGGTAGGTCGGCTTTTGCCCCCTCTGAGCGCCAAAGAGCACTGGCATCTTGGGGTTGAGTGGGAAATCAGGTTGAGGAGGATCGTCGTTGCCTCCAACCGTTCCTTCTGGGAGCACGAGAAGTTTGGAGCCATCGTAGGCCGCAGAAGCGAGGAATCCCATGACGTTTCGAGCGACCTCGATATGGGAAGTCTTCTCATCGCCAAAGGCCAGATCCACTCCAGGTTGTCCAACCGTGATTGGGAATTTGTGCGAAGGCACCTTCACCATGTATTGGAATCCGGAGATTCCGAGCAGCACGAGATACGTAACGATCAGAGGTCGGCTCTTTTCACGCAGCTTTGGAATGAGAAGCTGAGTGAGTGCCAAGTTCAGGAGCACTACCCATGCGGAAACAAGGTATATCGTGCCGAAGTGAGCCGTCTGAATCAAGAATGGCGACTTATAGAGCGGAGTCGCCATTAGTCCCCAAGGAAACGCAAGAACGGGAATGTAGCTTCGAAAGACTTCCACACCCGCCCAGGCAATCGGGATCAGCCAAGTCATATTCCGGATGTAGCAGGTACGAATCAGGATGGAGATCCAACCGAAATAGAGCGCCACATAGCTGGACCCAAGGAGCCAAGGAATGATCGCTAGTCCAGGGCTGTGCGTCCAATGGACCGCAAGGCTGTAAAGCCACATTGCTTGTCCAAAAAAGTAAATCAGCCCAAAGAAATAACCTACTCGCCAGGCTTCTTTGCGTGAAACATCTCTCAGGTAGTAGAACAACGGAACAAGGGCTACAAACGCTAACGGCCACAGGTCAAAAGGCGGAAAGGCCAAGAGTAGTAGGATGGCGCTAACGAGAGCCGGCCAACGCCGACTCATCCAGTCACTTAGTCGCGACACCATCTAAGCTCCCACTAAGCACCTGGTCAGATGCCAAGTGGGTCGTGTCGTTGTAGCGCTTGATAAGGAAAAGTCCATCGGGTCGTCTTTCAAGTTCGGTAATTCCAGTGTTCCCAAACCGAAACGCTCGGCTTGTGTCTAAGGTTCCCTTGATGAGCTTGGCAAGTAGTAAGGAAAGGGCTCCACCATGAGACACGATCGCAGTTGTTCCGTCAGTTTTATCCAAATCTCGATACACCGCATCAAGACGATCCCAAACATCCTGGAAGGATTCACCGTTTGGCGGGCGGACTTCTTGGGCCGACTTTTGATGCCTCTCAGCAGCGTCCGCAAGGTTTTTCCCAACTTCTTGAAAGGTTAAACCTTCCCATGCTCCAAAACTCCGCTCACGCAAGTAGGTTCGGGTTTCTAACGGGACCTGGGTGGCTTGAGAGATGGCGCGGGCGGTTTCTGCGCTCCTAACGAGGTCGCTCGTTAAAACGCGATCAATGAATTCGCCTTGAAAGGCTTGACCGAGTTTCTGAACTTGATCGAGTCCTGTCGCATCTAAAGGAATATCGGTGTGCCCTTGCGCTCGACCGGAGTCGTTCCAAGACGTCTGTCCATGACGGACAAGCAGCAAACGCATAGGTAGGTTATACCTGCCAGGCCCGAACCTCACCCAGTTCTCGACCGTTGCTGTCGACTCGCAAGGCTCCAATTCGGAGGATGCGTAAAGGCGCAGGCGGCACCGCACTACACAAAGCTTGGGCACGCATGGATTGCCAATCAATCTCCGTCAGAATTCCCATTCCGAAGTCTTCTCCTGATTGTCGAGCGAAGCTACAGAGCAGATTGCGGTACATCCCAGGCGCAACGAAATGAGCTCGAGTGCAGCCGGTGAAGTCCAGAGCAGCGGCCACGTCAGACTCTTCCGTTTCCATGTCGGAAACGACAAAGAGAGTCGCCCCGGATCGTTCGGCGTAAACAGAATGCTTGAGTTGTGCTTTTTGTCGTTCTTCGTTGGTTAATCGGATGCCAGTCCCCAGACGAGCACCTTCGATCGATACCTTTCGAAGGTCAATCGAATGGTTGACACAATTCTCAAACATTCTGAGCCAAAGCGCTTTTCTTTGGGCCAACTGTACGAGCGGTGGGTACGCCTTATCAATCGTGACTTCCGATGGTCCAACGGGAAACCCGGCCTGTTCGATCTCGGTGCCCTCAGCGATCAGGATCTCAGTCGGTCGCAGAAGCTGGGCGATAAGCAGAGTTACCTGTCGCAACAGCGGCATCGACCGATAAGGAAAGAGCTGAACAATGAGATCGTCCGGGTAAGACTCAAGCGCCTGTGCGACGGTTGACACCAAAACATGGGGTGCTCTCTGGGCATCCAGTGAACCGAAGAAGCGAGTGGAAACGGGCTTTGCTCCGTTGTAACAGCAGAGCTGCCCTGGTATCAATTGATGAGCGTCGGCGGGATCGAGGCACAAGAACGGTCGGCCGGCTCGATTCTCTTTGATCCACTCGCGCCAAGTGGTGCTTGGATTTCCAATCAGCAGCGTCCTGGGCATAGTTCTTAGTGACGATTATGCCCAAATTATCTCAAACGCCAAGACACCTTTCGAAGAAAAGAGGGGGAATAGAGAAGAACGGTAGGTTCAAATCCACCTGTCGAAATTTCGACAAGGTTGGAGGGAGCATCCCTGCCCCGACCTCCGTTTCCACCAGGTCCTTGGTGTCTCCAGCTAGAATCTACCTACTTTGCCTGGCAAAAGTTCCATGAGAATTACCTCAGGTTGGGGACGGATTCTCAAACGGAACGTTGTCGAAGAACCGCTGGCTAAAGCCTTCCCTTAGGATGGAAGCGTACTCATGTCCGCAATCGGCGGGCCATGAGCAAAGGAACACGAGAGGATCGTTGCCGGTGTTGACGGTGCGGTGGGCGGTGAATCCAGGCACGTAATGCGTTGATCCCGGAGTCATTTTCTCATACCGCGTGTTGCGGTTCTGATCCATCAAAACGAGCAATCCGGTTCCACTTGTGGTGACACAAAGTTCACCCCGATCGAGTTTCTCGTGCCAGTGTCCGCGAGTCATGAAATATTCATTTCCAACCTTTCCCGGCATGAGGGTGGTGTTTCCCCAGAAGATGGCCCCTTCGGTGCCTTCAGCTACCGGCATCCAAGTTTGAGTCTCATACAGAAGTTCATCCGCGAACAATAGCGCTTGTTGTCCGTCATACCAATAACCGTCTAGATCACCAACGGTTCGACGAGCGACAAGGACCTGCTCGCCGAAAAGCAATCCCGATTGTAAGTTGGTGTGCATAGGACCGGTAGGAAGGTTTGACATCGATCCCAAAGACTACTCCACTGCCATACTAAACAAAGTGCTTAAAGTCGACCGACTCGGCAAGAAATATGGTGGGCGGTGGATCTTCCGAGAACTCAGTTTCGAGCTTGGAGTTGGTGACCGCTTGGTGATTCTTGGACGAAACGGTGCCGGTAAATCGACTCTACTGAGGACGATCGCGGGGTTAACCTCCCGAACCGAAGGCACAGTCATGCTCCCAGAAGGCGACTCCCGGTGCACTCTCGGTCTTTGCGCACTCGAACAGTCCGTTTATGGCCAACTTACGGTAGCTGAGCACTTGCAACTGACAGCAGACCTCAGAGGTTGCCCGGCCCGAATTGACGAGTTGCTTGAAAAAGTCAATCTAGACTACGCGCGGTCGCGACCGGCGTCTCAGCTTTCGACCGGAATGAAGGCTCGGATGAAAATGGCCATGGCAATCCAAGCCAATCCAGCCGCACTCCTCCTCGACGAGCCAGGAGCGGGTCTCGATGAAGAGGGGAGAATGCTGATTGACCAGATCACGGCCGAACAGGCAACGCGCGGGTGTCTGATCGTCGCTACAAATGATCCGCTTGAAAGGAGGTTAGCTAATCTTGAACTCCAGTTGGTTTAGAGAAATCCGAGCGGTGTTTATGAAGGAGTGGCAGTCAGAAATGCGCTCACAGAGTGGACTGATAACCGGTCTCCTCTTTAGTGTCGTGACGGTCTACACGATCTCTTTCGCGATGCTCAATACGAAAATTAAGGGCACCGAGGTCGCCGGTCTGCTTTGGGTTGCGCTCCTTTTTTCAAGTGCTTCGTCGTTGCCAAGGATCTTTCTTGCTGAGGAAGAACAAGGCACCGCGGAACTTCTGAGACTCGTTGCCAGACCACACTCAGTTTTTTGGGGCAAAGCCCTATTTAATAGTCTTCAATGCGTCGTAACGGGAATTCTCTTGAGCGTTCTTTATCTAGGATTTTCTGGGAAAGTAGTTACGGTGCCATGGCTATTCGCGGTCTGCTTGGTGGCAGGCTGCCTTTCATTAGCGGGCGCGGTAACCTTATGTGGAGCGATCGCCTCTCAAGCCATTAATCGGGCAGTTCTTTCGGCCGCCATTGCGGTGCCGCTTTTACTTCCTTTGGTGTCTCTGGGAGTGAGCGGGATGCGTGTTTCGCTCAATGACGGTTTGATGTCGGACGGTGTCGGAGCGGCGATTGGCCTGGTAGGTTACGCCTGTGCGACGATGGCCACGGGGCCTTATATCTTTGCGGCGGTTTGGAAAAGTTGAAATCAATACTAAGAGCGATTTATGTCGGATTGATGGGAGTAGCCACAGCTTGGAGCTTTTTGGTTCCTCCTGCCAAAGGCTTCCAAAAACCGGAAATGGCGAGGATCTTCCTATGGCATTTCCCTTGTCCCATGCTTGCCGTGTTTCTTCTGATGTTCGGCGCATGGAGCAGTCTCCGAGTTTTTCAGCGAGTCACCGTCAAACCTAGTTTTTCGGTCTCACCTGAGACGGATCACGCCATGAAGTCCCTGTGGGATCTCAGAGCAATTGCGGCAATGGAATTGGGATATCTGTTCTGCCTTCTCACGATGGCAACGGGCATCCTTTTTTCTGAAGCTGAATGGGGCGCTTGGTGGTCTTGGGATCCACGGCAGACTTCTTTCTTGATCGTTCTGCTTATTTATGCGGCTTACTTTGCCCTTCGGTTTGCCTACACGGACAGTGGAAAGAAGGCAGCGTTCTCGGGGGCCTATTCGCTCGCAACGATTTTGCCGACGCTATTTTTGGTTTTCGTTTTCCCACGACTTCCGCAGATCAAGAACATGTCCCTGCATCCTTCCAACAGCATTGTTGGCGGATTGATTAAGGGGGAATATGGCCAGTGTGTCTGCCTCATCTTGGCGCTCGTCGCCATCCTAACCGTCTACCTCTTTAAATTAAGAGTGCGAGCCGGTTTACTTGAAATTAGACAGGAGAATAATGATGGACAATTTGAGCATTTGGGCAATGGTTCCGCCCCTACTGGTGTGGTTCGGCCTGTATCTCTACCTTAATCGTATTGAGAAGCGGATTAAGTCAGTAGAAGAGAAACTAGGCAAGTAATTGCCATTTATCATCCTCGATTCGGGTTCTGCTTGTGGATTCCGAATCGCATTCCTTCACGCCTCGAAAATAGAAAAATAACGTGTCAGCACAAGCCTCCTCTTTTGGTCCCGTAGCGCCGTATTACGACGAGCTTATGAAGTTCGTGCCGTATCGCATGTGGATTGGTTACTACTTCCTCTTGCTCGCCCAACAAGATGTCCATCCTAAAAAGGTGCTCGACGTATGTTGCGGCACCGGGACGATGTGTCAGATGCTCACGAGAGAAGGTTTTGATGTATCGGGTTTTGACCTTTCGCCAGGCATGATTGAAGCGGCGCGCGAAAAAGCAGCATCGAAGAAGCTCAACATTCGCTACGAGGTTCAGGATGCGGCGGAACTCGACATGGGGGAACAGTACGATTCGGCTTATTCTTTCTTCGATAGCCTGAACAATATTCTCGACCCTGCTCGGCTTCAACTTGCATTCGAGCGAATTGCGGCTCACTTGACCCCCGGTGGTTCCTTTATTTTCGATCTCAACACTTCCGTTGCTTTTGAGGAGCGGATGTTCGACCAAGAGAATCTTCGAGCCAATGCAAAATTACGTTACAAGTGGGTGGGAGATTGGAACGATCAAACTCGCTTGATCACCGTCAATATGCGCTTTTGGCATAAGGGTGAAGAGTTCCGCGAGGTCCACGTTCAACGAGCTTACGATAAAGAAGAAGTCTTCGAAATGCTACGTCTGGCTGGTTTTGATCAGGTCCAAGCCTATCATAGCTACACCTTAAACCCACCCCGCGCGATGAGCGACCGCCTGCATTACACGGCAGTAAAGATCTAGTCCAGCACGTTTGTGCTGTTCTCAGAGGCGAATTAGGATGAGAATTGCCAAGTTAGAGCATTCTCACCCCAATCCAATATAGGTCTAATCATTCAATTACACACTAACGTTGAGGTGTGGGGCTGTTCTTATGAGCCCTAAAGTGGTCTAATTGAACAGTTGAACGTTCTAATTGTTGAAGATGATGAAAGCGTCGCGCGCTTTTTGCGTCAGGCGATGCTTGAGGCTGGCTATGCTCCCCAGGTTGCGGAGGACGGAATCAGTGGCTATCACCTAGCTAAAACGAATCCGTTCGACCTTATCCTGCTGGACGTGATGCTTCCAGGACTGACTGGTTTTGAGGTTTGTCGACGCCTTCGTGGCGACGGCATATCCATTCCCATTCTCATCCTGACAGCGAAGGATTTATTGGATGACAAGGTCATGGGGCTCGACAGTGGTGCCGATGACTACTTGGTCAAGCCATTCCAAATCGCAGAACTTCTCGCACGAGTTCGGGCCCTATTGCGCCGAAGGAACCTTGGCACGACAAGTCTGAAAGTGGGTGATTTGACTCTTGAGCCAACCTCACGTCAAATCGTGCGTGCTGGAAAGGCAATTTCTCTATCCGCAACGGAATATGCCCTACTGGAATATTTGATGAGAAATGCCGGACGTGTTTTGACACGGGCAATGATTCTCCAGCACGTTTGGCAATACGATTTTGATGGTAACGACAAGGTGCTCGATGTTTATATCAGCTATCTTCGCCGCAAAATCGATCGAGGTCACCAAAATTCGTTGATCCAAACCGTGCGTGGCGTCGGTTACTGCATGGAGAACACGGATGCTTAAATCGATGCGCAGCCGCATGACATTGCGGTTTGTGCTGCTTCTGATTCCTTTTCTGCTGGGCAGCTCTTACATGGTTGTCATGCTCAGCTCGAAAGCGGTGGAAGATGAAGCAAGAAAGTCGGTTGATGCACTCAAAGATCGGGCAGTTGCTCGCATTAAAAATCCCAATGGCGAACTAAAGCCAGACTGGAAGGATCAGCTTGAGCAGTTGGTGGAGGGAAGCACGGCTTTTCGACAAGCTCAAGCGGGAATTCTCGTTCGAGATCGTGGTCAGAACGTCGTCTATTCCTCGGCTGTAAACAAGCCCCCCGCGTTTCTGTGGGAGCCACGTGAAAAATGGCCCAAAGACGTTTTTGACAAGTATCGAGCCAGTCGAGACCGAGTTAAGCAATATTCCATTACGGTTATCGAGAAGCGAAAGCCGGTCGACAACACTCTGCCGACCACATTGGGTGTTCTCGTTTCTTCGGTCGTTCTAGCAGTAGGCTTTGGCACTTGGTTCATGGTTGGCCGAGTCCTTTCGCCTATCCGCCAACTTGCGCGACAGGCCGGGACTGCTTCAGCCGAGCACTTAACCGCAAAACTAGAAATTCCTTCCGGTGACTCGGAAATGGTTGACCTGGTGGACACGCTCAACGGTTTGCTTGATCGGGTTTATCAAGAAGCTGAGTTGAAGGGGCGGTTTTATGCAGCGGCCTCCCATGAACTACGCACACCCTTGCAGGCATTGTCGGGGCATCTTGAGCTTTCTTTAAGTCGCCCCCGAAGCGCCGAGGAATATGAAGCGGTCGTGAAAGAGTCTTATACTCAGACTCGCCGGCTTATCTCTCTCACCCAGAGCCTGTTGTTCCTCCACCAGATTGATAGCCGAACCAACGCAACGGAATCTCCCGTGAATCTCAGTGAAGCTTGTGAGAGTGCACTCGAAATGATGCATTCCCAAATGATGAAGCGGCACCTGGTGCTAGAAGAGTCGATGACTCAGAATCTATACATTGAAGCGATTCCCAGCCATGCGGAAGTCTTGGCTCGTAACCTCATTGAAAACGCGTCGAAATACGCCAGCGAGGGAGGCACGATCAAGATTCTTCTCCATGTGGTGAACGACAATATCATTCTCGAAGTCGAAAATGATTTCCCCGAAAACGTAAAGATTGCGACCGAGAATATCTTCCAACCTTTCTATCGCGATGACACTTCTCGAAATAGCAAGACGGGTGGAAATGGACTTGGGTTGGCGATTTGCCGAGCAATCGCGGTGGCCAATGGTTGGGAAGTCGGAATAACTCAAGAGGCAGGAAAGATTCGAGCCACCGTCAACTTCGGTTTAGTCGAAGCAAAGCGCGACGCTAAGACCAAGAAGAAATCCGCGATGAACCTCTCTAAACCAGCAGTTGTCTAGATTGAGCGTTCGCCCTACCACGATTGTTTTAGCTGCTCTCGGCAATGATTTACGAGTGAGTAGCGTCTGAATTGATTCGACAGATTTCGATTAACATGAAATGAAAATGCGGCGGGTATCCGCCAATAGGAGTCATCTATGAAATTCTTTATGAGAACCGCCGCTCTCGCTGCCATTGTTGCAGGCGCCATGGCATTTGGTCCCGCTCACGATCCCGTCAAAGCTCTGCAGGACCTGCAGCAGTTTGCCCAAAAGGAATATTCCACGGTAAAGAGCCAAGAAGCCTTTAACGCAGCCCAAGTTCGTGTCGCAGCGAAGGCTAAGGAACTGGTTGACGGTGTGGATCCGGCCAAGGTCGATGCTAAAGAGTGTGGCAAGTGGGCACAGATTTTTGAAATGGCAAAGATGCCTAGCGAAGCCACCGTAGCGGCGGAACGATATCTCGGAACAACCGAAAACGAAGGTCGATTTTCGACTCAGTTGACGCTCCTTGGACTCTATGCGGACCAAGACAAAACCGAAAAGATTTCCGATCTGATCGAAAAGGTTCAGCCATCGAATCCTCAAGAAATGATGTCTTTGGTTTCCGTAACTGCCTACCAAGTCGTTGGCAAAATCAAAGCGGCGAAGGGTGTGACAGCGGCAATCAATACCCTTGATTCGGTTCAGAAGTTTGTGAAGCTCAAAGGGATCTCGGATCCGAAAGACAAACAGATGGAAGAGTCGGCACTCTACGGCCTTGCATCGGCCAAGATCGACCTCTACAAGGAGGCGAATAAGACCAAGGAATCTCTCATCGCTCTAGACGAAGCGGTAAAGATTTTGGATCCGGAATCCAAGATGGTCAAGCGATTCGCGACGATGCGAAATCAGATCACTTTGATCGGAACGGCTGCCCCCGAGATCAAGGTTGAGCGTGGCTACGGTAAGTTTGCTGGACTCAGCTCTCTCAAAGGCAAAGTCGTGCTTGTGGATTTCTTCGCCCATTGGTGCGGGCCTTGCAAAGCGGCTTTCCCTGACATGGAAAAGCTCTACAGCGATTTCCACGATAAAGGCCTGGAAATCGTCGGTTACACTACGTACTACGGCTATTTCGGCAAGGAACGAGGTCTGGCTCCTGACGCCGAATTCGCAAAGATGGATGGCTTCATCAAGGACTTCAAGCTTCCTTGGCCCATTCAATTTGGAGATCGAAGCGCATTTGAGAATTATGGCGTGACTGGTATTCCTCACGTCGCTGTCATCGACCGAACCGGTAAGGTCCGGGACCTGCACATCGGATATTCTCCCGAGTCATTCGCTCCCTTCCGAGCGGAAGTTGAGAAACTACTCTCCGAAAAATAAGCGAGAAAATAATAAAAGGCTCCGCACCGTAAATGCGGGGCCTTTTTTTGAACGAGTTCGGAATTTAGATTCCTACAACGGATAGTGCCGCAATGGGGATGGACCGAATTCGGGTTCCACCTCCTTTATTTGAATCCTTTGTTAGCCATAAGATGCTCGCAAAGTCAACGACTAGAAAACTCGCGATCATGATCCATGTGGCGGACAATCCAATTACGATGCTTGCAACAACAAGCAGACTGACGATTGCGGCAAATTTCGAGAAATGTTTGTATAAATGCTTCATGAGATGCCTGTGCGATTCGAATTCGAGCCGCACTTGTTCGACCCATGTTGGGTAACAAATTGTTGCCTCCGAGAGTTCACTGCGACATAAACTGAGGCTTTGGTCTAGTCTATTAAAGGGACGCGATGGGAAATACCAGGAGTTCAGTTAGCCGGTGGCAAAAAATGAACCCGATTCTACGCACCTTCCCGATCTCCACAAAAGACTATGCTCGGAATCCTTCTTTTCGTCTCATCGACACTCTCTCCGAACTTTGATATGCCCATTTCCGAAAACCCAATTCTTGCCTCTGAGTTCATTTACGAGACGGCCCCCTTTCCCTCGTGCCATGCATCAACCATCGTAGAAGCGAAGAATGGAAGATTGGTGGCGGCTTGGTTTGGAGGAACTGCCGAAAGTCATCCTGATGTCGCAATTTATTCCTCCCTCTACATAAATGGAAAGTGGTCCGCACCTCGGGAGATCGCGGACGGAAAAGTCGGCAAGAAGCAATTCGCCTGTTATAACCCAGTCCTATTTCAACCGCGTAACGGGCCGATGATGATGTTCTATAAGGTCGGTACCGGGCCTCGATCTTGGTGGGGGCGAATGTGTACTTCCAATGACGATGGACAAACGTGGAGCCGACCTCATGATTTTCCTCACGGTTATCTAGGACCCATTAAGAATAAACCCATCGAATATGAGGGAGGAATCCTTTGTCCCAGCAGTAACGAAGAATTCGGTTGGCAAGTCCACTTCGAAAAGACAAACGATCTGGGAGCGACATGGTCCAAAACGGAACCTCTCAATGACAGCCGAGTCATCGGAGCCATCCAACCCAGCATTCTTGAAATGGGAGGAGAGCATCTGAAAGCAATTGGTCGCACCCAGCAAGGTTCGATCTTTTCAATTGATTCGCATGACGGAGGAGTCAGTTGGGGCGCCATGAAGCTCATCGACTTGCCAAATCCCAACTCAGGTACGGATGCGGTCCGGCTTCATGATGGTCGATATCTTCTCGTCTACAACCATAGTCACACTCACCGAACACCCCTCAACGTCGCCCTTTCAACAGATGGCGAGCATTGGCGATCCACGGTGGTTTTGGAAAACACTCCTGGAGAATATTCGTATCCGGCAGTGATTCAAGCTTCGGATGGTCTGATTCACATCACGTACACTTGGCACCGAGAAAGGATTAAACACGTCGTACTTGACCCCAAGTTGCTCAAATAGGGGTGGTTTGGTTCGTGCATAGGGGAATGCGGCATTCGAGACAGGCTCCTTTTGGAGAATGATCTCGAATCGCAATTGAGCCTCCACGAGAGCTGAGGACTTTGTGGCATACGGATAATCCGATTCCCGCCCCTCCCGAAGATCGATTTCGATCGTCGCCCGATCGAACGAATCGTTCAAAGATCTTAGCGCCCAACTCCGATGGAATGCCCGGTCCTTCATCACAGACAGAAAGAATTCCTGTTGTCCCATCTTGATGGAGTTTCACCTTTACGGTGTCTCCGTCATTTGAAAATCGAAGTGCATTGTCGAGAAGGTTGTCGACGACAATTGCAATCTCTTCCGGCGTCATGGCTACCAGACACGACTCATGACCAACCTGCAAGAAGACTCCCGATTTTACAAATGAATCTTGCCACCGCGCAATCGCTTGCAAGACGCATGGTTCGAGGTCGATCGGATCTGCGACCGGTACCGGTGCTCGGGTGGAACGCAGCAAAGCTTCCACAATGCGTGTCAAGCGCTCCAGTTCGATGAGGAGAAATTCATGCGACGCTACGTATTCCTCCGATGTCCGGCTACGCAGGAGAGTCGTTTCAATGCGGGTTCTCAAAATCGCGAGGGGAGGACGCAACTCGTGAGCTGCGTCCGATGCAAATTGATCTTCTCGTTGGACCGTTTCTTCAATTCGATCCAACATTCGATTGAGGTCTTGAGCAAGCTCACCAAATTCGGCGCGATCAGAAATGATCAGGCGATCGGTTAACTTGGAACCGCTGATGGCGGATGCTTGTTCGGTCAGGCGGGCTAATGGCTTGAAAACAGAACGTGCCGTAAGCCAAGTGATCAATCCAACAATAAAAGTTAGCGGCGCCCACAGTAAAGCGAAAACAAGCCTGAGTCTCTTAAAACCATGCGAAATCTCTCGCCAGTTGGTGCCAACGACGACAGTCTGAGATTTTCGAACAATGCCGTACTCGAGAATGTCGTTCACGAACTGAAAACCTACGACGGGTTTGAATCTAATTCGGCCATGCTGGAGAGCGAGATTTCCATTGGGCTGAAACACCGCAAAGGACATCTCCGGATGAGACTCATCGAACTCGTTTATCTCAAGTTCCTTCGAGTCTCCTGTGAGCGCGTTCATCGCTCCAATTAGTTCTGACTCGGTTTGATTTAGCGCGCTTTGTCGAGCGAAGAAGTAAACCGTCGCGAAAAGAATAGCCAAGAGCAAGCCCGTAGCGAGCGATGCGGCCAACGAGACACGGGTTTTATGACTCAGGATCACTGGCTTTTATCATGTAACCGACACCGCGAACCGTGTAAACCAAGCGAGAGCGACCCATCGTCTCAAGTTTGCTTCGCAAGTATTTAATGTAGACCTCGACAACGTTGAAATCTCTCATCCCGGTGTCGTCATCCCAAACCTCTTTAAGGATCATCTGCTTCGAAACGACATTGTCGGCATTTCGCAGCAAGAGGATCAGTAGGGAATATTCGGTATTAGAAAGGTAAATATTGGCGGCCCCTCGTTTCACCTTGTGAGTCCGAGTGTCGACCCACAAATCGCCAATTTCGAGCACCTCGTCGGGATCGCGAAACCTTCGAAGCAAGGCTCTGACACGGGCAAGTAATTCGGAGAGCTTAAAAGGTTTGACGAGATAGTCGTCCGCGCCAAGGTCGAGACCTTTCACCCGATCTTCGACTGAATCTCGAGCGGTCAGCATCAGCACGGGAGTTTTAAGACACATGTCGCGCATCTTTCGGACCATCTCAAATCCGTTCATGATCGGCATCATAACGTCCACAATCACGAGATCATGTTCGGCAACGACGAGTAATCCTTGCTTTCCATTCTCTGCGACAGTGACCTCAAACCCAGATTCTTGGAGAGCTTGCTCCAAGAGCGAAGCCATATCGGATTCATCTTCAACAATTAATATTCGAGTCGGTTTGGCGATATCGTCCTCTACGTTTCCAGATTCAATTCAGGTATTTCTAGCCACAGATCACAATTAGTGACTGCACTTCCACTATTTTTTCTTGCCTTGGCCCATTTTAGTCTTGGAAGGCTGACAGTTAGAATCCTACTGCACAGCCATCTTTGCGATGGTCTGAACCAGCAACATAGCCTTGGTGCGTTCTTTGGATGAGTTGGGCACCCCCGAAAGCCTGGTTCGTCAAGCCTTCCTCAACTGTCACACGATGACCAAGCGCTCTGAGTCCTTCGACAACTGAAACCGAGAAACCACTTTCGAGTGCAATCGAGCCGTCTTCCATGACTTGCCAGCGGGGAGCGTCGCTGGCTTTCTGGGGGTTCTGACCGTGCAGAAGAACTCGAACCGCCATCTGAACGTGGCCCTGAGCCTGCATTGAACCGCCCATCACCCCAAAGCTCATCTCTGGTGAGCCGTCTTTCATGACGAATCCAGGAATGATGGTGTGGAAAGGCCGTTTGCGTGGTCCCACCGAGTTGGCATGACCGGGTTTGGATCGGAACCCGTTTCCGCGGTTTTGGAGACTGATGCCGGTTCCAGGAACCACCAATCCCGAGCCGAACCCCATGTAGTTGGATTGAATGTACGAAATCATCATTCCCGAGTCGTCTGCAGTCGTCAAATAGACCGTCCCGCTGGACTTCGGCACTCCGTGAGTTGGAATCTGAGCCTTACTCCAATTGATGAGGTCCGTGCGTGATTTCAGATAATCAGGATCAAGTAGCGCGTTCGGTGGCAACGCCATCGTTCTTGGATCCGAAACATAGTGATGCAAGTCGCCAAAGGCAAGTTTCATCGCTTCGATCTGAAGGTGGATGGATTCGACAGAGTCAGGAGCCAGATTGGTGAGCTCAGGCTGATTCCGAAGAATACCAAGAGCGATCAGAGCCGCAATGCCTTGACCATTTGGAGGGATCTCATGAACTTTGTATCCAAACCAATCGGTTGAGATCGTATCAACCCAGTCCACCCGATGCTCCGCGAGGTCGTCCCGAGACATCACGCCGCCACCTGCGTTCGAGAAATCAATGATCTTTTCTGCAAGGTGCCCGAGATAAAACGCTTCGCCCTTCGATTCCGCAATCGACTCTAGCGTGGTGGCCATGTCGGGGCAAGCAAATTTCTCGCCCGCAATGGGAGCCCGACCGTTAGGCATAAACGTCTCAGCAAATCCGGGTTGGTCAAGAAGTACTTCCGCTGCGCGCGCCCATGACCGGGCAGTTATAGGAGAGACCAGATATCCATATCGTGCATACCGAATGGCCGGTTCAAATAGGTGTTCAAACGGTAGCCGACCGAATCTCTCTGAAAGACCGACCCAGGCAGAAACCGCACCTGGAACGGTAATCGTATCCCACCCTCGCACTGGCATCTGATCGAGGTGGGAAAAACGCTCGGGTGTCCAACCTGAGGGGGATTGTCCCGAGGCATTCAGACCATGGAGTCCCTTGCCGTCCCACAGGATTGAGAAGGCGTCACTTCCGATCCCGTTGCTCGTCGGCTCGACGACGGTTAAGGCAATTGCAGCTGCAAGAGCAGCGTCTACGGCGTTCCCCCCGTTTGCCAGCATGCGTAACCCAGCTTGAGCGGCCAAGGGCTGAGAAGTAGCGACTACGTTCTGTGCAAATAATGGCTGGCGGACGGACGAATATGTCTTGTCTGGATCCATGGTTAACCTTCCCATGTAACCTACCGCACAAATCGATGAAATAGAATGAACCTGGAAGAGTTCGGTTGGCTCAGTAACGGTGTTCGATCCAAAACAAATGGCACAAAAACACCTCCCCGATCTCGAAACCGCGCGAAGAATAGCCGCCGGCGATGCTGAGACAACCGAGATTTTTGTTCTCACTCATTACACGTCACTTTGTCGTTTCATGCGACATTTGACTCGACAGATTGAGGACGCGGAAGATCTCACTCAGCAAGCCTTCATCAAGGCAAAACAACAAATTGCATCCTATCACGGCAGAGCATCTCTTCGAACGTGGCTGTATCGAGTGGCCCTTCATGAGTACACGCACTGGAAACGAAAACAGAGGCGAACTCACAGTCTTGACCTTGCGCCAGCGCATCACGAAGCGGGCTATGAGGCTTGCCTAGAAGCCGAAGCGCTTCTCAACGCCTTGGCCCAATTACCCGAGACTCACCGAACGGTTTTCTTGCTTTTTGAAGTGCAAGACCTATCTGTTGAAGAAGTGGCGAGCGTGCTCGGACTACCTCAAGGAACGGTTAAGTCAAGACTTTTTAATGCTCGACAGAAGTTGAGCCAAATTTTGGATGGACGTCAGGAGAATGAAATTGAATCAAAACCAGTCTTGGAAGCATAACGGCGAGGAGCGCATGAAGCGAGGAATCGCAGGCCTCCGTTCGGAACCTATCGACTCAACTCAGCAGACGTTTCTCATTCAACAGTTGACGGCCCAACCGCAGAAACGATCGCGAATTTGGCCAACCATGCGATATCTTGCGCTTGGCGGTGCAGTTGCCGCGGGAATCGGGTTTGCAATGCTGCCACGAACTTCAAACGCAGCATCCATTCGCGACATCATGCTTGCTGTCAAGCAACAAACTTCGCGGTATGAGCAAGTGTTTAAGCCAGACAAGAACGGCAAGCTCTACATGTATTTCGAACAGTGGGGAGCACCCGGCAAGTATGCCAATCGATTCCAAGGGGAAAACGAGACCAGGCAAGATGGAAGGCTTACCTATCGGTATTCGCAAAAAGAGAATTGCCAAACCGTAGAACTGGGTAAGGCATCTGAGATTGATGAGGTCGGAATCGAAGCTTTTTCCCACTTTAAACTTTCCCGAGTGGTTGAAGAAGGGAAGACCCTTCGCTACGAATACGCCATGGACCCGGGGCGACAAGATCTGGTGGTCGATGCGGAAACTAAGCTACCACTCGAACGCAACGCTTATCTTAGCGACGGAAGTTTGTTGGAGTCCCACAAATATCGATTCCAATCCGTTGACCCTTCTGTCTTTGAACCGAATATTAAGCCAGGAGTCCCTTACTTCAATATTCCCGAGGACCGGAAGGTTTTGTTGACCGAGCTGGCTCAGGGATCTCAGCATCAAGTGGTGGGTGGAATCAATATTCAGCTTTACGCCGTTATTGCAGACGCTAATGGGAATGTTGGGGCGGTCGTATCGGGCGGATTGCCTCAGCCGGTTACTCGGCCCTACGCGATGAAGTTCCCAATGGAAGTTGCGGGAACTCAGAAAGGAATCTCCTATCCAAGCTCGGTTAACTTCGAGGTGGCAGGGGAGTCTGCAAGATTGGAGCAAGTCTATTTTGCGTCCAAACCAAAAATTGGAGACCAATTCAAGTTGAGAATTCCCGTTTTCAAAGTGACAGGTCAACCTCCGATCGGTTGGGCTGAATTCAACGTTAAGCATGTGATTCGAACTTACTCAGCTCAAATCATCATGCCGAACTACGTCATTCCCGATAACACGGAAGCGAAAGCGGTCGCCGTTTCAAAGGACACTCGACCGCCTCGCTAACTTTCATAAGGTCCCCACTCGGCCCTTCCGACCCACATCGAACCATGGGAAGGAAGGGTCGAGCGGCGCTTAAAGCGGTGCCCACACTGGGGCATCTTGCCAATGTTCAAGGAGGTCCGGGCATTAAGCCACGAGCGTTTGCCTTCTCGCATCAAGCATCTTTGGACTTGATACGAAGCCAATTTATCCTTCTGTTTGCCTTGCAAAGTCGCTCCAACGCTACTATCCAAAACCCAAAAAGCACGACGATCGATGCCGCTAACGTGGAATGTATCTCGTGTCAGGTTGCCATCCAAACGCAAGAATCTGCACATCTAGATTGGGTTATGACTCAGCATCGAGAACTCTAGAATCGTATCCAGAAACAATATGATTATTTGATTGATTCGGTGAACGTCATTGTCTACTTCGTTGATATGATTTATTGGTGATTACTGGTATCCGTATTCGATACGTAAACATCGTTTAAATTGGGCAATTTTGGCTCTATGAACTTCTGTGTGGGCAATCGCATTTGAGTGGCGCTGTTCTTCCTCTGATTTGAACCTCTAGTGCCCATGCGCAGGTTCAAATCAGAGGAAAACAGCGTTTCTGATCCGGCCAGAACCATAGGTTGAATCC
>CAIUHP010000031.1 GCA_903899015.1 uncultured Armatimonadota bacterium | reverse complement strand
TGGAGTGCTCCTCAGAAATCTGTACCAGCCGTTAGATTAGTCTCCTCGTCTTGAAGACGTAAGGAGTTGCATTGAAGAAATCAAAGTTCACTGAGGATCAGATTGTAAAGATCCTTTCTGAGGCCTCTCGCGGCGAGAAGACGGCGGCCGAAGTCTGTCGTTCTCACGGCGTGAGTCAGAACACTTATTACCTTTGGAAGCGCAAATATGCCGGCATCCAGTCCGACGATCTTAAGCGACTTCGCGAACTGGAGCGTGAGAACGCGCAGCTCAAGCGTATTGTTGCTGAGATGCACCTCGAGATCGACACCGTCAAAGGGGTGATGCGAAAAAATGGGATGGCGCTCCCGCCAGACGGTCGGGAGCGCAAGAACTGATGGATGCTGGACTTTCTGAGCGAAAGGCGTGTTCGTATGTGGGAATCCAGCGGTCGAGCAGGCGGTACGAGAAGCGCCCGGATCGCAATGCTGCTCTTCGCGCTCGCCTTCACGATGTGGCCAAACCCGGGGTTGGATACCGGATGGCCTGGGGCAAGCTCAAAGGCGAGTTTGCTCCCCTGTCTCGCAAGCGGGTCTACCGACTGTGGAAGCAGGAGGGTCTCTCGCTCAAACGTCGGACTGCACGGAAGATCAGGACCGGCAAAACGGTTCCCACTGCCGCTGAGCGGATGAACCATGTCTGGTGCATGGACTTCTGCTTTGATTCCTGTTTGAATGGAACCAAGCTCAAGATTCTGGCGATCAAAGACGAGCATACGCGGGAGTGCCTGGCTTTGGAGGTTGGTATCTCTTTGACCGCCAAGAGCGTGGTAAGGGTGTTGCAGAATGCGATCAGTGAATACGGTTGCCCCGAGTTTGTCCGAAGCGACAACGGTCCAGAGTTCATCTGCCACTTCCTTAAGTCGTGGCTGCAGGTGCAGGGCAGCACCTCCAAGTACATCGAGCCGGGTTCTCCCTGGCAAAATGGATTCATCGAATCGTTCAATTCCCGCATGCGGGCAGAGTTCCTGGATGCCGAGGTCTTCGTCAACCTGGCGGACGCCAAGATGAAGTCAGCTTTGTGGAAGAAGTACTACAATGAGGAAAGGCCGCACTCGGCGCTGGGGTATGAACCCCCTGCCAGGGCCGCCGCGCGAGTTCTGAATTCCGGTCGGGCTACGCCCTCCCTCCATTCAAAACTCGCCAGACCAGTTACAGAGGAAGTCTAATGTTATGACTGGTACAGAAAAACGGGGCAGGCCAACCGAAATAATTAAGGCTCTGATCGAGAATGGAGCAGATGTTAATGAGCGAAGCAGAAGTAGGGAGACGGCTCTCATGTGGGCGGCTGTAGATGGTCATACAGATGCGATTAAGGTTCTAATCAAGAATGGAGCCGATGTCAATGCATGGAGTAAAGGTAAGGAGACAGCCCTAACGGTAGCGTCTGCAGGAGGCTGGACCGAAGTTGCCAAATTCCTTATCGAAAACGGTGCCCTCCCGCTCATCGAACTTCAGCAAAACAAGAAATCATCGTCTAGGGCACGTGATGGGAACTACGTACAAAGAACCCTTGACCTTAGCTGACAGACAAGCTTAAGAGCGTTCATTAACCTAAGCAGTCATGTACTGAAGGGCGGTGTACGTGGTTGACAAGTTATTGATCAACTGGTGGTCGCAGTCGTTGATGTATTGCATTTCAAAAACATGTAAGATGGGGTATGTCGCTAGAACATGCACTCGAAAGTTTGAGCAAGAACGTGCTATTCAGCATGTCGCTGGGATCGAAGGAATTATTCCACAGTAATTTCCTCGGTTGGCTATTCGAAACCTACCCTGATCAATCCCGAGTGCTTCTTCAGCCCTTTCTTGAAGAAGGTCACGGAGAGACTCACAAAGTTACACGTGAGGAAGGAAATGTTGATCTCAGGGTGACATATCCAAAATGTAAGGCGGTCTTCATCGAGAATAAAGTCAAGAGCATGCCTGACCTGATGCAACTCGCCAGTTATGAAGAACGGCATGGTGGGAATAAAGACATTGTGTTTTTACTACTAAGTCTGGCCCCTAAGCCATGGTCTGGATCGACCTATGGCAGATGGCAGTATTTGGGCTACGACGCATTGGCATTATCACTTCCAGAAGTAGTTTCCAACATGGAGAAAAGCGACAAGTGTAGCTTTGACATTGAGGTCGTCCGTCGATACACAAAGCTAATCCAAGACGTCCTTGTCGTTGCTGAGGAAGCCAAGTTAGGTCAGGACTCAGATGATTTCTTCAAGGATGAGTTGCGTAAAGAGTTGGGGCGAATCTACGACTTGTTCTATAAGCTTCGGGCCTCTTACCTAGTAAATCAAATTCAGGAAGAAACCCGAAAACTGCTTCTTTCTGTGGGCTTGAATCCCGATCAATGCTTCTTTAGTCCATATCAGAAAAAAGGTGCCGACAAACCTGACCTAAAGTCGGTCCAATCCGACTTTCCTCAGTTCTACATAGAATCTGGTTTCTCCCACATGCATTCAGTTGTGACTGTCTACTGCAAATTGCCCCATCAAGCGGACGTGCTGGGTCTCCAGCTCCAAGGCGGAAATCTCAGGCTCTGTATCCTAACACCTGATGGATTGAATCGAAAGGAACGAGAAGAACGGGCTCGAGTAATACAGGACGAGAACATATGGTTTGACTTCGAACCCGTGCATGAGATACTGGACAAACGCGATTTTACTGTGCGTCCAGAGGATCGAACCAAATGGGGGTGTTTTGCGCCCGACTTTGTGTACAGAAGCACCGATATCATCGGCTCAACGAGCCCAACTCTACCTATCGGGACAGTGAGGTCTCTAATCTTAACTTACATCAAAAAGATGCTAGATGCCAGAACCATCTAACCTTTGCACCTGATCTATTTTGAACACCTTGACTTACCAGCATTTCCTCGATCACGGCATACCTAATGCAAACAACGGGTGCCTCTTAGAGGAAATCTAGGCTCACAATTAGTTGAGCAGTATTTCACGAAGCTCAAGTAGCCGACGGACAGTTTTGCCGTAATGAGCAATTAGTTCACGCTCAAACTTATCGTTTCCAATTTGGTTAACTTCGTCAAGTAAGTTCAGCAGAACATCATAGGGGATATGATTCCAGCTTATGCCAGCATCTTCTGGCCATTGCGGTTCGGTTGGTGAGAGGAGCACGAGATGAAGTGCTCTGCCACCTGCCACTTCCCTGGCAGTCTCAGCGTATGTGCGGAGTTGGCTAACACTCGGCATGGTCTTGAACTTATGTAAGACCATGACTAGGTCTGTCTTTCCGATCTCCACGGCCAAGTCGAATGAACTCCATTCGCGGCGCACTTTGCACGGCATGGGCAAGTCAACATCGATGCCCAGGGTATCAAGGAAAATGGGAAGTGCGTCCCGCTGACGAGCTTTTAATATCCAAGCCAGAAAATTGCTGTGTAAGAGCTCACTGCCACTACCACGCGACATCAAAAAGACTGGATCATTCTTAAGCTCGGCATGAAGGTGTCTGAAATTCCTTTTTCTTTGATCTTCCTTAACCTCGTGGTGAATTCTCGTGGAGGGTTCATCTTTCTGGGTTAGGAATTGAGGGCCATCGACAAGGTCTAAACTGTAGGATTCTCCATTCGCATTATCGAAGATATCGATCTGCACTCCAAAGCCGTCATCCTCGTCGTCATCTAGCTTCATCACGGGATCAGCTCGGATTACTCGCTCTTGAAGATCGCCGAGTTCTTCAACCGACATCGCTTCAAGCGGATCCGTACCAGGCGCGACTTCGATCTCCAATTCGGCCGACCTGTACGCATTCTCGTGATAGCTAACCCGCACCTCGTATTTCCGAGTTTCCATGGCCAATGTTAGCATGGACATCAGGTCTGCTTGGGCTTGAACAATCAGTCATATCCTCTTCAGATTTTCGTAAGCAATGGTGCAGAAAAACTGCTCTGGGCTGCTTTTGTTCGCTATGCTCATAGCAGACCATGCGACATGATCCTCCTCTCCGTCACCTCTCGATTCGTGTGCCATGGCATGACGCTGGGTGGGATAGGTCCGTCTGCCGAGATCCACTTTCGAATCGTGCCTGCTTAAAGGTGGAGCGTATCGATGAAGGTCGAGGTGACCTTCTCGAGGTGCAGCTGGCTGGGAAAAGAATGGACTTGATCCAGCATTCCATGAACTAGAGCCCATGGACGCGGTCAAAGTTGTTACCGAATTGTTGTTAAGAGGAGAAGTTGTGGGAGAAGCAGGACTGGTCGTGGATCGAAAGGAACTGGAGGGAGTGTTAAAGTCGCTCAGGAAACTAAGCAAGGCTAGACGTGGTACGGAGGCTTTCGTTTCTTATTCGAACGGTCACATGAAGATACAGTCTAGGACGGTGAGCATTGCTATAGCTGCATCGGGAACTTTTTCTTACAAAATCGCGGTCAATTCCGAGATACTGGCGAGACTCGGCGACGTTCTGCCAAAGAACCCAACCATTACCGTCAAGACGGACGTAAATCTGCTCCTCTTTGACACCTTTTCGATATCGGGACGGATCGTTGAAACACCACCAGATATCAATGGTCCCATATCAAAGCTCATTCGGCAAACTAGGCCCAAGAAGTAGCTCCTCGGCAAACGAGCAGGCTGCCCAACTGGTGTGCCATCTGTATGTCCACCCTCCGCCAAGGTCCCGCGTGAAGGCATCCTGAAGTATCGTAGCCAATTTCGAACAAGCATATGACGGGAGCTGGTACGATCTTAAGAATCCAGTTAAGAATCCAACATTATGCGAAGAGTCTCACGAGATGAATATTCGGCAAGCTTAACCAAGGGCAGTCTCAAGCCTCAGCAGGTTCGAACCCTTGCGATCCTTCTGAATGAGGGTCATTCGCCTATTGAAGCCGTCGAGAAGATCATCGCCGAAAATCTGTTTCAGATGCGATCGAGCGAAAGTGCGAGAACACTGGTTAACTACCAGCTTCGACGCCTCAGCACTGTGACGCCCTGCCTAATAGAGGTTTCTGCTACTGGCACGTTCCGTGAAATCACACAGGCTTCGTTAGTGGCCGCCCTCTCCGAGTCGAAACTACTGAGGAGCTTTTTCTTCTTTATAGAAACCAACATGCGAAGTGGCGGACGTCGCTTCCTCGCCCCTAGCGATTGGGCAAGCTTTGTCGATTGGCTTGAAGGTCAGGACCCGTCTGTTGCGCGCTGGACACCCACTTCCCTATCCAAGTTGCGACAAAACATCTGGCGGATACTAGCCGAGTCTGAAGTTACGGACAACACAAAGAACATGCGACTTCAATCGGTACGACTCGAGCCACGAGTGAGAAAATGCCTTGAAGATCCCTACTATCACGAGGTCAACAAGACACTGGAAGCAGGTGGCTTTGAATGAAAGCCGAACTTGCGGAGCGACTCAACGACCTCCCGCAAAGGCTACTGTCGCCTGATGTTAAGGAGGGCAAAGGCTTAGGGAATGAGTTGGGCTTCTTCATCTTCGACTTCGATCCGAAATCTGAACTTGAAGTCAGGCGACACATACCCAATGTCGTTTCTAAGCTTGGTGTCATCGAACCTGGGTATTCGGTAGCCTCGATCAACATTCTCGATCAGGTATACGGTGTTCTCTCAGATCAAGACCTTCTGGAGCGAGCGCTGGAGATCGAAGCAGAATCGGGAATCGAAACCGCGATTGAGGCCATCAAGCAAGCCGCAAGTCCTGAGGATGTCGCTGAGAGAATCGTAAAGCTGCACCCTCCTGAGACGACCCACCTATATCTGTTGCACGGCGTGGGAGCGGCATATCCTCTGATTCGATCCCATAGCTTATTGAGCAATTTGCACAGTAGGCTTCGAGGTAGACCCCTCGTACTGTTTTTCCCAGGCAAGTTCGATGGACGCCGACTAGTCCTACTTAATCGAATTCAAGACGACAACTACTACCGCGCCTTTAGGCTTTACGAAAATCCATGCTAATCAAGAATATCTTCGCGAAAGACATCGAGCGTCGTATCGACGGCGTTATCAAGGCTGACCAGCGCGATCAAGAGTCGTTATGGTTAGAGCTTGACGAGTTCGTAGTAACGGCAGAAGTGCGCAAGCATGTCTCGGGGTTCTTTAATGCGGTCAAGGATGCTCAAGATCATCCGAATGATCCTGCTATGCAGGGTCGAACAGGAGTCTGGATCAGCGGTTTCTTCGGCTCGGGAAAGTCGATGCTGCTCAAGATCATTAGCTTGATGATCGAAAACGAAGAGGTGACGGCGAACGGGAAAACCCAGCAGCCTCTCGATTTCATCCTCCCGAGGATCGGGAATGCTCTCATGGCCGAAGACATCGCGGCATGCTGCGGCAAGGGCACCGAGGCGTTGCTCTTTAACATTGACGCTAAGGGCGACTCCAGCAAGGGCGATGCCGCCGTTCTCGATGTCTTCTACCGCGTCTTCAACGAACATCGCGGAAGGTGCGCTGACCCAGATGTAGCCGAGTTTGAGGATGGTCTCGCCCAGCGCGGATGGCTGCAAGATTTCGTATCGGCATTCGAGTCGATCAGCAAGAATTCCTGGCCCGAGTGTTCAAGGAAGTACCTGCTGTATCAAGACAGGATAGCAACGGCGCTGGCACAGGCGGGGGGATTATCGACCGAAGAAGCAAAACGCCAAGCAGCGGGAATAAAGGGCCTAGCTAGGCTTACTCCTGACGCCTTCGCTCAAGCTGTTGCGGACTATTTGAAGCTCCGAGGCCCCAATGCGAGACTCATGCTCTTTGTGGATGAAGTGGGCCAGTTCGTCGGCAAGAACGGTCGGCTGATGCTGAATCTTCAGACGATCACTGAGGAACTAGGGGTCAAGACAAAAGGGCGGGCTTGGGTGGTTGTGACCGCACAGGAAGATGTCGAAGCGATCATCGGTGAACTTAACCGTGACCGTGCATACGACTTCTCGAAGATTCAGGGGCGCTTCTACACGAAGCTGAAACTCTCCAGTTCGAACGCTGACGAAGTTCTCCAAAAGAGGTTGCTACAGAAGAACGAGGCTGGTGCGCACGAGATTGACCAGAGCTTCTCTCCGATTGCGGACATCCTGCGGAACGCGATCACATTCAAAGCGGCTGGGATGACTTTCAGGAAGATCGGAGACGCAAAAGAGTTCGCAACCGACTACCCATTTGTCGCCTATCAGTTCCAGCTTGTACCTCGTATCTTCAGCGCGATTCGCAAGCGCGGTGCGACGGGACAGCACCTTGCCGAAGGTGAGCGGTCCATGCTGGATGCCTTCCAAATCGCGGCCAAGGCAATCGCCCAACAGGAGGTCGGTGAACTAGTTCCATTGCACGGATTCTATCCTGCCATCGAGAGCTACCTGGAAGCTGTAGTCAAGCGCACTATCGATCAGACACCGCAACGTGGCCTCAAAGAGACCTCAGTGAATTTGCTGAAAACGCTATTTTTGATTCGATGGGTCGATGAGGTGAAGGGGAACATTGAAACACTTGTGACCCTCTCTCTGGCCCACATGGATCAGGATCGAGCAAAGCTCAATTCGGACATTGTAGAAAGCCTCCAGAAACTCGAAGGGGAAATGCTGGTCAGTAAAAATGGGGATGTCTACTACTTCCTCACCGACGAAGAGCAGGCTATCGACAAGGAGATTCGCGACACTAATCTCGCTCTCGGTGAAGAATCGAGAGAGATCGGAAAGCTGCTCTTCAGCGATGTCATTAAGCAGGCCGAAAAGCATCGATTCCGTAATGGAAAGGACTTTGCCGTCGCCAGGTATTGCGACGGAAGACCAGTCGCGAACACTCAAAATCCAGAGCTAGAAGTTCGAGTTCTGACACCCTATGACTCAGAATATTCACTCTACAAGGAGGATGGGAAGTCGGTCCTCATGAGCGCCGCCGAGCAGTGCCTGCTCGTCGTGTTGCCTGACGATAAGTCGATGACAGAGGAAGTCACGAAGTATCTCAAGGTCGAAAACTACCTCCGAACCCATCGCTCCACCGATCTGCCGAAGGAAACAAAACGCATCCAAGAGGATCGGGCGGGAGAGAATCATGACCGCCGAACGAGAATCCTAAAGCTCCTTCAAGAGGCATTTCTTGCCTCCAAGTTCTTCATTTCGGGAAACCAGATACAGCCCCAATCGTCCGATCCCACCAACGCCTTCAAAGAGTCGCTGGACAAACTGATCGATAACATATTCAGCAGCCTCGGCCTGATCAAGGCGCTCGCCAGCAATCCACAGGCGGATATCAGTGTTTCCTTGAAGTCAAACGACGTTCAAAAGCAACTGCTGGAAATTGAGCGCAGCGACAACCGCGAAGCGATTGCAGCAGTCAAGCAGCGCGTCACCGTTCTCGCAAGCCAGAGCAAGCAGATCAACCTCGGCGATCTCATCACCGACTTCGGCAGGAAGCCCTACGGCTGGCCCGACTTTGAAACCGCGCTAATCCTCGCCCGCTTGTACATCGCGGGTGAAATTCAGTTTGAGGCAGATGGCGACACGCTTGAGCCGCCCGAAATCACGGAAAGATTAACCAAGCCTGGAAAGTGGAAGCAAGTCATTATTCGTCGTAAGGAGGCGGTGTCGGCGGAAGAGTTAGGCAAAGCTCGCAGCCTTGCGCTGGCCCTTTTCCACAGCGCCGTTCCCAGCACTTCGGAAGAGGCTGCTTGGCACATTCGCAATGAATTCAAGGGATGGAGCAGCACGCTTTTGAGCGCTTCACACTATGTGAATCTCCCGACACCCTATCCTGGCAAGGCAGAAATCAAGGCTATCAGCGCAGAGATCGAGCCTCTCTCCCTTGAGAAAGACAGCTTCCGATTCCTTCAACTTTTCAACCAAAAAGACGCAGCGCTGCGCAATCTGAAGCCTAGCTTTGATGAAGTCTCTGGCTTCTATTCGAGCCAGCGGCCAGCTTGGGAACGGTTGCTTACCGCATACGATCAAGCACGACCCAATGAGTCGGCGATTCGAGAGAACCACCCCGAGGCAGCAAAGGCACTTGTCGAGCTTAAGGCGATCCTGGTCGATCCAAGACCCTACTCTCGAATACCAGAGGCCAACAGGCTCGCAGCGACGCTGAGTAAGGCTAACGAAGCGGTCCTTACCGAAGAGCGAAAACGGGCAGAAGCCTCTATCTCTGAAATTCAAGAGTCACTCGACCGCGCCATCAGCGATCTGCCAGACGAGACAGCGCAGCAGCTTCAAAAACCGCTTGTCGCGCTTCGCCAATCGGTCGAAACCGAGAATATGACTAGCAATCTCCGCGTTGTTCGCGAGCATGCCACCGATATCTACAACTCGATCATCGTCTCAATTCAACAGCAAGCCAAAGATCAAGGTGCTCCACCGCCTCCAAAGGTCAAGCCCATTCGGACGGTGAAGCCCAAAGCCAGAACGCTGGAAACGGTCGAAGAGGTGGACATGTACCTTTCCGATCTCAAGCAACAGATTCTTGCGGCAATCAGCGAAGGGGCCAAGGTGCAGGTCCAATGAACACGGCAAACCTGAAAGACTTTGCGCCTGCCGCGAGAACCATGCTGTTGGAGGCGGTAAAGAATCGAGCGCTCAAGGTTGGCGTCACGCCATCGCGTGTCGAACCTCTTACGGTGGAGGGCGATTTCGTCAGCATCGGCGGAATCCGATACCCCCGACGCATCGCCGACTTGCGAACGAAACTGCTTGCGAAGATCAGCAGAGACGGATTTCACCCCGTCATGGAAGAGGCGGCCTTCACCTGGTTTAACCGCCTTATCGCAATTCGCTATATGGAGGTTCGTGGGTATCTCAAGCATGGATATCGTGTCTTAAGCGACCCAACGCGAGCCATCACCCCTGAGATTCTTTCCCATGCCCAGAACATCGATATTGCGGGACTCGACAAAAGGCGAGTCCTCGAACTGCTCGCCGATGGATCGAAGCAAGAAGAACTTTATCAGTTGCTTCTCCTTGCACAATGCCATGAACTCAGCGACTCGATGCCTTTTCTGTTTGATAGGATAGACGGGGCCAACGAACTCCTTACTCCCGATGGCCTCCTTGCTTCGGATTCGATCATTCGGAAGATAGTCAAGGATATTCCCGAAGGGGATTGGCAGACAACCGAGATTCTTGGGTGGCTCTACCAGTTCTATGTGAGCGATGAGAAGGCAAGGGTCGATGCCTACGTCAAGAACGGGAAAGCAGTTGAACCTGCGGATATTCCTGCCAAGACTCAGCTTTTCACTCCGAACTGGATCGTTCAGTTCATGGTTCAAAACTCATTGGGACGGCTCTGGCTGGATGTCTACCCGAAGTCCGACTTGAAGTCGAAAATGCCCTACTTCTGCCCATCTGCCGAGCAGTTGCCCGAAGTCGATCAGCAGCTAAGTGCAATGGTTCCGCACGAACTCGACCCGACGAAATTGACCGCCATCGATCCTGCCGCAGGCTCTGGGCACATCCTTCTTGAGCTTTACAACCTCTTCTTTGCGATGTATCGGGAGCAAGGCTATCTTCCCGCCGACATTCCAAGACAGATCATTGAAAGGAATCTGTTTGGCTTGGAACTTGACCGCCGAGCCGCTCAAATTGCGGGATTTGCCGTTCTGATGCGGGCACGCAAAGATGATCCGAGATTGCTTGAGAATCCGCCGAAGGTTAACGTGATCCCAATTCGGCACAGCCGAAACCTCGATCTTCAAGTTCTCCTTGGTGATACGCCACCCGAACCAATCGTCCCTTCTGAGAACCTGTTTGAAGACGCGTCGATCCAGCCAAAGCTAACTTCCACGGGCAGGCCCCTGATGTCCAATCCGAAACTCATTCGAGAGCTTTGTCGCCTCTTTAACGACGCTGATGTTGAAGGGTCGCTCATCAGGATTCCAGAGTATGTTGTCAAGCTGCTGGGAGCGCTTGAAGCAGAGATCACGACTCTACTGCAAAAGGCTGGGCTTTACGCTCAGGAAGCCTTACGGGAGCTAATGGTTTTGGTCCGTCAAGCTCAGACGCTCTCTGCACGATATTCTGTTTGCGTCGCTAACCCGCCTTACATGGGAGGAAAGAGTCAGTGCAAAGCACTCAAAGAGTTCTTGAAGAAAGAATATGCTGGCTCCGATAAGGATGTTTTCGCGGCGTTCTTCGTTAGGGGCCAGGAGCTATCCAATCCAAACGGATACTTGGGTTTCATGTCTCCGTTCACTTGGATGTTTATCTCAACTTTCTCCGATCTGCGTCGTCAACTGATTGATAAGACCCACTTGTGCACCTGGGTTCAATTAGAATATTCGGGATTTGAAGGGGCTACTGTCCCGATCTGTACATTTACTCTGCGAAACAGAAAAATCGCTAATGAGTTAGGGACATACATTCGTCTTACTGACTTCAAAGGTGCAGAAAGCCAGTCCCCAAAGACATTAGAAGCCATTGCTGATCCGCAATGTGGTTGGCTTTATTTTGCAGACCAAGACGACTTTAAGAAGATTCCTGGTTCTCCGATCAGCTACTTTACGACTCCCAAAGTTAGGGGGCTGTTCGAAGTGGGTACGCCACTAGCAGAAGTACTTCCTCCTAGGGCTGGAACTCAGACAGGCGACAATGCTCGGTTTGTACGGTCTTGGTGGGAAGTCTCTTTGCAAAATATTCATTTTGGATGCCGCAGCCATCCAGAAGCATCCAAGAGCCTAAAAAAGTGGTTTCCATTGAATAAGGGTGGCGATTTTAGGCGCTGGTTCGGTAACCATGAGGAAATCGTAGACTGGGCTGCCGATGGCAAGAACCTACTTGCGTTCAGACCACGATCTGTCATAAGAAATAAAGAAGAATTCTTTAGACCGTCAGCTAGTTGGAATCTCGTGACAAGTGGGGCCTTCGGGTCCAGGTTTTTCCCTGTGGGGTTTATTTGCGATATTGCAGCGCCTGCTGTGTTCGGAGATAGCTTGGAGAGTTTATCTTTCGTCTGTTGTGCCCTTAACAGCACGGTGGTAAAACCTCTCATGGCGGATTTTTGCCCAACCCTAAATTTCACTCCTGGTGACGTTGGCAATTTTCCGCTTCCTAGTGAGTGGATGCATCTTAATGGTAAGTTTGAAAAGGCACTAGGTTTACTGGTTGATGTGTCGAGGACGGACTGGAATGACTACGAGGTCTCCTGGGAGTTCAATTCACTTAGCCCAAGACTTACCGAAGCTAGTTCTGCTCGAAGCTGGTGGACTGCCCGTGGGGAGTATTGCGATCAACTTGTTGCGACGGCTATACGTCTAGAAGAGGAAAACAACCATTTGGTTGCGGAAGCTTACGGGCTGACCGATGAAGTAACAGTAGCGGTACCTCGGAGGCTAGCGACACTTTGGGCCAATCCAGAGCACGTCTTCCGACCTAAGAAGAAGAAGAAAGTCGCGGATGATGAAGTCGGCGAGGAGTCCCTCGATTCAGAGGAATTGGCGCTCGCGGACGCAGCGGATAGCAAAAACGCCTTGGAGATCAAGTTCAGGGAAAAAGGCCTCAAGGAACTGGTCAGTTATTCGATAGGCTGCATGATGGGTCGCTACTCATTGGATGAACTTGGCCTTGTGTATGCCGAACAAAATAACGATGGATTTGACTCAGGGCGATACCAGTCTTTTGCTGCTGACAGCGACGGCATACTACCAATAACGGATGAGGCCTACTTTGGCAACGGGGACATTGCAAATCGCTTTGCCCAGTGGGTCCAAACGGTTTGGTCCAATTCCTCGGTCGAGGAAAACTTGGGTTTTATAGCTGAGACTCTAGGTTGTCGTGCCGATGAGACTCCAATAGAAGCTATTCGTCGGTATCTCAATGACGAATTCTACGGTGATCATCTCCAGACTTACAAGAAGCGTCCGATTTATTGGATGTTCGCAAGTGGGAAGAAGAAGGCCTTCCAAGCTCTCGTGTACTTGCATCGGTACAACTCCTCAACTCTGAGTCGCATGCGTTCAGACTATGTGGGGCCGCTCATTCGCATGTTTCAGGCTCAACTCGACGAAGCAAAAAAGGCAGAAGACAAGGCAACTTCAGGTAGTCAAAGAACAACCGCCGCAAAGCACTCCAAGAAACTGAGGGAGCAACTTGATGAGCTTCTGGATTTCGACAAGCGCTTGCATCACTATGCACTTGAACAGATCGAACTCGACCTTGACGATGGAGTGAAAGTCAACTACGGCAAGTTCAGTGACCCTAAGGTGGGCGATATTCTTGCCAAAGTGAAGGAGATCACGGGAGGCAAGGATGACTGAGGAATTCCAGATTACGGCTGAAACGGGACGGTACCGAGCCCGCGACGTTGAGTATGTTTCGGGGGGATTCGACCAAATCCTAAAGCGGATTCCTGAGTTTGAATTGACACCGTTCAGGGTTAACGACAAGCTGCCAGCAAACCCGAATCTGCAATGCGTCGTTCGCAAGCCTTTATCTGCACCAGAGCAGTTGATGCCTGTCGGAGTAGTTTCAAACACTTACACCCTCGTTCAACACCGAACGGTTGCAGAACTCTGTAAGAAGGCGCTTCTGGAAGGAAAGCTCGATCTGTTCGATCTGAAGTGCGAACTTGGCCTAACGCCTCTTGGCGAATACATGGTTTTTCGCATCTACATGCCCGATCAACAGGGCTTTACGGCCAAAGACGGATATCCAACCTCGCTGAGGGTTGAATGCATCAACAGTGTCGATGGCTCTCACCGCCTAGTGGTGTTTTATAGTTGGCTCCGACTTGTTTGCCAAAACGGAATGATGGTGCGGAACACCAAGACCGAGGTGCGAGAACTCCACAATCAGAATCTCGACCTGAAGGATGTCGCTTCCTCAATCCAGAATGGCCTCAGCGAAGCTGCTGCCGACATTCAGCGACTAAAGGAGTGGGACGATCAAAATATCGATCTCAATCTTTTTCAAGATTGGGTTGACGAAACGCTCAGCGACAAGTGGAAAAAGAAAGCTGCTTCCAAGGTTTACCACTTGGCACGCACGGGACATGACTCCGAGTGGGTCGATCCGTTCGAAGGTGGCGCAACTACATCAAAGCGCGTCTACCTGACCAGTCGAGTACCAGGGGCCAAGGAGCAGGCCAGTTCTTTTTACGACATCATGCAAGCCCTGACATGGGTTGCATCTCAACGGACCAATGTTGAAGAGCGAGTGGAGTGGCAGTCTCAGGTGCCAGCGCTCATGGAGAGTCTGCAAAAGGCTGCCAAAGCAGGTTATCGATTTGGGGGAACAAGGATCGGATGAGCCAAACTCCATCCTTGTTTCAGGATGAGATCGACCTCGGTCCTGTCCGAGCGGCCCTGCAAAAGACGCTCAGCAGCGGAGCGTCTGTGATCTATTGGCACGATCCTGAATGCACTTTTCAAGCATGCCTTGGCGATCTCGAAATCGATGAACTTGATGTTATTGACCTCACGGACCAATCGAACCTAAAGCTGAAGGAACGGCTTTCGCATGTTCCAGATCGCCCCTACCTGCTTTATGTGTCAGGACCCGAGCCGAAAGAAGCCGACGACCTCTTCCTCGACCTGAAGGGTTATGCCCGTCCTTTCAGAGCAGACACTGCATCCCTGAAGCTCGGTGAACTTGGTCTTGCAGAAAGACTTGATCTGGTGGGTTGGGTGACGAATCGCAAAAGGTTCCTTGCAAGCAAGGATCGTCTGGCGAAGTTCAAATACCTTGTTGATCCTGCCGACACTGTTTCCGATCTCGACCGCAAAGCTTTATCTGTCACATGCAAGTCGGCGACTGCGGAACCGAGGGAGATTCTTCTCACCCTGTTTGACAGCCTGGTCAACCTCGACGCTGAACCAACAGTTTGGAAGGATATCGAGAACTTTGACCTACGAGAGACGTTTTGGGAACTTGCTCGTGAGAGGTTTGGGGTGTCCGAAGAAGTCACGACATTCCGCGCCTTAATGCTCCGATTGTTCGCTACCGACCTCTTCCAAACCGTTCGTGACCGTGCGAATCTTGGTTCTTCAGTTAGCAGCTTGCGGCTCATCGGCAGGAACGAGGTGGCCGTGTTCTTGTCTCAGTGGCGTGACTCGAACTTAAGGTGCGCTAACTACGCTAGGCTGTCCCATGAAGCGGCAACTGCTCTCCAAGTTGCGCAAGCAATCACAAGTATTTCCCCTGATGGCTTGGCTACTGTGGAGACTTTCCAGGTGGTCGATCAACGGATTCTCGTGGGTTTGCGCGATGAAATCCTAAAGCCACTCACCGAGTCCAGACAAGCCGAGATCGATGACTTGATCCAGGGACGACTTTCCAGCCATTGGCCGCGCCAAAGCTCGGGAGCGCCATTGGCAGCGTGCTACGAAGCCCTTGAGGAAGCGATCACGGCGTTCAGTCTCATCGCGAAGTTCGAGAAGGAACTACCAGCGATCAAATCTTCAGAACTGCCTCAGGCATACACTCAGCGGTGGTGGCAGATCGACAAGGCGTATCGACGGTTCTTCGTTCGAGTCGGAGCCGCGATTGAGGGTCTTGTGGAGCTATTGAAGCCGCTAGCCGAGCGAGTTGAAGAGGTGTACTCGAACGCATATCTATCCCGATTAGGAGTGAGATGGTCCGAGGCACTTGATGGTGGACTACTTACCGACTGGAAGCTTCCAAAGGTTCCTCGGCAGGATAGCTTCTTCAAGGAAAAGGTCGAGGATGCCCTCGATAACGGCCCGAAGCGCGTGTACGTGATCATCAGCGATGCACTCCGCTTTGAAGCAGGAATGGAGCTAGCCGACCAACTCCGCATGTTTCGTCTGGTGCCAGAGATACAGCCGATGTTGAGCGTTCTTCCGAGCATCACTGCTCTCGGAATGGCTTCTCTTCTGCCCCACACGTCTTTAAGCATCAGCCAATCTGGGCAGGTTGCCGCCGATGGTCAATCGACCACTGGCATTGAGGCTAGGAGAGCATTGTTGGCTCCGCACGGTGGCATTGCCGTTCGTGCTGAAGACCTTAAGTCGATGAAGCGAGATGAAGGGCGGGCACTCGTGAAAGACGCGAGGATCGTCTACATCTACCATGACGTGATCGACGCCACGGGCGACAAAGCAAGCAGCGAAAGCGACACCTTTGAAGCAGTTGATACTGCGATCAAGGAGCTTGTCAGTCTAGTCCGTAGGATCATTGATCACTTCAACGGCTCGACCGTGATCATCACTGCCGACCACGGATTCCTCTTCACAAACTCAGGCCCGACCGAGATCGACAAGTCTTCTCTCGGCAAAATCGATTCTGCCGTTCTTCAAAAGAAGCGTTACGTTGTAGGTAAAGACTTGCCGACGAGTGGGCCATTCCACCGCGCATCGCTCGCTGTAACTTCGCACGTCGAGGGTGATTGGGAAGCAATCTTCCCACGCTCAACGCAACGCTTCCACCTTGCTGGTGGCGCGCAGTACGTCCATGGTGGCCCTATGCCGCATGAGGTGTTCGTGCCGTTGATCCTGGTCAAAGAAGTAGAAGGTGATGCAAGCAAGAAGACGCAGAAGCGTCCAGTCGGGATAGTCCTTGCCACCTCGACGACCCGTGTGACCACCAACCAGCAGAACTGGAAGTTCCTTCAAACGGAGCGAGTGGATGACCGACTCACCTCTCTAAGGGCTTCTGTGGGCATCTACGATGGCCTCAGACCGATCTCCGAGGTCAAGTCCGTTGTGTTTGACTCTGAGACCGATGCAATGTCGGATCGTGAGCGGATTGTAAAGCTCACCCTTGCCGCTGAGACTTTTCAGCGTGTTCGCACCTATGACTTGATCGTTCGAAATGCCGACGACGGAACCGAAGTTCTTCGCCAGCCCCTTACCCTGGATATAGCGTTTACCAATGAGTTCTGACACGACAACCATCGAAAGCCAAGACCTGGACCGACTTCTTAACGAGGTCTTTGCGGGTCGCGTCGTCCGTAAAGACCTGACAACGACGATGAAGCAGGGCGCAAACGTGCCCGTTTACGTCCTGGAGTATCTGCTCGGGATGTACTGCGCCTCGGACGATGACGACCAGATTCAGTCGGGACTATCAAAGGTGAAGGCGATTTTGGCCGACAACTATGTGCGCCCCGACGAAAGCGAAAAGGTGAAGTCGAAGATCCGCGAGAGCGGAACCTATAAGGTTATCGATCGGATCCAAGCGAAGCTCAACGAGAAGCGGGACTGCTACGAATGCTACGTTTCCAACCTTGGAATCACAGGTGTCGAGATCAGCGACAGAATCGTAAAGGAGAATGATAAGCTCCTGGCGGGCGGAATCTGGGCGATCGTGACGCTCCAATACTATTTCGAAGAGGGCATGAAAACTAGCCCGTTCTCGGTTGTCGAGTTGAAGCCGATCCAGATGCCCAACTTTGATCTGAACGAGGTTTTTGAAGGGCGCCGCAAGTTCACGGAAACACAATGGCTGGATGTGCTTCTCCGCAGTTCGGGACTAGAACCAGCAAATCTTCCGACGCGCGCCAAGTGGCACTTGTTGGCTCGCATGATTCCCTTCGTTGAGAACAACTTCAACATCTGCGAACTCGGGCCCAAGAGTACGGGTAAGAGCTACCTATATAAGGAAGTTTCACCCAACTCGTTCCTCGTATCTGGTGGGCAAACCACGGTGGCGAACCTTTTCTACAACATGTCGTCCAGATCGGTTGGCTTGGTCGGGCACTGGGATGTTGTAGCGTTCGACGAAGTAGCGGGGATCAACTTCAAAGATCAGGACGGAGTCCAGATCATGAAAGACTTCATGGCGAGCGGTTCCTTCGCTCGTGGGAAAGAGCAAATCAGCGCGAACGCATCGATGGTGTTTGTCGGGAATATTGACTCCGTCGACATTCTCATTAAAACAAGCCATTTGTTTGGCCCCTTTCCTGAGCCGATGATCGATGCCGCATTCCTCGACAGATTTCACATGTACACGCCAGGTTGGGAGATCCCCAAATTCCGCCCTGAAGTATTTACTCGAAGATATGGATTGATCGTGGACTATCTGGCCGAATACTGGCGAACCATGCGCAAGAGGACGTTCTCAGACGCCTTTGATCAATACTTCCAACTTGGTAAAGATCTGAACCAGCGTGATTCGATTGCAGTCCGTCGAACCGTATCTGGTTTGCTTAAGCTTCTCCATCCAAATAGCGAGTTTGACAAGGAAGCCGTGCGGCGCTGCCTAGAGTACGCCCTGGAAGGGCGAAGACGAGTGAAGGAGCAACTGAAGAAGATAGGCGGAATGGAGTTCTTCGATGTCCACTTCTCCTATATCGATAAGGAAACGAGCGAAGAACGTTTTGTTTCCGTACCAGAGCAGGGCGGCAGTGCCTTAATTCCTGAAGGAGAGTTGCGGCCTGGCTTCTTGCATACCATCAATATCTCCGCGATGGCCAATCGCGGCGTGTATCGAATCGAGACCCAGGTGATGCACGGAAGTGGTAAGTTCACGCCCTTCGGTGTGACAGCGAATGGCGCAGCCCGTGAGAGTCTCCGTCAAGCCCTCGACTATTTGAAAGGAAATGCTCAGCGTTTAGTCGGAGCGGCGAAGGTCGGCGAATCCGATATTCAATTGTCGGTAGTCGAGTTGATGAACGTAGGCGCACCAAAGAGCCTGACTCTGGCGGGGCTTGTGGCTTTCACTTCCGCGCTCACAGGTAAACCAGTTCAGAGTCAAATGGTTGTGCTCGGCGAGATGAGCCTAGGAGGAACTGTTCAGAAAGTCGATGGACTTTCAGAGACCCTTCAACTGGCGCTCGATGCTGGCGCCCGCAAGGTCCTATTGCCGATGGCGAATGCGGCCGACATCGCAACGGTGCCACCCGAGCTGTTCACGAAGTTCCAAACTTCGTTTTATTCTGATCCCGTCGACGCGGTTTACAAGGCATTAGGAGTGGCCTAGTTGGGCGCAACCCACTTAGGGTTTGCGGATGAGTCCAACCACAATGTCGGCCGCTATCGCGGAGTCGCCATTGTTTCTATGTCGTGTTCTGTCGCTGATGAGTTTGATCAGAAGCTATTACGTCTGCTGCAGGAATCAAAAGTTAAGGAAGCCCATTGGAAGGAGTTAGACGGTGCAAAGGAGCGTCACGCAGCCAACAAGATCCTGCGTTGCTTTGTAGAATACGCCAGAGTAGGCAAAGTACGCGGAGATGTTCTCATATGGGACACAGAAGACTCGAGGCACAAGATCAAGGGCCGTGACGATGTCGCGAATCTTCATCGGATGTATCACCATCTTCTAACAACCACGATGCGGGAACGATGGCCGCGTGAGAGCAAATGGCGAATTCATCCCGACCACAACTCGCTTATAAATTGGTCAGAAGTTGCTGGATGGCTGGGAAAAAAGTCTTCTGGTGGTACGGTTCGTAACGATCTACTAACGGATGGGGAGTGGGTAGTTGAATTCTGGGACTGGTTTGTCCTTCATGCTTTGGAACCATGTCATTCGCATGACCAGCCCTGTATTCAACTTGCTGACATTCTCGTCGGACTTGGCATCTATTCCAAGGAATCGTATGTAAAGCTCGAACAGTGGCGCAAGCCAAAAGTCCAAAACAGCCTATTCGTCGATTCTGAAGAAGTTGTAAAGCTAAGCGGATCTGATAAAGAACGGTGTCAAGTACTTCATGAATTCCGAGAGCTTTGCGGGAGCCACAAACTTGGTGTGTCACTCGACAGCCAAAGGCGCTTGATCACAAAGAACCCGAAAAATCCAATCAATTTCTGGTGGTGGACACCTCAGCACGAGCTGGATAAGGCACCAACCAGGATTGCAAGTCGCTGATTATTGCTGATGAGAAGTACGATTACGGCCCTCCGTATTTGAAATAAGACATCTATTCGTCGAATAACTTAAGAGTATTGTCGACGCTTTCCATCTTGACCAGGTGGCTCATGGCGCCATGGCTAGTCGTAAAGCCCTTTACGGCAAGCGTGATCAATCCCCGCCTCAGCACATGAGCGAATTGTCCGACGTTAGGAACCTAAAGCAATAAGGAACCAGCTAAGTTGCAGCACGGTTCGTACACCGCGTGATTGAGCTCGAAAAGACAGGCTAATATGACAAAAAATGGAAACAACTGTTGATGACACTTTCCAAACATGCATTCGATCACTAGACGATGTGACAGCCGCATGTCGATCCGCAAAGACTGGATCGATCTATCCCAGCAAGTACGAGGCCGACATGGCGGCCTTCCAGTTACTAGAGGTTGTCTGGCAGCATATCAACGCCATCTCCGCTATTGCCGAATTGCGCCCTTATGGCTCCCACATCGAGTCGGCGTTGGTGCTTTGCCGTGTGGCATTTGAGGCGTGCGTTACTGCTTGCTGGCTAGCGACGCCAGACAATTGGATGGAGCGGGAGGCAAAATGGGTCAGGTGGGTGCAAGGCGAAGAAACTAATCTTAAACGCCTTGCAACAGCGGCCAGTCCATTCAATATCGTTCTGGCTGAAGCTTCTACAGCAAGGGCAAATGCTCATGGCGAGCGAAGATCTGAGATTGCCAAGAGATTGGTGCAGGAATTTGTAAAGGCTGGTGTTTCCGAATCATTGGCCCAGGAAAAAGTACATAAGAAGCCTAATCCAAGTTTCAAGCAAATCCTTCAAGAGAGTGGTTTAGGTGAGGACGGATACTTGCGGTATATGGTGATGTCGGACTCGATCCATGTTGCCCCTAGTGTTGCATCATCTTCGGTTCGAATTGAATCGAACAGTGTAACTCCTTACCTGGCTCGAAGTCCAAGCGAATGGACTGGGTTGTTTGAACATGCGTCTTGCTGTATCTGCCAAGCGACGGCAATCGTTTTGCCCCTTTGCGGAGCAACTGAAGAATCTATCGAGGAGATGCTCAGGTTCCATCGAATCCTTTACACCTCTGCTGCCGCGCTTAGAAACGCATATAGGATATAAGGCCCGTTCGGCTATTTATGTCAAAGCTAGGGAAAATGGTTCGTAGCAAGAACTCCTCAAGTCCCATTCGCGGCTGCAGCTCTTTCTCAGATAAGGAAGCTCAATGATCAACTTCCCGTTTTCTGACCATACAAACGCCGTCGCCGATTTGTTTGGTTTTCCGATCTTCTCAATCCGCTGTTGTGCGGCGCGCCATGCTGGATTGGAAACCTTTATCTTCCCCATCGTTTGCTCCTGGCATTGTGCCTTCGGCGCAATTGTTGACACGCGTTACCCCCTAGGAAACCGCTTGGTGCCAAACAGACGGCAAGGGTGAGACGCAGTGAAACGCGAAGAAGGAACTATGGACAACACGACACTCTCCCCCGAAGACGGCGACGGCCACCTAAACCACGACTGCATCATGGGAGATATGGACATGCGCGATGTGGAAATCAGAGACATTCTCCTGACGCTGGGGAAGCAGGGCCATACACGCGGCATCTGCAATTCCATAGTCTCTGGCGGCATCGCACGGCCCATATGGATCATTGAGGGCGGCCTGCGCCGACGAGCATGTCAAGACGATAGGACCTGTCCAGACAACATGCCCCTACAGCCAATCGACGATAAGTGCTGGCACACCTCCATCGCCGATGGCCCGACCATCGAATAATCAGATGGCACATACCTGCGATCGCCGAATGATGTGGTCGCAGGCCCGCTGGCCCTCTTCGCAGATGTCTCGGTATTTGCAGTTTGTACAACCACGGGCTGACGGCTTTGCAGGGAAATCGGCGCGATCTGCCCAGTATTCGTTCTGCAAGAGATCACTCTCGAAGACCGTAAGGCGGGCGGTCTCAGCCGCCACTTCGGCCTTGATCCTCTCTTCGGTCAGTCGGAGACTGGCGGAACTAACTGCCTGGGGTTCCCAGTCGGCGCTATCCAGAAGCCAGACGGCTTGCACATAGATCTGATCTTTTGGTATTCCGAGGACACGGGCACCATACAGGGCGTAGACCTTCAATTGCTGTTCGGCCGCTTCTCGCTGGCGCAGTGATCCGAATCCCGTCTTCCAATCTAATATATATAGGTTTCGGCCATCTTTAAGATAGAAATCGAAACAGGCATAAACCCGTACTCCATCGATCTCGAAGAAAGGCTTTGTCCTGAGAGACCGTGTGAATGGTCCCCAATACTTCGGATCAATCGCCAGGATCTGCTCGAGGACTTCGGATTGTTGAAAGATCTCAAGGCATGTCCCAACCTGATCTGCGAGCATCTCCTCATATTCTTTTCCTAAATCGTGATCGTAGTAGTCACTCTGAAGCGCCCGATGCGGGCTCTGTTGCCGCGCCTGCGTTGTTCTAGCGCGGCGGTGCATCTGGGCCACGATCGCTGGACTAGCCGCAACGAATTCCATAAAGGTCTTTGCGCCGACGGTGGCCATGTTCTTGGGCAGTGCTTCGCCCCACGCAACACGCTGAAGGGCGGCCGAGATGACGATGTCTACAATCTCGCCCTTCAGCATAGGCAAACTGGAGAGTTCTTTCATGTTGTAGACGGCGTACGATTCGGGCTCCGAAGTTGAGTAGTACTCGAAGAAGGCTTTACGAGAGCATTCTGTGAGCAGAGTCGATCTGCTAGAGCTCCACGATCGGCCTTTGCTATACCCCACAGGCCACCAAAGCTAACGAATTCTGAGCTTTGCCGCGACTGGCTTTGGGGCTCTCTAGACCTGTGACCTCGGCCACTGAGCTTGATTCCGCCGTGATGCGTGCGTACATACCCTTTCCCTTCACCAGGTCTTCGGCCTGGAACACATTCCACTCGCAACCTCGAGCAGTACGATAGCCCTCCTCATTGCGTCTGTTCGGATCTTCGGGATCGTGGTCGCGGTGTTCGTTTTGTACGTCACGAGAGTTTTGGCGATCGGTGCTGCGTTCTTGAATTGGAAACTCGCAAGTGGCGCTGTCGCGGCTGCAGCAAGACGTTTTGGCAGCGCTTTCCCGGTATCTTGCCTGGTAAGCGCTCTACAGAGCCTTTCAGGCGCTCCATCGCCAATCAGCATCGAGATGGTATCAACCGAAGTCGGTTGAGCATTCGGGAGAAGATCGGCGGTGCCACCATCCATCGTTGGTTCCAGGACTGCCTTGGCCGGCTTGTTTCTGAGATGAAGAATGCGCCATGCCCTCGGATTCTTGGCATAGACGAGCACTTC
>CAIUHP010000030.1 GCA_903899015.1 uncultured Armatimonadota bacterium | reverse complement strand
TCCAAAATGGTAGCGGAGGCACGAACCACCTCCAACTACGAAACTTCTCCAAAATGGTAGCGGAGGCACGAACCACCTCCAACTACGAAACTTCTCCAAAATGGTAGCGGAGGCACGAACCACCTCCAACTACGAAACTTCTCCAAAATGGTAGCGGAGGCACGAACCACCTCCGGCTACAGGAACTCAGGAAGACGATCAAAGGAGACCATCGATATGGCACCGAATTGGCTTTGCCTGATGTCGAATTCACACTAAGATAATTCCGGTTCCACCCTCGAAGATGGTCTCCATTTCTGTCGACGGCATTCACGTTGCCGCTGAATCTCGTACCAGCGTCTTACTTCCAACGCCTGAATCTGTGGAGGTACACACGGTCCTCACACCAAGGTCGAATTGCAGATTAGGTTTGCGCCAGAATCCGATCTCTACTAAAGTTGGTTCAGGGCACGTCGACTTAGGAATTCAGCGCCAACTCGCACATCAACTCGACTCCGGTCGGAATCGCGTCGTCATTGAAATCGAATTCAGGCGAGTGGAGATTCGGGAACGTATCTTGTCCCTTTGGCCTAAGCCCAAGGAAGAAGAACGAAGCTGGAATTTCCAAACCATAGAAGCTGAAATCTTCGCCACCCATAGTTGGGTGAAGCTCCTCGTGGACAAATGACTCACCGATCGCCTGACGAGCGACCTTCCTAAAGATGTCGGTCGCCCCAGGATCATTGAACGTCACCGGATAAGCTCCGACCCATTCGATTGTGGCAGTGGCTCCGAAAGCTTGAGAGACATGGTTTGCAATCTCTCCAATGCGGTGCCTTGACGCATCATCCACTGCTTGATTCAAGGTTCGGAGAGTGCCATGCAGTGTTGCCGTGTCGGGAATAACATTGTGAGCAACTCCTGCCACTACCTGGCCAATCGTAACGACAACCGAGTCCAATGGCCCGATATTTCTGGATGCAATGGTTTGAAGGGCGGTAACAATGTGAGCCGCCACCACGATTGGGTCAATGCCGTAGTGTGGATAAGCTGCGTGGCTTCCCTTTCCATGAACCTTGATGACAAATTGGCTCGCTGCTGCCAGCATCGGACCGTTCCTCGTCGTAACGTGTCCAATCTCGGCTCCGGGAAATCCATGAAGTCCAAAGATTGCATCCGCTGGCTTCCCGATGACCTTGCCTTGCAAAACACCCTCTTGGCAAAGCTTCTGTCCACCAGCGCCACCTTCCTCGGCAGGCTGGAAGATCAACAGGACATTGTTCGGTCGATCCTGCTGCCGCTTCAAGACGTCGGCTACCGTCATAAGGATCGTCGTGTGTCCGTCATGACCGCATGCGTGCATCACGCCTGGGGTTTGGGATTGGTAGACAAGCCCCGTGTTCTCCAAAATCGGCAAAGCGTCCATATCCGCTCGAAGTGCGATCGTGCGCGCGGACGCGGAATCGGTCGAAGCCGGAATCCATCCCAGCACACCTGTACCGCCCGCAAGTCCCGATTGGAACTCGACTCCGATTCGAGAAAGATGCTCTTGAACTACCTGACTGGTTCGTTGTTCCTTGTATCCCAACTCCGGATGAGTATGAAGATCCCGGCGAATTTCGACCGCACGCGGAAGGATGGACTGAATCCCGTCTCGGAGGTTGGACATGGCGTAATGCTACCACCCAGCACTCTCATGCTAGATATGAACACGTTCGAATTCTTTAACGCAGAGTCAGCACGGCTTGGCGCTGCAGGCAAACTGCCTGGAAACACTGGCTGACCCAGATCATTCCATTCATAGGGATAATCTGGGTCGTCTATAGGGCCGAGGATCCAGCCCACATCGACACTAGCCTTCTGCCGTAATTGGCTCGATGACTCGTTTGACCTTCGCGACTACGTTGGCTGGGAAACCGCCCATCTCGGCGTGTTTTCGAACCATTTCCTAGTTGGGTGCCACGTAGATACAGTAAATCTTGTTGTCGGTCACGTAGCTATGTAGCCACTGAATTTCAGGTCCCAATTCCCGTAAAACTCCGCAGGACTTCTGCGATACGGCTTGGATATCTTGATCGCTCAACTGTCCAGCGCCTGGCAATTCTCGTTCAATGACGAACTTTGGCATAATGACTCTCCTTTTTCACCTGAAACTTACAGGAACTTAGAGTTTCACCAACGTTACAACCAAAATTCAAGTTGAGCGAGCTCCGTGACCCACAATTGAGTCTATTGGCGCCTGGACTAGAGAATGATCGAATCCTCTCGAATAGAGGCGCTAAAATGAAAAGCTCCCCTTCGACTTTCATCGAAGAGGAGTTAAGAGATGGATCTTGTTGAGCTTAGCGGACCGATCGAGCGGCCTTGATTCGGCTCACGGCTCGTTCCACTTCCAAGACTGCGTCTTGAGAGTTGACTGTGCTGTCTTCTCCTCGAAGTGCTTTGCGAGCTTCTTCAAGTAGAGCCTCTGCTTTCGCCAATTCGATATCAGACGCTCGTTCTGCTTCATCCGCGAGAATCGTTACCTTGTCTGGTCGAACTTCAGCGAATCCTCCGCCAATGTAGACGAAGTGTCGATTGGTGCTTGCGTCCGTGTATTCCAACAGACCTGGCTTCAGAGCCGCAATGATCGGTACGTGACCCGCTTGAACACCGAAATAGCCTTCGGTCCCTGGAGCGATGATTGAGTTGACATTCTCCTCAATCACCGACTTATCGGGAGCTACTACCGACAGAAAGATCTGATTCGCCATGGTTTTAGGCGCCTACTGCTTGAAGCTTCGCAGCCTTTTCGCGAACGTCGTCTAATCCACCGCAATACAAGAATGCTTGCTCAGGAATGTCGTCGAGGTTTCCATCAACGAGTTCCTTGAATGCTGCGACGGTGTCGGCAACGGTTACGTACCGACCGGGGTTACCGGTGAACTGCTCAGCAACGAAGTTCGGCTGCGAAAGGAATCGCTCAATCTTTCGAGCTCGAGCAACCAGCAACTTGTCATCGTCGGAAAGTTCGTCGATACCAAGAATGGCGATGATGTCCTGAAGTTCCTTATATCGCTGCAGCGTAACCTGAACTCGGCGAGCAACATCGTAGTGATCTTGACCAACAACGCGTGGGTCCAGATTCTTCGAGGTCGAAGAAAGCGGGTCCACAGCTGGATACAGTCCCTTCGAAGCGATACCGCGATCCAGATAAACGTAAGCGTCAAGGTGAGCAAACGTCGTTGCAGGAGCAGGGTCAGAGGGGTCGTCAGCAGGAACGTAGACCGCCTGAACCGAAGTAACCGATCCCTTCTTAGTCGAAGTAATTCGCTCTTGAAGACCGCCCATTTCAGTAGCCAGGGTCGGCTGATAACCTACCGCACTTGGCATTCGTCCGAGAAGCGCTGACACCTCGGAACCTGCTTGAACGAATCGGAAAATGTTGTCGACGAAGATAAGAACGTCTGTTCCAACTTCATCGCGGAAATACTCAGCCATTGTAAGAGCGGTAAGCGCAACTCGAAGTCGTGCTCCAGGTGGCTCGTTCATCTGGCCGAAGACCATGGCGGTCTTGTCGATAACGCGCATCATCGTGCCGTTAGCGTCCTTAAATTCGGTTTCCTTCATTTCGCGCCAGAGGTCGTTCCCTTCACGGGTTCGCTCTCCAACACCAGCAAACATCGAAACGCCCGATGCTTCAACCGCAATGTTTCGGATAAGTTCTTGGATCAAAACGGTTTTGCCAAGACCAGCACCACCGAAGAGTCCAATCTTTCCGCCCTTGTTAAACGGAATCATCAAGTCGACAACCTTCAGACCTGTCTGAAGAAGTTCGACCTTGGTGGACTGCTCATCAAATCCTGGAGGTGCACGGTGAATCGGAAGTCTCTTGACTCCTTCAACCGGTCCTTCGTTGTCGATTGGCTCACCGAGAACGTTGAAAACGCGGCCTAGAGTGACATCGCCAACCGGAACCGTAATCGGTCCGCCTGAGTCGACGACGTTCATGCCACGGACGAGTCCGTCGGTAGACGCGAGAGCGATGGTTCGCACGATGTCATCGCCTAAGTGTTGAGCAACCTCACACGTTAGATGCACACCACGGGCTTCATCCTCGATCACAACTGCGTTGTAGATCTCTGGAAGAGCGTCGGTTGAAAAGCGACAGTCAACGACTGGGCCCATAACTTGAATGACTTTGCCGGTACCGGGCATGCTAAAAAGATTCCTCCGAAAACAATGGTTGCTGTGACAAGGCTACCCCTGCCAAACAGGCAGTATTATACCTATCACCTGAGAGACTCGCTCCACCCTTTCGCATATTAACTTATGATATTCGTGTGGTGCTTATAGCCGCTGTCCTGATTATCTCGGTTATCCCTACTCAAACACCGTCTTTTTTGCGAGTGCCGGACTCAGAAATTCAACCGCAGTGCGTTCAGGATTCGGCGGGCAATCTATTCTTACTATCCTACAAAGGTGACCCCTATAACGGAAATCTGGTCCTAAGAGAGTCTCATGACGAGGGCCAAACTTTTTCTTCTCCGATCCCCGTGAATTCAATCCCAAACTCTGCCATCGCAGTTGGCAATATTCGCGGTGGACAACTCGCGTTGGGAAAAGACGGTTCGATACACGTAGTCTGGAATGGTTCGGGGCCGGAGGGCAACAAAGTCGTCTATGCGAAGAAGGAGTCCAAGGCGAGAACATTTACGCGTCAAGTCGCGGTTCACGGCAAAACGACCGGCATCGATGGCGGCGCCTCCATCGCAGCCGATGCAAATGGAAACGTCTATGTTGTGTGGCATGCCAATGAAAAGGTGGGCCAAAAAGAAGTAGATCGAAAACTTTGGCTCGCTCGCTCATCAGATAACGGTGAACATTTCTCTCTGCCCATACCCGTTTGGACTCGAAATACCGGGGCGTGTGGGTGCTGTAGCGTAAAAGCCCTGACCGATCGAAATGGAAAGGTGCTCATTGCCTATCGCGCCGCTACCGACGAAATTCATCGCGATACCTTCCTTTTGGAATCCGATCCCTCCGGAAGGAATTTCACAGGCAACCGTGTGCACGCCTGGGACCTGAATTACTGCCCCATGAGCAGTTACTCAATGCTTGCGGATAACTTTGACTCCACGATCAGTTGGGAAACGAAGAATCAGATCTTTTGTCGTTTCAAGGGAAAAATAATCCCCATCAGCCCGCAGAATCAGAAGGCTCAGCATCCATTTTTATGCCGAAATTCGGTCGGCGAAACGATTGTTACATGGACCATCGACGTAGGATGGAATACAGCAGGAAGTTTGGGCTGGTGCGTTTTAGATGCTACCGGCACTCCTCGCCAGTCAGGGTCTCGGCCAGGCGTTCCGACATGGAGCTTGGTTTCTGCCTTTGCGAAAGCCAATAATCAATTTATAATTGTGTATTAGACGATATAGTTTGCGGGTCTATCGGCTACGTTCTGCAACCCTCGAATAATTACGACGTGTATAATTGCGTCAACCTGAACGTAGGATTTTCGGAATACAGATGAATCGCTTTTTCAATTGGATCAAAGCCCTCTTTAACCGAGGCATGGACAAACTGGAGACTCCAGACATCATGCTGGATCAGGCCCGTCGTGACATGCAGGGCGCCCTTATCGCGAACCGCGAAAAGGCGGTCCAAGCCATCACCCAGAAGAACCGTCTTCAAGGGATGCTCGACGATACTAAAAAGAAGTCTGCAGAGCTAGAGGCTCGGGCAGCAATGGCGCTCAAACAGGGTGATCGAGAACTCGCCACCCAGTTCATGCGCGAAAAAATGAATAACGATGCTTCCGTCACGACGCTCCAGCAGTCGTACGACGGCGCTGCCGCAACCGTAGAGCAAGTCAAGGTAGCCATCAAACGCCAAGAGGAAGAAGTCCGTAAGAAGACTGGCGAAGCACTCGCCCTCAAAGCTCAGTGGCAGCAAGCACAAATTCAGAACTCCATCACAAAGGCTCTCGACGGATTAACGTTTGAGAATCAATTTGAAGGATTCGGAGCCGCTCAAGAAAAAATCCGAAATGCTCAAAGCGAAGCGTCCGCTCGCCAGGAAATGTTCGGCCAGTCCATTCAAGGAAAAATCCTTGGTATGGAAGATAAAGCCCGCGACATGGAAGCGGAAAGCGAACTCGACAAATTGGAGGAACGACTGGGACTACGTCCTGCAGCTGCACCCGCTGTCGACCTAACTCAAACCGTATCAGTCGGTGGGGCAAGTGTTCCAACAGCCGCTGCCGCCACTACAAGTGAAGCTGAGAAGCAGCTTGAAGAGTTGGAGAAGCGACTCAATTCGAACAGCCAGTAAGCTCAAAGCAAGAAACAGAGCGGGTTGGGTTGCGAAAGCATTCCAACCCGTTTTTTGTTGGGTCAAAGCTTGAATTACTTTGTTAGCAGACTGCGATAAACCGCGTTTGTGCCCTGCTCCATCGACTCCACGCTGAAAACAGTTTGGGCCCGGTTTTGGGCCGCATGTCCCATCGCTTCTCTCCGCACATCATCGCGAAGCAGATTCCCAATCTCGAGTGCGAGTGCATCGGGAGAACTGGGTGGAACGAGAATGCCACAGTCAGGGCTGACGACTTCAGGAATACCACCTACATTGGTTGCGACGGTGGCCAAGCCAAACGCCATCGCCTCAACAAGCGCGATCCCCATTCCTTCCTTGAGCGATGGGAAAACGAACAAGTCCATTTGGGGAAGGAATTTCTCAATTTCCTTTTGATAGCCCACAAATATGATTCGATCAAAAACGCCTAAGTCATCGGCAAGCATTTTGCAGGCTTCAAGCCCTCCGCCATCCCCCACAACCAGGTACTTCACGTCGGGAAACTCTGAACTCACTTTTGCCACCGCCCGAATGGCATCTTCGATTCCCTTGAGCGGAGTCACACGAGCGACCGTTCCCAAAACGGGAAACGGATAAGGCTTTGAGGTTCGGTCAATTTCTGAGGCATTGAAATCGAACCCATTGTAAACAACGGAAACCTGCTCATCCTTCGAACCTTGCTTCACCAAGTGCCGCTTGATTTCGGCGGAGACCGCAATCAAATGGGTTGCTGCCGCAAATGACATACGGCCACTCATTCCGTGCACGGTAGCCACTGAAGGAATTCCTGCTGCTCGAGCAGCGAGGCAGCCATTTACACTCGAAGTGGAAAGGTGGGTGTGTACGAGATCAAAGTTCCCTCGCTTGATCAACCCTCGCATGTACAGAATGGCAAGAGGGTCAATCTTAGTTCGAACCGAAACTTCGTGAGTCGTGAAACCCTCTTCTCGAACCTGTGCCCCGAACTTTTTGCCCTTGAAAGTTACAAATTCGACTGTGTGCCCGGCCTCTCGCTGAGCACGGGCTAAGGTCATAAGGCTTTGAACGGCACCATAAATTGCTTCGCTGGCACTGCAAATCTGCAGGATTTTCAACGGGCGATTAGCCATCACTTCTCTTACCCCGAAGTAACTTCATGATGAAAACCGGAACATTCGTGTCACGACGCACATTGATTCGATGAAGGGCAAATGGATTTGTTGTATCTGTGTTGAGCCCCTTCTCAGTCGAGCATGCAAGCCGATAACCGGCTTCGGCAACCATCTTTTCCACTTCAGGATTCTTGCGTCCATAGGGATAACAAAAAGTCTCGATCGGAAGATTGAGCGTTTCTTCCAGTTTTACTTTGGAGTCCACAATTTGCCGCCGAGCCTCTTCCTTCGGTACGGCATTCAAGTCCGCGTGGTCAGACGTGTGGGACCCGAACTCTGTTCCGCCAGAATGAGCCTCTAGAATTTGACGAACGTCCATAAGGCGTTCTTCAACATCCCCATTCCGAGAATCCCACTCGTTAGTCCCACCAAGCTGATTCGCGACCAAAAACACGGTGGAAACGAAATTTTGACTCTTCAAGATCGGTAACGCGTTGATCAGGAAGTTTTCATATCCGTCATCGAACGTAATGACGACCGGTTTTCGCGGAAGCTTAACGTCGCTCCGATAAAGGTGAGAGAGCGGAACTGACGTGTAACCCATGGCAGATAAGACGATCATCTGCTTTCTGAACAAGTTAGGGCTTACGTAGTGCCCAGGGATTTGCGATCGCCGGTTCAAGCGATCGACCTTGTGATACATCAAGATTGGAATTCGTAACGCTTGCGACATGCCTAACTAGCGGGAGGACAGACTCTGCACGTAATCTGCATTGTGCCACGAACCGAGTAAGGGAAATTCTAATAAACACTTAAGTAGCTCGGTCTTGCCGTGAACCTAGCCGAAATCCTATCTACGATCCTTTATTTCGACGCTTTCGAACTAACATGAAAGCACCTAGGATGAGTCTAAAACTTAGCTCGATTTGCTTTGGTCAGCTTGCTCTTGATCGCGAACCCTGCGCATTTCGGCTCGCATTTCCTCATCTTTCCTTGTGGCCGATCGAAATAGGAAAGCTCCACCGATGATGATGCCGGTTACCAACAACAGGCAGGCGAAAATAAGGAGAACTCCCTGAGGATTATTTAGTCCATCGAACCCAGCATGTTGCATCGGTGATTAGCTTACCGGCAATACCGGTTGGGCGTCAGGCCAAGGCTCGAACCAATTCATTGAGAAAGAACTCACAATCGGTAACGAGGCCAATCGCTTGGTGGGTGCCCCGATCAGTTAGCTTGATGACGGTGTCGGCATCACTATCCACGCAGTAAGTCTTGACGGATGCAGGCAAGATATTTCCGGTGGCAACGCTGTGCAGCGTCGTCGCAACCATCAAACAGACTCCAATGCCATCGATATGCTCCCGCATCGTATCTTGAGCTCTGACGTTATCCGTAATCACATCTGGCAAGGGTCCGTCGTCGCGAATGGAACCGCAAAGCACAAATGGGATGCCTTTTTGGATGCACGAAAACATCACTCCCCCGGTAATTAGTCCGCTCTCAACCGCGGCTTTTATGGACCCTGCCCTTCGAATTCGGTTGATCGCACGTAGATGGTGTGTGTGACCATGGGGACCGCTGCTACCGGTATTCAGGTCAACCCCCAAAGACGTTCCGAGCATGTTTGCCTCGATGTCATGGGCTGCGAGGGCATTGCCTGCAAACAAAACATCGATCCAACCATCTTCGACCAGCCTCGCTAGAAGCGGCGCGCTTCCGCTGTGTACGATTGCTGGTCCACCCACGAAAAGAACCCTCTTACCATTTTCTTTGGCCTTTCGAATCGTGTTCGCGGCGTGAGCAATCATGCGACGCTTGGGGCGCTCACTACTCACGTCGTTGCTCATGAATCGAAATTCTTGATCGTCTCGCTGCTCCTCTTCCAAGGGCGTGATTCGAACGCCATGAGATCCGACAACCAGGCGGTCACCTTTTCGTACCCGATGCATGGCACAGGTCGCGGCGCGCCAAGTTTCCCCTTCTTTCCAAACACGGATTCCACAGTCCATTTCGAGGTTCTCAACTTCGATCCATTGCCCATCAAGAAGAATGTGGGTTGTAAAGTTGGTCGTCGAATGAAAGTCTTCAGGAAGAACACCGTCCATATCAGCTTCCAGAAGCACGACTTCCTCGATATTAAAAATCGCACCGTGCTGCTTACACTCGGCAAGCGCTTCGTGCATCGTCTTCAGGTCGGGTGCCGAGAGTTGTAGCTCGATGATCGATGGCTCGGAAGACTGCTCGCCGATTCGAAATCGTCGAATCTTGAAAGAAACGCGGTGAAGATTGAGTAGATCAAGCACCTTGGCAAGCGTGTTGTCGTCAAGGAGGTCGCCATCAAGACTGAGCCGTTCCGTAACCATGACCTAGTCTACCGACGCTCAGAGTTAGACGGAGGGTTACTTGGCGAACATCAGCGACTCGGACGCTTCCATAATCGCGTCGAGACGAGCACTTAGATCTTTCACGCCAATCGTTGCTCGAGTCATACTCGAATCTTCAACGCCTTTGAATTCGATGTGCATATCGTCATTCGTACGGCGGAATAGCACATAACCGTTTGCAAGTGATAGTTGGAGTGCTCCCCCCGCAATCACGGTTCGTAAATAGTCCAGCGGTAGGGTGACGCTCCCCATCTTGCTTGGTTTTCCAGCAATGCACAAATCGACTAAATTTAGGACACAAGTCCCGTCACCCCGTTTGGACATCGACATCCAACGAGTGCGATCGTAGACTCCCTCATTCAAAACAAAAATCGGTGTGTGCGGCACGTCGTATCACTACTTAGAACGATATGGAGGAGGTTTCATAAGCATCTTGGTGCCGAGTTTCCTTCTCGATTTCGCCTGTTCTTACTGTAACATCATTTACGGTGATACAAGCCGACTAAGCTCTTGCTTGCTACGAACTGCGCATAAATACGAATAAGGTACTTGTTGCTTTCGTGGTTCGAATTAGTGCACAACTAAGCTTCATGGACACTCCCGAAGAGCTCCAATCATCGGCGCTGCAAGAAATCAGTCAGGCCGGTAATTCTAGTCAACTCAAAGACGTTGAGTTGAAGTTCTTGGGAAAGAATGGCTCGATCCCCGGGCTCATGAAACAGCTCGGAAGTCTTTCGAAGGAAGATCGTCCATCATTCGGTCAGCGAGTCAACAGCGCAAAAGCAACGGTGGAAGCGGCTCTTGAAGCGAGACGAGCGGTACTAAAATCAGTCGAGCAGCAATCTCAATTTGAAGCAGAAAGAATTGACGTCACGATGCCCGGTGAGAGACGCCGGATGGGTCGAGAGCACATCCTTCAGCAGACAACAAATAAGATCAAGCGAGTACTTGGCGGGATGGGATTCCAGTATCAAGAGTCCCCTGATCTCGAAGAGTTCCGTTATAATTTTGATGCCCTGAATTATCCGCCCGACCATCCTGCTATGGACGATCAGGATACGTTTTACATCGACGACGAAACCTTGCTTCGCACCCAATGCACCGCACTCCAAGGTCGGGTGTTCGAGAACACCAAGCCTCCTTTGCGCTGCTTCACGGTGGGAAGAACCTACCGAAATGAAGCTGTTGACCGAACTCATGGCCACACTTTTCACCAGGTGGACTGCTTCATGATCGATGAAGGGGTCTCGATGGCGCACCTGAAAGGAACGCTCGGAGTTTTTGCCCGCGCGATGTTCGGCGATGAAGTTTCCATTCGCTTCCGCCCCGACTTCTTCCCTTTCGTGGAGCCAGGTGTGGACTACGCCATTTCAACCCCGAAGCTGTTTAATGGCCGTTGGGTCGAGCTAGGCGGCGCAGGTTTAATTCACGCCAACATTCTCGAGCGATACGGAATTGACACCGAACGGTACAGTGGCTTCGCTTTTGGGCTGGGTGTCGAACGTATTCCAATGATGGCATACGGCGTTGACGACCTTCGGCAGTTCCTCGAGAACGACTTCCGGTTCCTCAATCAGTTTGAGTTCGAACCCATTCGATAGCTGTTCCCTATCGACAGGGTGAACCCAGAAACTGAGCGTTTTCTCGGTTGAATTTGAACACATCCCCGCTCTACGATTCATACTAGGCTATTCATGACGCGCATTCTCGCTGCGGCTGACATTGGCAGCAATACCGCTCACCTTCTCGTTGCTGCTACGGACGGCAATCTCGTCATGCGCATAGACAACTTCAATGAGTGGATTCCTCTTGGCGAGGTTGTTGCCCGAACGGGCGAAATCCCCAAAGAGATCATCCAGCAGTTAGTCCAAGCTGTCAAAGAGTTCAAATCGGTTGCCTCATCCAAGCAGGCCGAAGCTCTCTATTTGTTCGCTACCGAAGGGATGCGCTCGGCAAGAAATCACAAGGCCGTTCTCAAGAAGATTTTTGAGGAAACGGGCGTCAAGGTGGACGTCATTACTCCTCAGCGCGAAGCTGAATTAAGTCTTCGAGGAGTCCTCCTCGATACCAAGAATTTTGGTGTCGAAATGATGTTCGAAGTTGGTGGCGGAAGCGCTCAGATTGGCCAAGTTCAGGGCAATAAGCTCGTTCAAAAAGAATCCTTGCCCCTCGGCACGGGTCGTATCATCGCAGAATCAGGCCTGAGAAGCCCTTGTCCCGAGTATGCGTTGAACGCGGCGATCAATTACATCGATAGTGTCCTTTCCACAGGCCAGGTCACGGGATTGGCCAACTTTGGAGTAGCAAGCGGTGGAGTGGGACGTGGTCTTTGGCGGGCTCTTCATCCCGACAGCGAGAAAGTCATTGCCCTTCCAGAATTGGACTACATCACGTGGGCTTCCACTCGACTGCCAGTTGATCGAATCGTTGCCCGATTTGGAGTCAAACAGAAGCGTGCGAGCACGTTGTTGCCTGGCTCTCTAGTCTACGGAGCCTTGATGCGAAAGTTCGGGCTCAAGGAGCTTGCGATTAGCGAATTTGGCATTCGTGAAGGTGCGATATTAGAGATGGCGGCAGGGAAGATTTAGCCATGAGAAGAGCGAAACCTCTCGTTGAAATACCGGCTAGCCGTTATCTCAACCGAGAAATAAGCTGGCTCCACTTCAATCAGCGCGTCTTAGAAGAGGCGGCAAACACTCACCATCCTCTTCTAGAACGACTGAAATTTCTCGCCATTTTCGAATCCAACTTAGACGAGTTCTACATGGTTCGCGTCAGCGGGCTCATCGAACAATTCGAGAGCGGCATTCTCGAAATGTCTCCCGACGGCTTAAGCCCCAACGAACAATTAGGAACGATATCCCGAGCGGCCGAACCCCTTCGACGACGCTGCAGTTCGGTGTTGGAAGACCACATCAAGCCAAGCCTTGAAAAGAGCGGTATTCATCTGCGCGAGTACTCGGAACTCACTGAGAAGCAACAGGCAGAGATGAGAAGCTATTTTCATCGCGAGGTCTTTCCACTTTGCACGCCCCTGATTTTGCATCCTGCACCGGTCGTACCTTTCATCTCCAACCGAAGTTTGAATCTGGCTGTCGAGTTATCTGATAAGGGTTCGGATACCCGTTTGGCACGCGTAAAAGTACCGACCGTGATTCCTCGACTGGTCCGACTCGGCAAGCGCAAGAATGAATTCGTCCCGTTAGAGCAAGTTATGGCGAACAACATCCATGCGCTCTTTCCGGGCGTTGAGGTACTGGGTTCGCATTTCTTTCGGGTCATTCGAGACGCCGACATCGAAATCCGACAGCTTGAAGCAGCCGACCTTATTACAACGATCGAAGAAACGCTCAAGCTACGTCGTTTCGGCGACCCGGTCATGCTCCAGCACAACCCTACGATGCCTCTTCAGGTCCGAAAGCATCTTATGACGATGCTCAAGCTTGATGACGAAGACGTCTTTAGCGTGGAAGGAATCCTAGGACTTGAGGTGCTCTTAGAACTGGCAAAAATCGACAAGCCAGCCCTACGTTTCCCTTCGCACTTGCCGTACGTTTCCGACCAACTTTCAACCGCATCAGGCTTATTCGAAGCTCTCGACTCGAAAGACCTTCTCATTCACCTTCCCTATGACGGATTCAGAACGATCGAGGCCTTTGTAGGTTCGGCAGCCACCGACCCAGATGTTGTCGGGATCAAGCAAACGCTCTACCGCATGGGCGGCGAGTCTCCAATCGTCGAAAGCCTTCAAGATGCGGCCGAAGATGGCAAACAAGTCGCGGCGGTCATTGAATTAAAGGCTCGGTTCGATGAGAGTAACAACCTTGTCTGGGCCCGAGCACTCGAACGAGCGGGAGTCCACGTGACCTATGGATTTCCGGAGATGAAGACGCATTGCAAGCTTTGTCTGGTGGTGAGGAAAGACCACAACAAGATGAAGTCGTATGCACATGTTGGAACCGGAAACTATAATCCCGGCACCGCGCGCGGCTATACCGATTTGGGACTCTTCACGAAAGATGAAGCGATTACCCAAGACATCTCAGAGCTGTTTAATTACTTGACCGGCTTTAGCAAACAGACGAAGTATCGCAAGCTCCTCGTTGCCCCAGTCAACCTACGCGAAGGGATCCTGCAGCGCATCCGAAACGAGATTGTTCTCCATCGAAAAGAGCGCCCGAGCCGAATGATATGGAAATTGAACGCCCTCGTCGATCCGGAAGTCATCGAGGCGCTATATGATGCAAGTAAGGCTGGAGTCAAAATCGATCTCATCATCCGAGGCATTTGCTGCCTGAGACCAGGAGTTCCTGGAATGAGCGAAAACATCAAAGTGATGAGTATCGTGGGTCGCTTCTTGGAACACAGCCGCGTTTACTATTTCAGTGGCGGAGGCAAACCAGATGTTCTCATCGGATCGGCCGATGCCATGCGCCGTAACCTGGATCGCCGAATCGAAGTCTTAGTTCCCGTTGAGGATCCGAACCTGTCGTGTCATATTCGAGACCAGATCCTGGAAGTCTGTCTCAAAGACAATTGTCAAAGCTGGGATCTCGACGATAGTGGTAAGTACACCCGCCGCCAACCCGCCAAAGGAACTAAATTGTTCGACTCGCAAAAGTGGTTTATGGAGCACCCTTCGACAAAAGCCCAAGGGTTGAGACAGATTCAAGCAACCCCACAAACCAACAAATCAGTCAAGTCTCCATCAAAATCAACAACAGATTAGGATTGGCAAACCAGTTTGGAAGGGTGAAATGTCCCCAAACAAAGTTAGACTTGGATTAGGCGCATCAGCCTTTTTAGCGACACTTGGATTACTTGGCTGCGGAGGTAGCGGTTCTACTGGAACTACCACGGGTTCGACAAGTTCGATGCTTCCCGGGTTCACGGTTACGAACCTCGTCTCTGATCAAGCCGGAAAAGCGGCCCTCACGGATCCAAACCTGGTGAATCCATGGGGCATTGCGTTCAGTGCTTCTGGACCTTGGTGGATTTCAGACAACAACTCAAACCTTGCGTCCATCTACAGTGGTGGCAAAGTAGGTGGTTCCATAACGAATCTTTCTCCAGGAGGAATTCAAATTCCTTTTGGCACGCCTACTGGAGAAGTCTTCAATGGCACCACAGATTTTCAAGTGACAAACGGGACAACCGCTGCCCCGGCTGCATTTATCTTCTCATCTGAATCGGGATGGATTGACGGGTGGAATCCTTCTGTCAATGCAGGTGCAGCGGAAGCGCCAGGAGATTTCTCTGCGCTAGGCTCAGTCTTCAAAGGGCTGGCAATCGGTTCCAACAGCACGGGCAACTTCATCTACGCGACAGACTTCGCGAATGCAAAGGTCATGGTTCTGGACAAGAACTTCGCACCAGCAACGCTTGATGGCTCCTTCACTGATCCGACCATTCCCGCAGGATTTGCCCCTTTCGGTATCCAGAACATTGGCGGCACGTTGTATGTGACTTATGCTAAGCAAGATGCGGCAAAACACGACGACACTCCTGGCAAAGGCAATGGTTACATCAACGCCTTCGACACGGATGGACATCTGATTAAGCGGATCGCATCAAAGGGCAATTTGAATTCGCCTTGGGGTTTGACACTTGCTCCCACGTTCGGATCGGTCTCCAATATGCTCATCGTCGGCAATTTCGGTGATGGCAAAATTAACGCCTTCAATCTAACGGACGACACTTACGTGGGCACTTTTGCAGATGCCTCTGGCAAAGCCGTGGTTATCGACGGACTTTGGGGTCTTTCGTTTGGCAATGGAGGTTCAGCGGGAGATTCCACATCTCTCTATTTCACCGCAGGTCCCGCAGGTGAGTCACACGGACTCTTGGGCCGAATCAATGCTCCTCTAACGCCGATCGCAAAGCCGAGAAGGGCTCGCTGAAATCGGTCGAAAGGTTGAGAAGAGAAACCTGCTGTGAGCAGGTTTCTCTTCTCAACTACTTAAAGGCTCGGGCCTTCAAGCCCTAGACTCATTGCATGGTAACGGCGAGTGATTTCGAAACCGTGCTTGCCGTAGAAATCGGCAAGTCCGGTCCAATCGATAATGCATCGGTCGACTCCACGATCACGTTGTTCTTCTAAAGCTGCACCCAGTAAAGCGTTTCCGCTTCCCTTGCCTCGCATGTCTCTCGCGATACCGATCGGCCCAAGTGCGCCCCAGTTCTCGCCGAGGTCCACATGCCAGACTGCCCCTCCAATCGGAGCTTTATTGTCAGCATTCTGGATCAAAGCAAACCCGTCCACTCGACTTCCATGGAAAAGCCCAAACACGCAAGAAGGTCCTTCAATCTCAACCTTCTTAAGGGTGTCGTATTTCCAGCGGCCTGGAAACTCACGATCAAAGAACTCGGTAAGTGCGGGAATGTCTTTGGCATTCATCACCCGAAATTCATCGCCTTCTGGCATCGGACAGTGACACTTATACGATCCCATTTGGCTCTCAAGGTCAACCGCTTCCCCGCCCTTCGTAAAGCCTTCAACGGTCAGAAAGCTTGTCAAGGCTGGAAAATCAGTGGGGCACCCAGGAAAGAAATGGCGACTATCCTGCCCAAACTGAAGGCGCGTATAACCTCGATTTGTCAACAGGGACTTAACCTCCGTCATGAGGTCCACGCCGTAGAGAGACTCGCAGTAAGCAATCATCGAAAGATGAGCAACATCTTTGTCAGGTCCGTTATAGAGCGATGAAGCGGACTTCTTGACGGAAACGAAGCCGAGGATTTCTCCATCCGCTTCGAGAATGCATGACGCTCCCCAATCGAAAACGGGGGAATCGACAGTGTTTAGCCTAAGCTGTTCACCATCGATCCGGTAATTGTCTGGAGCGCATCCGTTCCAGAAATCGGCGAGCCGATTAAAATCGGCGTCCAGAAAACTTCGCTTCATAACACACGTGCCGCAAGCATTCTCAAATGTTCGCGATAGCGATTTAATGCGGCGTGTGTTCGCGTCAACCTGGAAATCATATTGCCATCATCTGTTGCAATAAACTCTTCTAAGTTTGATGCAGCTACCAACGCCTCAAATGCGTCCAGCGGCCTCCCTCTCAACTTTAGTCCAGCTTGCTCGTCAATGGGAGCGAATTCAAGAAATGAAATGAGAAACGGTCGAAGATCGTTGTATTGAGCCATGTACTCTTTCGGTATCGAAGCGTAAATGCGCTCAAGTTTCTCAGTCGCGCCAAACTGAGCTGCGCCACAGAGTAAATCAACCAGGTCTTCGTAAAGAGTCGCAAAACGTTCTAAGTCCTCTTGTCGCTCTTTCAGGTAGGCAATCGTAGGGCCGGGTTTGAAGTCGGCATAAACCTTGGACCGTCCTGCTAGCAAGCTACTCACGAGTTACCGGCCTGAGACTTCTGAACATAGTTAATGCGAAGATCTCGAACTAAGCTGTGTAGCTTTCTTCGATCTTCTTCATCCAATTGGGATTCCAATTGTTGAACGAGGCTGGCAGTTACATCGATTGCAACCTTTGCTTCAACGAGGTCAACGCCGATTTGGCCCGTCATGGAGTCAGGCTGTAGACCCAGCTTTTGCCAGGATACGGAGGATATCTGTTCGATAAGGATCGCGAGGATATCGTAAATACTTAAGGGCTTTGATGGTTGATCAGAGGATTGATCTGACATGGTCTAGCTATAAATGACGTTCGTGAGCCCCAGATTGATGCCAACACTTAGCGCGTGTATCGAAACGAATCCTTGCTACTTCAGACTCATAAAGCCCCGTAGGTAAACTTAGTATCTCTCGTAAAAATCCATGGTTCACAACGTCATCATCATCGGCTCAGGCCCAGCCGGATACACCGCGGCCCTCTACACTGCTCGTGCCGACCTGAAGCCAATTATGTTCTCCGGACTTCAGCCTGGCGGCCAACTTATGATCACCACCGAAGTCGAGAATTACCCTGGCTTTCCCGATGGAATCATGGGCCCCGAGCTAATGGAAATGTTCCGCAAGCAGGTCGAGCGATTCGGAGTTGAAATTCACGACCAGCAAGTCACTCGAGTTGACCTAACCGAGCGGCCCTTCAAAGTCTACGTGGAAGACGAAGCCCACCTTGCCAAGTCAATTATCATTACCACGGGAGCCAGTGCCAAGTGGCTCGGACTTGAAGGTGAAGTTATCTTTGGTGGCTTCGGCGTGAGTGCTTGCGCAACCTGCGACGGATTCTTTTTCCGCAACCGTGAAGTCATCGTCGTCGGTGGCGGCGATACCGCGATGGAAGAAGCCAACTATCTCACTCGCCATGCAAGCAAAGTCTATTTGGTTCATCGCCGGCATGAGTTCCGAGCAAGCAAAATCATGCAGGATCGAGTGCTTGCTAATCCGAAGGTCGAAGTTCTTTACAACACGGCAATCGAAGAAATCCTCGGAAACAGTCAACCCAAGAAGGTCACCGGCGTAAAACTCGTCGATACGGTTACCGGTGAAAAACGTGAAATGCCGATCGATGGTGTTTTTGTAGCAATCGGGCATCAGCCGAACTCTGAGCTTTTCAAGAGCGTCATTGATATGGACTCAGTTGGTTACATCGCAACGCTGCCAGGTAGCACCAAGACAAATATTCCTGGAGTCTTTGCAGCTGGAGATGTAGCAGACAGTGTTTATCGTCAGGCAATTTCGGCCGCAGGCACGGGCTGTATGGCGGCGATTGACGCTGAGAAATATCTGGAAGCTATCGAACACTCATGATCGCAGCACTCATTCTGGCCCACGCTTTCCTTGCCCCAAGGCAAGACGGAACGTTTTGGAAGAAAACCCTTCTGAATATGCCTCCGAAGAGCAGTACAGCGCTGATGTACCAAGGGCCAGTTGATCCCATAGAACCTCCCAAGCTCTCGCCCAAGAAATTCGGTGTGGACAAAATAGCTTGGGAGTTTCCATGGATGGTGGAAGGTTTCTCTCAAACCAGCGAACAAGGATTTCAGAAATGCTTCCGCGTTTTCTCTCAAGATAACCGGGGAGACAAAGTCTCTCAGGTCAGCCAAATGTTGCTCCGCTTGTGGGACTTCAACTACAAGAATTTGCGCCTTGTGCATTCACCGAAATATAATGGCGGACTTGTCGAGGTCTACCTTTGCTTCGGCGGTAAAGCCGGCGGTGAACAACTATTTGGCGTTGACACGGGAATGAATCTCACGACTCATCGACCGGTCGACGTGCAAGTGAACACGATCTACATCTATGACATGCCAAGTTTCACCGATCCAGTGGAGATGGCAAGAGAAGTCGCTCACGAATACGGTCACGCGACTTTGCCTCCGATCGGGGGATACAAGGCGCCAGAAGATTGGGCCGATGGCTACCTAGGGGAAAAGCTGTATCTCAAATGGGCTAGAGACGGACTGGCCAATGGCACCCTCGTCAGCCCCGATGTGATGGGAGTCACCACCGAAGCACTTGACCGATGGGTTTCCACCAACGTCGATCCGTTAATCGAAAAAGCTCTGATTACCAAACCCACTCCAGAATTACTCTCCGATTCAAGCGCAGAGGGGATGAATTCTTTTATCGGCCTCGCACTTAGTATTGACCAAGTTTTGGGTCATGCGGTTTTCGCACGTTCCATCAAAATGAACGGTTCTTACGATGCTAAGGATTACTTAGCGGCTGCAGTCTTGGCGGTTGAAGAACCCGACAACATCGTTCTCAATATCCCCAAAAACCTCATCGGTAAGTACATCTGGATTCCTCTTGGAACGGGCAAGCTGAAGGGGACAACTTGGAACAAGCACGACCCATCAGGATGGGTTCAGATCTTAGCCAAATCGGGTGAGATCAGCATTTCCAACCTGCACTAAACCACCGGTTCGCTGGACGCTAACTCGTGTGCCTTTCTCGTGGTCGCGCGTGCTACATTAGTGCCTGAGAGCAACGATGCTACCTAACAACTATTTGCCTCGAACCTACGCCGGCGTGCTCGGCAAAATCATTGGCGTCTATCTTGGCCGCCCCTTTGAAGGATGGCTCTACCGCGATATCCTCTCGAAACTTGGTGAGATCACTGGGTACATCCACGAGAAATTCAACGATCCGCTGATTGTCACAGATGACGACATTTCAGGCACTTTCACCTTCCTGAGAGCACTAGAAGATTACTGCTTTTCACCTGACCTCACGCCGGAGCAAATCGGTCTGACGTGGATGAACTACATCATTGAGAACCGCACCATCTTATGGTGGGGTGGTCTCGGAATGTCGACCGAGCACACGGCGTTCCTCAGGATGAAGCATGGTATTCGACCTCCCGAGAGCGGATCTATTGCGATCAATGGACAGGTCGTGGCCGAACAGATTGGTGGTCAAATCTTTATCGACGGATGGGGCCTTATCCATCCCGGCGATCCTGAAAAAGCAGCCGATTTCGCTCGCCGTGCCGCCTCAGTCAGTCACGACGGAACCGCGATTCATTGTGCCCAGATCGTTGCAGCCCTGGTAGCCCAAGCCTTTGTTGAGGGTGACTTTGACAATTTGTTGGATACCGCCCTGGAGTTCATCCCCAAAGATGGCCTCATCAACCAGATGATTGGCGACATTCGCAACTGGCACGCCATTGGGCTCGACTGGCAAGCCGGATTCGAGAAGATTGAATCGAATTATGGGTACGACCGCTACGGCGGAAACTGTCACACGGTGCCCAACCACGCAATCATCATTCATTCCCTTCTCCATAGCCAAGGAAGCTTTTCCAGAGCCCTGATGATTGCCAACACTTGTGGCTGGGATACGGACTGCAACTCAGGAAATGTAGGCTGCATCATGGGAGTCCGCAATGGTCTTGCTGGGCTCAGTGATGGCCAAGACTGGCGAGGACCAGTGGCAGATCGTCTTTACTTACCGACCGCCGACGGAGGCCGATGTGTCTCAGATGCCGTGTCTGAAACGTACCGCGTGGTAAACACAGCCCGAGCGCTACAAGGTCTCCCAAAGGAAGTTCCAAAGAAAGGGGCAAGGTTCCACTTCGAACTTCTGGGTTCCGTGCAGGGATTCCGAGGCGAACTTGCCGAGCTTTCAAATGTCGAAGGCTTCACAAAAGAGGGTAAGCGATCTCTCGCCATTCGCTCTCTGGCCAAAGGTTTCGAGAAACCAATTGTAGTTACCGAGACTTTCCCGCGTCCTGAGGCACTTAAAATGGCAGGCTATGACCTTGTTGCGTCACCATCCTTAAGCTCAGGGCAGACGGTGCGAGCACGGGTGACTTCCGATGTCAAAAACCTGGGCCCCATCGAAATCAACTTGATCGCTCATGTTTACAAAGAAGACGACACCTTAACTGGAATTCGAGGAACGGGAGTTCGGTTGCTTCCAGGTGAAAGCGAAGAGATAGCTTGGTTGGTTCCTGATACGGCTGGATATCCCATTTCTGAAATAGGTATCGCGCTTGAGGAAACGAAGGAAGGAGAAATGGCCTATCTGGACTACTTAACGTGGGATGGTCCTCCCGAGGTGACTTATCGACAGGTGCCAGGGACAGTTTGGCGAAAACAATGGGTGAACGGAGTGTCCGAGTTCATACCCTGGGGCGATCCGTTTCGGATCGTTCAGAACGAAGGAACAGGGCTCCTGATGACCGGGTGTCGAGAATGGACCGATTACTGTGTGGAATCAACTATAACTCCGCACCTGGCGGCTCGAGCCGGCATTGCATGCCGTGTTCAAGGCATGCGGCGCTACTATGCCTTAGCTTTAGTACGTGGTGTTGGGCTCCAACTTATCAAAGCACTCGATGGCGAGCAAGTTTTGGCGTCAATTCCTTTTGAATGGGAGCTTGGAAATTCCTTCGCCATGCGAATTGAAGTTCAGGGAAACCAGATTCATGGCAAAGTTAATGGCGAGTCTATGATCATCGTTCAGGACGATGTACGTCCCCTTGAAGGGGGTGGAATTGCTTTGTTCCTGACGGAGGGGCGCATGGGTAGTGAATCTGTTATGGTGTCTCCAGTCGCCGAGTGTCGTTAACCATTGATGTCCCAAAAACGTATATTAAGTAAGCACTGAGATTAAGCAATGTCATCTGAAATTACTGAAAAAGCCCACGTGATCATCACACGAGATTCCGAACGCGATATTAAAATGCGTGGCTTAGAAGTGTTTGTCGATGACACGTTTCTAGCCGATCTGGCATTCGGAGACTCTTGCTCTCACGATGTGACTCCGGGCGAAATCACCGTTAAAGTCACGAATCGACTCTATACGAAGCGATTGACGATAACACTTGCGGCTGGCGAGACGTACCACGTGCAAGCTGGGAACTATTTCGGGAGTGTCGGCGGCATCATGATGGCGGTTTTCGGGTTCGGACCCTATAAGGTCTTTGTCGGGCCAGAAACGACAGTAAAAGCTCCTGTCGCGGCAGCCTAGAATTAACTCTCGCGAAAGATTGTTCAGGCGAGAACATTCCACTCTTAACTAATCGAACCAGCGCTATAATTCGTACCTGGATCCCTTCGGATTCGCGATTGCAATGAAGCATTTTACGACTCGGTTTGTTCGTCGTATCGTCCCCGCCGGTTTCCTTTCGGTTGGGCTGTATGGTTTTGCCACCACTCTCACGACTCCGGTTTCGAGCCCGAAAGTGGACTACGCAACCGACATTCAACCCATCTTTAATGCTCATTGCCTTCCGTGCCATTCCGCTACTTCAAAGATGGGAGGGTTGGTGCTTGAGTCGGGCAAAGCCCTGATGCAAAGCAAGATTGCGATTCCCAACCGGAGCAGCGAAAGCCGCTTGATGGATCGACTCCTAGGCAAAAAAGGGCTTCCTCGAATGCCAATGGGTTTCGGCTCACTTAGAGAGTCTGATATTGCCCTGATAAAGAGTTGGATCGATCAAGGTTGCGTGGTGACCGAGAATAAGAGAGCTCATTGGGCCTATCTTAAACCCAAGCGCCCAATCATTCCTAAAGTCAAAAACGTGGGGTGGGTCAAAAACCCGATCGACGCTTTTGTCCTTGACAAGCAACGAGAAGTCAACCTCTCGCCGTCCCCAGAAGCAGACAAGACAACGCTCTTGCGCCGAGTTACTCTCGACCTCATCGGGTTGCCCCCAACTCCGGCGGAAGTCGATGCGTTCTTAGCCGACAAATCACCGAACGCCTACGAGAAGGTGGTTGACCGCCTCTTCGCCAACCCACATTACGGTGAAAGAATGGCGCTTCCTTGGCTCGATGCAGCTCGCTACGCCGACAGTAACGGATTCCAGCAAGATGGGGATACCTATCAGTATGTCTGGCGCGATTGGGTGGTTTCCGCGATGAACAGAAATATGCCGTTTGACCAATTTGCGATACAACAATTGGCGGGCGACTTACTCCCGGGAGCGGATCAAGCCTCTCGCGATGGGATCAACAAGCTCGTAGCAACCGGCTTCGTTCGAAACAATATGTTAAACGGAGAGGGCGGAGCTATTCCGGAGGAGCAACGCAACGTTGCCCTTTTTGACCGTGTGGACACATGTTCAACAACCTTTCTCGGTCTCACAATGGCATGTGCACGGTGCCATGACCACAAGTACGATCCGATTTCTCAGAAGGACTATTACAGCATGTTAGCCTTCTTTAACAACGTTCCAGAAAGTGGCATACCTTCTGACAACATGGGGGGCTATTACTATGCCCAACCTTGGATCTACGTGGGAAGCCCAAGCGAGATGGATCGCTTGCACCGCCTCGAACCGCTCATTGCGGATGTCAAGGATCAAGTTCAAAAACTAACGGAGGGCCCGGAAGGGGTCTCTGCCCAAGCTCTTTGGGAGGCGTCCCCCGAAACAATCAAAACCATTCCCAAAGAACTTGCTCCGGTCCTGAAGACTGAAGTGAAAGCCAGAAAAGCAGACGCAGCCAGAAAGCTCCACGAATATTATCTTGAGCATGGTTTATTCGGTCCTGCCAAGGAAGCGAGAACCAAGTTGGTCGCGCTTCAAAAAGAATTGGATGAGCTTCGCGTAAAACTACCGAAGGTCATGATCATGTCTGACCGCCAGCCTCGCAAGACTCATATATTCTCGCGAGGAAATTACGAGTCGCCCTTAGCCGAAGTGACGCCTGCCACTCCCGCTGCACTTCCCGCAATGTCGAAATCGGACCCAAAGAACCGGCTGGGACTGGCTAAATGGATCGTAAACCCCGACAATCCGCTTACCGCCAGAGTCCAGGTCAATCGTTATTGGATGCTCTTCTTCGGAAAGGGCCTCGTAAAGACGGTTGAGAATTTCGGAGTTCAGTCTGAAAAGCCCGTCAATCAAGAATTACTGGATTGGTTGGCAGTTGAATTTCGGGAAAGCGGTTGGAATGTAAAACACATTCAAAAGCTCATTGTGATGAGCTCAACTTACCGTCAGTCCTCCAAAGTCACAAAGGGCCAGCTCAAGATTGACCCCGAGAATCGTTACCTTGCTCGGGGTGCCAGGTTCCGAATGCCTTCGATGCTAATCCGAGATGAAGCACTTGCGGCCAGCGGTTTGATCAACCTTCAGGTCGGTGGCAAACCCGTTTATCCTTACCAACCAAAGGGAATATGGGATGGGCTGAACATTACTGACGAACGTGACTTTAGCTACCCCCAGTCGAAGGGGGCCGACCTCTACCGTCGCAGTATCTACACGTTTTGGCGAAGAACGGTTGGGCCAGGAAACATGTTTGATTCTGCTTCGAGACAAGTCTGCACCGTCCGCCAATCACATACCTCGACGCCTCTTCACGCCCTCACAACTCTCAACGACGTGACCTGGGTGGAAGCAGGGCGAGCCCTGGCAGACATTGTCTTGCGAACGAAGGTCGCAACGGACGAATGGCGACTCGCAGACGCATTCCGAAGAGTTTGCTCGCGTAGACCGACCGAATCTGAGATCAAAATACTAAAACGCAGCCTTGCTCGGTCACAAACTGCGTTTCGTGCCGATCCGAAAGCTGCTGAGCTATTCCTCAAACAAGGCGAAACTCCCCGCGACAAGTCATTGGACCCAATTGTCGAAGCAGCCTACGCTAATGTGTGTCTCGCAATCCTCAATCTTGATGAAGCACTGACGAAGGAATAAATATGAACCCATTTTTTGAGCGAGATTTGAGACTTTCCCGTCGGCAGTTCTTCGGCAAATCTGCGACCGGAATCGGAATGTTAGCGCTAGGAGGATTACTAGAGAGAGAGGGTTTTGGGGCAACATTCCAAGGAGTAAAGGTTAAAGGCCACGGTACTCCCGCTCTGCCCGGCCTTCCTCACTTTCCCGGAAAAGCAAAACGAGCAATTGTTCTTTGGCAGGGAGGAGCACCCTCTCAAGTGGACCTGTTTGACTACAAGCCAGGACTCTTCAACCGGCGCCTGGAAGAGCTTCCGGAATCCGTTCGGGCAGGAACGCGACTCTCAACCATGACGTCTGCTCAGGGGCACTATCCGATCCTCCCCGCAATCAAGCCTTTTAAGCAATACGGCAAATCGGGCATGTGGATGTCCGAGATGCTGCCCCATATCGGTTCGATATCAGACGATATCTGCTTGGTCCGTTCTATGCACACGGATGCGGTCAACCATGCTCCGGGAGTCACGTTCTTTCTTACCGGCAGCCAGATTCCTGGACGTCCGAGCATGGGAGCTTGGGCCACCTACGGTCTTGGAACGATGACCGACGAGCTACCTTCGTTTGTCGTCATGACGTCTTCGGACGAAAAGAAAACTTGCGGCCAACTCTTTTTTGATTACTACTGGGGAAGCGGCTTCATCCCGTCCAAATATCAGGGCGTTCAGTTCAGAAGTGACGGAGACCCTGTTCTCTACTTAACCAATCCGCCCGGCGTATCGCCAGAGCTAAGACGCGGTGTCCTCAACGACATCACCGAGCTTGACCAACATCGATTGGCTGACTACGGTGATCCTGAAATTGAGACTCGAATCACGCAATACGAGCTTGCATTCAAAATGCAGACAAGCGTCCCCGAACTCACGGACATCTCCAAGGAACCCAAGAGCGTTTTAGAAATGTACGGACCCGATGTTCATAAGAAAGGAACATACGCCCACAATTGCTTGCTCGCGAGGCGCTTGATAGAGCGCGGCGTTCGATTTGTACAGCTCATGCACAGCGGTTGGGATCAACATGGCAACTTGGATACCCAGCTGGCTCTCCAATGTCGGGATACGGACCAGCCCTCAGCAGCATTGGTTCAAGATCTCAAGCAACGCGGATTGCTGGATGACACGATCGTTCTTTGGTGCGGAGAATTTGGCCGAACGGTTTTCGCTCAGGGCGATGTGAACCGACACGATGCCCACGGTCGTGACCACTTCGGAGCCTGCTACAGCCTTTGGATAGCGGGTGGCGGGTTTAAGGGCGGTACGGTTCATGGAGAAACCGATGATTTCTGTTACAAGATCGTCAAGGATCCGGTGGGCGTTCACGACATGCAAGCGACTCTCCTCCACCAACTTGGAATTGATCACGAACGACTAACCTACCGGTATCAGGGGCGAGATTTTCGACTCACGGACGTGTCTGGAGAAGTTATTCCCCAGTTATTTGCCTGATCCAAGAGTCTGTTCGTTATAGCTCACCCAGACCCAGCCATTCCCGTGCTTTTGGGGAAGAGAACTCCATCCACTGGGTGACTTAGGGTTGCGCACCAAGCGAGTGGACTGAATGATGAGTCCCTGCAGCTTGAGTCTTGGCGTAGGCGATACGCGCCAAAAGTCAGTGGCAGTCTTACTCGATCGGCTCATATGCCAACCCTCTTCTTCGTTGAGGGATCTTTCAAATTTCGAGACAATGAGCTTGTAGTCACCCCGGTAGGTGTAGCGAAAAACTCGAGTCACCAATTGATTGGTCGTCATCTTTAGTTCGGACACCGAAACAAGATGCTTCGGGTTCAAACCTTTAACCACCGCTAGTGGCTTCGTGGTTAAGGGCAATTCTTTTCCCCCGCCGATTGGGTCATCAGCGCGCAACATTAGCAAAGCAAGGCCGACGGAAACCATCTTCTTTGATGTTACGCCATCGAACCCAAAGCTGTTCGGGCATGTGCTTCTAAACGGATCCGATCGAGAACGTTCAAATGCTTAGGATGGGGCCAGGAATGCTGGCAATGGTCCTGGAACGTCTAGCGGATGGAACACTCATGCTTCTATTTTCGCCTGCCATATATCGGAGGAAAAAGCTATGGAAGACAGCACCCTAATTGCCACGTTTGATCAGGTTAGTTCGGCGGTCGAGTCCTTCCTTGGGCTCATCAGTGAAGGCGTGTTACCGGCCGATGCTTATGTCATCTCACGATACAGCTACCTGCAATCTGAAGATGAGCATGGTCGTCGATTTGAGGATGAAGATCAACTCATGATTTTCGGAGAAGTACCGGAAGCCCACTTCAAGTCCGAGCCATTCAAACCCCACGCTCAAGATCTGCAAACGGACAACGATCTGAGTCTCTTCTTGGCAAAACAAGGATTTACTCCTGCATCTGCCTTGTGGATCGAAGGATCGATTAGGAGGGGAGGCGCGATTCTCGTACTGTTCTTACCCTCTGGCAACCTATCCGAAGCCACTGCCTGGAATCTCATTCATAGGCACAACGGAAAAGAAGCGGAAGGGCGGCACCTAGAAATTCTGGACCGCTTCCGACCGGCTTGCTAAATTAGCCTCAGATGGCCCAGACGTTTGGACAGTCAGCACCCATTTATTGGAGAGACTCATGAATGGGTGCCTGAATGAGATGTCCACTCACGGCATCAATCAGGACGTATTTCGCAATGGGCTTGTAAGCACCCTTAGAGTTGGTGGGTGTCGTGAGGTAATCGATGCGCCAAACCCAAATTGAATTTGCTCCTCCAGGTAAAGGGTAGAAACCAAGAGTTGTCTTGGTAACTCTGGGTGCCGAAACATATCCTCCAACTGATCCACCTTTCGGACTAGGCTTGGCGACGGGGCTCGGAACTCCTTGTAGAGAATCTTCTGATACCTCTTGATTTCGCTCAAAGGGAAAGATATCCGTTCGATATCGACTTTGGAAATGCTGGCAAACGAGCGAAGCATCTTTCAATTTGATTGCCCGCGAATCCGCCTTTGGAGGATTGAGCAATCCATTGAACGACACAAAACGACCATCCGTGGCATTCAGTTTGATCGTGAAGCCGCACGATTGATTGATTGAAGGCAATCCATTACTCAAAAGCGTAAAATCAGCCGTAACCACACCGTCAGAGGAAACTTCACATCGCTCCAACGCAGCCGGCGTCGAGCCTAAAATCTTCTTGGACCACTTTGAAATCGATGATTTCAAATGCGTATCGCGAAGTGGTTTTCCAAGAACCTTCTTTTCGTAAACTTTGGCAAACCTAACTTGAGTGGGACCCGAGTATTTTCCTCGGTAAATGAGGCCAATTTGACCGGTGCCTGGCTGTGTTTCAGCCGTGCACATCACTCGCTCGCCGTCTAGAACTTTAACGACGCAAAACGATTTGCCTCCACTGAGTCCGTTTGCTTGGAAGCTCTTGAAGATATACGGTCCCGGAACATCAAAGTCCGCAAGGAGCGTTTTCATTTGCGAGACTGCTTTTTGCCCATCTGCGGAGTCAGGTGATGCTAGAAGCAGGATCGTAGTAAGGACAGGAATGACCATAGGACCACGCCCCTGCATTCTACGACAAGTTCATTCATTCATCAAGGGTTCTAGTTGATGCCCGGATCATCCGGTGGAATCAACTCACCCATGGTCGCATCAAGCAAAACTCGGATTTTTCCTGATTCAGTTTTTGGAAACTGGGCATTCATCTGAGTCCAAAGCGCACCTTGCCAAACCAATCGAGCGTAAGATTCGTTCTTGAACTTGTAGTAGCCTAGCTCGGGCACAAGTGTAATGATCTCGTGCCAACTGGGCCCATAAAGGTACGTGGCGCCACCACCGGTTCGGTAATGGGTCTTCCCCCAATGTTCGAGCCTTTTCACCGCTTCATTCGCCTTGATTTTGGGCACACGTTCCTTTACGGGAGGAATAGGCGGCGGGGCGAAATAATTGAGTACTTCACCCGTTTGACGGTTAAAGTCGATCCGATGTCCGTATGTCGGGTTTAGGTTAAAGAAGGTGTGTCCGTTCAGTACGGAATCAAAGTAGACCATTGCCTCGGGATCAGCAGAGGACACGGTAAATTTTCTTGCCTTATAGGGCCCTCGGGCACCCATTTCGACAACGAGTTTTGAAGCTAGTTTTTCGGTAACTTCCTCCGACATCACAAACGTATTTTTCGGAGCCGAATGACTCGTCTGAGGAGATACCTGAAAGACGGTAATTCGGCCATCTAACGAAACTTGGGCCGAAACCCAGCGATTGTTGGGAAGCGTTAGTGTCACGTATTGATAGTCTTCCATCCCTAGCCCAAAAGGATTACCGGCAAGCTTTCGAGCGGAGTGAACGGGCAAATTACGCCCTAATCCGACTCGACCAGCAGCGGCTTGAACGATTCTAGAAGCCGCCGCTGATGAAATTGGACCGGACATACCGGCCCCCTTTGCCATGAGCACCATCCCACAAACGCAACTCAACATTTAATGATGAGTGTCCATCATTCTTTGTCGAGTTCAAATGATTTACGGAAAATTATGCGGCTGAAGAAATTCGATCGATTTCAGCAAGCTCTTCAGGAGTGAGAGCCCATGAAATCGCAGCCGCATTGAGTTCGACTTGCTCAGGTTTTGTGGCACCTGCGATCACACTCGACACCGACGGTTGAGCCGCGAGCCAGCTAAAGGCCAATTCCAGCAATGTCTTTCCACGGGCTTGAACAAATGCCTCTAGCCCTTCAACGATTGCCCAATTCTTCTCCGTCATATATCGGTCACGGGCCCGCTCACTCGCGGCAAAACGAGTCCCTTCAGGGAGGTGGTCTCGTTTGTATTTACCGGTGAGTAGTCCGCTCGCCAATGGGAAATAAGGAAGAATGCCAAGCCCATATGCCTGGGTTGCGGGAACGAGCTCTTTCTCAACGTCGCGAGCTAAAAGGCTGTACTCGTCTTGGCATGAGACGAACTTATTGATACCCAAACTCTTCGATAGCCATTGCGAATCTGCAACTTGCCACGCGGGAACGTTGGAGCATCCGATATATCGAACTTTGCCTTGTACGACAAGGTCATTCAGAGCCTGGAGGGTTTCCTGCATTGGCGTAAGTTCATCGGGAGCGTGTAGCTGATAGAGGTCGATGTGATCGGTCTTAAGACGGATCAGGCTCGCTTCCACTGCGGACATGATATAACGTCGCGACGCACCCTTTTGCTTCCCTTCCGAGTCCATTTGCATCCCAAACTTCGTTGCAAGCACGATGTCCTTTCTGCGGTTTCCAAGGACCTCACCAAGAATGGTCTCGGAACCACCGGAATTTCCATAAATGTCTGCGGTATCGAAAAACGTAATTCCAAGGTCAATCGCTTTGTCGATCACTTTGCGCGAGCCCTCTAAGTCGACTCTCATCCCAAAGTTGTTGCATCCGAGGCCAACTTCCGATACGAGCAAGCCCGATTTCCCAAGATTCCGTAGTTTCATTGCAGTCGATTCTACGCGAAGCCCGCGTTAAGGTTCGCATCTGCGATCAAAGAAATTCTCGTTGACTGCGTAACCGGTCCAATCCTTAAATTGACAGGCCCGCTTAAGAAACTTAGCTTGAGTCAAGTCCACATCTGCAACTTACATTCCGACAAAAAGTGCGTCACTCAGCCTAAATGCTTGACGAATAATGTTTAATCGCTCAGACTCGGTGGGTGGATCGAAGTGCCTTCACTCTCCCTCTCCTAGCAATTGCTGTTTTGGGAACTATTTACGCTGGCGAAGTTCTCACTCAGCCTGACAAACCGGACGGAAAAGTCCACATCAAATACTGGGAAAAGTGGACCGCATTTGAATTTGACGCGATGAAAAAGGTGGTTGACACCTACAACAAGTCGCAAGACAAGATCCAGGTGGACATCCTCAGTGTGAGTGGCATTGAAGATAAGACTTTGATGGCAATCTCGGGTGGCATTCCGCCCGACGTCGTGGGACTTTACGGAGCCAACGTCACCAAATATGCCGACAACCACGCGGTCATGCAGCTTGACGAAATGTGTAAAGCGGCCGGAATCTCGAGAGACCAATACATTCCTGCTTATTGGGACATTGGAGTCGTCCGAGATCACGTCTATGCATTGCCGAGCACTCCGGCAACCACGGCCCTTCACTATAACAAAAAGCTTTTTCGAGACGCTGGGCTCGATCCCGAGAAACCACCGCGCACCTTTGCCGAGCTGGACGAAATGTCGGACAAGCTCACCAAGAAAGACGCAAATGGACATCTTATCCAGGCAGGATTCATTCCTTCTGAACCTGGTTGGTGGAACTGGTGCTGGGGTCCGTTCTTTGGAGGCAAGTTGTGGGACGGCAAAAGCAAAATCACGATCAATAGCCCCGAAAACGTAAAGGCATTTGAGTGGGTTCAACACTTCTCGCAGCGATATGGTGGAACCGCGCTCCAAACGTTCAAGGGTGGTTTCGGAAGTTTTTCATCTCCCCAGAACGGATTTATGACGAGCCAGGATGCGATGGAAATCCAGGGCGTCTGGATGTACAACTTCATCAACATGTTCAAGCCGGACCTGGAGTGGGGAGCAGCTCCTTTCCCAAGTGTCAGTCCCGACTTACCCGATCCGACCGTCATTGATCTCGACGTCCTCTGCATTCCGACTGGTGCAAAACATCCGAAGGAAGCCTTCGAGTTCTTAAAATTTGTAGAATCACAGAAAGGGCTCGAAATGCTCTGTTTAGGTCAGAAGAAGATCACTCCGCTACTTCAAGTGAGTGACGGATTCATTGCCAACCATCCGAACCCGTACATCAAACTCTTCATTAAACTGGCCTACAGCAAGACGACTGTGTCCACGCCGAAGATTGGCATCTGGTCGGAATATAACGACGAAATCAACAACGCGTTCAGCGAAATCACCCTCATGCAAAAGACTCCTAAGCAGGCGCTCGACGATGTCGCCAAGCGAATGCAACCGACGTTGGACAGTTACCTAGAACGGCTCAAGATTCGAGGCGAGAAATGAAAGGAGGGACACGTCGTGAGGCTCAATTTGGCTACTTGTTTGCTTCGCCTTGGCTGCTGGGATTCTGCATCTTTCTGCTCTATCCCCTCTGCGCATCTATTTATTTCAGCTTTTGTGATTATTCGATCTTGAAGGCACCCATTTTTGTCGGCCTAGACAATTATAAAGCGCTGTGGGGAGACGATGTGTTTTGGATCGCGCTCAAAAACACGCTGCTCTACGCAGTAATAGCGCTGCCGGCCGGAATGGGAACCGCGATCATTTTGGCAATGTTGCTGAATGCGAAAGTGAAAGGGATGGCGATATATCGCACCATCTTCTTCATTCCTTCGCTGGTCCCTCAGGTTTCACTTGCGGTGCTTTGGATGTTTGTTTTGGATGGAGAGCACGGCGTTCTCAACCCGATCCTCAACAAATTCTTAGGCATCATTCACATGTCAGGCCCCAATTGGATGACGGATCCTTTGTGGACGAAGCCGGCCCTAGTCTTGATGAGCGTGTGGGGCGTTGGCAACGCGGTTCTGATCTACCTAGCCGGACTCCAGGATGTTCCCGTTCAGCTTATCGAAGCTGCCGATCTCGACGGCGCCAACGGCTGGCAGAAGACCAAACACGTCACGTTGCCGATGATCTCTCCCGTCATCCTTTTCAACGGGATCATGGGCATTATCGGCACGCTCCAGGTCTTCACGGTGCCCTACATCATGTTCCCGAACGGTCAGCCTGCGCGGTCAACTTACTTCTACACCGAGTACTTGTACGACAACGCTTTTCGATATCATAAGATGGGCTACGCCAGCGCCATGGGTTGGATCATGTTCATGATGATTCTCGTTCTCACCGTCGTTTCGCTAAAGTTTAGCGAGCGCCACGTCCACTACCAAGGAAGTTAATCATGGGCAAAAACGATACTCGCATCATACAGAAAGTCCTCGTTCAGATTGCGCTCGTAGCACTTTCCATCGCCTTTATCTTCCCCTTTCTTTGGCTACTAACGACTGCGCTCAAGCCGATTAAGGAAACGATGTCGGTGCCGATTCAGTGGATACCCTCCAAGTTCATGTGGGGCAACTTCAAAGAAGCGGTCATCACCGGACACGAAACGGTCGGCTACTATCCGTTCGTCGTCTATTTCCGAAACACGCTTGTACTTTGTGTATTGATCGTTTCAGGAACGGTAGCTTCCAACTCTTTAGTCGCTTACGCCTTCTCCCGGCTTCGCTGGCCAGGCCGAGACTTTGCCTTTGCCGTCACGATTGCGACCATGATGGTTCCCTTTCCGGTATTGATGGTTCCCACCTTCGCGCTATTCCGACACCTTGATTGGATCGGAACTTACCGTCCGTTGTGGGTTCCTGCGTGGTTCGGTTCCGCGTTTAGCATCTTCTTGCTCAGGCAGTTCTTCCGCACCATTCCCTTCGAGCTTTCCGAAGCCGCCAAGATTGATGGCGCGAGTGAATGGCGCATCTTTCGAAGCGTCATCCTTCCGCTCAGCAAGGCGGCTCTTGCCGTAGTGGCGCTGTTCAGCTTCATGGGATCGTGGAACGACTTCCTCGGCCCCTTGATCTATCTACTTGACCAGAAAACCTTCACGCTTTCGCTCGGGCTTCAGTTCTACCAGAGTCAAAATGGTGGAACTCAATGGAACCTCTTAATGGCCGCATCGACGATCATCATCGCGCCGGTTATTATCTTGTTTTTCTTCACTCAGCGACTGTTCATTCAAGGCATTGCCATTACGGGCCTGAAAGGCTGACCTATGCTTTCACGTTACGGGTCAGTTCTAGGAACTCAATGTGCCCGTGGGTGCCCTCCGGTGTTTTCACCAACACGGGAGGGCACTAACTTGGAACTAAGGGTCCTTCGAACTACTGGCCCTGCTCGCGAAGGAGCTTCCAAAAACTCGGTTCTTCCGAGCCAAGGCGCCAGAGTGCGAGGCCATTCAAGTGCAGCTTTCGGACGATATCAAACTTTGGCTTTGCGGCTAAAGCGTCGGCATAGAACGCCGTTCGACCATTGTATGAGAGAGTCATTTCTTGGCTCGCAGGATCGCGATGAGCTGGACCATGTTGCTTGACGCGCTCAACCCAGCCATCCCACGTATAACTATCGGCTTTCTTGTTCAACCAATCGTAGCCATAACCCGGAATGCCGAGATCAAGTTTTGAAGCAGGAATGACAGTAGTGGCAAATTTCATCACTCGTTCCACCCAGTCAGGCGGAGCGATGGGCCCCGGATCGCTAGTTTCCCAGTGAAAGTCGTAAGTCATGACCCGCACATAATCGACCGCCTTGCCTAAGGCTGCCCAATCTTGAGACTGAGCACCATCCCAGTTACCGGGCTCCGATTCTTTGGCGTGAACGGCCATTACAACCTGGAGTTTCTTGGCGTGGCAAGCTTTGCTCACCGCTTGAACCAATTTTGTAAACGGTTCTCGTTCTTTCGCAGCAAGAGATTCGTAATCAAGGTCTATTCCGTCGATGCCATCTTCGATCGCCATCTTGGCCAACTGGTTCGCATGGTTCTTGACCAGTTCAGGAGAATCCATCACCTTTTCGAGGCTCTTTGACTCAAATCCCTCATTTGCGACCAAGGCGTAGACCTTCACATGATGCTTGCGTGCCGTAGCCAAGATCTCCTTGCGATCCTGGAGGTTTGGCCGATTTTGCCGAACGAGGATTCCTTTTGAATCACATTTATACCAGTCCACGCTTACAGACTTTAACTGATCCGCGTGAGCTTTGAACGAACGCATGGACGTTCCTTCGTCATCAAAGACGAGCCACCCATTCATTTTTAGAGGGGCGGGCGAGTAGCCAAGAGTGAGGGCAGCAGCAAGGATTGGAAACACGCCTTTAGAATATCACCGCGAACTTAACCTTTGGCTGCGAATCGCTTAGCGATTGCCAACACCGCCTGTAAACCGGGGCTTGGTTGCTTTTCACCACCAAGATTGACGGCCGCTGATATGACGAGCCCCGACCTTGGGAATATCGAGAGCTGGGCTCTCTGAGTTCCGTTTGATCCGTTGTGGCTATGGGACCAATCGAGCCCGGGAAACCGCTCAATTCCCCACCCACAGGCATACGTTCGCTTCCCACCCGGTTGCTCAAGGAATCCTCGATGCAGCCATTTTATTGTCGCTGACTTCAGAAATCCATCTTTGCCATTGAGGCCGCTCAAATGGGCTTGCCCAAACTTTGCAAGATCTCCCATGGACATATACATACCTCCGCCCGCTCCCGCGAAGAGGAATTCGATTGGACCTTCCGTGTTTAATGGGTGAATGCCATTCTCATCTTCAACATGTCCGGAAGGTCGGGAGGCAGGAAGGACATCGATACCGGTGAAACTGTGCGCGAGGCCAAGAGGTCGAAAGACCGTCTCCTTCACGAGAGATTCATAGGACTTTCCCATCTTGCTTTCCGCAATATAGGAAAGTAGCGCGTAACCAGCATTCGAGTAAGCAAACTTCTCACCTGGGGTGCCGATCGGATTTCGTTTCAAAATGTCAGCCACGTACCGGGCTCGAATTGCAGTGCCCGTCCTGGCTTTTCCGACGATTCGATCAATATCGGGTCGGCGAAATCCCAAGTCTTGAGGAATTCCGCCTCGGTGAAGCATCAACTGCTCAATCGTCACCTTGGCATAGCCCGGTTTCATTGAAACGCCAGGTAACGCTTGCTTGAGCGTTTCATCCCACGTGAGCTTGTGCATCTCCACAAGGCGCCCAATGACGGATGTGCATACAGACTTGCCGATCGAACCAATGCTCCAAACATCGTTTGTTTGGACAGGATCGATCGATTGTGAGGTTCTCACTCCGACCACCCCTTCCGTGAGTGCTCCATTCCTAATCACGGCAATGGCCATCCCTGGAGAGTGAACAGGCGTCGCGATCTGAGACGCAAGCTCATTCAGATCTTTCCACTTATCGAGGGCGGAATCTGGCCCCTCTACCGTGAAGGCAGGCGCAATTTGAAGGCCAACAATCTTGAGGCTCGGTTTTGTTTGAATATGGAGGCGAAAAACCAATCGAGTTCCCTCTCGATCCGTCACAATCGCGTCCACTTCGTTGCTCGTCACACTTGACTGCTTGACAAGTTTGAACGGCCCGCCTTGCTCGGATAGACCGACAAACTTCTTTGCCCGTTGCTGAAGGTTTGCCTTGGAAACCATCCACTCTTCGAGAAACTTCAGCGTGTTGGCTTCGTTCTTCGAATTGATCGTTTCCACCATGGTGCCAATCAAATCTTGAGGGGTTGCCTGCGCCCTCAATGTCGCCAGTCCGATCGTTGACCAAGCAAACAAGCAAGACATCAGCGGAAGCAGAATCCTCTTTTGGGCCATCTTCATATTTGCGTCTCAATGATGAGTTAAATCTGAGGAGCTAGGTGCTTCCGTATCGCCGACAAATTGGTGTGAAAGCTCTAACCCAAGCCCCTCTTTGAACTCAAAGTTTGATAATAGTTCGATGGGGCATTTCTCATATCCTATTCACCCATCCTCCATTCCTTTCCATCATCCTTATAACGCGCTTAGCCGGACTGCAGTTTATGCCGCAGTTCTGGTAATTACGATTGGTAGCTCATCTGCACTCACTGACAAACTACCTGCGCCGGTTAATCACGCCAACTGGAAACTCGCAAACCGATTTACGGCGGAGTACATCCAACAATACGTCTACAGCACGAGCGTAGTGCCCCATTGGATCAACGACACCGACACCTTTTGGTACAGCTGGAAAGACAGCAGTGGCACCAAGTTCTATCGAGTCGATCCCCATGCTCGGTCGAAGCGGCCCCTTTTTGACGTCGCGAAGATGGCGTCGTTGCTTTCTGAGCTGGCTCACCGCCCGTACGACTCAACCAATCTACCGATCACAACCGTTACATTTAATAAGGACGGGAAAGCATTCCGGTTTGTTGTTGAAGGCTTTCGCTACGAATTCGAATTGGCAACCGGCAAGCTGAAGCAAGTCGGAAAGGTACTCCCAACCGATCCCCCTGAAGACGATGCTCCGCCAGCTAACCGCTTCGGAGGTCAGCGTGGCGGAGGCGGAGGCCGAGGAGGCGCTCGTGGTGCGGCTGGCACCAATTTCCGAGTCCTCTCACCCGACAAGAAAGCATATGTATATGCTCAGGACGAAAACCTATACTATGCCGAAGTTTCTGCTGAAGACAAGCCTGTTCAACTCACCAAAGATGGCGTAAAGGACTATGGGTATGGTTCAGCCGCAGCCGATGCAAAGGAGAAGCGAATTCGGGTCGGTGCGATTTGGTCTCCCGACTCCAAATCTTTCGCAATCGAACGGCGTGACTCGCGAAAAGTTAAGGACCTATACCTTGTCAATTCCCTCGCAATGCCACGACCTGAGGTCGTAACTTACAAGTATTCGATGCCTGGAGACGTAAACGTCACGCAGACGGAGCTTTATGTCTTCCATCGCGATACGAAGACCCTACAACCGATGAAGGTTGAAAAGTGGAAGGATCAACAGCTGTTCGACCTTCACTGGTTCGAATCTTCTGAGCATCTTCGGTTTGCTCGTCGAGATCGACTTCAACGTCACTTGGAGCTTTGCGACATTGATATGAAGATCAATGCGGTCAAGCCATTGATTACTGAGCAGACTGAAAGCGGTTTTATTGGCACCCAGCCGGTTAGGTATGTGAAACCCGGTGGGGACATGATTTGGTGGTCGGAGCGCAGCGGTTGGGGACGCTACTATGTCTATTCCAACGATGGGAAGCTTAAGAACGAAATTACCTCTGGTCCGTTCCGCACCGATTCGATTGTTGATCTAGACGCTGAGAAAGGACAAATCTGGCTGATGGGTAACGGTCGCGAAGCCGACCAGAATCCAACGTTCACTCACATGTATCGAGCCAACCTCGATGGAACCGATCTCACCTTACTAGATAAAGGCGACGGAGATCACGCTTCAGTACTCTCCCCCAAGCACCACTACGAAGTTGACAACTATTCACGAGTCGATCTTGCTCCGCAGTCCGTCCTCCGTGACGAGCGAGGGAAGGTCCTTTTGAAGCTGGAAGAGACCGATCTAACCAGATTGACCGCGACCGGCTGGAAGATGCCAGAAACATTTAGGGTCAAGGCAGCGGACGGAGTGACGGATATTTATGGGGCGATGTGGAAGCCGTTTGACTTCGACGCGAAGAAGAAATATCCGATTATTTTGAATGTCTATCCGGGCCCCCAGACGGAAAGCGTCACCACAACGTTCACTGCCAACGCGGGCACTCAGCGCCTCGCTCAGTTAGGCTTTATCGTCGTTCAGATCGGTAACCGTGGCGGCAATCCCAAGCGATCAAAGGCTTACGACACGTTTGGTTACTTCAATCTGCGCGATTACGGTTTGGCAGACAAGAAAGCGGGAGTGGAACAACTCGGCGCTAAATATCCCTGGATCGACACGGATCGGGTGGGAATCTTCGGCCACTCGGGTGGAGGCTTCATGACCGCAGCGGCGCTGCTATTGCCTCCCTTCAATGACTTTTTCAAAGTTGGTGTGTCTTCCTCGGGTAACCACGATAACAACATCTACAATCAAAACTGGTCGGAGCAGTACCACGGCCTCCGAGAAGTAACCGGCCCCGTCAAAGCCGCAACTGCCGGTGCATCCACGGGTGCAGGAGCGGGCGGACCGGATGGCGACGAAGCCACCGGCGATGAAGAAGCCTATATCGGCAACAACCAGGATGAGTTAGCTCAGTCCTTCCAAGATTCGGTAATTCTCGATCGAATGTTGCTTCCTCTTCAAAGCGAAGACCCGCAGCAGCAGCGCCAAGGCCGTAGACGTACAGGAACAGGATCCGGTCAAACCGGGACTCAAAATGGCGATGGAAACCAAACCACCGGTACCGGAGAGACTCGTTTTGAGATTCACGTTCCCACCAACGCCGAGATCGCGGCCAATCTGAAGGGCAAGTTGTTATTGGTCCATGGCGACATGGACAACAATGTCCACTATGCTGGAACCTTCCGCCTTATTGACGCTCTAATTCGGGCCAACAAGCGGTTCGACTATATGCTCATGCCTGGCAAGCCTCACGGATACGGCGATCTCCAGCCCTACTTCAACGAGATGCTCTTCGAATATTTCTGCACCCACCTGATGGGCGACAATTATTCGCACAGTGCGGACATGAATGACAAGGGACAATAAGAAACGGATCCCTAACCCCATGCACAGGATGAACCTTTGCATGGGGAAAGAGTCTTAATAACAAAGGGGGCAAATAATGCTTCTATCGACACGCGGACTGCTGCTACGAAACCTGGACGAGACTGACGACTTCTTACGTGAGTTCATCTGGGAAACCCTGCGAGACCCAACTGGGCCCATGCAACGTCACTCGCACGTTTACGACCTTTTTCTTCCCTGGGTTCACGAGGAGATTCGAAACGCTCCCCCGGCACCAGGCACCGAAGCTCATGGTGCGGTTCTTATTGATCGACTACTTATGGATGCCGCTTGGGATCTCGTGCAAAAAGGGTACCTTCGCCCAGGTCCACGCGCTGTCAGTTCAGAAGTGAGAAGCACCGACTACGGCAAGGGTTTCGCGCTCACAATCGTCGGTCGAGACTGGGTTAAAAGCTTCGTTCCTCGCCATACCAGCTAACGATTCGAACCTTTCCACACGAAAAAGCCGCCTTTGAACTTTCCAACTAAGGAAAATCAAAGGCGGCTTTTTGGTGGCTAAAGTCTAGCTACACCCACTCGTCTCGCCGCAAGAGTCACACTTCAAGCAAACTCCATTTCGGACCATGGTGAACGCTCCGCAATTGCTACATGGATCGCCTTCATAGCCCTTCAGACGAGCTTGACGGATCTTTTCAACAATCTGGGCCACTTCACTATTGGCGGCCTTAGGTTTGGGCGCGGCCGCCGTACCTGGAGACTCGACGAGCATCTTTCCCTTGGCTCCATGGCCGCTTACGATTCGCTCTTCGTATTGAGGCTCAGCTGACTTTTGCTTTTGTTCAAGTTCCCAAGTCGGACTTCCGACTGCTTGAGGGTTGGTGTCGAAAGGCAGAGCATCCTGGCCGGTGTTGGGTTTAAACCCTGCCGCAGTGTGATCTTCGTAGGCTCGACCTGGCACTTGACCTCGGAAGTCATCACTCTCAACTTCTTCGTCCTCATATGCAGGTGATTGGCTCGGCTTACCGATCGAATCACCTCTAAGGTCCTCGGGCTTGACCTGAACCAAATCGGTTCGTCCAAGGTAGCTGAGAGCTAGTTCGCGGAAGATGTAGTCGATTACCGAGGTTGACATCTTAATGTTGTCGTGCCCCTGGACGCTACCATTTGGCTCGAATCGAGTGAAGACGAATGCTTCGACGAACTCCTCAAGCGGAACGCCATACTGCAGACCGAGCGACACAGCGATTGCAAAGCAGTTCATCAAGCTTCGGAACGCGGCTCCTTCTCGGTGCATATCGATGAAGATTTCACCGATGGCTCCGTCCTCAAATTCGCCTGTTCGTAGGTAGACCTTGTGTCCGCCTACTCGAGCCTTTTGTGTGTAACCTCGTCGACGGGCAGGAAGAACTCTTCGCTTCGAAATGTAGCGATAGATCAGCTTAGTAGCCGTTTCCATCACCGGATCTTGTGCCGAAACCGCAACCGGTGCTTCGGTTCGGGGCTGAGCAGCCGTGCTCGCCACTGCAACTTCGGGAGTCACGATGTCTGCGTCGTAGGAGGCTTCTAGAATCGCGGCGGCTGCATCATCCGATGAGGCATTGAGAGGCTGCGAGAGCTTTGATCCATCTCGATAAAGTGCGTTCGCCTTCAAGCCCAAGGTCCAAGATAGCCAGTACGCATCCTTTACCTCTTGAATCGAAGCTTCGGCTGGAAGGTTGATCGTCTTAGAGATCGCTCCCGAGAGGAACGGCTGAGCGGCCGCCATCTGACGAATGTGACCACCCGCGCTGATAAATCTCTGCCCCTTCTTGCCACACCGGTTCGCACAATCAAAGACCGGAAGGTGGATATCCAGGAGGTGAGGAGCACCCTCGACCGTCATTGTTCCGCAAACGTATTCATTTGCGGCATCGATCTCGCTCTTGGCAAATCCCAACTCGGCGAGCATATTGAAGGTCCAGTCATTCAGTTGCTCGTCGGTGAAGCCAAGGACATTCTTGCAAAAGTCATCGCCGAAGGTCCACTTGTTGAAGGCAAAACCGATCTCAAAGGCATTCTCTAGCGCACCTTCCAACTGGTGAAGGGCTTCAGGAGTGAAGCCTTTCGCCGCCAGCGTTTCATGATTGATGTACGGCGCGCCCTTCAGGGTCTTGTTGCCAAGCGCATATCCAATAATGTCCGCAACCTGCTTCTCAGAGTAACCAAGCTTCGTCAGCGCGGGTGGAATGGATTGGTTGATGATCTTGAAGTATCCGCCTCCAGCAAGTTTTTTGAACTTAACGAGGGCGAAGTCTGGCTCGATACCTGTGGTATCGCAATCCATGATGAGACCGATCGTACCGGTCGGGGCAAGAACGGTAACTTGAGCATTCTTGAACCCGTGCATCACTCCAAGCATCTCGGCCTTATCCCAAGCTTCCCGAGCGACCGTTAGCATGTCGGCAGGGCAGTCTTTTTCGCTGATGCCTACCGGATAGATGCTGAGTCCTTCGTAATCGTCCTTAGGAGCGTTGTAGGCGGCTCGACGATGATTGCGAATGACGCGCAACATCGAAGCTTCGTTGCGCTCGTAAGATGGGAACCGACCTAGTTCACCTGCCATCTCGGCACTGGCAGCGTAGCTTCCACCACCCAAAATGGACGTCAGCGCACCGGTAATCGCAAATCCTTCTGGGCTGTCATACGGAATACCCATCTGCATGAGCAACGCTCCAAGATTGGCGTATCCCAAGCCCAAGGTTCGGAAGTTGTAGCTGAGTTGAGCAATCTCTTTCGATGGGAACTGAGCCATCAAGACTGAGATTTCAAGAACCACGGTCCAAATTCGGATGGCGTGCTCATATCCCTTGATATCGAACTTGCCTGTCTGCTCATCGTAGAAGCGAACCAGGTTGATACTCGCGAGGTTACAAGCCGTGTCGTCAAGGAACATGTATTCCGAGCAGGGATTGCTCGCGTTGATTCGACCATCGGCCGGGCACGTGTGCCATTCATTGATCGTCGTATCGTATTGCAGTCCAGGGTCGGCACTGTTCCAAGCCGCTTCGCAGATTTGCTCCCAAAGCTCTTGTGCCTCAAGGGTCTTTACGACCTTTCCGTTCGTTCGAGATGTCAGGTGCCAGTCGGTATTGCGCTCGACTGCGTAAAAGAACTCGTTGGGAACACGAACCGAGTTGTTACTGTTCTGACCGGAAACTGTTAAGTAGGCCTCTGATTCGTAGCCCGTATCGTACGTTGGGAACTTGAGGGACTTGAAGCCCTGCTGAGCAAACTGGATCGCTCGCTGAATGTAGTTGAGCGGGATCTCACTAATCTTTGCCTCGGCAATCGCCTTTCGAAGTTCGGCATTCGTTCGAGGGTTGAAGTCCGGAGTCTGATCGTCTGAAATAGGACCATTTGGCTGCCAGCACGCTCGCATGACTGCGTTCAAGTGCTTTTCGTTTAGCTTGGAACCGGTTACGAGCGCGGCAACTTTCTGCTCTTCAATGACCTTCCAATTAATGAACGTTTCAATGTCAGGGTGCTCCAAATCCAAGCAGACCATCTTGGCCGCTCGACGAGTCGTACCGCCAGACTTGATGGCACCTGCGCTGCGGTCACCCACTCGAAGGAAACTCATAAGGCCGCTGGATTTGCCTCCGCCGCTGAGTCTTTCGTTCTCTCCTCTAATCTTCGAGAAGTTTGTGCCAACTCCAGAACCGTACTTGAAGATTCGAGCTTCACGGGTCCAAAGATCCATGATGCCGCCTTCATTGACTAAGTCATCCTTCACGCTGAGAATGAAGCAAGCGTGAGGCTGAGGTCGCTCGTAGGCGTTCTGGCTGCGAGTGAGTTCACCCGTCTTGGGATCCACATAGTAGTGGCCCTGGGCACCGCCCGTGATGCCGTAAGCAAAATTCAGGCCGGTGTTGAACCATTGGGGCGAGTTAGGTGCCGCAACCTGCTTGGCTAACATATGAACGAGTTCGTCATAGAAAGCTTGGGCATCTTCTGGAGTTGTGAAATAGCCGTTAGTTTCACCCCAGTGTCGCCAGCATCCCGCCAACCGGTGGAACACTTGACGGCTGTCGGTTTCGTGCTCAGCCGTTGGAACCAGGAACGACAAGTTGGGATCGCCTTCAGGAACTCCATTTACGAGGCCGACGGTTAAGCCTGCTTTCCGGAAATATTTCTGGGCCAGGATATCCGTTGCAACCTGCGACCAATGAGCAGGCACCATCACGTTCTCCATCAAGAAAACGGTGGAACCATCCGGATTTCTGATCTCGCTCTTGCGAGGTTCAAACGGAATTCCGTTATACGGGTTTGCACCCTGTTGTGTAAAGTATCGGCTAATTTTCATTCTCGGAAGCTTCCTCTCGCTATCGCAGCACGGCCTCTCCGGCTGCCCCTTTCTGTACTGAACTAATGATTTCTTCGAAGTCAACTACTGTTTCGAACTCAAAGTAGACACTCGCAAACCGCACATAGGCGACTGTGTCAATGACCATGAGTTCTCGAAGCACGAGGGGCCCAATCGCATTGGATGGGACCTCTTCCTCGTACTCTTGAAATAGGTCTCGCTCCACTCGCTCACAGGCTTGCCTGAGCGTCTCGACATCTACCGGTCGCTTACGGCAGGCGAGCACCATGGAACTAAGAACTTTGTCACGACTGAATTCTTGTCGTGAACCACCACGCTTTACTACGAAAAGTCGCGGCCTTTCTGGCTCTTCGAACGTCGTAAACCTACGTCCGCAGCCACTGCACTCGCGTCGTCGTCGAATCGCTTCGCCGTCCCGCGCAGGACGAGAGTCCAATACTCTCTGATCAATAAATCCGCAGAACGGGCAGTGCATTTGTTTCCTTTCAAACCACTACCTGTAGTAGCCTAAGCATTATCTAACCACAAGGGGTGGAATGTCAAGCCAAAAGTTGCGCACAAATTGCCAACATGTTTGGCACAATTTATGCACCGTTTTCCGGCTGTCATCCGTCCGCGTCCATCGCATTGAAGATATGCGTTTCCGCCCTGTGATGGATCCCATAATGCACTATTGGAAGAGCCAAAAGGGGCAATGTTTGGTAGCCGAACGGGTTGATCGACTAAACAATTCCGATTCGCAAGAGGTCTTTTAACATCAACAGACCCACGACCTTGCCGTCCTCAAGAACCGGTAGGTCGCCCAACTTCCGCGGCAAGTTTTGGAAGAATTCCAAGGCTTCTACAGCTAGAAGCTCCGGCTCAATCGTGGAAGGATGCGCATTCAGAATGGTTGCCGCCGAAGCATGCAACTGATTCGGCGCACTTACGAAATGCCTCCTCAAATCTCCGTCGCTAATGACGCCGAGCAAATGTCGCTCTTCATCCACGATACATGCTGCGCCGACGCCGGCGTTGGTAATTGCTTGCATCACATCGAGAATCGATGCCGAAGCTGGAAGTGTGGCGATGTCGGAATAAGGTCGCATCGCATCGGCCACTTTGAGGAGTAGCCGCTTCCCAAGTGTGCCGCTCGGGTGAAACTTCGCAAAATCTTCCTTTGAAAATCCTCGTCGATCCATAACTGCTATCGCGAGTGCATCGCTCAAAGCCAACATGACCGTTGTGCTGGTGGTAGGAGCGAGATTGTTCGAGCAAGCTTCTTGATCGACATGGGTGTTAAGAACTAAGTCAGCCAGCCGGCCCGCGCTACTTTCCGGACGGCCCGTAATGAGGATCGTCTTAGCACCAATGGAGCGAATCGAAGGAAACAGTTTGACGAGTTCGTCGGTTTCGCCACTGTGGCTGTACATGATCACGACGTCGTTTAGCGTGATCATCCCAAGATCGCCATGGACCGCTTCTGAGGCGTGTAAGAAGAGGCTAGGAGTTCCGGTACTACTCAGTGTTCCGGCCATCTTGCGGGCGATATGTCCCGACTTTCCCACTCCGCAAGTAATCGTCCGGCCACCGCAACTGTGGACCATGCTTGCAGCCAAAGTGAAGGATTCGTCCAAATGCTCCGCGCAATATGCAACTGCGGCTGCTTCTTCTGCTAGTACACGTCTTCCCGATTCGATGCTCATATATTTAAAGGACCACTCAAAGTTGACATGATCTTGGGCGTTTCAAAGTTCATGTTACCGCTTACCTAAAATCGTCTTTCCGAGAAGTGACGCGAGCCACTCCACTGCCATTTTCGCGGTTTCATTCATATGGTCGTACAGCGGATTTGTTTCGACAAGGTCGACTCCAACCAGCCGATACGGGCAATCTTTCGCGTCGAGCGCTTCACGTAGAAGCTCCGCGCAAAGGTGGGACTCTCGATAGGTGAGTCCACCGCGAACTGCCGTTCCCGTTCCGGGCGCCAAAATGGGGTCCAGTGCATCAACGTCGAACGAGATCCAGACGTTGCTCACTCCGGACCTTCGCAACCATTGGTCAATCCACTTAACGGTCTGTTCCACTCCGTGACGATCGATGTCGTGCATGGAGATGGGAAGACCGTTCAATCGGCTTCTTTCCGCTTGGTCTACGTCGCGCAAGGCGTACCAAGCCGTGTTCTCGACATTCAAAGGAGGCCCAGATCCTAGCGTGTCAAGTAAGGTTTGCCACTCGGTATCCTTTGTGCCTTCTACTCCGCTCGGATATTGAGCCAGTGCCGCAACCGGCATCCCATGAACATTTCCGGTATCTGAGCTACCGGGGTTATGGATATCTGCGTGGGCGTCGATCCAAATAAGACCCAGGTCACCGTCAAATATCTCTAATGCAGCACTCACACCCGCAACCGCGAGCGTATGTTCTCCACCCATGACAATCGGTAGATTGCCACGCTCCAAGCTTTCGAAAACCATCAACCTCAAGCTCTTGACGCATTGCTTGAGCGGCTCAAAATTTCGGATACCATCGGGAGCCGTAAATTCTTTGGCAACCTCACAATCTCCTTTATCCGCCACTTCAAGTCCAAGTGCCTCCAGCGTCTCAATCAGGTCTGCGAGGCGCAGGGCGGCTGGGCCGAGGCGACTACCCAATCGTCGTCCGCACAGGTCAAACGGAGCCCCAATAACATCGATCACGAACGGAGTGTAGCACCTCGCAAGCCGTAGGAAAGGAACACAGACACTGTAGCTTTGTCAAAGTCGGGCAACTGTCATTGTCCCAGCAAGTTGGGTCTGCAAGTAAACTGGGTTGTTATGCAAGTCGGCGTTATCGCCATTCAGGGCGACTTTGAAAAGCACATTACTTCCCTTCTGGCCTGCGGTCTTGGTGCTTCAGAGGTCGTCGAAGTCCGCACCCCAGAAGACCTTTCACGGGTGGACCGAGCCATTATTCCTGGCGGTGAAAGCACCACGGTTGGGTTGCTGATGGAACGCTACGGGTTAGGAAGTGCTCTCAAGGATGCCGCCGCTAAAGGTATGCCGCTTTGGGGAACCTGCATGGGAATGATCATGATGGCCTCGAAGGTGGTAGGGCGCAGTCAGTACACCCTTGAACTTCTAGATATTGAAGTGGAGCGCAATGCCTTCGGCGCTCAGGTCCATAGCTTTGAAGACGAGGTCCTTGTAGACGGTATCGACACTCCCGTCCTCGGGGTCTTTATTCGAGCTCCCATCGTCACGAAGGTTCATTCGCCAGCCGTCGCGACCGCATCATACGGCGGCAAAATCGTAGCTGTTCGGCAAGGCAACCTCATCGGAACCTCGTTTCACCCAGAGCTCACGGACGATGTCCGTTTGCATCAGTATTTCTTGACCTTATAAAAGAATTCAGCCCCGGCCGAAGGGGCGGCTCGGGGCTTATTTGAGGTTTCAGGGATACGAACCTCGATGGGATCTTCTCCTTCTACGTTCTTGCTTCGTACTTTGTCCCGTTTAGGAAGACAGGGTCTTTAACCATCATCACGAGCGCATCGAGTGGAACAAAGACGACTCCGTTGTGAATGACCACCGTTCTCGGTAGTGTCACCAAGTCTCCGTTCAATCGAACATCTCGAGAAAACTCGGTCAATTCCATGTTGATGTCTTTGCCGTTCAGCGAAACAGTGCGGTCTTTGTGGCGATCGACGTCCAAAGCGAGTTGGTTCGCGGCTGGCTCGAGCGGAACCATTACCGTTTCCCCAATCCAGTACGGGCGAGCATCGGACGGAAATTGCATATCCGTCTTTTGGAAGGTCACGATGATGGGAGCATTATGATCGCCTTCCCTAACTCGATTTCGGCCGGAATCCTGTCGGGCTGGTTCTGACATGGGACGATCAAGGTGACTCGCGATGCCTCTTCCTCCACCTTCGTTCAAGTGGATCATCACATCCCGATTCATCAGTGCGCCTAACCTATCTCCTTGCTTGGCAATGAGATTGCTATCTTTTTCTCGATCCGACTCGGCTACCGCCGCGCCAGCAATGGTCCCAATGATTGCACCCGCTACCCGATGATGGAAGAGTGATCCCACAATGAATCCACCAATGGCACCACCAAGCACATCGTTCTGTTGTTTTCGAATGTCCTGCTTGGCCATTAGGCGACCATCTTTGCCTCTGACTAGATAACGGTCATCCAGGGAAATGACCGCTGCGTCGATATTGACGCGAGAATTATCCGGCATCAAAATTCGCGTGAACCGAAGGTCCATGCTGCTCGGACGATGGCCTTTCGCCGGGTGAATGCCGTCAATTCGACCAAGAATTTCTGTACCTGGAGGGAGTGGTCCGTCGTCAGTAACTCGAACGGTAAAAGAATCACCAACTTGATGGTCGGCAAGATCAAGCTTGTCTTCAAGCACAACCGGGATGACAGTATCGCGCCGGAGACTGATGTCGCTTGCCAACGCCTGCGCTGACATTGCCGACATGAGCGTAATTCCAGAAAGCAAAGTGTGAAGACGCATTTTCGACATAGAACAACCTCTCTTCTTACTTAACGTCAATATAGCCAGACCGTCACCGCGTGAGCGTAACCTGAAGGTCACCTGAAAGCTTTTTTACCGATTGAACTTGGAAGCGAGGTGCATCTGCGAGATGCAAAACCTGTAAGCGATCCATCCAAGACGGCCCGTCTCCCAAGAGCACTGGAGCCATGAAGAGTTCGATCCGGTCGACAAGTCCCGCACGTACAAAACCGGCAATGGTTGTAGCTCCGCCTTCGACAAGAACTCCTCGGATTCCACGATCAAAGAGAACCTTACAGATTTGAACAGGATCGAATTGCCCACCCTCTGCCGACAATCCGAAGGAGTTATGAAACAGGTGCATGGTCGGAGCGCTTGCGTCAAATACATTTCGATCGGGCCCAATGCGATGGGATGGGTCGAGGACGATGCGTACCGGTTGATTTACGACTCCTCGCAGTCGAGCGGTAAGTTTTGGATTATCCACCTCAACTGTCTTCCTACCCACCAAAACCGCTCCACACTCAGCTCGCAATCGGTGAGATGCCTTTCGAGCCGCAGATCCAGTTATCCATTGGCTTTCTCCTGACGACAGGGCAATTCTTCCGTCAAGGGACACCGCAGCTTTAATGACGATGTAAGGACGTCGTTCTCGCATCGCGGTTAACCACATCTCATTTGCCTTTGAAGCTAGATCTTCCAGAAGGCCCAAGTGAGTTTCGATGCCTCGTTCTTGGAGAAGAGCAAGTCCGCCAGCAGCGACCGGATTGGGATCGCTGCAAGCAACGACTACCCGCTTGATCCCAGCATCGAGTAATGCCTGGGTACAAGGTGGCGTTCGACCAAAGTGGTTACACGGTTCGAGAGTGACATACGCGGTTGCCCCGCGTGCCGAATCTCCCGCTTCTTTCAACGCAACGATTTCGGCGTGGGGACCGCCCGCATGATCGTGCCAACCCTCGCCCAAAATCCGAATTCCGTCCGTGATGACGCATCCCACATGAGGATTAGGAGCTGGGAACCCTCGTTTCGAGAGGTCAATCGCCCGAAGCATGAATGCTTCATCGGTCTTAGACTGAAGGTTCATCCTTGTCGCCTGATTTACTCTTGTGATCTTCAATCGTGCCCTGAATCAGAGCTTGCATATTCTCGATGGATTGGCGCTGATATTCAGCCTTTGCCCGGCGGACCAAAACAATGGACCCAACTCCCGCACTTGTGAGTGTTACCAAGAGCATTCCGGTAAACGCGAGCGCCCTCTTAGAATAAGCAAGCGCTTCTTTGCGTTTGGCGGGTCTATGTGGGAGCGGACCAACGATGATCGGACGCTCTAAAAGAAGCATGAGCGTTGCCAGAAGCATGACGGTCGTAAAAAGCTTTAGCCACACAGGTCCACGAGTTCCTTCGTCGCCTCTGCCAGCGAGGGTGACTTAGCCAGATGACTCCCAACGACAAAAACGTTCGCTCCGGCTGATCGAGCAATGGGGAGTGTTGAAGGGTCAATGCCTCCGTCGACTTCGATAAGAACGTCTGGGCGGATTTTTCGAACCTGAGCGACCTTATCTAGTGCAGAGTGGATGAATTTTTGACCACCCCACCCCGGATTGACGGTCATCACAAGAACAATCTCCACCATGTCCAGAACCGGATAGATCGCTTCGACGGGCGTTCCCGGATTGATGGCTATTCCAGCTTCAACTCCGAGCCCGTGTAACGTTTGAACCAGCCGGTGGCTATGCATCGTTGCTTCAGCATGAAAAATAACTCGTTGGCATCCCGCATTTACAAAGGGCTCGAACTGCCGCTCGGGGGTCATGACCATGAGATGGGCTTCGTAAAGGGCTTCAATCGTTGATCGGAGGGACTTGACGTACGAGTCGCCAAAGGTGATTGGCGGGACAAACTGTCCGTCCATGACATCCAGGTGAACAATCTCAGCCCCGTTTTCGACCATCGTACGAACCGATGGGCGAATGTCTGTCATGTCAAACGAAAGAATAGATGGTGCTAAGAATGCCTTCATTGTCCCCTGCCTAAAAGTGTTGAATCGGGTTCAACCGGATCGGTGCTGCGCTCATCACCTTCTGCCTGTTTTGGCTTTTGCATAACGAGAACGCCGTCGTAATAAATGTTGAACCTTGCGGTTCGTTGACTACCGCGAGCCGTGACATCGAACGTGTCGCCGCTGTCGTGCATCGCCTGGTAGATGACTCTCGTCCCGTCACTGTCAACAATTTCAACTTTTACGTTTGTGCGATGCGGTAGATCCTTGAGCCTGAGATTAAGCGTGTACAAGTAGCCCTGATCGGGAGCGGGGCGAGACGAAATGTTCTCTTCCGATGCTCCTGTGCTGACATAGACCTTAATTTGGGATTGCCGCTTGACAGTTTCTCGAGCAGGCGGATCCGACCGGACGATCAGATCAACCGGAACTTTCGGGTCACTGATTTTTTCGAGCGTCGGTGCCAATGACAGATTCAATGTCGCAAGTAACGCCTTGGCCTTATCAATGGTGAGTCCCTTCAAATCAGGTACGGAAACGTTCTTACTGCCCGAACTGACCACCACCGAGACCTGACCACCCTCTCGCACTTTTTGCCCTGGTTCAGGCGTGACATCTAAGATGCTATCCTGCTCAAACTTTTCGTTTGGCTCCTTAGAGGCAATCCTTAAGGATAATTTGTTCTCCCTAAGCAGACTTGTTGCCTCAGTGACGGAGAGGGTTTTGATGTTCGGAACCGTTACGAACCGTGGGCGGCTCAAGTTTTGATACATCCACATGATGCAGACGCTTGCAAAAATGGCCAAAACGAAGGTGAAGAACACCACCATCCAGATAGGTACATCTCGCTCGGAGCGCTGTTTCTTTTTCGGCGAAACTTCCGACTCTTGTCCGCCGCGTATCGCAGACATGCGTGGAGCCACCGGCTGAGGCTTGGATGCCGGGCCCCTTCCCGTTGTTGTGGGAGCGTTCTGAACCGTCTCCGGCCGCAGCGGCCACGTTAAGGAGCGCCCGAAGCGTAAGGCGTCTTGTAGCATCCTTAGATCGGCAAGCATCTCTCCCGCCGTTCCATATCGACTGCGAGGATCCTTGGACATCGCCTTCTTTACGATTTCGTCGAGCACCGACGGCACGGACGTATTCGTGGACCGTACGGTAGGAGTCACCGCCGTAGAATGCTGCATGGCCACCGCCAAAGGCGTCTCGGCATAGTAAGGCAACCGCCCTGCGATCAATTCATATAGAACAATCCCTACTGCATAAACATCCGAGCTACTACTGGGCATTGAGCCAGCACTCACCTCGGGAGCCAAATAAGGAGCCATGGTTGGGAGAACGACGACCCCGGCAGTTGGACTACCGGAATAAGATTCCCAAACGCCAGTCATTTGGAGGCGAACATCGCCATCCGCCATGACCGCGAGATGCTGAGGATTGAGGTCACCGTGGACTAGGCCGTTTCGATGAATGGTATCAAGCGCCTGGAGAATACTGATCGCAGTTCCGACCGAGACGGGAACTGAAAATGGGGCCAGTTTCTTGATCCGATCTGCAAGGCTCGGTCCTCGTGTAAGGTCTCCAAGAACAAAGGTAATTCCTTGATCCGACTCAACACTGTGGAGTCGCTCAATATTCGCACTTTGGATGATCGAATATTTCTGAACCGTGGTAACGAGCCGATCCACGAACTCTCGTTCATCCGAGAACGGTGGCTTTACAACCCTGATCGACAGGTCGCGGCCTTGAATGCGATCGCGGGCAGAATACGTCGCGAAAATCGGACCGTCATGAATGAGGCCAACAAGTTCGTACCTAGCCTTAAGGAGCTTGCCGATCACTTTTCATTCGCCTCAGGGTCCTTCATAAAGGCAAAGACGATGCATGTAATCAAAAAGGCTAGCGCAATCCACTGAACCGGCGGGCAATCAATGGTTTGGGCATAGCTTGCCGCCGTGCCGGTCATGACAGCATATTGGCTCACTCCGTAGCCAGCAACCAGAAACCCCAAGAGTACGACCGATAAGACCAATCTCACCTGTTTCATGATTCTTCCAATGCGGCTCGTATGACGGATTCATCGACTGCCTCTACTAGTCTACATCCCCCGATATCCGTTAGGAGACTTAACGCAAGTTGACCATTGACTGCTTTCTTGTCTCCGTACATCGAATGGATGAGTGAATTTGAGTCCTTAAGAATGCTGTGCGTAACAGGCAGGCCCTGACGGATAAAGCAATCTTTGACGGTTTCACTTATTCCTTTCGGAGTTACTCCCAACATCTCACCAATCCTGGCCTCCACAACCATTCCTATGCTGATGGCTTCCCCGTGAAGAATCGGACCGTAGCCTGTCAAGAATTCGATGGCATGGCCAACCGTGTGGCCGAAATTCAGTATTGCTCGGAGACCCAGAGTTTCAAATTCATCTTCCTGAACAACTTTGGCCTTTAGTCCAATACATCTTTGAACAACGGAACCAAGTTGTTGACTCCCGGAAGTCAACAGCTCATTGGATAGGGCTTCAGCCAATGGCTTATCCATAATGAAACCATACTTCCAGACTTCCGCCATTCCGTTTGTAAATTGGCGCTGAGGGAGTGATTCAAGGGCGTCGATCGGAATGTGAACGCGCTGCGGAGCATAAAACGCTCCCGCTAGGTTCTTTCCTTCCGGAAGGTCAATCCCAACCTTGCCTCCAACTGACGAATCAACCTGAGACAATAGGGTGGTTGGAATCTGGATGAACGGAACGCCGCGCATGTAAACTGCCGCCGTAAACCCACCCAAGTCTCCTACAACTCCGCCGCCGAACGCGCAAATTGGAGTTTTCCGTGATGCACGGCTATCCGCCAACCAAGAGAGTAATGAGGTTAGCCCCGATATGGATTTGCTTTGCTCTCCAGCAGGAATAGCTTTTACGAACATAAATCGATCTAACAAATGGCGGTAATGACCAAATACATTCTCGTCGGTTATGATTCGGATATCCGACGGTAGGTCATTTAAAGCTTGATCGAGAGAATCAAACCGAACCTCATAACTGCCGGTTTTATGACTGATTGCGATTGCGTTCATATTCTTCGATAGCGTCCAACACACGTTGCGCGCCATAAACTAAATCGACATCATCGACCCGCACCGTTACATCAGCTTTGCGGTAGAGATCAGTTCGACTTTCCAATAGATCCCTTGCTCGATCCTCCCAATTCTCGACTTGGAGCAAAGGTCGCTTCTTTTTGCTGGAGGTTAGGCGATCAATGATCGTTTCCAAAGTTGCATCCAGGTAGATCGTGATACCTAGACGCCTAAACTCGGCCCAATTCTCGGGTCGCAATATCGCTCCGCCACCCGTTGACAAGATGATCTCACCTGGCTCGATGGAACGAATGACACTCGACTCATGGTCACGAAATGCCTGCTCACCATAAATCTGGAAGATCTGACTGATCGGTCTTCCCAGGCGTTGTTGGAGGAGAAGGTCCGTATCAACGAAGGTCCTTCCGGTTAGGTCAGCGAGCGATCTTCCAAGTGAAGATTTGCCCGCCCCCATCATTCCTAGCAAAATCCAACAACGATTCATAAAAAAGGATGGCAGGATAGTTTATCCTGCCATCCATACCTTTCGGTTGTATTAATCGACTAGGGTCCGCCAGGACCGGCTGTCGTTTCTTCATCAACGATGCTTGGAGTGACGAAGATCAAGAGTTCGCTGTTCGCCTTAGTCTTCGATGTTTCTCGGAAGAACTGACCGATAATCGGAAGTTCTGCAAGAATCGGGACCTTGTTGACGCTCTCACTCTCGTTCTTGTTATTAAGTCCACCGAGAACGATTGTCTCGTTATTCTTAACTCGAGCAACGACTCTGATCGACTGAGTTGCATAGTTAGGCAACTGCTGTCCGTTAGGGCCTTGCGATGTACCAACTTGGCTCGTGATCGTTGGAAGCAAGTACACAGTGATCGTGTTGTCATCGTTGATACGAGGAGCAACCGACAGAGTGGTAAATGCTTGGATCGGGAACGGATTAGACGTTGTCAAAACCGTACCATTCGAAACCGAAGTTGTGTTCAAGAACACATAGGTTGTGATCTGGCTCGAAATCGTAGCAGGCTGGTTGTTAAGCGTTCGAACGATTGGAGCGCTAACGACCTTACCACTACCTTCTGCAAGAGAAGTTCGAAGTCGTGCTGTCACGTTACCAGTTGCGTAGTTAAGGAAAACCGGGTCCGACGTATTCACGAACGTTCCAGGAGTGGAACCAGCAAAGAGTGTTCCTCTTTGGTACAGGAATTCCGTTCCGAAATCTCGTGAAATGGAGTCGGTTGTCGTGATGAACTCAACCTTGATCTCAACCTGTCTCGGAGCTACGTCAAAGATATTGATGTAGGTTTGGAGCTGGTTGATGTCGTCCTCATTTCCTCGAACCACAAGGCTATTGTCGGTAGGATCGAATGAGATGAAGTCAATGCTGTCTCCAACAAGGCCCTGGCCTCCTCGAAGCTGAGTACCGCCGCCGCCAGCACCGCCAGCGCCACCGTTGCCTTGGCCCCCGCCAAGACCTCCGCCGGCTCCGCCGCCGCCAAAGCCGCCGCCAAGGTTACCGCCGCCACCGCCGCCAAGCTGGTTGGAACCTTCGCTGCCGGGAAGGCGAACGTCGGCACCTGACTCGTTGCTTAGCTGAGTTGGGACGGGAGAAGAAGTGATTGGCGTGTAGGTTGGCTGAATGACCTTAGGGTCAAACTGCGGACCGTACATTCTCTGCAATTCGCTTCGATCTCCGATTCGTGTGAACTGATCCAAAGCATTGAAACCGCGAGATACGTCGAACGGCATTGAATTAACAATGGCATCGTAAACGTCTCGTGCCCCAGCCTTCAGAACCTTCATTTTTCGGAAGATCTTTGGAACCTTGGAAGGAATGCTCGGCAAAACCTGTTCCGGCGCGGGCCTATCATGGCTGATGATGAAAACACCGTTCTCATCTCGCTTGAAGTAGGCACCGGCAGCCTGGCAGATATAGCGAACCGCTTCGTCGGCTGTAACTGAATCCAGCTTAAGCGTAACCCTCTTGTAAGGCTGCGAACTTGGTTCGACAACGAACTGGATTCCTGTTCTTTCAAACAGGACCTGAGTCGCCGACATCATGTCCGCATCCTTTAAGTTAAGGTCGACTTTTACGTCTGACGCTTGTTGCGCCATCGCAATTGACATAGGAGCAACGACTACTCCGGCGAAAATCGCCACCGCAGCCATTTTTGCCCAGTTCTTACTCATTTCTATCCTCATAAACCCTCTAAGTTGACCCAACGATTAGCCGCCGAAGCCGCCACGACCGCCACCGCCGCCGCTCATACCACCACCGCCGCCCATGCCGCCGCCGCTCATGCCGCCGCCGCCCATGCCGCCGCCGCCCATGCCGCCGCCGCCGAAGCCACCGCCGCCCATACCGCCACCACCCATACCGCCGCCGCCGAGACCACCACCACCGCCACCGGCAGCTTGTGTCTTATTGAGAGTGCTTCTCTCAGGAGCTACGTCGTAATTCTGATTGCCTTCTTTAGAACCGAGCATCATCGCAATGAAGGCAGGATCTGCCGAGCGAATCTTGATTCTTCGAATGATCTTTGTGTCAACCGGTTTGGTGTCGGTTTCGGTCTTCTGGTTTGGACCGATGCTCTCCGCTTTCTTGACGATCTCATACACGCCAGCTTCGATGCGGTAAGTCGCATCTACTTGACGGAGAACGTTTTGAAGAGCAGTCTCGAAGGTTACATTCTTCAAGCTGACAGTGATAGGACCCTGAACTTCAGGAGCGATTGAGTAAGAAACGTTAACGTTCTTAAACAGTGCCCTTAGGGCTTCCCGTACATCGGCTTGCTCCAACTCTAAAGACGAAATCTGTTTTTGAGAAATGTCCTCCTGAGCCGAGGCAACCGACGGCATAGCACCCAGCAAGAAAATGCCGAATGCAACGCTCATAGCGAGTTTCATCGTTGTTTTCATTCTTTTACCTCTGAACCTACAGAAGGCCCAATCCATTACCGATTCATTGTTTTCAAAACGTGTGTGCTGATTCATTTAGTTACCAGCATTAGTCGGGCTTCCCCCGCCTGAGCTTGAGACGCCGCCTGCACGGGGACCTCTACCAGCGCCACCAGGGCCAGGTGCACCAGGACCGCCAAACTGGCCGCCACCACCGAAACCAGTGGCACCGCCAACGCCAGCAGGTGGGCTCTCGAGTCGCACGGTTACCGTGTGAGGTCGATTAGGACCATCTCGATGGAGAACTGCTTTGTCCTGGTCGATCGACACAACTGTCCACTCGGTGTCAGGAATCTTCATTCCTGGTCGAATGATCTCAACCGGACGACCGTTACCCATATCAATAATTGCGAGTACTGAGTCTCCAACTACGATTCCAGCTAATCGGCGATAAGGCTGTGGCTCCTCAGGTACGACATCTTCAGTTTTGTCTTCTTTCTGCTCGAAGTCAACGGTAAAGCCACCCATCGAAGAGATAACGCGCTCTGATTCCTGCTGATGATCGTACGCCTGCTCTTCCTTCGTCAATGAGAAGGGATCGGCACGATAGCCAAATCTTGATGATGCGGCCACAAGTGCTGCATGAGGCTTTGTATCGGTAGATCGATCAACGGGAACACCCGCATCCACACTCTTCGGTGTATAAGCCACCGCAGTGGGAGTGCTAACGCTTGGCGACGCGCTTGATGAAGAACCAGCGTTTCCACCACCGCAACCAAACGCAGCAACGACAATGGCACTAAGTGCTAGAGCTCGGATCGAACTACGCGTACCTAGAAGAATCGTGTTGTTCATGAACTTGTTTTTCTTACCCATGACTAGCATTCCTAAGAGCCTGCCTGTGCCTTGGACATTGAAGGTCCGTTACCGCCACCGCGAGCACCGGCACCTCGGCCAGCTCCGCCGGGTCCACCAAATCCGCCAGGACCTCCTGGGCCACCGGGGAAGCCGCCAGCGCCTCCAAAGCCACCCGTTGCGGCTGCGGCCGCACCTTCGTTTACAGCCGGAGCAATCTTCTTAGCTCGGATGAACCCAACGATTGTCAAGTTGTAAGTTCCGGTTAGGTTCGGTGATGTACCGTCAATTCTTAGACCGTCTGCGACGGCCAAATAGTGCGGCATTGTCTTATAAGCGCGAACATTGTCCATGATTTGCTTATAAGTTCCCTGCACGGTGACTGTACCGAAGTCAAAAATAACGACTGGGAACGGAATTGCCGGGTAGTTGAAGAAGCTTGCTAGCAGTTGATTGGCAGGTTGTGTCGTATCGACTAGCGGAACCGCTGGCCCATTAACAACTTTAACGCCACCTTTCTTGACTTGAGTATTAACTGCTTGCTGGATCGCATTCCTAAATCTAGGAGTCTCGACCATTAACTGCCAAGGATCGATTGAGAGGTCAATGCCTCCATCGCGGACCGAAGTATTCGGCGTTCGCAAGGCAACGGTCTTTGCCCACTCGGCAGCCTTGGCTTCCACCATCTTCACGGCTTCTTCACGTCGCATTTTTGCCTTTGGCATTAGCGCGGCCTGATCTTTGTTGTCCGCAGTCGCCTTTTCAAGCATGGCGATTTCCTTATTGTTAGGCATCATCTGATAGAAAATGCCCCAGCTCAAGAATCCTACACAGATTAGGATTCCGATCATGAGAATTGCAAAGCGGCCTAATTTCATAATTTCGTTTCCTAGTCTCCGCTATCGTCAGAGCCCTTCTTGCCCTTTCCGGTAGTTTTGGTCGTTGTATCGTCTTGAGACGGAGGAGCGCCGGCTCCTGCACCACGAGCACCAGCACCCCCAGGACCTCCTGGGGGCAGCCCGGATCCAGCTCCGCCGCCAGTTGCGCTCGTTGTTGAGCCACTGGACGAGAGTGTCGACTTAGGCAGGGGCACCATTAGGTTCTTAGTGGTTGTCAGGGTAACCGTTACCAACGAGTAGTCAGGCATTGCCCCTCGAGTGCTATCGGTTCCACTTCCAAAGTTGCCAATGCCTGTGTAGCCCTGAGGCTGCACTTGGGACTGGAAGTAGGTTAAGCGCTCAAGCTTATCCTCAGGTACCGGCCCATCGGTCGGCTTGTGAGGCGTTCCCAACTGGTCTACAGGGCTGAGATTAGGAACGATCTCATCGTTCGTCTGGTATCCAGCTCGACCAACCGAGACTAGTCCGGGATATCGAGAGAAGGCAAGCATCAAGTCAGCATATTGCTGATAGGTCTTGATGGTTCCTACCAGAGTAATCGTTGAAGAATCCGGAGCAGCTGGGGTCGCAAACATACTGTTCACTCGGAAGAATGAGGGAATGTATGGCTTTAGCCCCTCGTAGAGGTCAGGATAGACATCATTATGCTTATCCATTGCCTCCGCGAGCCTGGCATCGCGAATCAACGCAACGGAACCAGGTGCATTTAAAATTGTATCGGCTTCTGCCGCTTTGGCAGCAGCAGCCTCCGCAGGACCGCGCGAATCTTCGTAATCCTGACGTGCAGTCGCCAAAGCTTTGGACGACGACGTCGAGACGAATATCGCAACGATAGCACCCACGATGGCTATAAGGGCGGACAAGAATATGCCAGATTTGGCTTGCTTGCCTTTCGAGACCGTTGTTGGCAGTAGGTTTAGCTTCATGCTTTTAGTCGAAGAAGATGTGGAGGCCGTTGCCTACGGCGACAGCGAATTCCTGCTTATGGTCCTCGACAAAAGTCGGGGCCATTTTACGAACGTTTAAATTCAGACGACGCAGAGGATCGTAAGAGTCACACTCAATTCCGAGCGACTTCGTTAGGTATGCGTTTAAGCCAACCAGCTTCGCGCCACCACCACAAAGTTCGACCGCGTCAACATCTCCACCGCGGCTGCGATAGTAGTCAATGGATCGACGAACTTCCGAAACGAACTCTTCCAGGATCGGAGCGATTGCAGTGAAGATCCTGCCCGCTGGCGTGTTATCTACCGGTGCAGGCGTATGTGCTGCAGGCTCTGGAATTGCATCAAATGAAGGCAAATCGTCAGAAGCCTCTGGATCCGCAGATGGATCACTGAATGGCGCTGGATCAGCAAACGGATTTGTAGATGCGTCAGCTGGTGCCGTATAAGGAAGGGGATCATCTGCAAATGGATTGTATGCTTGGAAACCAGCGGTAATCCCAGAATCTCCAAATGGATCCATCGCATCCCCAGTAGGACCAGCCCACTCTGGAATGCTTGCACTTTCCAACTTCATGGCTTCGGCTTCTGGAATGCTGATCGCAAACGCATCCGCAATCGCCTTCGTGAACAGTTCACCACCGACCGGTACCTGGCGAGGCATCAAAAGACGATCACCGTGGTAGATATTGATCGAAGTCGTCTTGTGGCCGATATCGACCATGCAGACTGTCTTGCCAGCTAGAATGTCGTCATAGCTCTTCTGAATCGATCGAGCCATGCTTAGCGGCTCTACATCGATAGCATTGGTGCTCTTGCCAGCCTTCTTGACGCAAGCGATCATCGTGTCAATCGCGCTCTGTGGCGCAATCGCCATTACAACGTCCATGTTTGGAGAATTTGGATCATCTCCTCCCAAAGGACGGAAATCACTTACGATCGTGCTTTCTGCAAATGGGATGTTTCGGTTGATCTCCCACTGCATGTGCTCCTTCAATTCAGCCGGGTTCATTTTTGGAACCTCAAGCGTTCGGACAAGAACACTTGCCTGACCCGCGACTGAAATGATCGCTTGCGAGCTTGATGCTCCGCTTTGCGATAAAACTTGACGAAGCGCTTGACCTACGGCGTCACTGTTGTAAACGCCTGTGTGATCCACTGCTCCTTCCGGAGTATCAATGATTCCGAGCGCCGTGACGACTGGTTCACCTCGGCCTTGGGAACGGATCTCACAAACTTTTATTTTCTGACTGCCGATATCGATGCCGAGCGCGCTACTTAGCTTTTTGGCCATTAGGTAACTATCCCTTCCCTTTCTGGAGACCATCTTATCATCGGTCCCAGGATGCTGTCAACAAGCAAAACCGCCTATCAGACTCCCTGAAGAGACGGACACGGTAAGTCATTCAGTTCGCAACTTTCGTTGCTGAGGTGCGAATCTTCACACTCTAGCTTCGAAAACGACTCTGAAGACCTTATCCGTACACTTCTTTCACGGCTAACCTTTCAGTCTGGCCCTGTCCGATGGTGTTCGCTTAGATACAAGTTTACAGGAAAAAACATGCGAGAAACGTGATTGACTACCGCGATCTCCACAATCTGTTCAGGAATGGATGTAACCGTTTACTCGTTCATGAGTAGAAACAGCACTTCAAGTCATCTAAACAAAAGAAAACTGAATTAGGGAGTCTAGAAGAGCCCCAAAATGAAAATTTCCGCTTCTCTAATTTTCATTAGGGAAGCGGAAATTTTCTTGTGAATGTTCCCGATTTATTTGCTAACGCTTACCGGAGACCATTGAGGAGCAATGGACTCAAAGTAGACGTCGGGAACACCCGATCTTGAGCTTGTCCACAACAGCCAGATCAGTGGTGGACGGCGCTGGTTAATGAACGAGAATGGATCAAGGAATGCCGTTAGATCGGACTCGTTAACCGCATTGTCAATCATGATCTGCTGCTCAGCAACCTCTCTTACGAGCGATACGCTTACGTTGCCTGTATTGACGGTGGTGGTGCCGGTTCCCGTTTCCAGGAGGGCCAAGTAGGAGACGCTTACGGTGTTATCCTCGTCAAGATCGGTGAAGTAGATCCTTCCGTTCGCAGGATCAATTTGATAGGGTCCGCGTGCTCCCGTTACGACGACTCCTTGAGGTGCTCCCGTATTGTCACATGCAATTCGGAAGCCAAGTTGAATACCCAGCCTTAGGGTGCTTAGGAATGGTCGAGGAGGAAGTCCGCTACCACCGGAAGCCCGATTGTACGTGTACACGTATCGTCCGTTCTGGATGTCGTCGCCGAATGTCGCCTGGGCACCATTCTTGAGTCTCCAGTATTGAACGTTGCTGGTTTCACGAGCATCGTAGAGTCCGGTAGCCTTCGTATATCCTTGTCCGACGCCAGTTGAGATTCTCAAGAATCGCGGCGTGTACGAAACGAGTAGATCCGCATTCTTGCTTGGCACCGCACCGGAGAATCGAACGGTTCCCAGAGTGACATCGAAGTAGATCTTGCCACCCAATCGAGAATCGCAAGAAATCAATCCACTCTGCTGATCAAAGGCAGCGGTGTTTGGAATGATGAGGTTGGTGCTGGCTCCGTTCAGAACTTGGTAGAGCTGGATGGAACCCGATCGCTCCCACATCACGCCGAGCGCTCGATAGAGACCCGATTGACCTGTTGCCGTCAAAGACTCGTTGACAACTGGGTTAAGGTCAAGGAATACATTTCCGTCTGAACTCGGATTGTTGGCACCCAAGCCATTGTCATCCACGACGACCAGCGCGTTGGGATCAACTCGCATTCTGCCAAAGAAGACTTCCGGATTGGACCGACCGCGAAGCAGACCTGTAAAGGTCAACTCAACAATCTTGTCGTTCGCAGCCAACTGCTGAACAGGGCTACCACCTGTTTGTCGGAATTCACCCGTACCATTGTAAATTCGAGCTGAAGCCGACGGCGATGACACGGACTGGAATCCAGAACCGAATGGTAATGCGATCGGATCAGTGAACGAAGGAGTGCCAGATCCGCCGTTGCCGTAGATCGTGTAGAAGATATTCGATTGACTGCCGCTAGCTCCCGGATAGAACACCATCGCGCCATTGGCTGTTTGGACAACACTTGGTTTGCCCTTAGCAACCTGTGGATCTGCAGCAAGAACGACCGGTTGAGGAGTAATGCTTGCTGTTCCACCGCCTGCCAGGGTGAGAATCGACATAAAGAGCTTCGATTCGCCTAGTCGTCCACTCGGAGTCTGCTTTTGAGCATCGCCCGTGAACGCCATCAACATGGCGTTGAACGTTTGCGCTGGGTTGTACGGGTTCTTCAAGCCCGACTGAGGGAAACTTGGATTACCGTACTGCACGGTTCCCGCAATAATCGACTCACCGGTTTGGCTACCAAACAACGCGTCGGCAGACATCGAAGGGTAGTTACTAATCGCTTGACGGAACCACTGTCCAGATGAAGCAGGAACGAACGCGTTCAGGTCACTTAACGGCGAGAATGCATCGGGCGTTCCTGTAATGCCGGTCGAACTATACGAGGCGCTGTTGCCAACGGTCGCAATGTACAGACTGTAATTACCTAATTGAGTCGTCGCGGTCGGTTGCGCCGAATTCCAACTTGGTCGATCCGACGAAAAGGCCATGACAAGCGAACCAAATGGGTCTCGAACCATTGTCGGTTGCCGATTGCTGTATGCAAGTGGGGCAAGAGCGTTTGGTTGAGTCACACCGCTATCGATCATCGGCGCGGAGTAAGTGGTGAAGTTGCTCGTCAACTGTGACTCACGAACTTTGAAGTTCAGTGTGAATCCAGGATTGGCGGCAGCTTCTGGCGCGTTGTTGAAGACTTGCCAAATTTCATTGAGCGAATTCTTCTCAATCACTTCCACTGTGTTCGAGTAAGAACCAGCGGGCATTCCGAGAGGAATAGACACTCCGATGACGGGAGGGCCTGGTTGATACCGTAAAGCTCCACCCACTACCGTCTGGTTAAGAACGTCTTGATACGTCTGACCTGCAACTGTGAACGTGCCGGTCGTTCCAAGATTGGCGTTTGCTCGTCGTATTGGATTCACATTGAGCGAAGCGCCCGAAACGTCGGATACACGGGCCTTCTGAAGGGCCACTGTTCGATTCGGGCCACTGCCTTCCGGTGCGAAGGTAGCATCGATGTTGCTCCAAAGGTCAAGTGAACCATCCACAAAACCTAACAAGTCGTTTGAGTCCGAATAGAAACCCCATGGGTTGTAAATCGGAATCGAAGAACCGGTTGGAGGTAGCTGAGCGGCTTTTGCAACTCGTACATTAAGCAAGTTCGAGTTACCCAAATTCACGACCGTAAACGGTTGGAAGATCTTGGAGTAGTAACCCGCCCATGGCTGGAAGACACTGCTTGTCAGCGAAGCGGTCGAGCTAGGATCGTAATTGGATCCCGGCATCAGCGGATCGTATCCTGCTCCACCGGGCAAAGTACCCAGATCAACGGTAGGTGTTGTGACCGCCAACTTCTCATCGACATCGACTGATGTGCTGAGATTGAAGCTTCGGTAGGAATCGACCTGGCTAGGATCAGAGAATCCACTTTGGCCAACTCCGACATAAACCTTTGCTCGCCCCATGTAACCTTGGTTCAAGTACGCACCGGCCGAGTTTGTCACGAGGGCGCCCGCATTGGAAACCTGCGCATTCGTGTTTGCCGGTTGGAACCGCGGCACGTTCACTGTGAATGCGAACGGTGTCGGTTGAAGAACGCGGTTTGCTGGATCGTCACCAAGTTGCATCGGCCGAACTTGACCCGAAACTGGATCTTTGATGAGCGCCGGCAGAAGGGTGACACCGTTGAACCGAGGGTTCTCAGGAGTTCCGTTAGGATCCTTGGTTACCTGAACTTGGTCGCTAAGGATGTCGGGATAGTCAAGGCTGTTATTCGGATAGTTATCCGGATAGTCTTCGAAGTTGGCGTAATAAGGAAGAGGCAAGGGCTTGTAGATCGCCAGATGTCCGCCTTGCCAACCGAGATTTCTCAGGTCTACCTGAACATTGGTCAGACCTTGGTTATCGCCGGAGTTCATCGCGACCATAGTTCGATCGATGACAAAGACGTTTGCGCTTGCCGAATTACCGTGGTTCGCAATCGGAGTTCCTTGACCAAGTAGGTTCTCTTGCTTTGTTGTTCCAGGAAGCTTCGGATTTCCATTAACTAGGTTCTCAGCATCCGAAGGGTTTACTGACAGACCAATCGCAGTTGCGTCCGCGTAAGTACCGTTCGCTGCCGGCATAGCGAGTGCCAATGGGTTGGCAATCAGATAGCCGAAGTTTGATTGAGCCGGATTGAGCGCGATGTTCTGAGGGGTACCACCCGAATTGAGCGCTCCCGAAGACATCGTGAATGAGATCGTTCCTGGTCCCGGTACAAGCTGTTGATTTTGGCCACTCGCAATCGTGTACTCCATGATTGCGTAGCCATCGTCGTGGTAGCTAGGATCGCTGGGATCAAGCGGAGCCGTGGTTGGGTCCTTGAAGAGCCGAGCCATTACTGGGTTCGCTGGCAACGTTCGGCCTTGCGAACTGAAAGTGATGTTCACAACCGGAGGAGGCACGGTTGAAGCACCGTTACTCGTGATGAATGGGAAATCGTAGACCAAGATGTATACGTGCTCACCCCACTCGAAAGCGAGCGGATTTCGAGTGAACGTATATTTCGTGACTGCGTCATTATAGTTCAGATTTGAACCGGTGGGCAGGCGCAACAAGTTGTATCCGTCTCGTGTAAGCAACTTGAGCTTTGCGTTTCGGAAGATTGCGCCAGCTGGATTGTTCTCAACAATCGTTTGACCGCCAGGAGGATCTCCTGGGGAAAGGTATCCGCTGCCATCGTTGAACGCATACAGATAACCACTTTCGTCGGTGCCGTACATCCATTGATTCGAAACCGCGAGCGTACTCTTGACCTGCGGAGACGCAGTGTTAAATTCGTATGCTCGTCGAGTCGAGTACTGATTGGTTGTCGCTGGATCCGCAAACAACCCGTCAAATCGTCCGTCCCGAGTCGGAACCATGATGACGGGGATCGAAGCAAAGTTCCCAGAGTTATCATAGGTCGTCATCTGAGTAAAGGTCAGGGCACCCTGAGCCGAGTTATTCAGCTCCGAAGTTCGCCAAGCGATCGCCCCAGACAAAGCATCGAACGCATAAACATAAGTGTTCTGGTTGGATGCATATACCAATCCATTGGTCGCCACCCCACCGTTAATGAGTTGGTAGGGGACCACAGCCGGGCTAGAAAGGAAGGTACCAACGGATCTCGTCAGATTGTCTCCTGAGAATGCCCACTTGACGGTGGGATTTCCACCTGCCAAATTCGTTACGTCGAGGCAGATCAATTGGCCGTTGTTTGTGTCGTTTCCGATCGTTCCAAAATACAGATTGCCAAACTCGTAAGCAGGAGTGTTTGCAATTCCCGTCAGGTTTACCGAGTTGACTTTAGGATAGGCCCAGAGGATATTGGTCGAGAGGTCGGCGTTCCCAACCGCATCGAGCGCATAAACTCGGCCTTCACCCGCGGGAACAAAAATAGTTGGCTTACCATTAGGTGCACCATACACAACCGAACCACCAACACCACCCGAAAGCGCAGGCAATGGCTTGGCGCTTGGCGATGTCGCAGGGAAAGTCCAAACGCGATTAGTGGTACCGACTCTTCTGGTCGCGCTGAGATAGTCTCCACGGCCAGCCATGTTAATACAGTAAACACGCCCACCGTTACTCGCGATGTAGAGGTAATCCACTCCGCCAATCGTTTGAACAAGAGCAGAGCTCATGTTGAATCCTTGCGGCATGGCGGCACCCAAGTCTAGCGAAGCCGTCTGGTTCGGATCGTTTCCGGATGAGTCCAAAGTGCTTGGATAACTCCAATACTCTGTCGTCGTTCCGTCGCCGTTTCCGGTTGCGTCGAGACAATGGATCACACCTGTCTCATCTACGATGATGTCAACCTGAGTCTGGACCGTCGTTCCGTCTGGATGCTTGATACCAACCGTCGCGATCACGGGAGTTGAAGTGATTGCTTGACTCGTTGAGCCAACAAACTTAATTGCGTTGGCGTAGGCCTTCAAACCGATGTCGGCGGGATTGGTCGTACCATTCGTAAGAGTGACCTTGAGTGGCGATCCAACAGTATTGGTATAGCGCCCAGTTCCAATCTTCACCCATCCAGCTGCAAGGGTCTCATCAACCGTAAAGTTAGTCGCAGTCGTCCCTTCGAAGATCGTGCCTAGAACCGCTTGCCCAAAGAGACGGCCATTATTGTTTCCGGGTACGTACAGGTAGATCTGATAAGTGTCGGGAACAAGGGTGGGCGTATAAGTAACACTATCGGTTGGCGCCAACGCCGTGATTGGTGCAACGGAAGCATAAGCTCCCGAATAACGAGTTGTCACCGTGTCTTGAACAAAACCATTCGTTACGGACGCAGTCGTGTTATCAGTTTGAATGCCAAGCGAACTTTCTTGAACCGGTGTATAGGTCCAAACTGGAGCACCCGTATCGTATTGGTAGGAAGTAACAACGCCAGTGGCGATTGTCTTGAACGTCCCATTTTGGATACTCGTTGTGAGCTGGTTAACTGCCGCTACCGTTCGGGTAGTTGCTGGCGAACCAACAGTCAGCTGAGCTGATACTGGACTGGAATCGTAGTAGCCACTTTGCGGAACGGCCATTGCCGCGTCGGCATAGACTCGCTTGTTTCCTAGATTTGTTTCCGCTGTTCCTGTGCCAAGCAATGGGATGTAAGGAACGGTATTGAATACCGTGACCGTGATCGATCCCGATCCATCGTAAGGAAATACCTTGGGCAAGCTCGCATTGTCTCGATGCAAACCTGTGGAGTCAAAGCCTGAATTACCAATACGAACCCAGCCACCACCAAAAACCGTTCGATCAATGATCTCGGTATACGTCGCGAGTGTATTTCCGAGATTATTCTTGATCGCAACTTGCACGACTGGAAAGAGCGTGCCGTAGGTGTAGGTGCCGTTGACTTGCTGACCGTAAGACGGGAACCAAACGTAGACTCCGTAATTGCCTGCTCCGGCAGTTGGATTCAACTGCCAAGTCGCAGACGCGGTCGCTCCAGAAGTTGGGTCAGAAGTTGAAGTCGCGGCTGTTACCGAGGAGTAGATATAAGACGGGACGCGCTCGTTGTAGACATTAACCGGATCGTATTCAATCCAAGGATTAGACGCATCATTGTTGTTGGATCCGCCCAAGGAACTCGGCGAAGGAAGCCAACTAGCTCCCGTCGTGGAGAACACACCATTAGGGTTCAAGCCGTAAGCCGAAGTGGAACCAATATCCGTGTTATCAACGATATAGGTACCGCTCGCGGGAGCGTTGACGCCGTTTGGTGTCCACCATCTCAAGTTAGCCTTTCCAGGGCCGGAACTAGTGGGATCGCCGTTACGACCTGTGCGCGCGTTTGAGCCCTTAAACGAGGGCCAGTCTTCAATCGACTGTGCTGAAGCGATATTGCTTACACAGACCGACAGAACGATCGCCAGGGGTGCGAGCCAATTGCTCTTTCTGGTTGCCATAAATCTCACCAAATTGCCATTCCTCATCGCCGATCCGCAAATACGGGCATTAAGATGCCGCGTGTGCCAGTGCTTGGGTTCATGCCAGACAAGTCAAGCGAAATACTTGTGTTGCCGAATCCAAGATTGGTCTGGGTCCATTTCGCACTATTTGCCGTGCCATCCACTTGCATAATTTCGCCCGAGAACGTAGCTCCTCCGAGCGTGTAGCCAACATATCCATTGACGATCAGAATTTCGCCTGAATCAAGGCGTTTTGCGTACAGTGCTCGGAGATCAATCGCATTCGATTGAGCCGGCACCGTCACACCGCCTGCGACGGTCTGCTTCATGTTTCTGAAAACTTCGTTAGGCATCATCCAATCTAGGCTCAAGCCACTACCCGGATTGGTCGGGTCGTAAGTAGCTTCGTAGACGCCAGTGCTATCCGTAATCATGATCGCAATCTGCTCAACCGATCCTATTTGGACGACCTTTGCGGTCACTGAGTTCAAGTTTGTGAACGTGTGAACGCCACCTTTTCTTCGAAGATAGGTCTGAAGTCCAGCGGGTGTCGACTGGTTGATTGAGTTATCAAACTGCCCCGATGACGGATTCCAGAAGCTGGTTCCTGTTACGTCGGGCAGCTGAATAGAGTTAATCGGCAGCAAGCCATTTGGATTCGTCGGATCGAAGATGACGATTCCGCCATTTCCGGTCTTTACATCAACGATGCTCGTTGGCGATTGAACATCTAAGCCGTTGCTAACCCTCGTCGGCAATGTGCCGCCAACTCCGGTGACGTACACGAAATGTCCGCCGCTCGGGTCCGGAACCTTCACTCGATTGATACTGGTGTAGGCGTACTGCTTACCTGTCACTGAAGCGGGGGAATGCCAAAGAAGCACACCAACTTGAGCGACGCCACCTATAGTGACCGGCGAGCCAATCGCTTGGGTAACGGGGTTGTAGTAAAAGCGATCAATGATCTCAACCAATCGATTATTGCCCGTATCTGCTACCAAATAGTGTTGCCAATATTCAGTGCTCGTATTCGTTTGGCCATCGCCTTGACTGACGAGATTAAGCGCAGAGCCCATGTTCACGAACGTCGTGTAATAGAGCGCATCTCTCGGACCATTGAGTGTGAGAGGCTCACCAGCAACATATCCGTTTGGCACAATCGCAGGATCAAGTTTGAAGTTCGAGATGGATCGAGCTTCAATACCATCTTGGTTGAGCGTCGCGACTCGATTAGCTCCTGCGTCTACGACGAGGTAACGAGAATCCGTAATCTTATAAGCTCGTACAGGACGCACCAACGACTTAATGGATCCCGCCGAACTGATGTTGCTCGGGCCGACGCTGGTCGTTGTGTCCGTGGACCATAGCGGGTTACCACTAGCATCCATTTCGATAACACGTCCTTCGTCGCAAATAACAAAGTTCCCTTTCGCATAGGTGTAGATTCCTTGATCACCCCATGCCGCTAAGACATTGTCGCCACCGACGACTCCAAAGGACTTCGTGGACGGGACCGGGCCGGCTCCGCCAATCGTTGTTGCTCCAACACCTAATGTCGTTTGCCCAAGTTTGATCTTGAAGTCGTCAAAGCTGGTAACGGTATTCAACTGTGGCCAAAGAACGTTGGCATCACCCACGAAAGGAGTTGAAGTTGCGGGATCGAGGGACCAAAGCTGATTCTGCCAAGGGCGCTCAACTGTCGGGTGAAGTTGGTTCGCTGGAATCTGCGCATTCAGTGCATAGAGAGTTCCTGTGGTATTCAAGAAGCTTCCGCCACTTAAGCCGGAATACAAACCACTTGCGCCGCTGATAAATACCGAGTTACCCGTGATGAGCGGTGTTCCGCCGCTCGGCACCATTCCATCGATGACATAGAACCACTGAAGAGGATTCCAAACCGAGCCACCAACCGAGTCAGGCTGCAAAAGTACGTCTGACTGTCCGGGCTTTCGGATGATAACTGGCTGGCTCAAACTTAGGCAGTTTTGAATTTGCCCACGAGACGATCCAGAAAGACTAGGGAAAGTCACAATCTGGGTCGCTGAGTCGTACTGATACGATCCAAGCGATAGCGCCGACTGAGTTTCAGGCTGATTCAAGACCGTGCTTCTCGCCATATCTGGCTGAAGAATTTCCGTTCCATCTGGCAAATCGCCAATGACAAACTGCGGAGTCGATGGTTCAGCGTTAAACGCCATCACGATCGTTACCGGAATAAATCCTTTCTTGCCGGTGGCAGTGACGATAACTTGGTTATTGCGAATCGAAGGTCCACCGCTGAACGAAAGGCCCGTCATGTTCTTGTTGTTCAAGATGGGCACCACGTTCGTGACAAGATAGTCTTCGTCAATTACCGTCGGTTGTGATGTAACGTTCGTCGAACCGTTCAGCGTAATTGAATGCTGACCATAAAGCTCATACCGAAGAATGCAATTAAAGAGACCTCTTCCCTGCTCTCGGAATCCAAAGAGTCCGCCGTTCGTCCCAAGCTCGCCGGCAACTACATAAGCTGTGCCCCGCGGAGATAATGCAACGGCACCCATAATCGTTCGAGGTGAACTGCTTCCACTCGAAGGCTGGTCAGGCAACATCACTCTTCCGCGCTCAACTGCAGCCAAGACGCCTGGAATACTGCTACCCCAGTCGATAGTGTAATCGATTCGAACGCCGGTTGTTCCGGAAGGGAGTGAAGTTATCCCAGGTGCAAATAAGAACTTTAGAACACCGCCGCCAAGGTCTTGAACTTGCCCCGTGAATAAGCCCGCCATGGCTGTTGCATTCAAAGGGTTTCCGTTTTGGTCGATGATGGTGAGCTTGACGCCCAACTGACCCGAGCCGGTATAGATTGGTAAACCGCTCTGACTTGCACGCGTTGTCACCTGAAGGCCGTCTGACGTGTTACCAGGCTGAGGATCGTAGGTTGTCGGCCTCTCGCCCTTCGCTCCCAGCCAGAAACTCGTAAAACCAGCTGAAGTTACAGAGAAAGCGGGATTGCCGGCAAACGGCGTGTACACAACTTTGTCCATTCCACCCGAGTTATCGAGGATAGGAATATAGCCAACCGTTGAGCCGTAAGTGAACTGTGGGAGCTGCACCGAGGAGTTGGTTCCACCAGCAACAAACGGACCACCAGTCCCCGTCGAGGACACGTAAGCGCCGGTCGCCAAATTAACAAGCCAGATTCGTCCCGTTAGCTGACCGGGACCGCGCTGGAAGTTATCGGTAAGGTAAGCAATCCCTTCATGAACAGTCGGCGCCAAAGGAATCGGCGAATTAACAGGGTCCAATGTAGCTGCCCCGTTTGGAGGAGAAATTGGGCTGTACGACGCTTCGTTAGCCGTCGAACTGAGTGTGCCATCGGCATTTCTTGGTTCAAGGTTAAAAACGTGAAGGTTGCCATTTCCATCAACCACCAAGACTTCATCGGTTGGTTGATTTCCACCACCACCCGGAACCTCTGCACAAACAGGGGAGGATAGAGGCTGGGGAAGCTGGCTACTCTCCCAAATCTCGTCGTACGATGTACCTAAGCTGTAATCCTGAATTCCTTCGTCAGGGTTCCCGTCACCGTCTAGATCATTAGCTGGATTCGCATCATATACCTTGATGTACCCGTCGACGGTCGTTACTAGTAATCCCTTATATATGGTAGGTGAAGCGGCACCGTTATTGGCGCCGTAATTCGAATTAGCAACGAGCGAGCGAGCGATCAAAGGAGGATTGAGGTCGATCGCGGAACTTGAAACTTTCTGTGAGCCACCCGCTGGCTGTCGATACTCTCGCAGCAAGGAAACCATGTTCACTGCAAGCTTGGTTGCAGCGAGCCCGTCAGCATCCAAGACCGGTCTCATGGCTGCAAATCCAGTGTTGGCAAGGTAGTTGCCTAATGCATCGTGAGATCGGTTTAGCATGACCGAAGCGCCACGTGCGGTAACCACCACAAAGCCATCGCCGATTCTGCCAAGTGAAATAACTGGCGAACCTGCAACCGTGCTCACAGTTTGGAGACTCAAAAAGTCGGTTGTCGTCGCTCCGGCCAAAGTTGAAATAGCGTTAACCGTGCCACCGTAGAGTGAAAAGTCAACGTTCTGAAGGATGTAAGAGCTTAAGTTTGAATTCAGATAATCGATATCCGAAGGCCCCATGTTGATGAATGACTTCATCAATGGGCTGTCGAAATTGGTTTGCTGAATTCCGCTAATACCACCGGGAGCCGGTACCTGCAGGAATGGGATCGGGAAGTTGTTAAACTCGTCCATTCCCGAAATGCCAGGATTCATGCCTGCCGGGTCAATCCACAGTACGCCGCCATGATCGACAAATCGTCGAAGGCGCTGCTGTTCGAGTGGATTCAACGACGCGTAGAAACGTGGGTTCACGACCAGTAAGTCGTAGTTCGCAAGCGTATCGTCGGAAACCTGACTTAGAAAGACTTCCCAATAAGCGGCGTTGTTCTTGGCGATCGCGGTTCCTACAGGAGGAGTCGATGAATCAAGACTAAACCACCGATCATAGATATCTTGGGTCACCCGAGACGGAGCGTAAGGATTGACTACCGTCCATCCCGCCGGCTTGATTGACCGATTCGAATCGAGGTTATAAAGTGCGTAGGGACCGGCGCTTTGGGGTGCCGCAGTGAGCGACGCTTTCGCGCTAGACAGAACGACAATACCGGCCCGAATCTGTTGAGATCGTTGGGTAAACGTCTGGGGTCCTGCGACTGCCATGGTCGCAAGGGCGGATAGTCCGAACAGTCCGAGCAATCGGCCAAACATCTTAATGCACCTCTCCAAAGTAAGCCAAGGTAGGGCTTACCGGTAGTCTCGGCATTGGCGGCAACGGCCGACCGAAATCGTCAACCCGGATGAGTGTATCGGGGCTATTGTCGATTACGAAGCCATTGGACCGCCCGGTAGCGAGGACCGGATCGTAGTTGATAATGAGGTTGGGCACAACCAGGCTAGCGGCCGGGTTGGCAGGATCGATGGTGTATCCCGCTGGGACGTGAGATGCTGGAATGAGCAAACCGGTAGCGGCGAAGTCACGAGGAATCCAGCCCCATTTCTTCAGCCATTCAGCTTGGACAGAAGCAGGAGGAGGCATGTTCTCGCTCACGGCACCTGAAATCAGGATTCGAACGTCAAGCGGCTCTCCTGCAAAAGGCATTCCTGGGCTAGCACCAAAGTTCTCCAATCGAATCGCATCCTTTTCTGCAGTTGTGCTCGCACCCGCATAAACTCCGCTCGCATTCGTGTAGTTGTCACGTCGGTCATTGAGATCAGGGTTGAACCAAGGACCAGGGATGACGAAGAATGAACCTTCCTCGGCGAAGATCGCAGCTTCGATTCGGATATCGTGAGGAGCCAAAGCGGCTCGTCCGATCAAGTAATCGTTAGTAGCGACTCCCGAAACACTCGTCTGACGGAACAAGAGTTCGTTCGTGCCTTCCGAGTAGAGCGAGTAGTTCCCGGTCGATCCGTTTGCGATCATTCGCTGACCATCTGGGGACATCGTCGCTGTTGTTGGATCAACAACTGGGAACGTTGTTGCCTCAAACTTCGAGAATCGCTGGTAAACCTCACCACCCAAGCCGTAAACCGGCAGCGTTGTTGAGACGCCTGCGATATAGTTGTTTGCGGTATTGCCCGCCCTCAAGAAGAAGTATGGCGACGGGTCCGGACCGCCAAAGTTGACATCCAATTGGAAGAACGTCGACGAAGCTGGGCCATCGTCCATCGTATGAGCGATCAGCAAACTCGTCGGGATCTTGACTGCCGGAGTTCCAAATTGCGAGTAATCAAAGGCGTATGGCTTTTGAGTACTTGGATTCGTGGCATTCGCACCAGGACCAAGCGGGTCTCGAACGAATTGGCTATCCAGCATCAGGTTGCCGCCGGTGTGCACGATAATCGGATCGTAACCATCCAGATTAGGCGTATCGTGATACGGCTCAATCTGCTCGTTAGGCGAAACGCCAAGGAACTGAGTGGTATTAATCGCAACGTTATCCCGTGCCATCAACATCAGAGTAGATTTACTTGGACGCGTAATCAACTGTCCGAGCGAGTAGCCTTCGGAAGGTTGGAGACCGTTAGCAGTCACACCCTTGGTGATACTGTTGTCAATGTAAATCGTCGCGTTCGAAACGAGCGTCAACTGAACGTCGGTTGGAATGATTCCCCAGACGCGCACATTGCCTTCGAAGTACAGAACTCCGTTGAAGACGGGCCCCTTATCGAAATCAGTTGTGAGCAAGTTGCCATTCACGTTGATCGTCTGATTCGGCGTCGCTGGATTGATAGGCGTAAAGGAGTTAACGATGTGTCGGCGACCATCTGAACCAAGACCGATTCGGAACCGATTGTAGGAGCTACCCGTATCCGACCCGTCTGTGAATCTCCAAGTTCGCTCTTCTTGTTTAGCTTGGCTGTTCTTCTGAATTCCAAATCCGTCATCCAACAACTTGATGCTGGATGCAGGTGGAATGTAAACAAAGCCCTGCCAACCCGAGTGAGCCTGCCCGTTGTGTGGGTTCAGCCAATCGTACATAAGCGACTCTTCTGTACCAACATTTGCCCGTCCACTTTCGCTGCTTGGCACCTGAATGTCGGAAGGATTGAAAACGTAGACTCCGCTGCCAAACCCAAATCGACCACTGTTATAGGAACCACTCTGTCGTCCACTGTCTGCGGTGATCGAAACGTAGCGATTCTCATTCGTTTCTGGGTCTGTTACTTGCATAGAAGGAGGCGTCTTGTATCCAATGCTACGAGGATTGCCGCTTTGGTCGGTTGGAGACGCTCCATCGCGAATCACGCCTTGCAGAGTGACAAAATTTGGATTCAAACTGTCGAAACTGTTGGTGCCGGCATCCGTCAGGACGCTGAGACTCGGAGAAGCCCAAGTTCCATCGGCAAGAACATCGCGAAGGACGACTTGGAGTTGACCACCGTTATATCCAGCGGCGGGATCGGGAGCATCTCCCTTAATCGAACCAGCTACATCGAATTGGTCGCCCATGTATCGGTTCAGATTGAGCTTGACGTTGCCGTGGACGATAACATTTGCGTTCGAAAAGAACGATCCGAGACCTTCAATATTGCCGGCTGGTGAAGGAGGGTTACCGAGGTTGAACAACGGCATGCTTGAGCCTAACTGGTAGGAAAGCAAGTTGTTGACCGCAGTGCCTTGGTATTGGACACCTAGTTCTTTTGGAATGCCAATTTCTGCGGGTCGAGAAACGTTGTGCACGTTCGTGATATACCGAGCAGACTCGATGATTCCGATTGAAGCAAATGCGCGAATGACCTTCGAGTTAGGAAGCTTGTTTTCACCCTGGCGTAGCAGACCGAGAGCAGCTCTAAAGTCTTGATCCGTGGCGAAATTGCGATACTGAATCTGAGAACCGGTGTTCAGCGTGGTAGGGTCGAGCGGATTGATCTGACCTTGTCGCCCGATCGCTTCGATGATGATGTAGTCGCGAGCGAGTCCCGGCTTGCGTAATGGCCCAACCGGCGAGTTACTAAAGATGTTTGCGTCACTTGGCGCATAGCGCACTCGAACGAGCGACCGGCCATTTGAGTTATTGATCCGGAAGAATGGTCCGAGTCCGTCGGGACCACCTAAGTCCAACTGACTCCCGCCCGGTGTGACCGTGAGTCGCGTGCCGTTGAAAAGGGTTGCGGCTGGTCTCAGGTAGTAAGCATCTGGATCAAGCGTTCCATTTCCGGTTCCAAGATTCGTGGACGAGCCACGCCAGTCCGCACCTTGTTCGCTCTGAAGAAGCTGCTGGTGGGCATACCGAATGCCTCCCAAAGCAAGGTCGTTGGCGACCGATCGATTTCCGAGAGTAAACGCTGACTTAGCGTTGTTATCGATGATCCCGATGAAGACAAAACCAAGGATAAGGAGAATCCCGAGGACGACCATCGCAATGATGATCGTTTGACCTCGTTCCCGCTGTCTTGTCGGCTGTGAGATGATTGGGTTCATGGATTTCATCGAAGATAGTTCCGGATGGCCGCAGTTGCCTTAAGCGTTACGGTCTGTGGGTTCGGAATGTTGGTCGTTTGCGGGTAATTGCGAATGGTCAACAAGACCGACATCAGTTGTCGAGTGTCGTAGTCAACGGCAAATGCGTCACTCTTCGCACCAACAATGGCTGCTCCGGTCTGCGAGCCGTTGAATTGGAATCGGTACGAGACCTGGATCTGACCGATCGGAAGAGGAACTGCTGGATCTGAGTTGAACTTGATGTAGCCCTTCTTGAAGCGAGGTTGGATAACCGCGCTGCAGAAATTCTGCGCATTGTAAATCAAGGGGTTGAAGCCCGTTAATTCACCGCTTGTAAGTCCAAGTAATGAGTAGTCAATTTGACCTGCTGAGTTGGTGGGCTCGGGTTGATCGACATAATTGATCTGGTACTGATTAGGTCCAGGATTGTGAGTTGTTCTCACATATCGAACCGGGTTTCCATAGTTAGGTCCAGACAACTGGTCGGGGCCGTAAACAATTTCGCTACCAGGAACGATGCGCGCCTTAGGGAAACCGAGCCTGGGATGGAGCGGACTTGCAGAACCGTCGCCATTTCTCAGAACTCTTAGGTCAATGAATCGGTCAATTTGAGGCTGCAAGTTCGCAGCATCGACCCATATCTTGTTGAAGAGTTCATTGATCGTTGAAAACTTCGCGTCATAGAAATTGCCGCTAAGGTCAGGATCGGTGGAAGGCGTGTACGGCCCGTAACCGACGGGGCTCGATAGTGTCGTTGGCAGGTTGTAGGGGTTGGCGGGATTAGCCGCTTGATTGGGGTCTCCTACCTCTGAGATCTCAAAACTCGTCATCAACTTGCCTCGTGCTGAGTTCAGATCGAACGGCACAAAGTGTTGTCGAATGAGCGGATTGCTCAACCAATTAGACCGGTTATTGGCAGCCGTGATGGCCTGGCTGAATGGGAACCGACCTCCACTCGAAGCAATTCCTTCGTAAGTGGTCACATCGAAGACTTCTGTGCCTGTCGACACGTCCGCGAAGGAAACTGACGGATCAAAGAAGTAGATGCTGAATCCGGGAGGGGAGCCAGCCGTTCCATTGCTAGGATCGTTTCGACCTACAAAATATTGGTTGATGGTATTAGGAGCGCCATTGGGATCCCACGTCTGTGGCCAAACTCGAACAATCTGATTGCTCCACTGGCCAAATCGAGTCTTGTAGACGTCAGGTCCGATTACCATTGAGTTATTCGTCTCTTCACCCTCTCGAATCGCTTGCTGGCCCTGGGCAGGATCGTTGCCAACATGGCTCGGGCGGAATTGAATGAGTGGAATGACTCGGGGAGCGTTTCCATCATAGGACGCGACGTGAGTGACCTTCGAATAGATCGGTTGGACCATGTCGTAGCGATTAAGCTCGCTTTGGAGCAGGGCAACCTTCTTCCAAGCTGCAACACGGGTAGCCTTGCCTGGATCGGCGCCATCGACTAAGAAAAATCGAGGATCGTCATAGTCAATGATCTGAGTATCGGTGACGGCATCTGATTGGAAATAGGCTAAGTTCGGACGGAACTTGACCGTGACGTCTCCATTGCTACCCTGGCCCTTACGGTAAAGATAGGGCTGGATTTCGGCGCGGTACAAGACGTATAAGTTGTCTTGTGCGCCGCCCATGGCCATTAGGATTCCGTCGTAAGGGTTGTTGTAAGCCGAAAACGGATCTTTCAAACCAACGAAATAGCGAATGATCGTGGGTCCGATACCGACAGGTAGAACAACCTGTCCTTTAGGTGCTAAAAGGGTTGGGTCAATGTAGCCATTGACCGGGTTCGTGTAAGGAGGTCCGTTTTTGGCATCGCCTTCAGCCGGCTTCAACAGGTCCAACTTCACGTATGGAAGTACAACGTCGATCATCTGAGGAAAGTTAGTCGTTTGACTTCCCTTAATCGGTAGCTCAACGATCAACGAGTGCTGAGGAACGTTTGCTAGGTTGCCGTTCAGAATCGTCTGCACGAGCAGACTGCTACTTCGAACGCCTACCGAATTACCAATTTCATTGGATATTCGATCGGCAACGATGCGAGCTCGCGCCTGAGCATCTGCAAAAGCCTGGGCAGACCGCGTGAAATTAAAGCTCTGAAACACCGGCACGACGATGATCGTCATGAGGACCGCGCTGATCGCAATGACCGTGAGCAGTTCGATGAGGGTGAATGCTCGTCGTAATTTCATCATTTGATGTTGTCCCCTCGCTGCATATACGTCTCGTTCGTTGTTCGTCTCCAACTTCGTCCCCATCGCTCTAATCGCGACATGTTTGTCGCAGAGTCATTGGTTAGGTTGAAGAAATCTGGATTCCAAAGCACTCGCACGGCGATCGAAGCTCCCTTGATCCCTTTAGCGCCAATTCCATTCGAGAAATCAACACCGGTTGCGGATCCGTCTACGTCCGTCAAATCAATCGAAGGCAGGTTCAAAGTTGGATCGCTTCGTTGCTTGATGGCAAAGTCTTGCCCGACCATGCTGTGGCTAAATCCATCTGCATTACTCAGGTAGGCAACCGACCCAACCGTTACTTTCCTTCCGTTATCAGACACGGGGAAGTAGATTCTCCAGGGCACGCCGATTCCCGAAACTGTGCCACCAATGTAGAACTGTCCAGGGCTAAGGTTGACCGCAGAAGCCGAGTAGGTGTACTGCGAAGCGGCCTTCAGAATTTGGACTGAATACTCTTGCCGAGTCATGTAGAGGGCTCGAACCGCGCGGTTATCCATCTGAACAGTCGCGATCGTGCCATCTGGTAGCAAGAGAGCTCCCGTGATACCGTTACTCTTTTGGCCGTCCATATCTTCCACGGTGACAATTCCGTTGGATTTATCTACGCGAATCAGGCGTTGCGTTGGGAAGGACGGGTTGTATTCACAGAACACACCACCCGTTTCCAAGTCAACGAGTACAAAGTTATCGGTTCCTTGTGCGTTTGCCGCCGAAGTATCCGTCGTGCCATCACTGCGTGGAGTTTCAAGCGGCGTGATAGGTGGGTTTGGAACTCCATCGGGCCCGGCTAGGCCAGCAACCTTCAAGCTTTGAACGGGCAGCTTATGTTGTGCTGAAAGCAACTGAGGATTCAGAACGGACGGTTCGCCCGGTGTGACGCCAGCGTCAATTCGGAAGTCGTCGTGTAGGATTCTCCAATCGTAAACGTCATAGTTGACCTTCGCCTGAAGAGGCTCGCGATCGTATCCGTTTCGGCTAACAAAAACTTCGTGTCCAACTGGGTTAAACAGGAGGACCCCAATATTCTCGTTGAGCAGTTTGTACTCATACGGTTCGTTCGGATCGAAGGTCGCCGTTTTTGCGATCATCGTAAAGGAACGCTGAACTCGCAAGGTATTGAGATCAACGCTTACGACCGGATCATTGACGAGCCCACCACCACCAACCAGTGCTTTTGCTACGAGCGGGTATTGCCCACTTGCATCAGGAACGTTTGCGGCCAACGAGACTAAAGGCAGTTCGGTGTAGTCGCGCTTGGTTAATCCCGATGGAGTGGTGACATATGCCGAGAATGAAACTCGGTAGTTTCGAGCATATTGCCCAGAAGGCAATAGAACTTGGATCGTGCTGTCGTTTGGATTCGCTACGAAGAACTGATAGTCTGTTCGCAGGTCCTGGATCGCAGGAATACCAATAATCTGCTGTAGGTCATTGCCGTAAACCGCGAGATTTGAAGGGGTGCTAATAGTCGCCGGCTGGTAACTAATCGGTCCAAATTGAAGAACCATCAGTCCGCCAAAGTAACCTGTGCCGGAACCCGGTGCGCCTACCGCTCCAGGAGCTGGAACGCGCCTTCCTTCGCCGATCACTCTTCGGAACACGTTGCTTCCCGTCACACCCTGCCAGTTGCCGAGTGAATTTGCACTCGCATCGGACATTGCTCCGTCCTTCGCCAAGTTGACTCCGATCGGGCCAAGGTCGTTAGGATCTCTATTGGAATCAATGACCAAGTTGCCATTGACGTAGTGAACGGCAACAATCTGCTCTGGCAACTCGTCACTTCGAGCCGCGAGGCTCTCAGCCGTGTCACGAGCCAGCGATTGGGCAACAGATTTACTTCGAGCAAGGAGAAGGAGTTGAAATCCCTTGGGAAAGATCTGAATGACCGCCAAGATGCCGACCAAGAAGACGACAATAACTACGAGCACTTCGACCAAAGTCGTACCAAGCGTGCGTTTAAGTGATTGCATCTTACTTACCGGTAGGCGCGAACGTCCACAACTGTTTCTATTCAATTCGGTGTGCGGCATACGTCCTCCGTAGCTTACGGCCCGACCTTCCACGACATAGTGCTCACTAAGAATGAGTCATAAGGCTTCGCGGATCCACCAAGGAAAAGAACCATGTCTTTTCGGGAATGCTCAACTTCACCAGCGGTGTAATCTCTAAAGAAGCTGTTCCACGTGACAACCGTCGTTTCAGGTGGTTCGGAGTAGCCAAGCTGCCTTGTGTCGTCTTGCGCACTACCCATCTCATTGGGTCCGGGGTGGCATGGATCGGTAGGAACGGTGTATCCGCTCCAGAAAGGCGAGTAGTGAATTTCGATTCGGCTGCCAACACCATTCTCGTTGGGAACGGTGGCAACGTCATAACCACTTATCAGATAGTAGTAGTTGGTGACGTCGTAGGGAGCGGTTACGCCATCGTTTGGGTTAAAGCATCGAGTGACATAGCCATCCGCGGGACCATACTTCTGATAGGATCCAGGATTGGAAGCCAACGAGCCATCTACCTTCGCTGGCCAAACAGCTGTAGTGAACTGAGTCTCCAAATTGCCTGCAGTGGGCCGAACATACGAAGGTCGAAGAGTTTGCAGAGAATCGATTCTCTTGGGGAACAAAGCTCCTACAACCTGGTTAGCGGGAACCATATCTCCTGCAACCGGGTTGGGTCCACCATTATATTGAGTGACATAACCCAATAGAGCCGGGGGATATCCGCCCTGATCCTGCCGATACAGCTGGAGAGCTGACCGGATGGCATTCATGTTCGACATATCCGAGCTTCGGTATGCAGACGCCTTCACCTGAGCAAATACGGGAAAAATAATGCCCGCAAGGATCGCGATAATGGCGATAACGACTAAAAGCTCGATGAGCGTGAAGCCTCTTCTAAAATTCATCTGTACTCCACATTTCCCAGGTTGTGTGACTGAAAAAACGTCCATAGTGTTCCCGAAGAGAACTCGTCGATAGGCCTATTCACGCTACGTTCCAATCATTCCCTCCCCGCGCACTGCGACGGGTATCGCAACTCATAAAGTTACGACCTTGTTTTGATCCACCTGTCAGGGTTTCAGCACACCAGTTTATACGTTTCCGACTGGTAACGGCAAATCTGAGACCAGTTGTTTTAAAACTGGTATTTGGTCGGCTTAAATTCTGCATGTACGTTGATATTCCCTTCTCAATTGGACTGGCAAAAACCATACACAGGATGGCCCCGATGGCCAAATAGGGACCAAAGGGTATGGTCGTCAACGATGGCTTCCAGTCATCATCGTCGATATTCTGTTCAAGCTGCTCTTCGCCGATCCACTTGTACATCTTGGGAAACGCAATTGCGATGATGTCCAGGCACAGCAGGTACCACGCGCCGTGGATGAAAAGACTGCCGATCGACTCTGGTTCGTAAACTTCCTCTTCGCCTCCAGAGGCCTCCGCTACTCCCGATACTTGCCCCTTAGCGAGTCTTGAACTAACAAACATCAATGCGAGGCCGATCACTAATCCGGACACGACCGCGATCGCCATGTTTGCGACGAGCAGTCCCGGACCGATGAGGGTCCCAACACCGCGCATCATCTTGATATCGCCGTGCCCCATGGCGTCCTTACCAAAGCCCAACCGCCCAAGCAAGGCAATTCCCCAGAGAATTCCCCAACCAGCTAAACCGCCAACTAATGCGACATTGAGTGAGTGGTTGAACGCCTGGTAAGCCACTCCAAAAACGAGAAGGGTCGCGTTGAGCTCGTCCGGAATGATGTACAGCTCCCAGTCGATGAAAATGACCGCAACCAAGGCAGCGCACGTCAGCGCATAGAAACCGGCTTTCAGTGGCTCATACGAGACCAAGATGTACTGCCACCAAATCAGCGCCCAAAGGGAACCATTAAGGAGTTCCACCCAGAAATAGCGCGAAGAGAATGGGGTCTTGCAATAGCGACATTTTCCACCCGAGGCTAAATAGCTCAATAGAGGGAAAAGGTCCGGAACACCTAACTGGTGCTTGCAGATGGGACAAAAGCTGTTTTTGGGGTTCGAAAGCGACATACCGCGCGGAAGCCGGTAGATCACCACGTTAAGGAAGCTGCCAATGGTCGCCCCGAAAACTAAACCGACAATCCACGACCAACTTGGGAACATCGATAACGGTAAGTTCATTCGTTTACTTAGCTTAACAGCGCAGCCCGTCGGATACAAGATCCAACGGGCTGCACAAAGGGATGTGTCTGCTTATTTGTCGTCGCCGCCGCCCGAGGACAGCTTTGAAATAACGTCAACAAGCGGTAAGAACATCGAAATAACGATGAATCCTACAACGAAACCAAGGCCGACGATCATGATCGGCTCAATTGCAGCCGTCAGTGAGGCTAGAGTTGCTTCAACTTCACTCTCGTAGAAGTCAGCAATCTTTTGAAGCATAAAGTCGAGAGATCCAGATTCTTCACCAACACCGATCATGTGAACGACCATGGGTGGGAACAATCGAGATGCTTCGAGGGGATCGCCAATTCGGTCTCCTTCTCGGATACGGGCTCGAGCTTCGAGAACCGCGTCGGCCATGATCGAGTTTCCGATAACACCGGCAACCGTCTCCATCGCTTGAAGAATAGGAACACCTGAAGTGAGCAACGTACCCATTGTTCGGCTGAAGCGCGCCATACAGATCTTGTGGTGGAGTTTGCCAAACACAGGAATCTTCAGTCGAACACGGTCCGCAACACGTCGACCGAATCGGGTGCTTACGAACAGTCGATAGGCAAAGATGAAGATGACTGTTGAGATCATAACCATCCACCAGTAGTACTTGATAACGTTCGAGACGTCGATGAGGAACTTGGTTGGAGCCGGCAAGTCGTCAGCTTTGAGTCCAAGGTCCGTAAGAATCGCAGCCCACTGGGGAACGAACCACGAAACGAGGAAGATAACGATACCGGTGGACATGATCAAAACTAGGACCGGGTAGGTCATAGCTGACTTAACTTTTCTTCGAAGTTCAACGTCCTTTTCCAAGAAGTGCGAAAGTCTTTGGAGTGATTCTTCGAGAACACCACCAATTTCACCCGCCTTGATAAGACCAATAAACAAATTGTTAAAGGTCTTAGGGTGACGTTGCATTGCACGTGAGAGGCTTTCGCCCGACTCAACGCGCTCACCAATGTCAATTAAAATTTTCTTCAGCTTGGCGTCTTGAGTTTGATGACCCAATACGTCCAAACATCGAACGAGTGAAACGCCCGCATCGACCATCGTCGAGAACTGACGACAAAAGACCGAGAGGTTTGTAAGCTTAACTTTTCCGTAAGTCTTCGATTTAGGCGACTTCGCCTTGATCATCGTTAACTCGGTGATCGTAAAGCCTTGCTCCTGAAACCTCTGACGTAAAATGTCTTCGCTTTCTGCGTCTGCCGTACCTTTTTGGAGGCCACCGGCGGCATCTCTAAATGTGTAGCTGTATACAGGCATTTTTGTTCCTCGTTATTATCTTCTGGCTGGAGGCCCGCCTTGGCCGCCTTGTCCACCCTGCGCTTGAGTGGTTGTGTTGATCATCTTTCGAAGTTCATCTGGGTTCTGGCAACGTGTCATTGCGTCTTCCATGGTGATGAAGCCCTTGAGATACAAGTCACGCAAACATTGGTCCATGGTGATCATTCCCATGTTTCCACTGGTTTGAATCATGGACGTGATCTGGTGCGACTTTGCTTCACGGATCAGGTTCCTGATAGCAGAAGAAGCGATCATGATCTCGTTTGCTGGAACGCGTCCTCCGCTACCAGCTCTAGGTAAGAGCTGCTGCGAGATAATCGCGACCAAGTTGTTCGAGAGCTGAACGCGGATCTGCTCCTGTTGTCCAGGAGGGAAAACGTCAATCATACGGTCAACAGATTCAGCTGCGTTGTTCGTGTGAAGCGTGGCAAAGACAAGGTGACCGGTTTCAGCAGCCGTAATGGCAAGCGAAATCGTTTCCATGTCGCGCATTTCACCAACGAGCAGGATATCTGGATCTTCTCGAAGAGAGCCGCGAAGAGCGTTTAAGAAGCTGCGAGTATCTGAGCCAACTTCACGCTGGTTGATAACCGATTGCTTGTGCTCGTGCAAATACTCAATCGGGTCTTCGATTGTGATGATGTGGTGAGCGAAATTGATGTTGATGTGGTTGATCATCGCAGCGAGCGATGTCGACTTACCCGATCCGGTAGGACCCGTAACCAAAATCAATCCACGAGGTTTTTCGCAAAGCGGTTTCAAGATCGGCGGCAAGTTCAATTGCTCAACTGTCGGGATCTTCTGGGGAATCAATCGGAAAGCAGCCGCGACCGCACCGCGGTCACGATACATATTCACACGGAAGCGAGCTCGCTTTGGAAGTTGGTAGGAAAAGTCGAGTTCAAGAGTCGTTTCGAACTTGTTGATGTTCTCGTCAGAAATGATGTCGTACATCATTCGCTGAGTGTCTTGAGGAGTGAACTCTTCGTAGTTCAGTCGCTTTAGCTTTCCATCTTCGCGAACAACGGGAGGCGAGGCATAACAAATATGCAAGTCAGAAGCGTTCTTGTCCACCACGATGTGGAGTAGCTCGTCGATGTGGAGGTCCTTAAGCGAAATCGGCGGGACGGCCGGTTCTTCTTCTTTAGGAATCTCATTCTGCATCGGAGGCATTTGCCCCATTGGAGGCATCGAGCCAACCCCTGGTCGGGAGACTGGAGGCGGCATCATTCCTGGATTCTGTCGAGGTGGCGGGTTATTCTGCATCTCTGTCCTAAATTATCTTTTCCTTACTAGAAACCGGCAGTGAAGACGACGCGCATGATTTCTTGAGGGTCGGTGACGCCATTAAGCACCTTCTCAAGACCGTCTTCTCGAAGCTCCTTCATGCCGTTCGCTTTAGCAGCTTCCTTAACGTCGTTCAACGGAGCCCGTCGCACGACGAGTTCTGCAATTTCTGCATTCATCGTCATCAATTCGTGAATACCGGTACGACCCCGATATCCTGTCATACGATTATTTTCCGCCGGAACGCCACGATAGAGCGTTACAAGTTCGTCAGGATCAGCATATTGGAGACCGAACCTTCGGAGATCTGAAGCGGGAACTTGATACGATTCCTTGTTATCAGGGTCAATTTTTCGACCCAGTCGTTGAGCAAGAACACCAATAACCGTAGCAGTGATGAGGTACGGCTCAACACCCATGTCAATCATACGAAGGGTAGCCGAAGGGGCGTCGTTCGTGTGAAGCGTCGAAAGTACAAGGTGACCGGTAAGAGCAGCTTCAATCGCGATTTCAGCTGTTTCAAGGTCACGCATTTCTCCGACCATGATGATGTCAGGGTCTTGTCGAAGGAAGGCTCGGAGCGCGGTGGCAAATGTCAGACCGGCTTTTCGGTTCATCTGAACCTGAGCAATTCCGTTCAACTGATACTCAACCGGGTCTTCAGCAGTAATGATGTTAACGCCGACCGTGTTGAGTTTGTTGAGAACTGAATACTGAGTGGTCGTCTTGCCCGATCCCGTAGGTCCCGTACAAAGGAACATACCGTTCGGCTGACTGACCAACTCTTCAATCTTGACCTGGTTCTCTTCCGTAAATCCGATCTTCTGCAAGCCGATCATAACGCTCGACTTATCCAGAATACGCATAACGATCTTCTCGCCAAATGGCGTAGGGATCGAACTCACACGAAGGTCGTATTCCTTACCAACGTGGCGAACTTCGATACGACCGTCTTGAGGGATACGTCGTTCGGCAATGTTCATGTCCGCCATGATCTTTAAGCGGCTAATGAGTGGCGCCATGAGGTTCCTCGGAACCGTCATTGCTTCTTGGAGAACACCGTCGATTCGGTACCGGACTCGAACCGCACGCTGTTGCGGCTCGACGTGAATATCAGAAGCTCTGTCAGAAACGGCCTGCTGAATGAGAGCGTTCGCCAATTTAATAATTGGCGCCTGTTCGGCCATCTTCTCTGCATCGCCTTCCGCATCTACATCTTCGTCAGATGCCTTACGACCCGCACCGGCATTGGCAATCGCCATGCGGATATCGGCATTAAAGTTTGCAGGCGCCGCGGAGGTCGGGGTAGGCGTAGTAATGGTGGTTGCTGCCTCAGGCATAACCGCACCACCGCCGTAATACTTCTTGATCGCGTCTTCAATAGCACCCGTAACAGCAACAACCGGAATAACACGCAATCCGGACGCAATCTTAATATCGTCCAGAGCAACAAGGTTATTCGGATTTGCCATCGCAACCCAAAGGTTGTTGCCGTCTTTCTTGACAGGCAACGCGTTGTGGGTTTTCACCATGCGCTCTGGGACTACGTTGAGCGCGCTGGAGTCGATTTGGATGCGATCCAAGTCAGCAAAGGCAAAGCCCATTTCTTGAGCTTTCGCCTGCAGTACTTCCCTCTCGCCAACCATGTTGAGCGAGACTAAAACTTTTCCAATATCGGTTTGCCCAGTCTGTTGTTGAACTTTTTGAGCTTCGTCGAATTGCTCTTGCTTGAGATATCCCTTCTCAACCAAGAATTGAACCATCGGTTTTCGTGGCAACGCCATAGATGCTTTTCACCCAGTCCCTTTGTCCGGCCGTGGGTCATTTACCCCCAAAGACCGAATATTGTAGACCATAGAGCCCTTATCTGGAACGAATGCAGGGGCCCGAACGTAATTTTGACGGGACCATGCGCATGATTCGTTCGCACACAAGTGCGCCATTCCTTTAAAGCATCGTGGACTGGGACCGTTTTCGTCAATAGGAAATGGGGCAAACGGGACTACATTCCATGAAACTGGCCGAATATTCTCCTCACTGTAATGAGAGTGCAGAAGCCGTATCAATTTTTCAATTCAACGGAACATCCTGAACTTCTGGTTGAATGGGTTCTCAGAGCCTCTCCCACGTAGTTCCTACCAGAAATCCGAGAAGCCAGACGAGAAGTCAAGAGCCTCTCGCGGGTACAACGATGTCTTGCTGCGCGACACTCTTAAGCATCTTGTTGAATCTGCCGTTGAGACCCTTATTACTTCGGGACAATTTCCTGGGGAGGCTCGTGTCCCGACTGAGATATCGGACACAAAGAACCCGGAACACGGCGATTTTGCTTGCAACTACGCCCTCGTAGCAACCAAGAAGGCGGGAGTTCCCCCTCGAGCGCTCGGTGAATTACTGGCTTCGGTCCTCATGAATGGCGCGACGGACTCGTCGCCAATTGCATCTATCGACATCGCTGGGCCCGGGTTTCTAAACTTCAAACTGAAGCCAGAAGCTATCTCAGCCTATGTCCAAACCATTCTCGACCTCGGAGTCGATTTACCGAAGGCAGCCGCCGAACAATTTAAGGGCCAAAAGCTTCCCCGCTTGAACGTGGAATTTGTGTCTGTGAACCCAAACGGACCGATAACGGTTGGCTCGGCAAGAGGAGCGGCATTTGGAGACGTTCTGTCCCGAATCTTCGCCTCGTCTGGTTACGACATCGACCGCGAGTACTACATCAACGACGGCGTCAATTCGAAGCAAATGCGACTGTTCGCCGAATCAGTCCTCTCCTACGCTCTTAATCAACCCCTTCCCGAGAATGGTTACCAAGGGGAATATGTAAAGGGAGTTGCGGAAGACGTTACACGCCTCTATCCCAACATCGATTCAAAGAGTGAACCGGCAACCTGGTGGCAAGCCCGATCCCAAGAACTCATGATCGAGCGCCAAAGACAGGACCTTGAAACATTTGGCGTCGGATTCAACCTTTGGTTTTCAGAACAGTCGATGCATGATTCCGGCCTCGTAACGGATTCGCTTGAAAAGCTCAAGCTGAACGGAGCTGCCGACGAAGGCTGCTTCCGATCCGAAGTGATTCGAGAAGGCAAAGAGGAAAGAATTGAGCAAAAGGCGGAGGAATGCGGTCCGCTTTGGCTTCGTTCGACCAAATTTGGAGATGACAAGGACCGAGTTCTGCTCCGATCTGATGGTCGCCCTGCATACATCGCCGGAGACGTGGCCTATATGGAGAGCAAACTCGGACAGCGAGGCTACGACAAAGCCATCATCGTCTTGGGTCCCGATCATCACGGTTACATCCCTCGTATGAATGCAGTTTGCCAAGCACTGGGTTATCCGCTTGAGCGATTCGAAATCATCATCTTCCAAATCGTTCGATTCGTGAAGGATGGCAAGCCGGCCCCGATGCGAAAGAGAGATGGCAACATCTACGAATTACGAGACCTGATCGACGAAATTGGCGCGAACTCGGCTCCTGCCGCTCCTAAGGAAGAACAGCAACGAATCGGCCGGGACGTCGCTCGATTCTTTTATTTGATGAGGAGCCATGACACGCACATGGACTTTGACATCGACCTTGCAACCAAGCAAAACGACGAGAATCCTGTATTCTACGTCCAGTACGCTCACGCCCGAATCTGTAGCGTTATCGCCAAAGCCGCTGATGCCGGTTTCGTTCGAGAAGCAGAGGCTGCCCGATTTGATAGCCTGCTCACCCACCCGACCGAACTGGCCCTGATCAAGAAGATTCTCGACTTGCCCGTGGAAGTCGCTCGCTGCACTAAGGATTACGGCGTCCACCGAATTACCACCTATGCCGTTGAATTAGCGCGAACCTACCACCATTTTTACGATGCATGCCGGGTTATTCAAACAGACGAGCCCGATTTGTCTCGCGCAAGACTCAATCTCTGTCATGCGGCAAGGACCGGCTTGCAAGCAACCCTCCTTCTACTCGGAGTAAGCGCCCCCGAAAGAATGGATCGCGAAGCTAAACCGATTTAAACGATCGGTTTTCCTTGGGTAGTGGGAGCAATCTTGTCGTAAAGTAACGTAGGTGCCTTTGACAATGATGCTGGCTTCAATCCTTTGCCTTTCCGTGCCGTTTCAACAATTTGACGGTCTGCCGCGATTCACCTATAAGCCTGCCGTTATGGTGGGCCAGCGGGAAATCATCCTTGGCCCGCAACTCCAACCCGACACCGTCATGGAAGTTCGTGTTGAGGGACAGACCGAAGCTCCAATAGGTGAAGGCAAATTTGGCGGTGCGACCTTTACCGAATATGCAAAGGGTTATGTTCGCTGGTCAGTCACCTCGGGAACGATGTTCGAGAAACCGTGTTTCATACTCAAAAGCGAGGGTTTAACGAAGGGCGAGAACGTAACCAAGACGAAGCGAATCGCTTATGCTTGCCAGAACTTTACGACCTACTGGATTCGACCCGACGGCAAGCTACTTCGCCAGTCGGTCATTCTAAACGATCCCTTTGGCAAGCGCCACGCGGAAGCCGTTTTCTGGCCGGATCACATCGAAGTTTCAATCGCCGATTCGAAGAACAACCGCTCGTTTACCATGTATCCGAATATCGACATGAGTCTTTTGGACGCGATGTTCAAGCCGATGATGGATGGCGAAAAAGTGCTGACTTCCTTCAAAGAATATTGCACTTTTGACCCTTTCACCCAGGCATTCACCAAATACAAGGCCGAAGTTTCAGGCTCGTTTAAGGGATCCTGGCTTGGGGTCAAGTTTGAGGGCAGGCATGTCAATATCACCGGCCCGAAAGAGTCTCAAGTTGCTTTCATGAGCAAGGAAAACGACCTCGTCCGAGTGGACCTTCCCGAACACACGTGCATCGTTTTAAACTTCCTACCTCATGACAAAGACCCGTTCTACAAGGCAATCCTGCCTAAGTCTTCTGGCGGCTAGTGAATGTTTGATCAGGCTGTTCAACGAAGCACGTGACCATTCAAGACGGTCTTACAGTTTCGCCTAGGTTCATTGGGTCACCCACAATCTCTAAAAATCCGACTCAAACGAAACGCCAAGTAAACTGTCGGTACCCAAATTGGCAACTCTTCATTCTCAGCAACCGATCGCGGTTTATGTCCATATTCCTTTCTGCCCAACCAAGTGTGGTTATTGCGACTTTAATTCGTACGCCATGGAAGGAGAAATCATGGAGCGAACCGTCGCCTCCATCATTCGAGAAATTCGGAATTCTCCGCTCAAAGGGCGACCGGCAAAAACGATCTTCTTTGGAGGCGGAACGCCAACTTTCCTTGCCGCAGGACAACTCATTCGAATCTTCAAAACCGTCCTGGAATGTCATCCTCCCCTAGAGGGAGCAGAGATCACCAGCGAGGCCAATCCGGGGACGGTCGACATTCCAAAGTTCAAATCCATGCGCGATGCGGGATTCAATCGAATTAGTTTGGGTGCTCAAAGCTTTCTTGATTCAGACCTTGTAACACTCGGCCGAGTCCATCGCTCGGGAGACATTGAGAGAGCAGTTGGAGCGGCGAGAGAAGCCGGATTTACAAATATCAACCTTGATCTCATGTTTGCGCTTCCGAGTCAAAGCATTCATGGCTGGCGAAACAACCTCGATCGGGCACTCAATCTTAAGCCGGAACACCTTAGCCTTTATTGCTTGACCATTGAGCAGAATACGGCCTATTACAAGCTTCACTTGAAAGGACAGCTGGATTTGCCGGATGATGATCAACAAGTGAGCATGTATGAAGAGTGCGTTTCACGCTCGGCAGAAGCGGGATACCAGCAATATGAGATCTCGAACTTCTCGCTTCCGGGACGCGAGTGCCAACATAACCTTTGTTATTGGAATGCTGAAGAATACGTTGGGTACGGTCCGGGCGCAGTTGGAGCAACCTGCACTGAACTAGGCCGAGTCCGATATACGAATCTTAAACACCCCGACGGCTACAGCAGAGCAATCGAAGAAGGTGCACCGCTTGCGTTTGAGTCAGAGGTCCTTACCGAAGATAACCTGAGGATGGAGAAGATCATGCTTGGGCTCAGGTTGAACTCAGGTCTTCCTATTTCCGGTATCAACCTTTCTGATGCATCCATCAGAAAGCTGACGGACCGAAGTTGGATCGTCAGCACCGACAGCCACATAAGGCTGACACCAGAGGGTCGTCACTTCTGCTCAGAAGTCGCACTCGAACTCATCTAGCTCGCTCGAATCCGAAGATAAGTTGGTGCACAGGGTTAGCGCAGGTACGCTGAACTCATGAATCTCCGCATGTGGACCTATGATTTGGCTCGCGAACAGGCTCCTACGCTTGATCATTTGCGCTTGTTCTGTAACTTGACCGTTGAATCAGGTTACAACGCGATTGGCCTGTATCTCGAGCATCGGTTCGCTTATCCATCAACCCCATGGGCTCACGGAAAGGGTTGTGTCACGCCACAGATGATCCAGGTTCTTCAAGAGGAATATCCATCGATTCAGATCATCCCTTTTGTAAATCTGCTCGGCCATTTCGAAGGATTTCTTTACACCGAGTCAGGAACAAAAATGGCTGAAGGGCGCTTCAAAGGAATGCAAACGTGCCCGAGTAAGCCAGAGTTCGTGGAACTCGCTGGCAAGTTGATCGACGACGTAATTTCGATCTTTAAGTCGGACTTGATCCATATTGGTGGCGATGAAACGGCCCAGCTTGGCCAATGCCCAGCCTGCAAAGCCAGAGTCGCGGCGTACGAAGAAATTGAGGGTACCGATGGAAAGGCGATGCTCTATGCCGAGCATTTCGGACCATTGGCACAAAAGGTGATTGATGCCGGTCGCCGACCAGCCGTTTGGGGAGACATGTTTGAAGAGCATCCATCTGCTCTCTCAGCGATCCCCAAGGAAACACTGATCTTCCATTGGAAGTATTTCGAGAGTGCCGGCAAAACAAGCCAACAGTTCACTAACGCGGGACTTGAAGTGGTCTATTGCCCGACGTTACACACCTATAACGCGACTTGGCTCAACTTGCCGCAAAGTGAGCGAAATGTTCGCGAGAACGCAATCGATGCCTACCGAGATCAGGTTCATGGTGTTTGTGTAACCACGTGGGAATGTGGCTTGTTTGGCAACTACGAAACCCTATTCCCCGCGATTCGAGCATCGGGAGACATTCTTGTTCGTAGTGCGGAGTTGGCCGCCGACTTCGACGAGAAATCGACCCCGACGAACGACTACAAGTCCGAAAGGTCAGCCGAACTTTTTCTAAAGGCTTACCTTCACGAAAGCGAAACGTTTGAAGAATGGGCTCGCTTAATGGGGATCGAGCTGTTGGACGCCGGTGGCACATTTGAATTTGGAGGCATTCGGTCCAGCCTCAAATGTCGGTTACTCCTTTACTCAAATCCATTTTTGGCATGGCTTCACCACCGAGAAGAACTCACAGGAGAGATTGGCAAGAAGGCACTCCAATTCTGCGAACGGTCTATCGTTTTTGCTCCTGATGCTTCCGCTAGAGGAGTATCTGACTTTGCAAAATGCGCCATTCAGTTCGTTCAGTTTGCCGAGGATGCGCATATCAAATACCGAGAGGGCTTTCCAGGTGCAGCAGTAGCGGCGCTATCACCTTGTCGGCAAATCTTCGACAACCTGTCGAAGATTGCCCAATCGAACCACATTCGAATCGGCGGTGGGTTGGCAGATCAGCAGAGGTGTCTGGCCGCCAAACAGCACGTTGAAAAAGTGATGGGACGAATTAAGGAATATGGCGACGGATCACTGGGCTATTTGCCATCCTTTGAAATGATTACTCACCCGTCATTCATGCCCCATGATCAGGGTGCATGGTGGTTAATCAATTCATGGGCTCGGGAGTAAGTTACTGCTGAAATTGGACAGTGTGAATGGTGTAATCGTATGCCCCTTCTGACCAATCTTGGCTGTCAGCAAAGTAGGATCCATCAAAGTAGTACAGCGTGTTTCGAACTACGACAATTGCCGACTTCATCATGCTTGGTTTGCCTCTGACAACACATTCGCCAGTTAAAACTTTTCCAGGATATCGACCAACAACATCATCAGTAATCGTCGTGTTTTTCAGAGTGGGAGTGGATTTCTTCCACTGCCGAAGCAATGCATTCGCATGGACGCTCACGCTGTTAGGTCGCCTTTTCATATAGAAAGCCACAACCCGAAAAAAGAGGTGACGACCGGAAAACTGATAGCCACCATATTCTAAAAGCGGCGACCTTAACGAGGTCTTATTTTTAGGAAATGCCACCGGTTTTGGCGTCCTGCAGGTCGATGCAACTCGGACTCCGATCGCATGTAAGTCGAACCAATACCAACCGTTACCCAGTTTTTGAGAATGAATCGGCAGGTTCATTCCAGCCCTGGGCTTCGCGACCGTTCGACGAGACAAAACGGCGTAAGTCGCCAAGCCAATAAGCAGAGTGAGACCCAATCCCAAGCAAACGACGATGCTTAAAATCACTCCTGTAGACGGCCCCGTATTTTGAGGCTTTCTGGGAGGCTGGTAAGGGAACACTGGTGGCTGAGCGGGGTTGGACACGTGATTTCTCCTTACAGGCTTATTCGACTTCGAAAGGCATGGGTGATCGCAATGGCAAGTGCATCCGCTACGTCATCTGGCTTAGGGGCCTCTTTTAGGCTCAACAGCCTAGCCACCATAAATTGAACTTGTTTTTTGTCTGCGTTGCCATTACCGACGACACTTTGTTTGACCTCTGGGGGTGAGTATTCGGTCCAAGGCACCCCTCGAAAACTTGAAGCCAACAAGACGCCGCCAAGCGCCTTCGCTACGTCCATTGCGGTCGTCTTATTAACGGTAAAAAGCAATCGTTCCGTTGCGATCGCGTCAGGCTGCCTCTCATCAATGATTTTGAGGACCTCCTCATGGATGATACGAATGCGCTCAGGAAGCAACACTCGCGGAGTCTGAATAAGGCCGAAATCGATAACCTGCAACTTCGAACCTTCGCGCTTCACAATCCCGTAGCCGATTCTCTCAAGACCGGGGTCGATGCCTAAAATGATCATGATTTTTCGTTAATCTTCAATTCCTCAAGGAACTGAATCGCGGCATTCTTGTCGCTTGGCATCAACTGCCCGTCCAAGACTCGATCCGTGAGCAGTCGCTTGATTCGCCCTACCTCCGGTCCACCTTGGATGCCCATTATTCCCATAATTTCCGAACCGCTGAGTGGACTTTCAAGGGTTTCTTTTGGCGTCGTTTTTTGGGTTTCTTGCAGCTTCGCCCGAATCGTTGAAAGTTCCATGACTCGAACTCCCGGTTTCAGGGCAAGCGTGTCAGCTTCCACAAGGTCGAGTAATCGTCCCGTTAAGTCGCCAAGATCGCGCAACACTCGCCGAGCAGCCGAGGACGAAAATGTCGGCGCACTCCCCAGCCTCATGTGATTCTTCACGAGCAACGCCACTCCGTCAATTTCTCTTTGAGCAAACTTCAGACGTCGCATGATCGTTTGCGTCATCTCTGCGCCCAAAGTTTCGTGTCCGAAGAACCGCGTATTGCCTTCAGCATCGAGCGTGCGTGTAGGAGGCTTCGCAACGTCATGAAAAAGTGCCGACAACGCAAGGGTTAAGTCAGAACTGCCGACGTTTCGTAAAACCAACATCGTATGATCCCAAACGTCAAGATGATGATACTTGCCTTGTTCGCAACCCACCATCGCAACAAATTCCGGCATGAAGCTATCGAATAGCCCCAGTTGCATCAAGTCTTGAAGGGCGTCTGGAGCCGTCGGGTGACCGAGCATCTTTACGAATTCGTCACGGATTCTCTCAAAACTTATAATTGAAAGTCGGCCACGCGACTCTCGAATAGTTTCATAAAGTCCAGGAGCAGGCTCAAAACCAAGCTTCCACCTGAATCGAACCGCTCTCAGCATCCGAAGAGGATCGTCGAAGAAGGTTGACCGGGCATCGGTTGGCGTACGAAGAATTCGCGATTTTAGGTCAGAAACACCGATATTAAGCGGATCCCAAAGCTCTCCACTATGGATATTTCGCATGAGGGTATTCACTGTAAAATCCCTCCGGAGTGCGTCTTCCACGTAAGTTGCCGCTTCCACATTCGGCTTCCGAGAATTCTCATCGTAACTCTCTTTTCGAGCAGTTACCATTTCGATATCTACATCCCACACTCGGATCATCGCGGTGCCAAATCGCTCGTACGTGACGGGCGGAATTTCAGAGATGCCCTTCTCATACAGATCGCGTGCCAGGCTTGCTGCTGAGCCTCGCGTCACAATATCGAGGTCGTTTTTCGCAGGTAATTCGAGCAGTTCGTCTCGAACGGCACCCCCAACAAGCCACAGATCACCCTCAAATGGGGTTCCTAATGTGGCTTGTCGTATTGCTTCCAGTGCAGAGTGCATATTGCTTAGTCAGTTTGTAGCCAAATGTCAGGCCGTGTATTACAATAGCGGCGATGCGGAAATCCCTTTTTGTGGTTGTTTCGGTGATTGTGATGCAAATATCGGCGGCTTGGTGTGCTCAATCATCACATCCCATGCCCCCAAAGGGCCAATCGAAGTCAAGACAATCTCGTGTCAAGGATGTGATCGATGCGTCTAGCATTCACTGGTCAATTTCCGTGATTCATGACGCTAATCTGGTGCCAGCATCGGTCATGTACCTGATAGTAAACAAGAAGTCCGTTTGGTATATCCGTGTCCCAGGAAACGACATGAAACCGATAGAACGCGAAGATTACGATGCAAGAAAAGTGCCTAAAGACGCAATTGCTCCCGCTTTCGGCTGGTTTGCCGGTTCAGGCGACGTTTTCTATATCAAGCGAGTGAAAAACATGCTTAGGATCTATCGGCGCGAGATGGATGAATCCGAAACAGAAGAAATGAAACCAGTTTTAGTCAAAACTCTTCGGTTTTGACCACCTATCTCAAAACGGAACGAGGCGCAAATTCTGCGCCTCGTTCACTAGCTGATTTAGTTCACCCCTAAAGTGCGAGACTCCCCATCGGGTCCCAGGGATCAAGCTCGATGGGCTGCATGTCGAGCGCCTTAAGAACGTCGCCTGGAACGTGATTCTTATGGACAACGACTTCGTAATTGTATTCATCGAACCAAGCGTCGCTCATCTGGAAGAAGCCCTTGTCGCCGACTTTATCGCTCCAAGAATTTTCAACTCTCCATTTCTTCGACAAGCCATCTTCAGCAACATCCACTCCGGTAAACACCATTGCATGCGTCATCGCAGAGTGCCCGTATTGAAGCCGTTCGGCCTTGTTCATGTTATTGGATGTACCGTAAACCAAGTCGTAATCAAACATCTCAAGGTCCATCGTGCCGAGATCTTTCTCCAAGAACTTGCCCACGTCGCATCCAAACCAAACCGATTCGCCAGACTGAATTTGCTTGATCGCTGCTTGCTTGATAGTGCCTAAGTCGACGTTCAGGTATTCGACCGGACGACCACCCGTTACGTTTCCGAGGAAGCGAACCGTATATGTTCGATTGAAATCGTGCCCCGGACGAGGATCGTGAATCAAGCAGATCATGTCGGTCAAGTTGAACCCAACGTATCGGGAATAGAATTCCTTTGGCGTCAGAGTTCCTACTCGATGAAATGCCTTGTCTTTGTCGCGCCACTGCCACTCAAAGTGAGCTGGAGGTTCCCCTAAGTGAATGCATAGCATGCGATAAACTTCGGTCATTTGAACCTGCTTCATCGCCTGAAGGCCCTCAAGATTGGTTCCAGCCGCATTGCTCTTCCTTAGCTCGCAAGCGTATTCGCGAAGTTTTCCAGTGATATGCTCGTTCATCTGGCCAGTGCTCGAACTGCTTTCCGTTTCGGGCATAACCGATTTCGGCACAACGCCGTACTTCTCGATTAAGTTCACGAACATATCCCACTGCCCGCCATCTTGAATGGGGCTGCTCAGCAGATAGTTTAGGAGGCGGCTGCCGATTGGCTCGTCAAGCGTTAGGAGGATGTTCTCAAGGTAGTAATTTGCCTTCTCTAACTTGTCCCAAAACATCGTGTAGTTCTGGCTAAGCTCAAATCCTTCTGGCAAATTCATTGCCTGCTGGGCTCTGGATCGGAAGGTATTCAGGGCTGCAAACATCCAACAGCGACCACTACCCTTCTGTGACGTTGCCGGATTCTCAGGCAAATGGTGGCTAAAGGTGTTATCGACAAGCGATGCCTTACGGCGATTCGTCGCAACTTTTGAAACAGGAGTGGTGCAAACCGCATTCATGGATTGCCGAAATGCGGGAGACCCTTCAAAAGCGATTTGATAGTTTTCGAGGTCAATCGGAGTGATTGCTCCCGTCTCGGGACGGACAGATGTAGCAGCCATGCTTAATCATATCCCGATGTCGATTCAGATAGGAGGTGCATATGCTAGGCATAGCCCCGTCGCGCAAATAAAGGGTCTATGTGCCCTCAAATCTCCGATTTAGCGGCTGCTCAGAACGCCCGCGTGTTCGTCAATTACTTGTTCAAGGCGGGCAAAAAACTCTTCGAGAGTTTGTGCCTGCTTGACGGACTCAAAATATCGAAACTCTCCAAAAATGGCAGCGAACTTGAGCCACTGCTTTAACCTAAGCATCGTCTTAAACGAAACTGAATGCTTGTAGTAAGATGTCCAGTATTCGAGCGCATGCAGTTGGGGGATCCAGTCCCGATCTTGCCAATCTCGATCCCGGTCCTGGTGCGAGCTTAGCCCCAATTCATGCGATACCTGGAGAGCCAATCTTGGATTTGCAAGTGCTCCACGACCGATCATGTAATGAATACAGCCCGTTTCCTCTCGACACTGCCGAAAGTCGTCGATGTTCCAGATATCGCCGTTGGCAACGATCGGTAACGAAAGCATCTCTCGCACTCGTCCAATGGACTTCCAAAAAACGGGAGGCAAATAACCTTGCATCCTGGTTCTCGCGTGAATCGTGATCCACGAAGCCCCTCCTACCGCCGCCATCGTGGCATTCTCGTAGACATCCTCAATGTCTTCCCACCCGAGTCGGATTTTGGCGGAAACTGGAACTTCCGATGGGACCGCTTCCCTTACCGCCTTGACGATCTCCTTGATCCGTAGCGGATGCTTGAGGAGCGAAGCCCCTCCGTCGTTTCGGTTGACAGTTTTTGCTGGGCAGCCAAAATTGATATCAATTGCGGTCGCTCCTGCGCGGACCGCGTTGACGGCCGAGATCGCCATATTCGTCGCGTTACCGCCTAGAATTTGGATTTGAACTGGCAAACCGGTCGGCGTTCGCGTACCCGAAAGGAGTTCTGGCACGTCCCGTTTGAACACCTTTGGAGGCAAAGGATTTTCGTTTACGCGCAGAAATTCGGATACGGCGTAGGTGAAACAGCCGGTTGCTCCCTGATACGCTCGCATTGGAGCATCAGTGATCCCTTCCATGGGAGCAAGAACGAGTGCAGGCACATCAGGCTGAATCATTATCGATACCGAATCCGTGATTTTCCCTCAAAATCGCCCGGATCAATTTGAACCAATATCGCTTCGAAAGAATCGCTTACAACCGTCCCGAACACTGCGGGCCACGTTTCCAAGGAAGTTACGATTTGGTCACCCTCTCGAGCGAAGTCCAAGCTCAACAAGTCTTCATCACCTAACGGCAATTCAAACGAGCTAATTCCGGTCCACTCCAATTGAATACGTGCTGAAAACTCTCGATCGTCGTCTTGGGCCAAGTAATCGGAATAATCGACGACCATGACGATTCGATCCGAAGGGCGATCGATGTCGATGGAAAGGATCGATGCATCGTGGAGCGTGGGATAGTAGCCGAAGAGTTGCTTAAGCAGTCCTCCGTCTGTCGTTTCAGCCCAAATGCTCTCTTCGCTCATGGAATTAGGTTTGATTCTGAACTGTTTTTTCCGGAACTTCCAAAAGAAGCAGATTCTCGGTTCCGTTTCTGTTTACATTTAGTTAGGAGACGGCCTCCCACGGCTTTGTGTTCACCCCGAAATTTTGCGAGGTTTATGCTCGATTAAGTTCAACACAAGCCATTGATTGAATGGTTACTCGCTTGATAGTCGATAAGTACGGTGAATCGAACCCTTTGGCGGGTATCTTGACCCCGTGACGGTCATTCTGTTCATCGCCGCTAGCCTTGACGGGTACATCGCTGGTCCCGATGACGACTTGTCGTGGATGTTCACCGACGCGGATTACGGGTTCTCCAGCTTCTTTGCTGATGTTGAAACCTTAATCATGGGTCGTGGCACCTACGAAGTCATTCGGACTTTTGGAGATTGGCCCTACTCCGAGAAACGTACGATCGTGGTAAGCCGGTCTAGCTCATTGGAGCTTGATACACCTCAGACGGAGTTGTACTCAGCCGACCTTCCTAGCTTAGTTGCTCGTTTAGATGCCGAAGGTTGTGACCGAGTTTGGCTTGTGGGGGGCGGCGAACTCGTTCGTAGCTTCCTTGAGCAAGGTTTGCTAGATGAAATTACCGTTTCGATGCATCCCATCCTCCTAGGCACCGGTGTTCCTCTCTTCCCAGGTGGATTCCACCGCACAATGCTCCTTCTGAAAGACACCACCGTCTTCGAAGGCGGGCTTGTTCAGTTGAACTACCACGTCATGCCTGACGACGAAGAGTTCTGACACTCGACTCTCAATTTTCGAAATAGATCAAGCCAGCAGAACAAAGGTTCTGTTGGCTTGATTTGCGATTCATTTCTCGGATTTCAACAAACACAGGACACCCCTTTGGGTGCGTTTCTGTGCATAAAGCAATTGATAATCAGAATGAGTGGATGATATTCTCAGCCATCTAATAAACTTGGCGTTGCTCCGGTCGTCTCCATAAAAATGGTCAGCCTCAAAAAAGTCCTCGGCATCGTTGGCGTGAAGCAGACCAACACGTTACTACCGCTCGTTTTAACTGATTCTCTCTGTAATGCCCTTGAACTGTTGGCCCAGATTTTTGGCCAGAGTTGGCACTTGCTCGTCGTAAGCGAACTTCGACGATCTTTGGGAAGCCCTAATCCCCCTTCGGGCCAAATGCTTGCCGGAATCATCGTCAAGTTACTCGAAGAGGCAAACGTTTCACGCCCCGGCATCGCCTCTCGATTTGTCGTGAGCAACAACCAAATTGTCTATCGGTCTGCCGATCGCCGATATGTCGTCCTGATCCTTCAGGGAGAGGGAAATTCGGTAAGAGTCGTTTGGCAAGTATCGGTCCGGCAAGCAGGTACTTCCTATATCTCCTACCTCGTCAATGGAAAATCGTGGTCCGTTGTAGATTGGAAGGTGGCTGACCCATGCCTTGAAAATTTGGGAATGCTCGCCAAAGTCGGCGGCGAGGTTCTTGGATTCTTGGAGGAGTTCAAACTTTTGCCCGCCGGCTCCCCATTCCAGAGAGCCCTAGACGATCAGATCATTCAGACGTCTTCGCTTCGAGAGCGAGCGAAGACGACTGAATCGACTTAGCCTAGGGCTGAGTTCTCCGTACTTACTCGACCGGACTGACCCGATCGATCTCGGCCATTCCAACCAAGTTTTTGAGAAGTTTCGCATCTCCAGTGGCAATCACCAGCATAAGCTTCTTATCCGTAAGATCAATCGTAAATCCAAGATTTTTCAACTTGGCGACGACTTTGATATCAAAGTGATTGAGATAGATCATCATGGATGTCTTTCCTTTTGCGCCACGGAGTCGACTATCGATAATCGATAACATGGTGCGAGGTTCGGGTTGGCTAGAGGAAGCCTCCGCGTCTTCCGATCGCGACTTTTGCAGAATAGAACGGGTCCGATTTATCGCTTTTGCCGCCGCTGGGGCAGCCGAGAATCCCCCAGATCCGCCTTTACCTCCACCGGAAAATCTGGCGGGTGCATTTGCACTACTAAGCGTGACCGTTCCAGTATTGGTAGCACCACCAAGCACACTTGTTGGGCTGAGTTGGAGAGTTGACACACCCGAAGAAGTATCTCCGATACCCTTGTATGAAACTCCGTCCGTCATTTCCACTGGCACGTGAACGGTTTGAGACTTGCCACCGATATTCACGATTCGAGGTTCGACCGCAACGAAAGAGGTGTATTCGCTCATGATTCCGAATTGCAAAGCCACGTCAACGATTTTCGACTTGAAATCCACGGCTTGAGCCGACTCGCGCAGAAATTGGTCTTCAAATGATTGGTCGTTAAGATCATCCACTTTTTTCCGAGCCCACAAAGTGGCGACACACGATTCGCCCGTGTCAGCTGGAAAGGTCAGGTTAAGGGTTTGACTCCATGGCCGCCCACCTACTCGTCCTGAAACGACCATCGATCCCTGTCCAGGATTCCAATATCGGCCTTGAATAACAATCGGCCGGTCGCTAAAGACGTCCGGAATATTTCGCGGAAGGACATCGTTGACCTGAATACCACTCACGGTCTGCTTAACATCCGTCAGAATCGGTGACCGCAATCTTTGGACGAATCGACTTGCCGCAGCATCGGCTGATTCTGAAAGGGTGACGATTTCACTGTCGCCTCGCCCTTCAAGACTCATTGCATCGATGAGATATCGGTTCACACCGTTTCCGATCCCAAAAGTGAAGATCCTGGTCTGGTCTCTGTTTCTCTTGATCTCTTTTAAAATGTTGGTTTCGTCTCCAACATAGCCATCGGTGTTGAAAAGCACAACTCGGAGCCTTCGCGGGTCTTTAGGAACCGTAAGGGCTGCGTGCAGGCCCTCCAGGAGGTTTGTCCCACCGTTAGCCTCCATCCAATCCACAAAGTGGTGGGCTTGAGCCAACGTAGTTTGGTTCACTGGTTGAGGTTTGGACCAAAGCGATCGAACTTCGGTGTTGAAGCCATACACATTGAATGTGTCATTCGGGCGCATCGTCTTCAGAAGCTTGAAGGTCAACTCTTTCGATTTCTCGATGGGAAACCCGGATTGACTGCCACTTTGATCCATCACAAAGATCATTTCCCGTGGAGCGATATCTTCGGCCCTAGGCTGTTTCGGAGGAAGCAAAATGAGGTTAAAGAATCCGCCATTCTTTCCGTAGTAACTTGTCACAAATGCGCTTCGAACGCGATCGGTCGCCGTCTGATAGCGAAGTACGAAATCGCGATTGGGGATCTCATCTCGCTTCGCGAGCGTGATGGTAGCTTTACTGTCACCGTCGGTATCGACGATGGTCTTATGCAGAAGCGTGGAGAGTCCCGTAATCGGAGCACCCGCATCGAGATGAACCGTCACGTCAATCGAAGTTCCCGTTCGAGTTCCTTTGGGAGTCAGAGGAGGTGAAATTTTCTCTGGGTCGGCCGCGTTGCCCAGATATCGCGGTCCAACGACCATTGGAAAATGAAATTCAAACTGACTGTTCTCGTACTTGAGAACCTGAACGTAGCTGATCTCAACCTGAACTTGTCCGCCCGGCATGATATTGGCGACTGATTGGGTAAAGATATTTGGCCTCTCTTGGTCCAGTAGACCAGCCGTCTGCCCTGCCGCTTTGGCCGTGTCATAAATGCGTCTGGCCTCTTCCCGCCTCTTGATCGTTCCCTCGACGACGCGGCTCCCAATCTTAATGCGCATCCGGTCGACTGCCGAGTCATGCGGTAAAGGAAACGTATAGATCGCTTCGATGGGAGTTTCACTTGGGTTTGTGAATGTTTGAACAACATGAACCCGGGCCCCAAATCCGGCAATATTCGCGTCAACACTCGTGTGTTTCAGGGGGCAGAGTCCGATCACACGTCCATTCTTGCCCACAATATTCAGGTCCCCGGGTGCACTCGAAACGTGCCTTTGGCCCAGCGCCATACTCGTCGAACAAGCTGTAGCCACGAGTAATCCAAGCACAATTCTTGCGCTTCCAAGCAAATTCGCATTCTTCATGACTACTTGGTGTCGGGTCGAACATCTTCCGTTCAATCAAAATGAGCCGTTTCGCGCCGGGCGCTCCACCACGCGAAAATCAAATCAGTTAGTCAAGCAATTAGCTACCGGTGGAAATTCAACCTCTACTCGGCCGATTGCGCCCTGCCCTCGAGAGGCACCGATGCTAACATGATGGGGTGAACCTCAGCTTCCTGGTCGCCGCTAGCTTGCTCACCATCATTGCGCCCGGACATCATCGGCGGAGCCCCGACGAAGTGTTGTTGGTGACAAATAAGAACAGCCCAATCTCTCGATCAGTAGCAGCTGACTACGCACAAAAACGGCATATCAAAAACCAAGTCTCGGTCCAATGCCAGGATTCCGCGACCAAGACCGAAAGCGAAACGATTACTCTGTCGGCTTACACCCAGCAAGTTGAAGCTCCGATCAAGAAGTACCTTGCCAGCCATCCCAAAATTGACTTCATTGTTTTGACCAAAGGAATTCCAATCCGGATTTCTGGCTGCTCGCTGGGCAGTTGTTGGGAGCAAAGTAAAGAGCCGGACGCCACTCGGGGAAACCCTTCTTTGGACAGCTACTTATCTGCTCTTGACTACGGATCGAAGCCAGGATTGCGTCGGATCACCATCGCTGGGAGCGGAGCCATCGGTGCTGCCTATGCAAATCGATATTGGAACGCAAACGAACCTTTCTCCCACGCCAAATTCGGTGGATATTTAGTCACTCGTCTCGACGGTTATACTGAAGCGGATGCTAAAGCCTTGGTGCGAGAAGCCCTTGAAGCAGAAAGCCATATCGCCCAAATATTGAAACGTAGTACCGTGCTGCTCGACGCTCAACCGATCTTCGGAATGGGCAATAAAGCCACTCAACCATCCGCCATCGTTGGAAACAACATCCCCACCGAGTCCGAATACAGCGGGTTCAACGCCGACATGTTGAATGCTCACGACATTCTTTCAAAGCGAGGAATCTTCGACGAATTAGACACTAACGAAGCTTTCATCGGTCATCGTATCAACTTGCTGGGATACTTCTCGTGGGGCAGTAATGATGCAAAGTACGCTCCAGAATCCTATCTGTCTTTGCAGTTTGCACCGGGCAGCTTGAGCGACACTGCGGTTTCAACTAGCGCTCGAACATTCCTACCGACGAAAGGTGGTCAATCGCTTCTAGTCGACCTGATAGCCCATGGTCTCACCTGCGGAAAGGGTTACTCCGACGAACCGTTGTTGCAGGCGATTGCCTCGCCATCCATTGCGCTCAGTCGTTATACCGCTGGTTTCACGATGGCAGAAAGCTTTTATGCCGCCTCTGCCTTCGTCGCCTGGGAGGATATCGTCGTGGGAGATCCCCTATGTTGTCCTTTCTTCGGCCTCAATAAGGGCTAATACGGGTTCGACGGATTCATGGTCCATCCTACAAGATGGTGGAGCACATGATCCGTGCCGCTTTCAAATAGGCTGATTTCCGTGCTGTCTTTACCCACCGGATACACCCGCCGCCCAATCGCCTGACGGTCATTTGCGAAGACTTCAATGACCGATTTGTCGATGAATACTCTGAGCTTGAGGTTCTCGCCTGGTTTGAGAGTTAATGGAGCACGCTCGACGACCGTGCGGCCATCTCCACCACTATGGGTGGCATCAAAAACTAGCTCATGAGTCTTAGCATCGTAGTATATGCTGGTGTATTCCTTACCGTCCGACGAGGCTCGAACGTTGAGACCACATTGACTGGACGCTCCAACGGTCCATTCCGTTTGAACCTCACAAGAAGTTTTGTCGACTCCTTGGAGCATGGGTATGACGCTCGCGATGTTCCACTCTGCTTCTTTTCCTCGCAGCGAATCGAGTTCTTGGACCGGTGCCATCCTAAGGGTTCCATCGTCTCCGAGCCAAAGGGTTCGCGGGAGACCATAGACTCCTGACCAACCCCGCTCCCTATCGCCGGTCGGATTGTCCGTAAGCCAAGCCCACATGATCTGCCGCCCTTGGCCATCCACAAGCGCTTCGGGTGCGAAATATGTGTTATCCACCCAGCTCATGCGCCCATGGTTATCGGGAAAGAAATGATCGTCTCGATAATCTCCAACATAGTATTGGCAGCCCTTGTTGTGACTAATGAAAAGCAGAAGATGCTTACCACTTGGCGAGCCTCCACCGGGTCCCGACGGTAACGGCAGGAAGCTCGGGCACATGTCGTCTTCGCTTCGATCCGTCCAAGCCGGATTGCGCTCATAAAAGACGTGTTTGTAATTCCACTTCTTGAGGTCGTCCGACTCAAAGAGATAGAGTCGATCCCCTTGCTCAGAAATGGGTGAGTCTGGATTTCGACCAACTTTGTTGAGCACTGCGAGGCTACCGGTGAGCATGTAGTAATGACCGTCTTTCTTCCAAATGTTTGAAGGATCTGCTGAACCGACATAAATCGGCTTACCTCCCTTCCCTTGCATCTCGGTGACACCCCATTCGGTTGAGCGAATCACCGGATTGGATGGTGACTTTGTCCAGTGATCGAAGTTTGAATCCGTACTCTTGGCGAGGCCAATTCCTTTTGCCCCCCAAAGCATCCAATAGGACAAATAGGCGACGCCATCTGAATCTAAGAAAGCTCCCCCGCTGAAGCAGCCGTCGTCGCCCGCGCCTGGTCCAATCGCATCCGGATGATGCCGCCAATGCACGAGGTCCGAGCTCGAAATGTGCCCCCAGCAAAATCCTGAACCAGTTCGGTTGTACAGGTACATCAGGTGATATCGCCCATTCGCATAGAACGCGCCATTAGGATCGCCTGGCATGCCCTGATCTTCCGGAACGCAGAAGTGATAACCAGGCCGAGTCGGATCAGCAAGTAGCCTTTCGCGAAGTTGCCGGGAGGCTTGAACCACTTCATCAGGAACCGCGTCGGTAACGGACCACTGGCCTGGAACTTTGGATGTTGGTCCCGAACCCAGTGCTCGACATAAAAGAGTCGCCCCTTTGCCGCCAAGTATCAAGCCTTCTTTACCTAGCTTTACGTCCCCAATCAGGCTCATCTCAGTAAAGCGGCCGGTTTGCTCGATCAATCCCTTGTCGGCAAAAGACCACCAAGCCCATGGCTTGACTCCGGAAAGCTTTCCTGGCTGTAGATGAGCGATCGCCGAAATATCGAGCGCTCGATCGTAAATTCGGGCATCTTTAATCTGTCCCGTAAATGAGTTATCGGGGTCTTTTGCATCCAGGTGTCGACGTCCAAACAGTACGTTCACCGCTTCTCCGAATTTAAGACCCGGGTTCGCAAGGGTGTATTGGGCGTACTCGACCCCGTTTCGATAGAGAGTCACTTGCTTGCCTCGGTAGACAATCGCTATTTGAACGAAGTCTTTGCTTCCTTCTGAGTGCCAGTTGGATTGGTCGCGATTTGTGCGAGAGTACATATCACTTCCCGCCATCCACCTCCGCTCCGCGATCTCGCCAAACACAATGCCATCGAAGTGCGAATGTCCGTCGTCGAGCGTCAATGCCGACCCCGCCCTCTGGTTAAGGTTCCTTGGCGCTGCCCAGACCACCAACGTTTTATCAACCATCTGATCTGCCATCCCCATCGATTGCAATCCTAAAACGATCAAACAACCCAAAACCCGGCCGGCCCACGAGTGACACATGAACCGATCTTACACCCGTTCGTGCCGCAAGGTTGTCCCTAAAGAATTCATTTCCAAACGCGAACTTCAACGAGGTGGACGCTATCGTTGGCGCTACCGCGGATCATATTCACTTTTACAAATCGAACATTCTGCGGTGAAATTCGGATTTCATCGCCTTGATTGCTCGAGGGAACCGTATTGTGCGACCGATCGGCGACCTTAGTCCAAGACTTTCCATCAGCGCTGATCTCAACGGTGTACTGGTAGTAGCGGGAGCCATCCCAATAGGGAAACACCTCGATTCGACTTACTTTCGTCGGACGTCCAAGATCGACTTGGAGCCACTGCGGAGCGGGACCTGCCCACCAACTGGAAGCAAGATCCAAGTTGTCATCGACTACCAATTCGGGAACTTGTCCACCTTGTGTCCCACCGGAAACCGTCACTTTCTTACCAACGGCTAGATTTGCAGTGTGCGAAGCCACGTAATAAAAAGTCTTTGAACTTTCGAAGCCCTGTTGTTTCCCAGACACATCAAATTCAGCCGCCCTAATCGTGGTGGTTTGAGTTATTTCAATAGGTCCTTGGTAGATTGGCGAAACTCCGGTCGGAGGCTTTCCATCCTTCGTAAATCGCACGGTCCCGGGTTGGAAAGGATGAAGCGAAATTCGAAGAGGCTTGGCAAAGCAGGCTACATCGAATCCAGAAGGATCGACCGCATCGAGTTTGCTCGATCTAATCTCGACTCTATGAATCAGCTTTTCCAGAATCTGATCGGCTCGGGATGACCTTTCGGAAAATTCGAGATAGCTTCCACCGGTCTCGAGATTCCAAATACGCTCCGACATTGCAGCAACGATTCGTCTCAGGGTTTCGATTTCGTTCTCTTCGGGACCTTCCCATGAGCAAGCCTGGGCTCCCTGAATGGCCTGAGTAAGTCGAGGCCCTGAAACCTTTGTCCATTCAGTCGTTTGATACAGATTCGAAAAACGGCCAAATTTCGAAACATTCCAATCATAAACAGCCTTTGCGGGCCAAACATGGCGATTCACGACGTAAAGCGGGGTCCAAGAAGCATTCACGACGGAGAAACCATCCTTCAAAAGCTCTTGCGGCAGATAATAAGCGTTCTCAAACTCCATTACGAGAACATCTTTTGGAATCGGAAATCGCGACTTTAAATCCCTTCCAAAGCCTTCCCAAACAATAAGCTTCTTGCCACGTCGCTTCACCATCTCGTCGACTTGGCCAATAAATCGGCGAAACAGTTCTTGCTGGGATTTGGGCGGCAAACCGAGTTTTTTGAAAGCTGCTTGGAAGTCCGGATGTTGGTCTGCAAGAGCAATATCGGCTTCATCACCACCCATGTGAAAATAGGGCGAGGAATGAAAGACTTCGCACATTTCCCCAATGAGAGTATCGACTGCCCTCAGCACCTTCTCGTTCACGAAATTTATCGACGCATGATGTTCGTATGGTTGGGTCCCCTTGATCTTGAATAGATCGGGCATGGTGCGATTCAAAGTCGCCGAATGGCCCGGAATGTCCATCTCAGGCACAATCGCGACTCCCCGGTCGTCCGCATATTGCACAAGATCCTTGAGTTCCGCGACGGTGTAGCTCGGCCCGCCATGCTGGTTACTGCGGTTGATCTCAGGAAACGATTTGCTTGGGAACGTAAATGCTTGATCGTCGGAAAGGTGAAGCTGGAGGTAATTCAGCTTATAAAAGTGGCATAGCTCGACGCATTGTTTCAGCACATTCACCGAGTGCCATCGCCGAGCCACGTCGATCATAAGCCCTCGATAAGGCTTGCCTGGATGATCGATGATCTCGCATTCAGGGACGTACGCTTGCCTATTAGTAGACCTTATGATTTGAAGTAAGGTGACAGAACCCCAACTGACTCCCTGAGGGGTCGCGGCCGTAATAGTCACGTCCTTCCTGACCGAGAGAAAGTAGCTTTCAGGGCTTCCTTTACTTGACAATCCTAATAGGATCGTTCTAGGGGTGCGTTTAGAAGTCACCTGACATCGAGACCCCGTAGACGCGAATATTTCATCGGAAAGCACTTGGGCAACACGGAAGAGTGTCTTATCTGCCACATAGATTGTTCGGGGAAGTGAGAGCATCCCAGTCGTCTTGGAGATAACTGATCGCGCCAAAGGCACAACGTTAGGCACTTTCTCTCTGAGGGCGATCTCAGCCAGTTTAGGGTGGCCAAAACTAATCACGTCAGATTGACCGTTTCCAGTTACTTGGCTTCCAAGAATCAACAATCCGGCCAAAATCGTACTAGCGAACATCTTCCCTCCGAGTCTAGCAGGACCGAATCAAAGTGGGACTCACAGCCGATTCGATACTGTCCTGATATTCACTGACGCGACACTTTTCATCGACTGCGGTAACTTCCGAACATGTTGTGGCTAAACAGTCGAGACGAAGTTGTCAGGCCATGAGACCCGCGCAGACTGGTCCAGAAGTTGAGTCGTTTTACTCGCTGAGCGATGTAACTCTTGACCATCGCGTTTGTCGCGGAACATCCTGCTTTGCGGCTAAACAGCAGAATCAAGAGCGATGGCGCATGGCCATGAGCCAATGGCCGCCCGTATATTGCTTGGGAAAGTGCTACGCATCCCCATCGAGTACGGAAACTCTCGATCAACCTCACGTTGAGGTCTGCTCCAAAGAAGCGATCGTGCTAATGGGTGTCGTCGATCAATCCATGGTCGACTTAGCAAGCTATCGGTCGCACGGCGGGTACGAGGCCCTCGAGACGGCTCGGCAACACACTTCTCATTGGGTGATCGAACAAGTAGATCGCTCCAATCTCCGGGGCAGGGGAGGGGCCGGGTTTCCAGCAGGAAAGAAATGGATGGCGGTTGCAAACCAGACGATACTCCCTAAGTACGTGATCGCAAACGCCGATGAGGGAGATCATGGCTCCTATATCGATCGCTTTATTATCGAACGAGTCCCTCACCGACTCATCGAAGCCCTTGCCATTTCTGCTTTCGCAGTGGGGGCCGATAAGGGATATATCTATCTGCGAAAGGAATATCCGGTCGCCCAATCCAAGCTTGAGATTGCGCTCTCAGAAGTAAAGAGTGCGGGCATCCTGGGCAACTTTGAAATTGAATTAGTTATTGGGCAAGGAAGCTACGTTTGCGGTGAGGAGACTTCCCTGCTCAACTCGATTGAACATCGAAGGCCCGAGGTCAGAGCAAGGCCGCCGTTCCCAACTGAGTCGGGACTCTTCCATTGCCCGACCCTCATCAACAACGTAGAGACTCTCTCAAGCATCCCTTGGATCATTCTTCATGGTTCCGAAGCTTACGCAAATCTCGGATTCAGCAAGAGTCGAGGCACGAAAGCGATCTCACTCAACAGCCTTTTTAACCGACCGGGCCTCTATGAAGTTGAGTTCGGTATCCCCGTGAGAACGATCGTAGAAGAGATCGGAGGTGGATTAAGAACCGGAGATATTAAAGCTCTCATGATTGGCGGACCAATCGTTGGTTTGCTCCACCCTTCAGAGTTCGATACTCTTTTTGGATTCGAGGAGTTACGCCAAGTCGGAGGAGCTATCGGTCACGGGGGCATCGTCGCATTTGACAGCAATACTCGTATGATCGACCTCTTGACTCACGAATTTGAGTTCGGAGCTCAAGAATCATGTGGCAAGTGCACACCTTGTAGACATGGTAGTCGGCGAATACAAAATCTACTGAGTCAGGCGAGTAAGGGACAACCCCTTACTTCACGTGAAGAAAGCGAGTTGAGATCCATTCTCGACGCCTTAAGAAGGACAAGCTTGTGCGGACATGGAACCGGCCTCTCGGTTCTTGCCGCGAGTGTATTGGAAAAATTCAGCGAGGAGCTTCAACCGTGCTTCATGTAAGAATCAATCAGCAAGAGCATGAATTTCCGGATGGTGTTTCCATACTGTCCGCGATCCGGCAAGTTGGCTTAGAAGTCCCCACTCTATGTAATGACTCTAGAATTCTTCCGACCGGAGCTTGCCGCCTTTGTAGCGTCGAAATTGAAGGTCAAGATCGATTAGCGGCCGCATGTACGACTCCGCTTGCAGAAGGCATGAGCATCCTGACGCATTCGGATGCCACAGAAGCAGATCGCCGAACGAATCTTCGCCTGCTCGCCGCAAACTATCCGGCAAATGAGCCACTAGACGATCACATCGAGTTCCATCGATACCTCAAGCACTACGGAATCGAGCCGAGCGGTGCACGTAGTGGTGGCTTCAAAGACTTTGACCACCCGTATATCCAAGTCGATATGGACAAGTGCGTCCACTGCTACCGTTGCGTGAGAATCTGCAACGAACTCCAGGGCCAATTCGTTTGGCGGGTCTGGAATCGGGGAGATCGGACGGAGATACGTCCCGATAAAGGCGATAGCCTGCTCTCAAGTTCGTGCGTTAGTTGCGGTGCTTGTGCCGATACTTGCCCTTCCGGAGCGATTCAGGATCGCTTGGTTGTCGAAAGAGGACAGCCAACCTCGTGGACGCGAACAACTTGTGCTTACTGCGGAACCGGATGCGAAATGGAAGTCGGTGTTCGCGACGGCGAAGTCATCGTAGCTCGACCAGTAAAGGACGCCCCCGTCAATAAAGGGCATCTATGTGTCAAAGGACGCTACGCGCACCGGTTTGCTCACGCCAAAGACCGCGTTACGGAACCCATGATCCGCATCGACGGAACCTGGAAAGAAGTAAGTTGGGACGAAGCCTATGCCTTTATTGGGTCTAGGCTCAAATCCATTTTGCAAGAACACGGCCCATCGGCAATCGGCGTCTTAGGTTCGTCGCGAGCAACCAACGAAGAAAACTATTTTGCTCAGAAGTTTGCCCGAGTGGTTATTGGCTCCAACAATGTGGACTGCTGTGCTCGTGTTTGCCACGCTCCGAGCGCAAGCGCACTTAAGTCCACTCTCGGAACCGGTGCCTCAACCAACTCTTTTAACGACATCGAATTAGCTCACGGCTTCATGATTTGTGGAGCCAACCCAACCGAGAATCACCCGATTGTTGGAGCGCGAATCAAGCAGCAAGTCCTAAAAGGAGCTCAACTTGTCGTTGTCGATCCACGAAAGACCGAGTTGGCTCAACTTGCCGATGTACATCTTCAGATACGTCCTGGTACCAACATTCCAACGTTCCATGCTATCGCTCACGCCATTTTGGTAGCGGACCTTTGCGACCACGAATTCATCGTTCAGCGAACTCAAGACCTAGAAGGCTTTCGCGCCTTCTTAGCCGAATGGACGCCAGAACGCGCTGCGCAGATCGCGGGCGTTTCCGCTGACGACATCCGCAAAGCAGCAAAGATCTACGCGACCGCCAAACCTGCGATGATCTTTCATGGCTTGGGAATGACCGAACATACCCAAGGCACGGAAGGGGTTCGTTGCTTGGTGAATCTCGCCTTGCTCACCGGAAATTTGGGCAAACCCGGATCGGGCGAAAATCCACTCCGCGGGCAAAACAACGTTCAAGGGTCCGCCCACATGGGATGTGAACCGTCAAACTTAGCCGGTTACACTCCCATCGAAACATCTGCACCTCTCTTTGAAGAGGTCTGGGGCGTGCCCATTCCTCGCGAACCGGGGCTGAATTGGATGAAGATGCTGGACGCATCGGTTGCAGGATCACTTAAAGCCTTGTATGCCATCGGTTACGATGTGTACTTTTCGAGTCCAAACGCCAAAGAGACGGCGGAAGGACTGCGCAAACTGGACCTACTCGTCATTCAGGACATCTTCTTGAGCGAAACCGCCAAAGAATTCGGAAACGTCTTCCTTCCGTGCTGCACATCGTATGAGAAAGACGGGACCTTCATGAACTCCGAGCGGCGCGTGCAACGGGTTCGGCAATGTCTGCCCGTCATCGGGCAATCTAAGCCAGATTGGCAAATCATTAAAGAACTTGCTACTCATATGGGTTACGGGTCGCATTTCAACTTTGCGTCGCCCGCCGAGATTTGGTCCGAAGTACAGCGAGTTTGGAAGCCTGGGGCAGGCATTTCCTACGACCGGATTGAAGAGAATGGTTTGCAGTGGCCATGCCCAACCGCTGATCACCCCGGCACAACTATTCTTCATACCAAGAACTTCCCCATCGGCGATCTTGCGAAGTTCTCGAAGATTGAATATTTTCCAACTCTTGAAGTCACAAACTCGGAGTACCCATACTTGCTAAACACGGGTCGCACGCTCGCTCAATTTAATGCAGGCACTATGACCGAGCGAACGGATAACAACAGAATCCGACCGACCGACCGACTTGAGATGAACCCGGACGATGCCCAACAACTCCACATCGAAGACGGTGAGTCGGTGAGAATCGCTAGCCGATACGGATCGGCCGTTCTGCCCGTATGGATCACCCCGACAGTTAACCGAACCGAATTATTCGCCACGTTCCACGATCCACGCGTCTTTATGAACCGTGTGACCAGTAGCTTCCGAGACCGAGTCGTAAGCTCCCCCGAATACAAGGTAACCGCCGTAAGGATCGAGCGATTACTGGAAGCATCCCAAAACTGAGACCCCTATGACCAATCTAGACATCGCACAAAGCGCCACACTTCGCGACATTACGGACGTTGCCAAGGATGCCCGACTAACGACCGACGACTATGAACCACTTGGACGCTACAAAGCCAAATTACTTCAAAATGCAGTCACAACCCTTTCCAGCACTCGGAAAGGCAAACTGATCCTCGTCACCGCCGTTAGCCCAACTCCGTCGGGAGAAGGAAAATCAACCGTCACAGTTGGTCTCGCACAGGGACTTCAGAAGATCGGCAAAATGGCCATTCCGGCCATTCGAGAACCCGCGCTCGGCCCTATTTTTGGCATAAAAGGTGGCGCCTGCGGTGGCGGATACAGCCAAGTTCTGCCGATGGAGGATATCAATTTATTCTTCAATGGCGACTTCCCTGCGATCACGGCTGCTCACAACTTGCTCAGCGCCATGCTGGACTCGCACATCAATTTTGGCAATGAGTTGGAGATTGATACACGAGGAGATCTTTGGCCAAGAACCATCGACATGAACGACCGGGCACTTAGAAGCATCGTAGTCGGGCTCGGAAGTGGAAATGGTCAGGTCCGAGAGGACGGATTTGTCATCACACCGGCCAGCGAAATCATGGCGATTTTGTGCCTTTCCACCTCCCTCGCCAATCTAAAGGAGCGGCTCGGTGCGATCGTGGTCGGAAGAAACAAGAAACGGCAGCCCGTTTATGCTCGTGACTTAAAGGCGCACGGTGCCATGGCCGCATTACTCGTGAGTGCGATCCGTCCCAATATCGTGCAAACCATGGAAGGTGGCCCAGCATTTGTTCATGGCGGACCATTTGGCAACATCGCCCATGGCTGTTCTTCGATTGTCGGTACCAAGTGTTCGCTCGGTTTAGCCGATTACACCGTCACCGAAGCCGGGTTCGGAGCGGATTTAGGAGCCGAAAAGTTCTTAAACATCCTCTGTCCTCGGTTAGGACATGGACCGGACGCCATCGTTCTTGTTGCCACCATTCGAGCTTTACAACACCACGGTAAGGGCGACCTCTCCGTTGGCGTGCAAAACCTAAAGCAACATATTCGTCACCTCCAGAGTTATGGTCCTCCAGTGGTCGTTGGCATCAATCAACGGGCGGAAGACAACCTTGAAGATCACAAAACTCTGATTCATCTGTGCGCTGAAATTGGTGTCAAGGCCGTCACCTGCAATCCGTGGGGAGGGGGCGGTTCAGGGTGTACCGACTTAGCCGAACTCGTGGTTGAAGTCGCTGATCAACCGTCAACCTTCACCTCACTCTATAAGCCGGAAAACACGACCGAGGAAAAACTACTGGCCATCGTCACCAAGGTTTATGGTGGAGCGACTGTAGAACTCTCAGACAAAGCAAAGAAGAGTCTGGAATGGCTCGAAAAGAACGGGTTTGGAAACTTGCCGGTCTGTGTTGCAAAGACGCAATACAGTTTGTCGGACGACCCAACTCTGCTCAATGCGCCAACTGGTTTCACCCTGCACGTTCGAGAAATCCGACTGAGCGCGGGGGCTGGATTTCTTGTCGCGATCTGCGGCGAAATCATGCTCATGCCGGGATTAGGAAAGGCACCTACCGCCTTTGTAATCGACGTGGATGAGAACGGCAAGATCTCAGGGCTCTTTTAAGCCACAAAGGGTGTTGAACCTCATTCGTTTGACACCCGAGCCCTTGCCAATAGCATCGAAGGTGATAGCGGTTGGCCCATCACTTGGGGTTGCCTAGATACCGCTAAGGCTGGCGATCCATGATCGTCTTCGCTTTAGCGACCCCGGAAGACGTCAGAGTAAGTTTGTTACCTTGCAGTTCAAAGCCGTAAGATGCAACGTTACTCGCTTGGTCTTTGAACTCCATCATCGAGCCTTTAATTCCCCACATACCTTTCAGATGAGAGTTAATGGGTTTGTTGCCCGCAACTTTGATTTTCGAATCGAGAAAGTATGTCCCATTCTTATTGAGCTGGTAAGTGGACATGCCATCTTCGGTTTTCCAAGTGCCTTCGAATTTGGCATCTGGAGTGCTATCAAAAACTTTGGAGGCGACGGGTGTTTCCACCGACTCGCCTTCTTCATGGCATCCCACTAGGATGCCTGCTATGCCGAAAATCACGGAGAATTGTAGAAATCTCTTCAAATCTAGATACCTTTGGGCCGACAAATTGTCGGCCCAAGAATGAGTGGGCTATTGCCCCCGTTGCTTCTTCATCATTTCCATTGCGTGGACACGCGCTGGATCTGAATTCATCTGCGTTTGGGCTTGAGCAGAGCCCATCGATGCAGCGGCAGCCGCACGGGCTTCCGGCGGCATGTCCTTTTTCAGGTCGCTGGCAGACTTTGGCGCGGCCGCCGCAGACTTAGCGCCCTCGACGACGTTGCCGTTGTCTTCACTTGAACAGCCTGCACAAGCAATCGCCAACCCAATACCGATAAGCAAGCGTGTGATCATCGTGCAAATGCCGCGCATGCGTTGCCTGGGCTGAACAACCAATCCCAGTTATCGTTCCAGTTGGTCGTCTTGCCGTTCACGTAAACGTACTTGCACCAATTGAATGCGCCCTTCTTGATGAACTTAGCATGACCATCCGCAAAGGCCGAGTTGAGTCCTTTTGCGTAGCGATAACGGGGCATTGCCCAGCTTGGCCAATAGGTGGCATCAGCGTCCCATTGCTCATGCGAGGTTGGTCCGGTGAATACGGGTGGCCATTGAGCACCGCCCCACCACCACCACGACGAATCGGCTTGGTCGCCTGAGGCGCCCCAGTCCGGGTTGACGCCAACCGTCCAAGTAGCGGAAATCTGAGCCGGAGCGTCAAGCTCCGTCATGGACACGGATGGGAATGGAGCTTTCCCAGTCGCTAGACCAGTGTTTGTATCTTGGTCGCAACGGGAATTACCGGCTGCATTGTCCCATTGGCACTGGGCAGGCATCAAGTTGTTGTTTGCTTGATAGACTCCACGAGAACCGACTTTGGCAGGAGTATCCCAAATACCACCCTGAGCAAATGTCTGCGTTTTCGACCCATCTTGGTAGATAGTCTTGCCATTGTTCACATAAGGGAGAATGGCTTCCCGCCAAGTTGTTGGAGTTTGCCAACCCCACAGGTTGATGTTGCTCGTGTAAACCTCGCGTGGGAATACGTCATCAAAATCGCCAGCATACATGTGTATACCGAGCGCATGTTGTTTTGAGTTAGATAAGTCGAGTGTTTTCTTAGCAGCTTCCTTGGCCTGAGCAAAGACCGGGAATAGGATAGCGGCTAGGATAGCGATGATGGCGATAACGACAAGTAATTCAATTAAAGTAAAAGCTTTTCGAAACATTTTTCGCGAACCTCAGCAGTGAGATTTTCCGAACCAAACACAACTCTTTGTGAGATGGTTCTAAACGATTCAAGGCACTTGCAGGCTTAATATACAACGGGTTTCTTGGTCTTGATAAGGCGATTAATTCATTTTTTTGCTGGAAAAGCATTCCTTAGCTACTAAAGGATCAAGTTAACGATTTACCGGTCTATCCAAATGAGTATCTCAAACATCGCAAGGAATCATCTTTCGTGGCCTAACAAACAAGCGAGGGAGCTTTTACGTTTTAAGTGTTTCCAACAAATCACTCGAGTTCTCTTCCATAATCAAGTGCTTCACTTGTTGGAACGATGATGATCCTGCCCACCTCCGTTTGCCAATTGGGCACGATTGTCTCCTCCTCCGGTGTCACTTCGAAATCGAGAAGCTCTCGTTGGTTTTGGACATACGACTTGGTCCCGGTAGCGACAGCCATCCGAAGTTCCTGCGCAACGAGCTTCAAAAATGAACGGATCACACACCACGTTCAGATCATTCAACCTTTTCTCTCGATTTGGCGTAAGAGAATCGATGAACAAGACCCCAATCGTCAAACCTATATGACTGGTCTCGTTCTGCCTTAGTCCTTCTCCATGCTCAGCACCCTTTTCTATCTGACCCTGATCGCAGGTCCTGCCCATCACGCAACTATGCCGTGCTGCGATATGCCTCCTCACAGCCGACCGGCGGGACAATCTTCAAAGGTCATCACGCCAAAGAATATTGAACCGGATCTGGCAGGAATGGCCCTCATTCCATCTGGAACCTTTTGGATGGGGATTGAGAAAGCCAACCTCCCTGATGCGGGCCCGGTCCATAAAGTTTATGTCCATCGGTTTGCCATTGACAAAGAGCTCGTAACGAACGACCAATTCGCGGCGTTCGTAAAGGCGACCGGATACGTGACCGTTGCTGAGCGAAAGCTGGACCCAAGAGACTTTCCCGGCGTACCGATCGCTTCCTTAAAAAGTGGTTCTGTCGTTTTCACTGCCCCTCGACAATCGGTACCCCTCGATAACCCGTCGAACTGGTGGCGATACGTTCCCGGAGCCAATTGGAAACATCCACTGGGCCCCTGGAGCAACATCGCAGGAAAAGGGAAATACCCGGTGGTTCAAGTTGCTTGGGAAGATGCCAACGCCTATGCAACATGGGTCGGGAAACGCTTGCCCACTGAAGCTGAATTTGAATATGCGTCACGAGGTGGACTCGACAGAAAGCTTTATGGATGGGGAAATGAACTGACGCCACATGGCGTTTGGCGGGCCAACATTTTCCAAGGGCACTTCCCTGATCGCAATACGTGCGAGGATGGGTTCTCAGGTCCAAGTCCGGTAGGTTCCTACCCGGCAAATGGCTATGGCCTTTACGACATGACAGGCAACGTATGGGAATGGTGTTTAGACTGGTATCGTCCCAACGCCTATTCCGGTAGCCATGGCCGAGTCGTGAAAGATCCAAGAGGTCCCTTGACCGGCTTTGATCCAGACGAACCCAATGTGCCGAAACGCGTACAGCGAGGCGGTTCATTCCTGTGTAGCGATCAATATTGCGTGCGGTATATGGTCGGAGCCCGAGGTAAGTGCGACCCTAACACCGCGACAAATAATGCTGGTTTTCGTTGTGTGATTTCGGGCCAATAATCTCATTCGATGTCATCCTTTAGGATAGGCAACGTGAATGGATTCCTTCCTTGACCTAACAACGACTGACGGCAGAAGATTTTGCATACGCCCGATCCAGCCGGACGATCGGTCGCACTTGCAGTCTGGCATCCAACGCCTCAGTCCCGATTCTCGCTATCGGCGATTCCACAGTGCCCGACGAAACCTTTCCGAGCGAGAGCTCGACTTCCTCACCTGCTGTGATGGAACGAATCACATTGCGCTCGTCGCCACTGCTGTCGACAACCTAGGAACCGAAACCGAAGGCATCGGGGTCGCCCGTTTTTTTCGCGATCCCACCGACCATCAATCAGGAGAGATCGCCATCGTCATTGCCGACCCGTGGCAAGGCTCAGGAGTCGGCCTCGCGATGCTTACTGAGCTCAAGAGGAGGTGCCTTTCGGTCGATGTTCACCGCTGGAAAGCCACCGTCGACTCCGACAATTACGCCGCCATCCGAACTTTCACGAAAGTCGGCCAGGTGATCCAATCCCAATCCACCGACTCTCGAGTCCACATCGAGATCGATTTGAAGGTTCAGCAAACATAAACTTGACCTTTAGCCCACTTCTAAGGTTCAATACAAGCACCTAAGTGGGGAATTAGCTCAGCTGGGAGAGCGCTTCCATGGCATGGAAGAGGTCAGGGGTTCGAGCCCCCTATTCTCCACCACTTCGTTTGGCTCTACGCCATTCGTGGGGCAACTCTTCTTCACCCGACCTACGAGCACATTACCCTCACTCTTAGTCGGTAGTTTTGAAAGTTTCTAAAACCGTATGCTTGTCGCGAAAGTGACTCCATCTTGTTGTGGAATCCTTCTGTGATCCCGTTGTTCTTCGTGAACCTCCACATTCTGGCGATCTCTTCATGCCATGAGCGAAGTGTATGTCCCAGCACGACCAGCGGTTCGAGTTTGGACTCGATGAGGTCTTCGATTGCTCTGAGGAAACGCCTTGCTAGCTTGCGGCACCTCTTTGCGTTGCAGTGCTTTTCGAGCAGGAGCTGGCAGAGGTCTTGTTTGAACTCGTAGATCCTGGCCAGCACAGAATTTTCGGCTAGGTACGCCATCAGCTTTGCGGCTTGCTCCGGAGACTTCAGATTGCATTTGTGCCGTCGCATGAGGCTTACCAGACCTCGGCTCTTTGATCCAACTGGGTCAATCAGCTTCCAACAACTGAGGAAGTGATGGTTCACCAGCCGGATCACGTGGAAACGGTCAGCCACAATTTTTGCGTTCGGGAAGTGCTTCTTGACCACAGCACGGTAGGTGGTCGAGAGATCCATGCAAACGACCTCCACAAGGTCTTTGCCCTTGAGCTTGCCCAGGTATCCCTCAAGCGAGGCTTCGCTGCGTCCTAGGACGACGTCATAGACCTTGTTGCCGCCAAGGTCGCACAGCGTCGTCGCATACCCGTCCTTTCGAGTAAAGAAATGCTCGTCAATGCCTAGAACCCGTGGGCAAGGAGAGTTCTTTCGCTCTGAAACCAGCCGTCCAAGGCAGTCGAGGAACCAGCGTCCAACCGTAGCGCTGCCGATCTTCTCTCGCTGAGACAAACGAGAGCAGTTGATGCCGTCGCGATGCTGATTTGCAACGAAACGACGGAAAGGTTCGCTCGCACGCTTGCACGGCAAAATCCCAGGAAACCGCTGCCAAAACAGCTTCTTACAATCCCGACATCGCCACTTCCGAGTCTCTAGCTCAAGAACGCAATGACGCTCTCCAATACTCTCGTGACGAACATCACGAACCCTCCGATCCCGCTGAGCAAGATCCTGGCCTAAGCAAAAAGGACAGGAGCTCTCACCCACGAAACGAACTGAAAAACAG
>CAIUHP010000029.1 GCA_903899015.1 uncultured Armatimonadota bacterium | reverse complement strand
GACGCAATGGCGCCGCCAGCCTCGATTTCCTTGAGCACTTTGAGGATCTCGTCCTCTGTGTAACGCTTGCCTTTTCTCATCGATGTGATTCCAGACGGAATTCACACTCCATGTGGGTCATCCTAAGGGGAACAGGTCAACGACGATCCCGGCGCTGAAAGCTAAGAGTGTAGCCATCGTCCGGATGCATGGATGATCTTTTAACATCTTTACCTCTATTAGGCGCCTTTCCTATATTCGCTTCAGAAAAAACTTTGGAATGGCGTCGGTTCGAACAATTGATTTGGAATCCTAGATTTGTTATTTGTTGCGAATGGCATCGAACAAAGTTCGGGTCATCTTACAACGATTCGAATATGTACGCAATGTTATTCATTGCCAGGAATTCAAGATTCCAAAACAATCAGTTTTGGTGAAAACTATAAGGAAAGCCATTGTCCGATAAGTCTTTGGGTGATAAAACAATTGAACCTAGGTGTTTCTTCAGAAGCAAATCTTCAAACAGAATAAGGCAGGCTAGCCTTGGGTTCCTAACCACGAACCTATCAAGAAATGGAATCTCCTTCTAGGAGTTGTCGCAGATCGCAACCTGAAATACCGTGAACGGGAAAAGCCTTCTGGCGATGTTATTTTGCTTTTTGGATGAAACTTTCAGTCCGATGCCATGAATTTATTGGGGTGCAAAGTATTGAATGAACTGAAGGGTTAAGCCCTCTTCCTTGTACCAGCCACTAGAGCCCCAAACTCGCCCTTGCGTCTTCCAACTCCTTCATAGCGCTGACAAAGTGATTCATCATCGCTTCGATGGCAGGGAGGCAGTTGCCAGTGTAGGGCCAGATATAGGAGTCGCGTGCGACGTAAGCTTGCTTGTTCTTGCGCGCGAGGATGGTGAAGACGCGGGGTGGAATTGCGGTGCGATCTTTGAATCCCATCAGGAGTCGTCCCTGTCCCGCTTCAAGCTTGTCAATGCCAATTTCTTGGGCCTTCATTCGCAAAGCCATGATGTTGAAAGCATTGTTGACCGGCACGGGCGAATGGCCATATCGGTCTTCGACTTCGGCTTGAACCTCGCCGAGCGTCTTCAGGTCTCGGCTAGACATCATGCGTTGGTAATAGAAGAGTCGCTGGGCCTGATCGTTAATATAGCCCTCGGGCAGCAATGCGACCACCGGTAGCTCAAATTGAGGTAGCGGCGCAAGAGAGCTTAACGGATCCTTCAAATCATCATTATCGAGAGATTTTCCGTCCACGGAATTCTTGAGTTGAGCAACCGCTTCATTGATCAATTGAGTGTAAAGCTCGTAGCCAACGCTGACCATGGTTCCACTTTGTTTGGCACCCAAAAGTTCTCCTGCACCACGGATTTGAAGGTCACGGAACGCCAGGGAATAACCGGATCCAAGTGAGGAGAACTCTTGAAGGGCTTGAAGTCGAGCCATCGCTCCTTCAGATAAATCCTTGCCGCTGCTGTAGAGCAAATAGGCATAGGCTTGTCGATCACTACGGCCAACGCGACCCCGCAGTTGATACAACTGTGATAGTCCTAACCGGTCGGCATTCTCGACGATCAGCGTGTTTGCGTTGGCAATGTCGATTCCATTTTCGATAATGGTCGTGCTGAGCAAAATATCAATTTCGCCCTTAATGAAGCCAATCATGATCGGCTCGAGTTCTTTCTCGGTCATTTGACCATGCCCGACCCCGATGCGAGCGGTAGGAACAAGCTTCCTCAGCTTCTCGGCTACATGGCCAATCGATTCAACGCGATTATAAACATAGAAAACTTGACCTCCTCGCGCAAGCTCTCTGAGAAGGGCTTCCCGAACGACTTCACCGCTGTAAGGTCTCAAGAACGTACGAATCGGCAAGCGCCCTGGAGGCGGATCGTTGATGAGAGACATTTGCCGAATGTCCATCAACGCCATGCTCAGCGTTCTTGGAATCGGAGTGGCGCTCAGGGTGAGAACGTCGACCTCGGTTCGAAGGTGCTTCAGCATCTCTTTTTGCTTGACACCGAACTTTTGTTCTTCGTCAATAACAACGAGGCCTAGATCCTTAAATTCAATTCCAGTTCCAAGAAGCGAGTGGGTTCCGATGACCATCTCGATCTCACCGTTCTTCAATCCTGCAATGATGTCCTTACGTTCTTGAGGGTGTGTGAATCGGTTGATTAGGCCAATCTTCGTCGAGAAGCCGCCCAACCTCTCACTGAAGTTACGGTAATGTTGCTCGCTAAGAATGGTTGTTGGACATAGAACAGCAACTTGACGCCCCCCTTGAACGGCCTTGAATGCGGCTCGGATTCCGACTTCAGTTTTGCCGAAACCCACGTCACCGCAAACGAGACGATCCATGGGATAGCCCAACTCTAGATCCTTTTTGGCTTCTTTGATTGCCTGAAGTTGGCTAGGAGTCTCGACCCATGGGAAGGTCGATTCCATTTCGTGCTGAAATGGGGTGTCGGGGCCATAGGGGCGTCGCTGGACTCTTTGGCGCTGTGCGTATAGTTTGACGAGGTCTCTCGCGAAAGCCTGGGCTTCTTCTTTCGCTTTCCCGAGGGTTCGTTGCCATTCACCACCGGTGAGTTTGTTGAGTTTCGGATTCGTGTCAGACGGATTGAGATACTTCTGTATGCGATCGAGTTGTTCGGCCGGAACGAATAATTTGTCGGGCGCTTGATATTCGATGAATAGAAACTCTCGTTCTACATTCTCAATCGTTCGACGTGTAAGTCCTCTGAAAATACCAATGCCAAAGTGAATGTGAACAATATAGTCACCTGGTTTTAGGTCAAGAACGGTCGCTATCGGCGCGCCTTCCATGAAGCGCTTTTGAGGCAATTTGAGGCGCGCTACGCCAAATAACTCTGCATCCGATATGAAGGCTAGTCGATGCTCGGGGAGTACGAAGCCACCGCCAATGTTCCCAATCGCGATGTAAGCTCCGCCATCGGAAATCGAACCCTCTTCTGATTCCGACGCAAATATCTCGGCCTGACTGAGCACGCTCTTGGCCCGATGAGGCTGGTCAGTTGAGAAAATGAGGGTGAACCCCTCTTTTTGGTAATTCCGAAGAGTTAAGGCTAGTGCTTCGCTTCGTCCCCGGTAGGGATCCAAAGAGATTGCGTTGACTTCAACTTTTTGAGTAAAGCTTAACCATTCGGGGAGCGCATTCATGGCGCTCATCGATATAGTCAACCCGTGGTTCGACAAATGCTCTGAGGGAAGCATGAAGTCGTTCGCAGTGCTGTGTAAGATTTCGCCGCGATTGGTTCGAGCTTCCAGGGCCTGAGCCAGTTCTTCTTCGGCTCGGTTGCAAATGGATGCGAGTTCAAGTGGTTCATCGAGAACCAACAGATCTTCTGAATCGAGAAGATCAATTGCGCATCCCGAGTCAGGATGCAAGATAGGGCGGTAAAGATCGAGGCGATCAAAATAGACGCTTTGACGAATAGCTTCTGCATCTCCGCCGATCAACTCTTCAAGTCTTCGGGCAGCTTCGGGTTCGATGTAGGCTGATTCCCGAGCGAGTGAGTCAAGAATCAGATCCGCATACTCAGATGCTCCACCGGTGTAAAGGGTTTCGCGAGATGGAGATAGGTTGAGGACTGCGACATTGCCAACCGATCGTTGAGTGTTCGGGTCGAACATTCTAATCGACTCAATTTCATCTCCGAACAACTCGATACGTACGGGGGTTTCTCGACCTGTTGCGTAAACATCGATGATGCCTCCTCGCCGACTGAACTGGCCAGGAAGCCGGACTGGTTCTTGATGTTCGTATCCTAGATTGCCGAGTTGCCGAATGAATTGGTCAGGATCAAGTTCGGATCCGGGTTTGAGTTGAAGAAATGCCTCATTCAGAACATCTTTCGGCAGTGTGCGTTCAAGGGCGGCACCGGGCGACGAAAGAATGATTTTGGGTTCGTCACCGGCAAGAGCACGTAACGCTCCAAGTCGGTCCGAGAGTGCGATTTGCTCGGGAGCCGCATCTTCAAAGAGTTGGGATTGACCACTGTGTAGTTGGCAGATGCACTCAGACGGGACGCCACCTAAAACTAGCTTTGCTTGCCAAGCGAGTGCGCGCTCGTAGGAAGCAGTTATGACGAGAATCTTTCGCGGTTTTGTGCTGTAAGCGGCTGCGAGCACCAACGGACGCGCCTCGTATGCGATGGATTGCCATTCGCAGGAATGAGACGTGTCAAGGAGAGTTTGCTGGATCGCGGGAAGGGCCGTAAGTCGCCGCGCCCAATCGGCGGTTCGCATTGCAGAGAGTTTACCGCTGGAACGCAACATCCCTTCGACTTTGAGATTCAAACGTAGAATTCAAATCAGCTTAGGCTTGAGGCTAAAAAGCTCGGTATACTCGCGACGGAATCTGACATGCCAAAGCGAGTTGAAACCGTAGTTCTGCACGATAGCTCCACCCCCATTTTTGGCGACATAGAGAAAGGTGGAAATGTAGTCATCACCACGTTAGACACGGTGCTAAACCAAGTGAGAGCTAACTCGCTCTTTCCTCTAACGTTCGGCCTTGCGTGTTGCGCCATCGAAATGATGTCGACCGCCGGATCAAGGTTTGACCTTTCCCGGTTCGGAATGGAGGCTTTTCGAGCTTCTCCCCGCCAAGCGGACTTGATGATCATTGCTGGACGTCTTAGCAAGAAGATGGCCCCCGTACTTAGGCAGATTTATGATCAGATGCCGGAGCCGAAGTGGGTTATTTCCATGGGAGCATGCGCTTCTTCCGGTGGCGTTTACAACAACTACGCAATCGTTCAGGGCGCGGACCAAGTTGTTCCGGTTGACGTCTATGTTCCGGGTTGCCCTCCATCTCCCGACGCATTGCTCTATGGCATCATGAAGTTGCAAGAGAAGATTAAGCGTGGCCAGTCTCCCAAATCATTCAAAGAGCTTCGCGTTGTTGAAACACAAGCTCGCCAACTTGAAGAGGTTGAGGCTTAAAGATGGAAGTCTTAAGGGATGTTGTAAAGCCGCTTATCGCGGGATTTGGCATTACACGCAAGAGGCTTGCTCATGAGAAAGTCACTTTCTTCTACCCAGAAGAGAAGCGCGAGCAGTTTCCTCGAACCAGATGGCGACACGTTCTCACTCGATATGAAAGTGGATTAGAGCGTTGTATCGGTTGCTCCCTATGCGCCGGTGCATGTCCTGCACGATGTATCTACGTTCAAGCAGGTGAAAACACTGACCAAGAGCGATTCTCTCCTGGCGAGCGGTACGCCGTTCGCTACGAGATCAATATGATTCGATGCATTTTTTGCGGTTACTGCCAGGAGGCGTGTCCGACCGGCGCAATTGTGCTCAGAAAAGATTTCGAACTCGCAAACTATCGCCGCGAGAATTTTATCTATACCAAAGAGATGTTGCTTGAGCCTGTACCTGCTCAGGTTGATTAGGTTGATTTCAGCCTGATTTAAGGAAGAGCCTGGCCAATCGGTCAGGCTTTTTCGCTTGTTTAGGGTGGTTCTCAGTGACTAGATTGAGACTATAGATACCTAGACGTCGTAAACTCCTTAGTAATGAAAGCGAAGCACCTTCTCTCTTTACTCGCAGTAGGCCTTGTCATGGGTTGTAGCAACAATGCTCCGACTGATGAACCAGGTAGCACCGTGAAGTCGGTCTCGCCTCCGAAGCCAGGCCAAGAGTTCCAAGTTGCTTTGCTGACTCCTGGCACGGTTTACGATTCTGGGTGGAACGCGCTTGCTTATGCAGGTCTTCAAGAGATTGAGAAGACCATGCAAGCTTCCGTGACCAATAAAGAGTCGAAAGGTGCTGACATTGCGGACGATATGCGGACTTACGGTCGCAAGGGTTATAACCTCGTTTTCGGCCACGGTTTCGAATACAACGAACCGGCCATGAAGGTCGCCAAGGATTTCCCCGATACTGTCTTTGTGACTTCGTCTGGAGGGGGAACTGCGAAAAATGTGGGTGCTTTCCGGTTTGAGTTAGAGCAGGGCTTCTACCTCGCAGGTTATTTAGCAGGTCTTCAGACTCGAACTGGGATTGTCGGAAGTGTGTCGGTCCAAAACTATCCGTCGATCGTTTCCACTCTGAAAGCGTTTGAAGCGGGTGCCAAGGCCGCTAATCCGGGCCTGAAAGTGTTGCCTCCGGTTTACTTTGGAACGGAAGGCGATGTCACTGCTGCCAAGCAAGCTACCGAGAAACTCATCGCAGCAGGGGCCGACGTGATCATTCACCAAGCGAATGCAGCCGCACAAGGTGTTTTCGATGCTTGCAAGGAAAAGAATGTGATCGCTCTTGGTTCAAACGCGGACCAGAATGCAAACGAGAGTGGAGTGGTTTTGGCGAGTGCAACGATCGTTGCCAAGCCCGCATTCCTCGAATTAGCCAAGGAAGTTAAGGCGAAGACGTTTGTAGGTGGCGTGGTTAAGTTTGGTATGGATAAGGGAGCAATTGACTTCGTTCTGAACCCCAAGCTTTCTTCTCGAGTCCGTTTGGATCAGCAACAGAAACTCAAGGCAGTTGCTGACGACATCAAGAGCGGCAAGTTGGTCGTTCCAGAAGACAAATTCTAGTTTAAGATTGGCCCAATGATTGAGGGTGTCGATTTGGACAGCCTCCCTCGGTTTTGAGTCCTCTCGAAGATTGAGCGAACGCAAGTCAATGTCTACTTTAGTTGTGTCCCAAATCACAAAGCGATTCGGTTCGCTCTTGGCTTTGGACGCTGTTTCGCTGCGCTTTGAGTCGGGTGAAATTCATTCAGTCTTGGGCGAGAACGGAGCTGGTAAATCCACGTTGATGAACGTGATGGCGGGTTTTGTCAAACCGGATCAGGGCTCGGTCACGCTTAATGGCAGTCCTATCCCACTTGGACTCGCTTTTGCATGTAAACGAATGGGGATCGAAATGATCCACCAACACTTCACCCTTGTTCCGGCTTTTACGGTTGCGGAGAACTTGGCACTTGCTCGCCTTGACCGCCTGAATACGATTGCTGAGACAAACGAAATTGCCTCCAAGGGACTTGCAATTGCAAAGAGATTGGGCTGGAAAATGGATGCCGAGGCAAAAACCGGAGACCTCTCAGTAGGCGTTCAGCAGCGCATTGAAATTATAAAAGCCATTAGTGGTGATGCTGATGTCCTGATATTTGATGAGCCGACCGCCGTTTTGGCCCCAGATGAAGTCGAAGATCTCTTTCGGGTCCTTCGACAGCTTAAAGAAGCAGGGAAGTGTGTGATTCTGATTGCTCACAAACTTTCCGAAGTGCTCGCGATTTCCGATCGGGTGTCTGTACTCCGACGCGGCAAGCTCATCGCGACCGCTTCGATTCAGGACGTCGATGCTTCGACCCTCGCGAATTGGATGGTCGGGGAAATGCCTCCGAAACGCGATCGTGAGACGCTTAAGGAGTCTACGGAAGGTTTCTCCGTGAACTCGTTAACCGTCCTTGGCGATAGAAAGGATGTCGCGGTGAAATCGGTTTCGTTTTCTATTCGCCAACGGGAAATTCTAGGGTTTGGTGGAGTCGACGGAAATGGTCAGGTTGAACTGGCCGAGTGTCTCGCTCAGGTGCGGACATCAAGCTCTGGAAGCATGACTTGGTTGGGCCAGCCGGTCACTCAAGATGAACCTCGAATTGGTTACGTCCCCCAAGATCGTCAAAGTGACGGTTTAGCCCTGTCCATGTCCATTCAAGACAATATGCTCGTGTCTGGCCTAGACCGACCGAGTCTGTGGAAGGGAAACTTTATCATCCGTTCTGCCATCTGGGAGTGGGCAAAATCACTAATCAAGAATTACGCGATCAAAGCGGAAAGTCCGCTCGACTTAGCGGGAAGTCTTAGCGGTGGTAACCAACAGAAAGTTGTTGTCAGCCGCACCCTCGATAATCATCCTCCTTTCCTTGTTGTCGTTAATCCAGGAAGGGGCCTTGATATCAAAGCAACGGATTACGTTCATGAGATGATTCTTTCTGCTCGCGATGGCGGGGCAGCAGTGGCTCTCTTTTCAACCGATTTAGATGAACTTTATAAGTTGTCCGACCGAGTGTTGTTTATGGTTGGAGGCAAGTTAGTGGAAGACGCAGGCGCACTTTCGCTTGTAGGAGGTGTCGCTCCGTGAAGTGGCTTCGACCTTTGCTTTTTCCCGTCGGACTCTTTGTCATCCTCGTTCTGACGTTGGTAGTCTTCCGACTTCCGGTTCTCGACAGCTTGAAGTTGCTCGTGACCGGCGCGGCGGGAGATAAATTCGGTTGGTCACGTACCGCCGTTAAATCGACACCGCTTTTGCTGACGGGGCTGGGAATGGTGGTGGCTTGGCGCGGTGGGATGTACAACATCGGTGGAGAAGGACAGTTTATTGTCGGTGGACTATTCGGGGCGATAGTTGCGAAGTTCCTGGTTTTTGGCTCACTGCACGTACCGCCATTCATCACGATTCCTCTCATCCTGATTGCCTGCGTCCTTGGCGGAGCGGCTTGGGCGTGGTTGGCGGGTTGGCTCTATGTTAGGAGAGGAGTCGAAGTAGTCATCAGCACGATTTTGCTGAACTTCATCGCGATTCAAGTTTTGGGATATGCCTGTAGCGGTCCGCTCCAAGAAATGAAAAAGCAAGTTCCACTTACGGACTTGCTGCCAGATAATGCGATGCTACCGAAACTCTCGCGCCAGATGGATCTTCATTTGGGAGTCGTGATTGCTTGGGTCGTTGCCATTCTGGTCTTCTTTTATCTTTTCCGAACTCGTTCAGGTTATCGACTAAGACTTGTCGGTGAGAACTCGAATATGGCTCGAGCTAACCGTATCCAAGTGGATCGCACGCGGCTTCTTGCGATGTGCCTATCGGGGTCCTTATGTGGACTTGCGGGAGGAATCGAATACTTAGGAATGGCTGGTCAGTTGGGATCAGGATTTTCTCAGCAATGGGGCTTCCTTGGAATCCCGGTTGCTTTGTTAGGTGGGCTTCACCCCCTACTGTGCCTTGGAAGCGCGGGGATTTTTGGTGCACTGTTTGCAGGATCAGAAGATCTGGCCCGATTTACTCAAGCTGGTACGACGTTGGTTTACGTGATTCAAGCGATGGCAGTATTAGGCTATGTTGGAATCAAAGCTCAATTAGATCGGCGACCGGTGGTAGAGCCATCATGATTTCAGTCAGGCTTGGAGGTAGCTCATGGAGTTTATAAGCCTTCTGCAATACTCTGCTCCTGTTGCCTTGGCCGCCATCGGCGAGGTGCTTGTCCAGAAGTCAGGAGTCATCAACATAGGCTTAGAAGGAAGCATGTTGGTCGCTTCCTTCTTCGGAATGTTGGCTTGTTACTCGACCCACAATCCTTGGCTCGGGCTCGGAGCGGCAATTATTGCTGCCCTCGTCATGACCTTGATTTATGCGTTTTTTGTCCTATACCTTGCGGCAGATCAGGTTGTTGTCGGAACGGCTACGAACCTCCTGGCACTCGGAGTGACTGGTTCGCTGTTTCGCTCCACTTTCGGGAATTCCAGCCAGCTACTGAGCGTCCCTCGGATTCCAGCCATTCATGGGATTGATCCGATCATGATCGTGATGATCTTGAGCGTTCCGGTCGTTTGGTTCGCTTTACGGAGGACGGGGTGGGGGTTGGCGGTCAGGGCTTGCGGAGAATATCCAAAGGCATCGGATGCCTCGGGATTTTCGGTGAATCGTCTCAGGCTCCAATCCCTTTTGCTGGGCGGATTGTTTGCAGGATTGGCAGGAGCTTATTTGAGCCTGGTCATCGCGGGAAGTTTTGCAGAAAACATGACGGCAGGAAGAGGGTTCATGGCAATCGCGATGGTGACTTTCGGTCGCTGGAAGCCAGTCTACGTTTTTCTCGCCGCCTTGTTGATTGGCTATGCGGTCAGTCTTCAATTCAAGTTTCAGACATACGGTTGGAATGTGCCTTATCAGCTGATGATCGCATTGCCCTATATAGTCGCCCTATTAGTCCTGGTGTTAGTAGGAAAGGGTGCTTCTTCTCCGGGAGCTTTGGCGCAGCCGTATCGTAAGGATAAGTAATGACTCAAACCGTTCGAATGACTCGCCGCGTAACCTTTTCGAGCGGACATCGCTATTGGTTGACGGCTCTTTCAGATTCCGAGAATTTAGAAAGATTCGGGAAGTGGGCTTCGCGATATAACCATGGTCACAACTACGTTCTTGATGTAGAGGTTAAGGGGAACGTCAACGAATCCACGGGAATGGTTGTGAACATCAAATCCATTGATGAAATTCTCAAGTCGAAGATCGTGGGTCAATTCGATGGGAAAAGCATCAACGACGAAATCGATCACTTTGCATCCGTCACGAGCAGTATCGAAAACCTCATGCTTTACATTTCAGGCGTTCTGACTGCGGACAATGCTCTGCCAGATGAAGTGAAGCTCACCAGAATTCGTTTAGAAGAAATGCCCACCCTTTATGGGGAGCTTATATTAGAGGGCCCAAATAGCATGATGACTTTGACTCGAACCTACGAATTTGCTGCCTCACATCGGCTCGATAGTCCGATGTTGAGTCCGGAAGAAAACCTTGCCCTGTTTGGAAAATGTAACAACCCGGCGGGTCATGGACATAACTACTTATTGGAAGTCACCGTGTCTGGCGAGCCTGATCCTATCTCTGGAATGCTCGTGAATATCGTAGAACTAGATAATTTGGTCGAGAACTTGGTGGTTAACCGTTACGATCACAAGAATTTGAACGAGGATCTAGCTGAATTTCAGGGGCGTACAACGACCTCAGAAGTAGTGGCACTTGAGATATTCAATCGCTTGAAGGATTCTCTGCCTGTCAAGCTGAGTCGAGTCCGGTTGCACGAAACGGCTCGAAATATCTTCGAAGTTCGAGCCTGATGAACTGCCGCGACTTTAGTGTATGTCCGACCATCAACCAGATTCGGCACAAGTGTCCTTAACAAGATCTTTATTTGAATCGCAAAGTTAACGATTCGATTAGGGCGTCAAAGGCGTCTTATAATACAAGAGATGACGAAGCGGAATGCATCCATAAGGAGAAATTTCGGGTGGCCGCCTGCCTGGCGTGACACCGCGATAATATGCATAGCTACCGAAATCGCCCTGGAGGCCCGTGTGCGTGTGCAGACGGGTCTTTTGCTTTGTTACAGGGCATGCCGCTGAGTCAACGAGTTCATTCGCCGGAGGAGACCGGCAAGGGAGTGGGGGACATGGCAATGCACGAAGTTTTGGTTCTTAATAGTAACTACGAGCCGCTTAACGTATGCAATATGCGTCGAGCAGTTTCGCTTCTTTTGTTGGGTAAGGCTGAGGTGCTCCAGCACCGGGCAAATCCAATGACAACTATCAACGGCCCTTATCGGGCTCCTTCCGTTTTGAAAATGCGATACCAAGTGCGACGACCCATGCCTCAACTCAGGTTGTCTCGACATTCTGTTTTGGCGAGAGACAGTTACACTTGTCAGTATTGCGGGTTGAAGGGGAAGGACCTGACGATCGATCACGTGTTGCCGAAGTGGGCGGGCGGTCCTCATACTTGGGACAACTTGGTTGCTTGCTGTCGCAAATGCAATCTCAAGAAGGCCGACAAGACTCCTCAACAGGCCCACATGAAGCTTGCAAGAAAGCCAAAACGTCCACACTTCGTTCCGTACCTTTCGCTTCCTCTCTACCTGAAAGCACAAGGAAAGGACGAGTGGAGAATGTTTCTTCCTTACTTTGCAGAGTTCTCGGATGACACCTATATGGAGCAATCTGCGTGACTTTGGCCCCAAAGAGGTGATACCCAGTAAATATACTAGAACTGCATCGGGTTTGGGACCGTCTATTAACGGTAAACTTGGCTTTCACGTCCAAACCCTATACACTAGTTGTGTTTGAACCAGCCACGGACGGAGGGTTGTAATGAGTGCATACCACATTAGAGGCGGCAGGAAGCTGCACGGAGAAGTTGATGTTGCGGGGAGTAAAAACGCCGCACTGGCCATTATGTCGGCGGTTGTCCTTGCTGAAGGGACGACCATCCTACATAACGTTCCTAACGTGTCCGATACTCGGACCAAGGCCAGCCTACTAGAAGTATTTGGAGCGAAGGTCCAGTGGAGGGAAGGGTCTCTACTGATTGACTGTAGTCGCCTTCACGACGGTGAAGCCGATGAAGAGATGGTTCGGTCCATCCGAACGTCGTTTTACCTTCTTGGCCCATTGGTCGCTCGAATTGGCTTCGTTACTTTGCCTGCTCCTGGTGGCTGCAAAATTGGCGCCCGCCCGGTTGACCTTCACGTGAAGGGACTCCTTGCACTAGGAGCAGAGCTCGAACTTTCGGAAGGCCGGTACACGGTTCGAGCCAAAGAATTACGTGGTAGCGAAATTTATCTTGACGTTCCGAGCGCCGGTGCGACCCAGCACTTAATGGCAACAGCCACACTTGCGAAAGGAATTACCGTTATTCAAAATGCAGCGATCGAGCCAGAAGTAACCGCTCTCGCTGAATTCCTCAATCGAATGGGAGCCAATGTAGAAGGCGCTGGCACAAGCACGATCACGATTCAAGGTGGTGCCAAACTTGAGCCATGTGGATTTACGATCCCATCTGACCGACTCCAGGCAGGTACATATTTGCTGGCGGGTGCGATCACCGGTGGCGACGTTACCGTGAAAGGAATCATTCCCGACAATCAGACCGCAGTTATTAACAAGTTGCGAGAAGTTGGAGCCGAGCTGATTGAAGGTCCAGACTGGCTGCGAGTTAAAGCTGGAACCAACATGAAGGGTGTCCGAATCAAGACGATGCCTTATCCTGGATTCCCAACCGACATGCAGCAGCCGATGTCCGCTTTCCTCACCATTTGTGAAGGCGTCAGCGTTGTCGAAGAGACCATTTACGAAAGTCGAATCGGTCACGTCCAAGAGCTAAATCGAATGGGTGCCAATATCCTTCAGGAAGGACGAACCTCGATAATTAACGGGGTTGCCCGACTCAGAGGCGCTACCGTCTCCGCTAGCGATCTTCGAGCGGGAGCGGCATTGGTGCTAGCTGGCCTTGCGGCCGAGGGCGAATCATTCGTCCAGAATATTCACTTTATTGATCGCGGTTACGACGATCTAGTCGGAACGATACGAAGCTTAGGTGGAGACATAACGCGTATCCAAACGCAAGAAAAGCGTGGCAAGGTAGGCGAAACGCTTCATTGAGATTAGTCCCTGAGATCGGAATTGACCTTGGCACTGCAAACATTCTCGTCTATCGACGAGGGAGAGGGATTGTCCTATCTGAGCCAACGGTTGTTGCGATCAATTCGACTAACGGAAAAGTACTAGCGGTCGGAAATGAAGCCAGGGATATGCTTGGGCGTACTCCTGGCAATATTACGGCAATTCGCCCATTGAAGGATGGAGTTATTGCGGACTACACCACCACGCTGAAGATGTTGGAATACATCATTCAAAAAACGTGTGGTGGAAGGTTCCCCATTCGCCTGAAACCCACAACCCTCGTCTGTGTGCCGAGTGGCGTAACTAACGTTGAGCGCCGTGCGGTTATTCAAGCGGCTAAAGAAGCAGGAGCCGGAACGGCAATGACGATCGAAGAGCCCATGGCAGCAGCGATCGGTGCTGGATTACCCATTTCGACTCCCGGCGGAAACATGGTTGTGGATATTGGTGGTGGCACTAGCGATATCGCAGTGATCTCTCTCGGGGGAATCGTTCTTTCGCATAGCTTGCGTGTAGGCGGAAACAAGCTGGATGAGGCGATTATTCGGCATATTCGAAACGCTTATAACTTAATGATCGGTGATCCAACTGCTGAAGACATTAAGATCAAAATTGGTTCGGCATTTCCACTTGCTCAAGAATTGAGAATGGAGATCCGTGGTCGAGATTTGGTCGCAGGCCTTCCCAAGACGGTCGAGATTACAAGTGAAGAAGTTCGAGAATCCTTAAGCGAACCGATTCGACAAATCGCAGAAAAGCTTTGCTCGGTACTTGAAGAGACGCCGCCAGAACTAGGTAGTGACGTTATCGAACGTGGCATCACATTAACGGGTGGTGGTGCGTTGCTTCGAGGTTTGGACCGATTGCTGCAAAGTGTTACTGATATTCCCGTCCGTGTTGCAGATAACGCGCTAAACTGTGTTGCAATCGGAACTGGCCGTGCGTTAGAAGAACTCGACGCAATTCGGCAGAGCGGGGCAGTTAGCACTATATGAGGCATTTCTCCTTGGTCGTAGGTTTGACACTCGTCTTTTCTGGGCTAGCCATAGCTCAGGATGCCAATGGCCTGAAGAAGCACACTCCGAAGCGAGTGGTTGTTAGCCAATCTCCTGTAACTCGAGCGGAAGCGTCCACGACATTTAATCGGCTGGGACAACTCTTTCAATCTGTCTTGAAGCACAGTGTTCCGGTCAAGAGTAAGATTGCATCGAGTAATTCACCTGTCACGAGGACGGAAGTGATTCGAGAGTTGGGTCGGTTCTATCGTGCAGCAGAACCGGAGTTCAAGATCACCCTTAAACCTGTGACACCTGATCTTCCTCGCATTACCGTCGACGATCCAAGCGACCGAAAACTACTTGTGAAGTTAATTGAGCGAGGCTGTGTGCCCATGTACAGTTCGCTAGTAACAGGGAAGACAAAGACCCTCACCGTGGCTCAGTTTGGCGATGATATTGGGTTCTTCTTGGCTCGGGTGTCTGAAATGACTCATGTTCCGAGCGTTAGGTGGACGCCGTATCTTCACGGCGGCGATTAACCTTCGTTAGACTTCTACGATCTTCTTGACGCCTGGTACGAGTTGCTTGAGTTGCATCTCAATGCCATGTTTGAGCGTAAGTCCGGACATTGGGCAACCTCTGCAGGCACCTGACATCCTCACTTTCACGATTCCATCGTCGGTGACACCGATGAGGGAAATCTCTCCCCCATGAGAACGCGCGTAAGCTTGAACGTTCTCCATGGCAGCCTTGACGGGTGCGAAAAGCGGGCCCATCTCAGCTGGGTCGGGCGCACTTCTTTTTAGGATGTTTCGAATCAGGGACATGAGGAAACCTCCATTAGTGTACTACGGATTATAGATTCGATCGTTACAACTTCCTTAGCCATACCTGCATGTTGTTGGGGCCGCGGTTGTTCCAAGCAAAGTAAGGGATGAACTTAGGAGACGCGCTTTCAACCGAGGTTGTTCCTTCGGGCAGATAGAGTTCGTCGCTGTCCTCAACGATTTCAGCCATGCCTTCGCTTGCTAGCAGGTTAATTCCCTGAAGTAGCTTGGATTTGGTAACTTCGATCGGAGCTTCTACGTCCACGGAAAGAAGCTGAGGAGCAAGTCCGCAATCCACTTCTTCGGCGCAATACACCAGCGGGCCATTGATCAGAGCGACGCGCCCAAGATTGTCCTTTACCCGAGGATCGGCTTCTATCCACTGGGGATTCATCACCCAATCAACGGTTAGAGTGTCGCCGGGTTTCCAAGTGCGATCAAAGACTGCGTAGCCATCTTCGTAGCCAGCTGGTTCTTCGGCTCCTGGCAAGTCGGTTTCCATTTCTTCAGACCACTCGGGAATCCGAACATAGAGTTTGAAACTGACAGGCTTTTCAGGGGAAACGGAGACTTTGAATGCGCCTGACCATGGGTACTCCGATTTAATCTCAATATGGACCTTTATGTGATTAAAGGTGACGGTTGTGTCGATGCCGGCTGGGATGTGAATGTAAAACGAAGCGTCACCAGCGCTCACAGCGTAATTGGAAATTGACCCAATCAAGCGAGCGATGTTTGGGGGACAACAAGCACATGTGAACCATGGTGTTCGTCGATGAGTGCCTCGACTCTCAAGAGGGTTCGCATAGAAATAATGATCACCGGAAAGGGAAATACCACTGAGTACTCCATTAAAGATTGCTCGTTCAGTGATATCGGCATATTCACTACTGCCAGTCAACTCAAGCATTTTTTGGCCCCAGAACACGAGACCGCAAGATGCACAAGTTTCGGCGTATGCGCTTAAATTGGGAAGATCAAAATCAGTGGTGAAGCCTTCGTTCGACGCGCTCGGACCGATTCCACCCGTCACGTACATTCTTCGACGAGTCAGGTTGATCCACGTAGATTCTAAAGCTGATTCGAGAGCTTCATCGTTAGCTCCGTCAGCTAACTCGGCTGCCGCAATGTAAAGGTACATTGCTCGCACTGCGTGCCCAACGACTTTCGTGTGCTCTCGGATAGGAGCATGGTCTTGGCAATACTCCCCGTTATACTTACCGTCTTTGATAAGCAAGGATCCAGTGCCTGGCCACAAAGAACTGGCTTCTTTGTCTTCTAGCTCTGCTTCGAAAGGGCTAGGCTGGTGACCACGAACATCAACCATCCAGCTAGCAAACTCAAGATACTGGGTGTTCTTCGTTGCTCCCGCTAGTTTGATAAGTGCAAGTTCGAACTCTTCATGACCACAGAAGCCTACTTTCTTGTCAGGGCCGAAGATCGACATGACATGGTCGGCGAATTTAATCGATACATCTAGCAGTCGGTGATCCCCCAGGCATTCAAATGCCGCTACACCTGCTTCTATGAGATGTCCACCGCAATACATCTCATGCATCATGTTGAGGTTGCGCCACTTCATCGTTGGGTGATCCAACTGGAAGAAGGTATTGATATATCCGTCTGGTTCTTGGGCTGCCGAAACAAGCTTGGATATCACGTCCAAATAGCCTCTTACGGTCACACTATTTCGAACTGCTAAGGCGTAAACGCAGGCCTCAGCGAACTTATAAACGTCGCTATCGTTGAACCATAGGCCCTCAAAGTTTCCAGCTTTGTTTGCCGCTTTTTCGAAGTTGGCTAAACGACCGGTTGATTCGAGTTGCTCAAATTGAGTGGGTAAGGTGACCTCAACAAGAACATCTTGCCATCGTTTCCAGAATGGATCGGTCAATTTGATGTCGGCAAGGGGAATGTTGCGCATTCGGCGCTGGAAAGGCATGTCGAGAGTGTATCCAAGATCAGTGGCTGGTGATGTTCTTAGGCTGTCAAAGTTGATACTCAGTGGCGACTGTTCACGCTCCCACAACCTTAAGATAGACTGAGGATATGCTTCAAGCCCTTGTCCGCCGTCCCATTCAACCGCAAGAAAACCCACCACTGCTCGTGCTTTTGCATGGACTAGGAGCGGACGAACACGACCTTATGGGTTTGAGTCGGGAACTTGATCCTCGTCTTCTTGTCGTTACTTTACGAGCACCACTTGATTACGGTAATGGAGGCTACGCCTGGTTTGAAGTCGCGTGGGAAGCGACTGGAATCCGAGCAAACAGTGAGCAAGCACTCGCTAGTCGCGATCTTGTCCTTGAAGTTTTAAAGGGCTTGCCTGAACAATTAGGTATCAAACCTTCGAAGCTGATTTTAGGCGGATTCAGTCAAGGTGCCATCATGAGTCTGGGAGTAACCTCAAGCGAACCAGATTTGCTTTCTGGCGTGATCCTCCTAAGTGGTCGCCCGTTGCCAGAGTTTGTGGGTGGCGTTAAACCGGAAGGGTTTAACAAGGTCCCATTCTATGTCCAGCATGGAATCCTAGATCAGGTTCTTCCAGTTTCGGGAGGACGGGAAATCAAACGCATTCTCGAAGGCGAAGGTGCTCAAGTTACCTATCACGAATACCCGATGGGACACGAGATCAATGAGGATAGTCTGCACGACTTAAGTGATTGGATTTCCACCCAACTTGGATAGTAAAAAAAGGTCTCCGACCGAAGGTTCGGTCGGAGACGGTGATTGGATTATTTGAGGTTGTGACCGATGGCAAGCGGTTTATGAAGTCTGAATCCAAACTCCGTGCCTGGTGCCAATTGAACATCGTTGGAATGCCCACGATTAACTGCGGAACCAAGGAGTGCGCCAATGACGCCGCCAATCGCCGCGTCCTCAACAGGTCGCTTTGAACTCAAACCAAGGAGGAGTCCTGCTCCCGCTCCGATGCCGGCACCGGTGTAAACAACTCGGTCGTTGCGGTCTGAATTCTTGGCAACGAAACTACCGTCTGGATTTCGGTTGACATTCTTGTCATCCAAGCCAATGAGTCTTCCCTCCGGTTTTAATGTCCACCCTCCTGGGGTGACAAGCTTATCAACTCGAAGTTCGATAACTCCTGCATCGTTGCCCCTCTTTGCCTTGGCAAATTGGACGTGACCATAAGCCAATGTTCCCTCAGGTAGTCCTAAATATCGGCGATGATTCTCCGAAATCATGGTTGCGTTGAACGAGTCGCCAGCTTGAGCATTTTCCGAAGATAGACGAGTGTTCAAGACAAATGGAATGACGGAGTCTGCCGCGAGGACATCCATTGTTGATCGAGGAGGCACGACGCGAGGAGGGGTTGGACGGCCCTCATTGGGTCTTTGACGATCATTCTCAATAGGTGGGGGAGAGATGATATCCGCTTCTTGTTGCTGATCATTCCAAGTGATTGAAGCACCAAGGGCTTCGCTCACAAACCGTAGGGGAACCATCGTGCTTCCACCGACAAGGGACGCAGGCACATCCAGGTGGGCTGCCTGACCATCGATCGCGGCATCGAGTACGCCAATTGTGAGGTCGATTGTTCTTCGGCCGCGTCGAGCATGAACTGTCTGAGTAGAGGGATCCCATTTGACTGTCGCGCCGAGACGCTCGAAAATTCCACGTAAAGGAACGAGAACTCGGTCGTGGATCTTTGCGGGCTGTTGGTCATTAAACCTAAGTGGAGTTCCGTCAACAACGACGGTAATGGGGAATTGGCCTTGACTCTGAGCGATTGCCACCGCCGTTGCCATCATGCAGATGCCAAGTGTTATTACTTTGTTGCTTTTCATTTGATTTTCCTTATCATATAATCGAATTGTCGTCCTCGTATGGAACTTTTTAGCTGAGTAAGCCCTTAGGACGTATTAGATTGGACTTGGAATGTGTACTTGGTGTTTCAAATATCCAAACATACTGAGAGTTTTGCAAACAAACGGAAGAGTTTATGAAGAAGTCAGCATTTGGTTACATCGTAGTGAGTGTTTCGGCTCTAGTAGCGCTGATGGGATGTGCGGTATCGAGCGCCATGCCTGAACCATCAGGAGCAAAGGTAGGCACGAACCCAGGAAATATCATGACTTTGGGAGCAAACCATCCTAAACCGAGTGGAAAGAATCAACTCGCAGCATTCAGCGGAGGATGCTTCTGGGGAACCGAGGATGTGTTCCGTCAGGTGCCCGGTGTTGTTGCGACAGCGGTTGGATACACGGGTGGTCATACTGTGAATCCATCGTATGAGGATGTTTGCTCTCACACAACCGGTCATGCGGAAACGGTTCTAATCGAATTTGATCCCGCCAAGGTCAGCTATAAGCAGTTACTGAAAGTGTTCTGGGAGAACCATGATCCGACAACCGTCAATCGTCAAGGGCCTGATGTTGGGTCAAACTACCGTTCAGTGATCTGGACTTATTCTCCCGATCAAATTGCTCAAGCTAAAGAATCAATGGCTGCTGAGCAAAAGAAACTGACACACCGAATTGTAACCGAACTGCGGAACGCAGAACCTTTCTACCTGGCTGAAGGCTATCACCAGCAATACGACGAGAAGCACGGTACGCATTTCTGCCCGATCAATCACGGTTCCTAACGAGGATAGGCAAAGTGAAAATCCCCTCCCGGTCATCGCTGGGGAGGGGATTTTTTACTTATAAGGTTGTGAATTCTTCGTCGATGTGAAATTCAGAATCACCGTAGAGAAGCTGAATCATGTTAACCTGTCCCATGTGGTAGGTCATATTACGCACGGGAAATTGCATGGCCAAGGCGCCCGGCATGGGGCCTCGGTGAGTGGGATATTCGCGCGCTAGATCAGCCGAATCCATCCCTCTCACAAGATCCGCTAATTGGTTTGCTGAGGTAACAAGTTGGTTTGCAGCGTCATCAGCGGACTCAAATGTATCCCATTCTGCGGGCGGCACGGGTGGAGTTTGTCCGGAAAGCACGTGCCAAAAACGTACGTTGGCGTAAATACACTCACCAACTTGCTCTAAAACGGATCTCGTCTTCGATTCGTTATCAATCGACGGTCGCCATCTTAGCTTGTCCTCTCGGGTGGATCGGATAAATGTTGCAAACATGAGGGCTGACTTTTGAATGAGTCGGGCTTGCCATTCCCCCAGAGTCGTCGATTCAAGTTGAGTTTGTAATTCTTGGGACATGAGGATTTCTATATTGGATCAAGTTCGTAAAAAAGGCCGTAACGCATCGCGACGGCCTTTGATATCTTTGATTTTGTCTGATTACTTTGATTTCATCATTTGAAGGCGATCCTTCATTTCTTTGAGGGTGCTCGGGTCGATCGTTCCGCTCATTTTCTCGGCAAGACCAACCGCGGTTTCTTCTACCGAGATTGCGGTCTTCTTATCTCCGGACTTGAACAAGGCATAAGCGTAAGTGTCCATGCTCATGGGATCTTTCGACTTGTTTGCCTCGACGCTCTGTTTAGCGATGATGACAGCTGCCGCGTAGTCAGGCTTCTTCGCGGTTGACTTATCGTCAACGATTAGCCAGGCGATTGAGTTCAAAGCATCGCCGTTATCCTTCAACAAGCCGCCTGCCAACTCCTTACCGAACTTGTAAGCCTCAGGCTCGTTCGTCTTCATCAGCACATTGAACTTTGTCATTGAGAGCGCGGCAGCTTTCGACGGATACTTTGAAATAAGGACGTCAAGGGCCTTAATGGCATCGTCAAACTTACTCGCTCCCATTGCCTTAATGAAAGGCTGTGCATCGGCTTGTAGCTTGGCATTCTCAGCGTTGTCTTTAGCCTTCTTCGCGTCTTCTTCTGCCTGCTTTGCTATTTCTGCTTGAACGTCAAACTTTCCGTCGACGACTTTTTGGACGACTTCGTCGAGACCCATCATAGGGTGACCAATCCATGCGATGGTGCCTTTTTGGTCCACTACAAACGCAGTCGGGATGCCTTCTTGGCCCGCTGCAATCATCCATTTATTGGCCATGGAGCCCTTTAATCCGTCTGCTCCGACGTTGTAATCCATCTTGTCGCCCATCGTTTTCACGAAGGTATCAACGGTTTTCAGGAAGGACTCATCTTTTGCACGTGGATCTTCGAAAACGCTAACGCCGGTGAAAGTTGCCTTGCCCTTGTACTTGTGAGCGAGCTCAGTGAGGTGAGGAATGCTCTTTTTGCAAGGACCGCACCATGTGGCCCAGAATTCGACAACATTGACCTTTCCATGACCAAGGGTCGCAACCGGCGTTCCCTTCACCCATTTCTTGATGTCCATGGCCGGAGCAGGGCTTCCAACTTTCAAGGTTACAGGTTGAGCTTGCTGGGCAGCGCCGATTGCAGCTAATGCCAAAGTCAAGATGGGTATTCCAAGGCTTCGAAGTGTTTTTTGCATGATAATTCGCGGTAGCCGATTCGCTAACAGTTTTAATGGCTCAAGGCGAGCCTGGTGATTAACAATTTAGTTTACACCCGGTGTGGCGATTGAGTTCCGTTTCTGTCTAGTGGGGCAAGTCCGGTGTCTGCCGCGAGAATGATGTGAACCCTTTTCTCCTAAATCATCACCCATGGACATGAATGAATCTAACTTGTCCCACGATATCCTCAGTAAGGTTCATGTGGCTAAACCGTGTCCGGCTAACTGGCGGGAGATGCGCGGCAATGATCAGGTTCGTCACTGTACGCACTGTTCAAAGAATGTTTATAACCTGTCGGCTCTAAGCCGTACCGAGGCGGCCGCGCTTATCGAAAAGCATGAAGGTAGGGTTTGCGTTCGATTCTATTCCCGGCCCGATGGAACGATTCTTGCTCAGGATTGCGGCAAACCACTGAGGCAACCGATCCGATACGGACGAGTCGGAATAGCGATCCTTGGAATATTAGGCTTGGGCAGTGTCGTTGCTGCAAATTCGCTGTCAGTGTCCGACCATCCACTCTATCACGCGGTTATCGGGGGGCGGATGAACGATTGGCAAGTCGCAGTCTTGAAGTTTTTCGGTGTTGAGACACCTTCGACAACGATGGGGGACGTGTCTATTCCAATGACCGGAAAGCTGTCAATTAGGTGTGCGGCGCCAACGACGCCTGTAAAGGCTCGAGTCACTAAGGCATCAGCCCCAAAGCCTCCAACGAAACCTTTAAATAAGGGCAAGAAATCGTCCTAAACAAAAAGGCCCCACGCAACAGCATGGAGCCTTTTGAATTGACTTGGATTTAGTGGTGGTGGTGTCCGCCGCCGCCATGTCCTTCGTCTTCTGCTTCTGGGAGCTCTGCAACGATCGCTTCAGTGGTAAGCAAGAGACCGCTGATGGATGCTGCGTTCTGAAGCGCTTGTCGAACGACCTTAGTCGGGTCGACTACGCCAGCCTTGGCGAGATCCTCGAATACGAGAGTGGCCGCATTGAAGCCTTTGCCTTCTCGCTTAACTGTCTCAACGACAACTGAACCTTCAACGCCTGCGTTCTGCGCAATTGTTCGAAGAGGAGCTTCAATCGCCTTTTTGATGATGTTAACTCCAATCTGTTCGTCGGCTTCAAGCTTGAAGGTTTCAAGCACTTTGCCTGCGTTCAGGAGAGCGGTACCGCCTCCAGGAACGATGCCTTCTTCTAGTGCAGCGCGAGTGGATGCGAGCGCATCTTCGATGCGTGCCTTCTTTTCCTTCAGTGCCGTTTCGGTAGCGGCGCCAACTTTGATAACGGCAACGCCGCCCGAAAGCTTAGCCTGTCGCTCTTGAAGCTTTTCTTTATCGTACGAACTGTCTGTGTTCTCGATTTGCGATTTGATCTGTCGAAGTCGACCTTCGATTTGAGCCTTATCACCCTTTCCGCCGACGATTGTGGTCGTTTCTTTAGTGATGACCAGTCGTGAGCACGAACCGAGCATTTCAGGTGTAACGCTCTCAAGCTTGATGCCGAGATCTTCGCTGATGAATTGTCCACCGGTCAAGATAGCCATATCTTCGAGCATCGCTTTTCGTCGATCACCGAAGCCAGGAGCCTTGACGGCGGCGAGAGGAAGGTTGCCTCGAATTCGGTTAAGAACCAGTGTGGCGAGTGCTTCATTCTCAAGATCTTCTGCAATGATAACCAGCGGCTTGCCCATTCGAAGAACCTTCTCGAGCATCGGGACGAGGTCCTGAACATTCGCGATTTTCTTCTCATAGAAAAGAATAAGTGGCTCTTCGTAAACAGCTTCCATCCGAGTGGCGTCCGTTACGAAGTAAGGCGAGAGAAAGCCCTTGTCGAACTGAAGACCTTCTACGGTTTCGTAGGTCGTCTCCGTGCTTTTGCTTTCTTCAACCGTTACAACGCCGTCTTTTCCGACATTGTGGATGACCTCACCAACGAGTGATCCCAACTCAGGGTCGTTAGCGGAGATCGTTGCGACTTGAACGATTGCCTCAAGGCCAGTAATGGGTGTGCTAGCTTTCTGGAGCTCGGCAACGATGGCATCGACTGCCTTCTCAATTCCCACCTTGATGTGAGTTGCGTTCGATCCGGCGGCTACGTTTCGGATGCCTTCCTTGAAGATCGCTTGAGCAAGAACAGTGGCGGTGGTGGTTCCGTCACCGGCGGTATCGTTAGTCTTGCTGGAAACTTCTCGAATGAGCTGTGCGCCCATGTTTTCGAATCGATTCTCGACTTCGATTTCCTTAGCAATGGTGACGCCGTCATTGATAACGGTTGGTGAACCAAACTTGCGCTCGAGAACGACGTTTCGTCCTCGTGGGCCCAGGGTTACTTTAACTGCGTTTGCGAGCTTATCAACGCCCACTTCGAGAAGCTTACGTGCCTCATCTTGATATTTGATTTCTTTTGCTGCCATAGATTCCTCTTTTGCAGGAAGTTAAGAGAAGGGAAGTGTTTCCACTTCCAAATCCTAACCTCAACTGTCGATTTGAACTTAAAGTTGCCTGGACGAATTAGCCTTCGAGAACTGCGAGGACATCTTCTGCACGCAGAATAATGTAATCCTTGCCGTCTACCTTGACTTCGGTGCCGCCGTACTTGCCGTACATAACGGTGTCGCCGGGCTTGACATCAACAGGTGCGAGCTGGCCGCTGTCTAGGCGCTTGCCTGGACCGACGGCGAGAACGGTACCGCGCTGCGGTTTCTCCTGAGCTGCATCTGGCAGAATAATGCCACCTGCGCTGCGCTCTTCCTTCGCCGCAGCCTCTAGGATGATTCGATCATGTAATGGTTGGATCGCCATCTGAATTCCTCCAATCTTGTTCTAAATTTTGAGGTCAATTGCTTGACCATGAATTGGCAGTGTACCTCTTCGAGTGCTAAAAACAAGGTGTATGCCAGAACGAACTACGCGACAATATCTCCGTTCGTTTTAGGTTGTCGGATTGAAGTTTGGAAGATGGCGATTTGAAAGCTTTTCGGAGGTAAGAAGAGGTGTGATTGTTCAACACGGAGACTATGAGATTGACACTGATTTGAGCAGAGTTCAGTTTGATCAGGTGCATGCTTGGTTAGCAAGCAGTTATTGGAGCCCGGGTATTTCGAGAGAGAAAGTGGAGAAGGCGGTCGCAAACAGTTCCCTGGTTGTTTGTGCTTACCGCGATGGCGAGCAAGCGGCATATCTCCGAATCATTTCAGACAAAACAACTTTTGCATGGGTCTGCGACGTGTTCGTAGGTGAGGCTCACCGTAAGAAGGGGCTAGCCAAAGCAATGGTTAAGTTCGCAATCGGGCATCCAGATTATCAGGGGTTGAGACGGTGGGTCTTAGCTACGAAGGACGCTCATGCTGTATACGCAGAGTGCGGTTTTGCTCCAGTTCCGTTTCCGGAACGGTGGATGGCGCATTTCCCAGCGTCGTGAAGACAAGTTAAATCCTGAGAATATTATCGTAGGGGAATATTGTTACCGGAAAACTGGTTTTGATGAATTGTAGGCAGGTAAGTTTAACCGATTAAACACGCAATCGATTGAGATAGGTCGTTTTGGGATTTCGGAGAGGGAATTTCGGACAGAACTTAATTTTGGCCTGCATATTTGGAGTCTTTTTTGAACAGCCTCTTCGCATTATCTCTTTTAGCATTTATCCAACCGGCACCTTCCGTGCCAGCAGTCCCCGCGTCGGGCCTATCTCCTAGACAAATTAAAGTCAGCCAGCCAGCAAAGCTTAACGTTCTGGGCCCTAGAATGAATGCCAAGCCAGGCCCCCTCGGGCTGTTGGGAATACACAGCATCCCTAAGAAGAATTTCAAGCTGGCAGATTTCCAAAAGTATCTTGCCGGGCCAGGTACGACAGTTCCTAATATGGGAGGTCAGGGGAAGCCGTTCACTTCAACGCAAACGGCTCTCGTGCTCTACGATGCAAACGGAACTTATGGTTGGATTGGCAGTTTGTACGCCTATCAGATTGGCAATCTTCTCACTCACTTTGGAGTGACGGTTACTCGTAAGGGAATCGAAGCTTATAAGTCAGGCGATCTTGCTTTGTACAATTCGGCCTACTACATCGGAACAACATACTACAACAGCATTCCAGCCGCCTTTAAAACGGACTTCATGACGAACAATAATCCGTTCTGTTGGATGGGTTACAACATGTGGTCGGTAGCCTGGACCAAGAACCAGCAGAACTGGAACAGCGCGTTCACAAACAAATACGGCTTTCAATTTGCCTATCTTGATGGCAATGCCTATCCGACCGTTAATTACAAGAACTCGACGCTTTCATGCACCCGATCCCAATATGATCCTGGTCAAGCGGATACCGTCATTCTTGATCCAACAAAAGCAACGGTCCTTGCGACTTCGACTGACGGCGTAAACACGGTTCCGTACATTACGAAGTCAGGAAATCTCTGGGTTGTTGCTGACAATCCTCTTGAATACGTTTCTTATAACCAAGGTGACGATCGGATGTTGGCTTTCTCCGACATTCTAACGGACACCACAGGTCAAATTCCTTCAAATCAGCACCGAGCTGTATTGAGAATCGAAGACGTTAGCGCGGCTTGTGACTCAGCGTCGCTGAGAGGTATCGCAGACGTTTTATACGCCGAGCAAATTCCATACGTGGTTTGTGTGATCCCAGACTATAAAGATCCATTGGGCATCTATAACGGCGGTATTCCACAAGAGATTCAGGTTCAAAACAGTCCTCAATTCATTTCGGACCTTCAGTACATGCAAGCCCGCGGTGGCCAATTGATCATGCATGGCGTTTCGCATCAATACAGCAACGTGCCGAATCCCGTGAATGGTGTCAGTGCAACTGACGTGGAATTTTTCCGTGTAGGTACCGATATAAACGGAAATCAAGTCGATCTTGGCCCATTGCCTGAAGACTCAACTTCATGGGTAACCAACCGATTGAAGAGCGGATTCTCAATGATGTCTCAAGCTGGGCTTGGAACGCCAACGGGATGGAACTCTCCGCACTACTATGCGACTCCAACAGACTATAAGGTGTTTGCGAAGCAATTCACCTATAGCCTAGATCGAGTTCTTACCTTTGCAAAGGATCAGAATGGCAATCTTCAATATCTGATTCAGTACGCGCCTTACGTCACTCACGACGAATATGGCAATCAACGAATTCCGGAAACCTTGGGATATTACGATCCAAACGGAACGAATGGTCGGGTGAATTTGCCGAGCGACATGATCTATTACGCCCAACAAATCAAGTGCGTAAGAGATGGATGGGCAGGCTGCTATTACCATTGGTTCCTTGGTAACAAAACCCTACGAGAGCTTGTGAATGGCTTGAAGAACAACGGTTACACATTCGTGGATCCCTCCAAAAACATTTATTAAACGCATCGACAATTAGAGGTTAGGGCTCGCGCTTTTGGCGTGATCCTAACCTTTTTTCATGACCCGCCTTTGGTAACCCTTTTTCGGGACATGTATTTTTACCTCGTTCATTGTTTAATGATAGTGGGGTTATTGGAAGGGAAATGGTGGGCGACTTCTAAATCGTCGGACAGTTTTCCCCTAATGCCGTTTAGGAGAAATGTTGAATAGCCTGATAGCTTTAACACTGATTGGACTCACGCATTGTAGTCAAGCGACGCAGATTGGCGCTCCTTCACTTTTACCAAGTAGTGATGCAGATCAATCACGTCATTTGCCTCCTGCAAAAACACACGGCAAGTTAAAGCTGATCGGTGCGCACATGAGCGCACATCCTCGCCCCCTTGGAATTAAAGGGATTCAATCCATCCCTGCGAAGAACTTCAAGCTGGCTCAATTCAAAGGACATCTTGCCGGCCCGGGAACAACCGTCGGTGATCCTGCGATGAGACACAAGGGGATGATTGGCAGTGCAACAGCCCTGGTTCTTTACGATTCCAGTGGGACTTTTGGTTGGATCGGTGCAATTTATGCCTATCAGGTTGGAAATCTTCTCAGCCATTTTGGCTTAACGGTAACTCGTCAAGGAATTGAAAAATATCGAGCCGGGCAATTAAATGCGTACGGTTCCGCTTATTACCTCGGCACCTCATTTGGCAATCCGCTTCCTGCTTCATTCCAGACCGACTTTATTGCAAATAAACACCCATTTGTATGGATGGGTTACAACCTTTGGGAAGTTTCTTGGACGCCTGATGGAAGCTCATGGAACGACTCATTTACCAACAAGTACGGGTTCAACTTTGATTCCGTTGATGGGACTGGTTACCCAACAGTGCAATACGGCACGTCAACTCTCACAAAGCAGCAGAACGACCCTACTCAAGGCGATACGGTTATCAATGATCCCTCCATCGCGTCAGTGCTTGCGACGAGCACGAATGGAACAAACTCAGTTCCATATATCACCAAAGGATCCAATCTCTGGTACGTTGGCGATAACCCCTTGGAATATATTGCCTATAACCGTGGTGATGACCGACTACTTGCATTTTGCGATATCTTGAACGATGTAACGGGATACATCCCTGGAACTGCAAAACGGGCACTTTTAAGAATTGAGGACGTAAGCGCGTCCTGTGACTCCGCTTCCTTGCGGGGGATAGCTGACCTTCTTGCTACCGAAGGCATTCCCTATGTTGTGTGTGTCATTCCCGACTACAAAGATCCGCTGGGAGTCTTTAACGGTGGCATTCCCAATGAGATTCAGGTTCAAAACAGCCCCACGTTTATTGCGGACTTAAAGTACATGCAATCGAAGGGAGCTCAGTTAATCATGCATGGTGTGAGTCACCAATACGGGAATGTAGCTAATCCAAGTAACGGAGTGAGCGCTGCCGACGTGGAGTTCTTTAGGGTCACGACAGATACCAACGGTAATTTTGTGGATGTCGGTCCGGTCCCAGAAGATTCTGCTAGTTGGGTGGCTGCTCGAATTTCGAGCGGGTTCCAGATGATGGCTTCCGCGGGATTGACAAAGCCTACAGGATGGAATTCACCGCACTATTATGCGACTCCAACGGATTACAAAGAATTTGGAAAAGACTTTAAATACTCTCTAGACCGAGTGCTGACATTCACTGCCGATCAAAATGGCAACTTGCAGTATTTGATCCAATACTCACCGTACGTGATCTACGACGAATACAATAACCATCGAATTCCGGAAACTCTAGGCTATTACGATCCAAATGGCACAAGTGGACGAGTGAACGGTCCTCTCGACATGATCGGATATGCCAACCAAATTCAATGTGTTCGTGGTGGGTGGGCTGGTATGTACTACCATTGGTTCCTTGGAACAACTGCCCTCAAGACGCTCGTTGATGGTGTAAAGGCACTCGGGTATACATTCGTGGACCCATCCAAGAACATTAACTAATTCGGATCGAGTAGATCGTCAGGATTCACAAAGGCGGACGCCGAAGCACGTCCGCCTTCAACATTTACCCCCTCTGCAATCAGCTTCGTTTGCTGTTCTAAGCCCAACTCCGGTGAGCGCTTTCCCAGAAGGATCGAGCCGTCCTTGCCGACGACTCGCCACCAGGGCACTTCTGGCGGGCATTGAGTCATCCATCTTCCAACGAAATAACCGGAAGCAGGGTGCTTCAAGGCTCTACCAACTTCTCCATAGGAAGTAATTCGTCCCGCAGGAATCCGATTGACAATTTTCCAGAGCTCTTCAAGCGGTGGCACTCAGGGGTTATACCAACAAAAAGGGGCTGTCTCACAAGGTGAGGCAGCCCCTTCTTTTTGTCTTCTTGTTTCGTCTTTAGTCTATGACATCGGTTAATCGTCGGGCAACTTTCAAGCCCTACACTCAGTCTCAACCGAGCCTTCTTCCTCCGAGTTTG
>CAIUHP010000028.1 GCA_903899015.1 uncultured Armatimonadota bacterium | reverse complement strand
CGACGCAATGGCGCCGCCAGCCTCGATTTCCTTGAGCACTTTGAGGATCTCGTCCTCTGTGTAACGCTTGCCTTTTCTCATCGATGTGATTCCAGACGGAATTCACACTCCATGTGGGTCATCCTAAGGGGAACAGGTCACACTCAACTCCGTTCTGGGATTCGCTCAGCTGCTTGAACTCCAATATCAAGACCCAAACATCCGGGAAGCAACCGGAGCAATCCTTAAGGGTGGCAAGCATCTTTTGGCGATGATCAACGAAGTTCTGGAAATCTCACGAATTGAATCAGGCAATCTCATTACGAGTGTAGAGAACATTCCCATCGCCGAAATTCTGCAGGAAACCATGATCCTGATGAAGCCGTTAGCACAACTTGCTGGACTTCCCCTTCATTTGGAATCAAACATTAAACCTGACTTGCAGATTAGGGGAGACCATCAACGACTTGTCCAAGTGCTCGTAAACTTGCTCAGCAATGCAATCAAATATAACCGCCCCGGTGGAAGCGTTTTGATTCACTGCACTCAGGTTCCAACTGGTATATGCCGAATTAACGTGATTGATTCTGGTTTCGGAATTGCGAAGGCTGATCAACAGTTCCTATTCCAGCCGTTCAAAAGGTTTGGAAATTTGGGCATCGAGGGCACAGGTCTGGGGCTGGCACTTTCCGAGCGATTTTCAAAGATTATGGGTGGCAAATTAACTTTAGCCGCCTCAAGTGCAGCAGGTTCCAATTTTCAGTTGGAAATCCCAATCATGGAAGAAATTGCGGCTTCAAAAGCGATCGAGGCACCAATGGTTTTTAAACCCGTCGTCTTCGAAAGCAAACCGGGCACCGTGCTCATTGTCGACGATAATGCTGCCAATCTCAAGCTTTTTGAAGCTGCCTTAACCAGTTGGAAAAACTTGAATGTCATTTCGGCGATGCAAGGTCTCATTGGTTTAGAGTTGGCGAAAGTACATCGTCCGGACCTGATCCTGCTCGACCTTCACCTTCCTGATCTTTCCGGTGAAGAGGTACTGAGGCGCATCAAATCTGACGATGCCACCAACTCCATACCTGTCGTAATTGTTAGTGCAGACTCGACCGAAAATCAAATCCGGCGACAACTTGAAGCGGGTGCAAGTGGATACTTAACTAAGCCACTCGATCTCAAAAAGCTATTTGATGTCTTACGAACCTACTTCCCGGTCGAGAACCCTGCATGACTGATTACAGGTCGAAATCAGCCACAACGAATGTGTGATCGGATGGCCTTGGCCACTTTCGAGGATCGTGATCGGCTTCACAGGATCGGCATAGCTTGCTCATCGAATCTGTCGCATAAATGTGGTCAATTCGCCAGCCAAGATTCTTCTCCACCGAACGCGGAATTTGGAAATCCCAGAAAGTGTAATTCCCTCCATCTGGAGTGAATTTGCGAAACATATCGGTCAATCCGAATTCGAGGATCTTATCGAGTCGTGAGAATTCGTCTGGGTGATGTCCCACTCCTCCAAGCATTCGCTTGGAATCATAAACGTCGATTGGAGTCGGCGCTATATTGATATCCCCGAGCCAGATTATCGGTTCCGATGGACGATAATTTTGGTCGAGGTAGGTTCGAAAACGATCGAGCCAAGCTAATTTATAAGTCCACTTATCGCTGCCAACCGTATTTCCGTTCGGGACATAGGTGTTGATGATGTTGATTCCGCCAATTTCGCAAGCGATGATCCTAGCATCGGTTGGGAATAATTCGTCCCCAAAGCCCGACCGGACTTTATTGATTGGCTGGCGGCTCAATATCGCGACGCCATTCCATGATTTCTGCCCATGAAGAGCAATTTCGTATCCGAGCTCTTCAAATTCAGCTCTCGGAAATTTATCATCTTCAACCTTCGTTTCTTGGATCGCCAAGACGTCCGGTTCAACGTCGGCTAGCCATTCCACTAGAATAGGAAGTCGTGCTCGAACCGATGCCGCATTAAAGGTCGCAATCTTCATTCGCCAAATTCTATCCTGCCTGCTGTTCGGATTGTGGTTGAGCCAAAATGAAAAACGTGAACTTTGATCGGATCATTCGAAATGGCCAGGTGACAACCTCGACATCAATCGCTGTTGGCGACGTTGGAATCATCAGCGGCAAGATCGCCGCGATTGGCGACTTATCCCACGATTCCGCAGCCGAGATCATCGATGCGACCAACCTGCTCGTCATGCCAGGAGTCATCGACACCCAAGTTCATTTCCGAGAACCCGGTCTGGAGCATAAAGAGGACCTGGAGTCTGGCTCCCGAGCCGCGCTAATGGGGGGCGTCACCGGAATCCTGGAGATGCCGAACACGAACCCGACGACAACGACGCGAGAGGCGCTTGAAGATAAGCTGAACCGAGCGGCTGGACGGGCTTGGTGTCATTATGGCTTCTTTGTCGGTGCGAGTACCGACAACGTTTCTGAGTTACGCGAATTGGAGTCATTGCCCGGAACTCCTGGCATCAAGATCTTCATGGGTAGCTCCACCGGCACGCTTTTAGTGGGAAAGGATGAGGAGCTTCGCGAAGTCCTTTTAGCTGGCAACAAGCGATGTCCGATCCACGCCGAGGATGAGCCAAGAAACACCGAGCGCAAGTCGCTCATCAGCGCCAACCCCCATGCCCGCGAGCACCCATTCTTGCGCGACGCGGAAAGCGCACGCTTGGCTACCGAGCGAATCCTACGCCTGTCACACGAGACCGGACGGCCGGTTCATATTCTGCACATTAGCACCGCGCTTGAGCCCCCCATGATCGCCGAAGCCAAGCGTCAGGGCCTTGGAACCACTGCCGAAGTCACTCCCCAGCACCTCTTCTTCAACGCACCTGATTGCTATGATCGGCTCGGCACACTTGCCCAGATGAACCCACCCATTCGTTCCCAAGAGCACCGAGAAGGACTCTGGAAAGCATTATCAGAGGGAGTCTTCGACGTGTTCGGTAGCGACCACGCTCCCCACACTCTCGAGGAAAAAGCCCTTCCCTATCCGAAGAGTCCGAGTGGAATGCCAGGAGTTCAAACCATGCTTTCCGTGTTGCTCACCTTCGTCCACCAAGGCCGTCTTGACTTGCAGACAATGATTAAGATGGCCTGCGAAACCCCCGCCGACCTATACGGAATGCAAGGAAAGGGTCGACTTGAAGTCGGATACGATGCCGATATCGTGCTTGTGGATCAACACCGAACCCAAGTGTTCGAAAGGTCCATGGTGGAGAGCAAATCAGGTTGGAGTCCTTATGAAGGCGAATCATTAACCGGATGGGTTGAGCACGTAATTCTTGGCGGAGAGTTAGCCGTCCGAAGCGGCGAAAGAGTAGGGAAACCTGCTGGCCAGATGCTAAATTTCTGGTCCCCTCTCCGCCATTCCGATGGCGGGGAGCGCTAGGGAGGGGCCGCGCGCAAAGCGCCTTCGGTATTCGCACATTCTCGAACCGCTTCCAACTTGGAAACGACGATTTAGCGAATTCGCCCGTTCTCCTGCTTTACCAATATGCTATGTTGACCTTCTTCCTTTCGAGCCAGGGCTGATTGGTTAACCCAAAGATATTCTCCTAATCTTTCCCGCCGGAACCGGCGATACCATATCACCTCCTCACAACGCGCTCGCGCTTTTCGGTGATCATTGACACCTTACGGCCCTATCTGTTCAACCTGTCTAATATGGCGGCACGGAGGTTGGGACAGACTAGAAATCCTATATTTGAGATCATGACGAAGAGGAGGTGCCTTCAGCGCCAAATTTTAGACACATTTCGGTTAATCCCTTCCATAACTTCAATTTAGGAAACTTGTAATGCTTGAGTCTGGTTGCTGATCGATCTTTTCTCGTTAGCATGTCAATCAACGCGGGCACGAAGTGTGATGTCTCTTACTTGTCTGCTGGTAGCTTCTCTTCAAGGAAAGTGACCTATTTTGCCTTCATCCGGTGCATGTTCACTTCTGTGTCCTTCCAATGGCGCTCTACATCGTTAACCGAAGCTACATGATCGACGAAGATTGTTCCTAAATTGTCCGGTTGTTCGGATTGGATGGTGTTAAGCACCAAACGCTTTGCTTCATGGAGAATATCCGGGGGTTTTCGTTTAAACCAATTCGTTTCGTTTGGATCCCCAAGTACGCTCATCGCACCCTCGAGTGGTGGGTTGAAATGTACAAACAATGTTGCGGAATATTCTCGATTTACAGATACAAACGTGCTTCCAAAGCCCTCCCCCAATCCGGGAAGAAAATGCCGGGATCGGTGGATTCTTGACTTTTAGGCGCGGCTGATTCTATTTCGATCTGACGAATGCAAATTCGGCATCTTGACCACGGAGTGGTCACATATTTTAGCCCCGGGCCATCTCCGTGATGCCCCGGGGTAAGAGGCGGAAGCCGATATCGACCCCAGCCCGGGTCGCGGACGCATGATTACCAGTTTGTGGTGTTGGGGACGGAATGGTAGGCGCAAGGCCGCGACTCCTCCGTTATCAGCTTTCCCGCCGCGCCTAATAGCTGAAGTACCACTGATCCGAATAATACGAAAGATGAAGCGATGAAAGTGACAAATGAAGGAAGGGTGCAGAGCAACTAGATGACTAGGAGCAGTCTCCGCTTGCTTTCTTGTTTGGCAGTAAGGATGTAGACCGCGACACACAAGACAAAGCTTGAAATTGGCACCGGATTGCTCGAGCCCCGACGACGATGCTTGCGACGAGAAGCATGGTCAAGTAAAGGGTAACCCAGGTTCTTGGTTTCATAAAACGTCAACAGGTCTACAAGGTTTCATGCCGTGGATGTAAAACGCCGGTACGACCAACCGGCGGCTACGGGCACTCCTGGGGGCGAATGAGGGAGACAGTCAAAAGGTCTACAGGGTTTCATGCCGTGGATGTAAAACGCCGGTACGACCATCCGGCGGCTACGGGCACTCCCGGGGGCGAATGAGGGAGACAGTTTCTTCGACGGTCAGGTGCGTGTTGTCGATTACTTGCCAGCCGTTGGGGACTTCTTTGCGATAGTTCGTGTTGGTCCACTTGATGGTTTCTACTAGGAATTCTGGCGCGAAGAGTTTATTCGTTCGGGTTTGGTTTCGGTGGAGGTTGGTGGCTAGGTCGGGCATGAGGCAGACTTTGATGACTTTGCGTCCGCCAAGGTTCTCGTTGATAGTGCGTTCGAGGATGGGCAAGTTACGGCAGTGGTCGACTGCGACGGCGAAGCCGGCGTCTTGATAGCGTTTGGCGATGTCGCAGGTAGCCGCTTCCGCGATTTGGAATTGGCGTTCGGTCTCTTCAGTCCACGGGACGGACTCGGATAGGCCTTGGACTACCCACGTTCGCAGATCGTCGACGGCCAGGTGAAAGCCATAGTCAAACTCCATGAGGAGTGCGGTGCAGAGGGTCGACTTCCCCGCTGCCGGAGGACCGGAAATGAAGATAATGGGTGGTTGAGGCTCCAAAACGACTTAGCTTACTATGCCGTGCCCCACGGCTCCAACTGTCGGTAAAATGGGTCCTCAAAATGCCAAAACTTATTCTTGTCCGACACGGACAGTCTTTATGGAATCTGGAAGATCGGTTTACGGGTTGGGTGGATGTGCCCTTGACAGATCAGGGACGGGATGAAGCCCGACGAGCAGGGCAGAAACTGGCTTCGATCCATATTGACGTAGCCTACACAAGCACCCTTCAAAGAGCTCAAAACACCTTGGCTTTGATTTCCGAATCGATGGGTGTCGAAATTCCTACGATTCGCGACCAGGCGCTTAATGAGCGACACTATGGCGACCTTCAAGGCCTTAACAAGACTCAAACTGCCGAGAAGTTCGGAAAAGAGCAAGTTCACATTTGGCGACGAAGCTTTGACGTTCCACCGCCTAACGGTGAGTCGCTTGAAATGACTGCCGCTCGTACTCTTCCCTTCTTCGAGCGATGCATCCTCGGCGACATCTATCAAGGCAAGAGCGTTCTAGTAGTTGCTCACGGCAACTCCAATCGCTCGATTGTCATGAAACTCGATAACCTTTCAAAAGAAGAGGTTCTTGAGCTTAACCTCGGGACCGCAGTTCCCGTTGTTTATGACCTCACCCTTGAAGGTCATATCGTCTCCAAAGAGATTCTCTAGGCTTTCTTAGCTTTGATCTCGCGAATTCTCGCCTGGGCCCACCAGGCGAGGATCAGTCCGCATAAGACTACAAACCAATCTCCTAGCGCTCTATAAACGGTCTTATGGCCAAGTCTCGGAATGGTTGCCACACCGACAGCTTCCTTGGAATCAGGAAATAGCTCCAAAACCTCTCGCCCGTTCGGATCCGTGATCGAAGAGTAAGCATAACCGTCACATCGAATAATCGAGACTCCATTCTCGGCCGATCGAATTGGCGAGAGGGCGGCGTGATTAGCGGCAAAGAATCCATAGGGAGAATCGGGGTCAATGGTCGGGAGCGCGATGATGTCGGCACCCAAACGAGCCGTCTCACGAATTATCGACGGAAAGCAGGAATCGTAGCAAATGTTGAGGCCAAGCTTTCCAACTATCGATTCAACAGCCTTAGGTTTGGAACCGGGTGTGCTCATGCTATTCTCGCTGCCAAAGAGCCTCTGCTTGAAGTAACGCTCCGACTCGCCAGTTGAATCAAAGACCGAAGATGCATTATGAGGAAGCGGCTTGGCGTCGTCCCAAAATGTTGTAACAAAAGCAGGGATTCCCCTTTGATGTGCGAGATTTGTGAGTGAGTCGGTCTTTCCGTTATGGGCAAACGCGAGTCCACCAAACTCGGGCAGAACGACGAGACTTGCGGAGCGAAGATTTGCCTCATGAAGGTAGGAAGACACGCCTCTGTTCCCATCTTTTAACTTAGTGAACAATTCGCCGGGAAAGGCTTGTACGACACCAACCGTGACTGAGTCCTTTGCATCAGTAGTTTTGACTTGCGGCAAGCCAAAGGCAGTTACCGCGCAAAACAGCAAGAGTAGCGACAACCAAGAGGATCGCTTGTCAATCAACATTGGCCACGCCAAATTGACAAGCCATAGAGAAAAGCCAATTCCCCAAATACCAGTGATGCTTGCTAACATCAGCATGAGAGCCGACTTTGACTGGGACCCTTCGAACGGCGCCGGCATCAGGAGGAGAGTTGCGTACTCAAGCATGACACCCAAAGCACTCAGCACAATCAAGCCCACCCAACCAGTTCGACGTCCTTCAGCGGAGATCCCGGCCACGAAAGCAAAAACGATTCCAAAGATCGTACACCCGACATAGATCCAGGCTGGTTCACCGGTGGGTCCGCCGTGCGAGTAGAAGACTCCCTTCGTAGCTAGAAAGGCGGCGAAGAAGCTCGCGAGAATCGAAACAGTGAATCCGGTGATGAACCGAGTATTTCGAGTAGCGTAGAAGACCGGGGCGAGCGGGAACCAGGCTACAATCCCCTTACCGCTGGGAGGCAGGGCAACCGTAATCAAGGCACCTGACAACAAAACGGCACTAAGAAACAGCGAAGCTGTTTGCCACAAGGCCCGGACGTCGGTTCGATTTGTAGGGACGTTCACAATGGGTCCGTGTAGTGGATGACGTAATCAATGCTCGTAAAGTTTGATTACAGGGCGCGTTGGTAGCCCATACACGTTCAATGGAGCTTAAATCTCTGTGTCTATGGACTGAGTGAGTAGGTGACTACAGGGCCCCACCATGGCACGGAACCATCAGGTGCGGGATTCGCAGGAAACGAAAAACGCAACATAAGGATACAGGGTCATTGGGGACCCGCACTCCAACTCGTCGCACGTTACCGGCCTTAAACACAAAATCGCCCCCTGACCGGATGGTCAGGGGGCGATTGGGGTCCTTTCTGTTATCGAGTAACAGTGACCGTTGCAGCGGCAGAACCAGCTCCGAAGGAGGCGGTTACCGTTGTGGCCAATGTTCTAGAGACAGACTTCGAAGTGACCGTGAAGCTTACGCTCACCTGTCCCTTCTTGATTGGAACGCTAGCCGGGATGTTGACGATGTTGGTTGCACCGCTCGTGCTAAGAGTAATCGTACCGTCCGAGGTTGCGGGAGCATCCAAGGTGATGGTGCAGATTGTCTTGTTGCGAGGGGCTCGCGAAGAGATCATGCTCGGAATGAACTTGATTCCAGCGACTCCAACTTGTCGAACATTCAATTGCTGAGTCAACGATCCGAGACCACCGATGACACCACCTGGCAGAGTCGCTGAGATGTTAACCACCTGGTTGACTGCTACTGGAGGAGTTGTCGTGATCTGGAACGTAGCGGTTGTTGTGTTCTCAGCTACCGTTACCGTGCTGTCCTGAGTACCGTTAGCGAATGCTGCGACTGACTGATCGCTGTGAAGCGAGAATGTCAGGCCACCGGCAGGTGCCGCTGCAGGAAGAGTGATCGTTCCTGTTGCATTGCCTGAAGCGCCACCGATAACACTTGAAGGTGCGATCGTGAGTGAGAACACTACACCATCGACCGTGAGAACCTGATTAAGGCTAACTGGGCCTCGTGAAGCGGTCAGAGTAACCGTCTTCGTCGTTGGGATAACTGTCGTCGTGATCGTAAAGACCGCGCTAGTTGCACCAGCAGGGACTACTACAGTTGCAGGAACAGTAGCAATCGACGTGTCGCTGCTTACAAGGTTGATAACAACTCCGCCTGAAGGCGCTGCGTTTCCAATGATGACCGTGCCAGTAGATGTGTTGCCACCCGAAACTTCAGTTGGGTCGATCGTGAACGTTGTCAGATCGGAGGCCTTGATGAAGAGAGTGTTGGAAACCGACTGGTCCGGATAGTTGCCTTGGGCAGGTCTCTCAGCCGTGATAACCGTCTGCGTACTTGTTGCCTTGTACGGAGTATGGATCGTGAACGACTTGGAGGTTTCACCCTGCTTGAAGATCAACTGCGCTGGGTCAGCATTGCCAGTATCGAAGGTGAATGTAGGATCACCCGATGTGAGATTCACGATGAACGGACCAGTTGCCTGACCGTCAAGGTTAACCGTACCGGTGACGTCAGTTCCGCCAGCGACTGTGCTGTTGTCGAAGGTGATCGACAAGAGACTTGCGAGCGTTACTGTTAGAGTTTGAGTTCGCCCCACTCCAAGAAGAGATGCTGTGATCTGCGGGAACGAGATTGTTCCGACACCACTTGTATCGATTTGGAATGTGACCGAAGCCTGACCTTCTGGAACCGTAACCGTTGTGGTTTGGTTTCCGCCGAAGTTCACGATCGATGGCGAGTCGGTGAGAACCGTTACTTTCACACCACCGCTTCCTGTTGGAGGCACGGATGCAAGAGTGATTCGACCGGTGACTGCGTTTCCACCGACAATACTTGTCGGAGTCAACGAAAGCTGCTGCAGCCAAGGCGTAACCGTGAACTGTCCGATCGAGAAGCTACCTTGGTAGGTCGCCTTCACTTGAACTGCCGTATCAACTGTAACGCCGAAGGTGTAGACCGTGAACGATCCAGTTGCCACACCGGAAGCAATCGGAAGAACGAGGGTGCCAACTGGCTTCGTTGGATCCGAAGAGAATGAGGCTGCACTCGTGCTGTCAAGCGTGAGTACGATGCTTGCACCGCCGTTTGGAGCTGGCTGGCTTAAGGTAACGGTACCAACCGTTGTTGCACCCAGTCCACCAGGAACGGTGCTAGGCACGAACGTTACGCTCGATACCGAAGCTAGGTTAACTCGGATCTTGTCCAACCAACCGTCTCGCTTATACGTAGCCGAGATTGTAGGCATTGGCGAACCAGGGTTCGTCGATGTCGGAGTGAAGCTCCAAGGAGTGTAGTTTGGATACGTCTCAGAGAGCGCTCCGAACAGAATTCCACCCAATTGAGTGTAACCGTTTGCGTCAGGAGTCGCTTTGAATGCTAGCGGCGAGATCATCGCGTTTGGCAACGAAGCTGAATCCGTATAGGTCTTCGGATTACCGCTGTTATCGAACAGCGTGTACTGTCGATAAGAGTCTGTCCAACCGTAGACCCAAACATCTCCGAAGCTATCAACGAACGGTCCGTAGACACGATCATCAAGAGCACCACCGAGATAGGTTCCGTAAAGGAGTGTCGTTGCAGACGAGTTAAGCAGGTTTAAGAAACCTGTTGTCGTCGCAAGATCGCTTGTTCCGCCTGTTGGCTGAGCATTTGCACCAACCAAAGCTGTTTCAACAGCACCGTTAACGTCCTTTGTTGTCGTTTGGATAGTTCCAAGCGGCATGCTATTGGGCTCGTTAGGATTAGCTGCTGTTAGCGGATTAAATGTAAATGTGTCTGGGAAGTCGTAGAAGTTCGGGTGAACGTTACCAGTGACGAACGCATCTCCCTTAAGGTCAACAGCAACACCAGAAGGCAGGACGAGTCCTGAAGTCTTGAGGTTTGTCGAGTAAAGGATTTGCGACGCGTCAGTGTTGATCTTCGTGACAGTTACGTTCGCATTCGAGTTGAATGTCTCGCCGAATACACCACGAGTTCGTGGGAAGTTGAACGAGCCCGAGATACCTGTGATGTACAGATCTAGGTTCGAGTCAACGTCGATCGATGATCCCGAGTTGAACGTTGTACCGTCTAGGTCAAAGTCCAAACCACCAGCAACATCACTATCGTTTCCACCAATCAGTGCTGAGTACGCAGTCGTTCCATCTGGTCGATACTTCTGAACGAACAAGTCGTTGTTTCGAAGCAATCGGCCGGTTGCGAATACACCAGGAGTTGTTACAAAGACGGGATTAACCGCTGTATCTACGTTTCCTTGGAAGTGGACTGTTCCACCCGTGTAAACGCTGCCTTGGTTGTCCATGACAACACCCGTAAGATCCAGGAAGTTACCACCAGCAATGTACCGTGGTACGTTGCCATCGAGAGCAAACGAATTTGCTTGCTCGTTGTAGTTGTACTTTGCGATGTAGCCAGTTTGACCGCCTGGGAATCCAGCTGGAATTTCTGACACTGGAACTAACTGCTGATAGTCAGTTGGAGCGACGGTTCCGCCGAACGCAAAGATCACGGGATCTGTTGCAGCCGGATTAGCCTTAGGCTGAATTGAAAATCCTGCAAGGGCTTCGTCCGAGTCTCCACCAAAGAAGCTAACCGCTTCGGTTGAAACTGGGTCAAGTACGGTTGTTGCGCTCTGTTGGAAGCGCATGACAAAAATGTCACTCGTCTTCGCAAGAATGGAATAGGTCGGACGAGATAGCAAGAACTCGTCGTTCATGGTCATGTTCGTCGAACCAGCACCAGAACCCACGAAGGAAATGATGTATGTCGAATTAGGGAGAGTTCCACCGCTTGGGTTGCTTACCGATACAGAAGCACCACCAGCGATAATCGCCAGACCCGCCTGAAGGTTTGCAGCCGTCGTGTTGTATCTGAAGAAGATCGAGTTGCCACCAATCGTGAACCCAACAAATCCACCGACAGGTGAAGGAGTTGACTGATCCCACGTCAGAACATACTGATCAACTACATTGAGAACAAATGTTCCACCAACAAGCAGCGACGTGTCAATTGTGATACTTGGAGGATTAGCCGAGTAGGCACCCGCTGCGAATGAGATAAGGTAATTGCTACCAGCATTGACGGTGGCGTTCCCTGCTCCAACGACAGCTGTAACAGCTGCTTGAACAGTCGCAGCTGTAGCGTTATATGCGATTGGAACGGTTGTTCCAGGTCCACCGAAGTCGCCACCTGAGAAAGTTAGCGTATACGTACCGCTCTTAGGAGCCTTAGCGCCGTTTGAGAGCTGAACCAATTGACCAACAGTGAACTGTGGAGAAGGGTTCTTAGCTAGGATGTACTGAGGTCCAAGCCGGTTATGAATAACCGATAAGAGCAAGGGGAAATTCCAAGGAAGGGCAACTCGGTAAGTGCCGCCTTGGTCCAACGTTCCGCCTGTCGAGGTGACCTGAACTCCAACCGTACCAAGCGCGAGGTTCAAAGCGTTTGCTACATCAGAAGTCGATGCGTTCCATGCAATCGGCGCGGTGTCGAAAGTGCCGTTGCCGTAGTCCAGAACGAACGTGCCACCGAACCATCCACCTTGGACAGACTGGGTCATCTGCAAGAACTGAACGTTCGGACGCTGATAGACTTCGTTGCCTGGGAAGTCAGATGACTGAGTTCGACCAGCGATCCAAACGTCACCATGTGGGTCGATCTTAATGAACTGACCGTAGTCATCGAGTGAGCCAGCGATGATCGCAGCGTAGTCGTGACTGTAGGCGTCGCCTTGAAGCTTTGAAACGAACGCATCCCGACCGCCATGAAGTGCGAACCCATAGGGTCCATAAATGGCAGGAAAGTCAGGAGCCATTGTGTAGCCCGTCATGTAAACGCCGCCAGCATTGTCAGTGGTGACGGATCGGACCTCGTCCATACCGCCATCGCCACCGTAGTAGCTACCGTACACGAGTGGGTCAATGACCAGTGCTTTTGAATGATCGTAAGCACCGAGCTTGAATCCATATTTGTCGTGACCAAAAGCCACGAAGCTCGCATCTACTGGACGTCTCGCACCAGCAAGTTCCTGATAGGCAAATAAATGACCTTCAGAGAGCGTGCCGATCTGAGTCTTGATCGCGATTGAGTTGTTCTGAATCGATGTGGAAGTTGCGCCATGGAAAGCCAATTTAATCTGGCTTGGATTAGCGTTTGGAGCAACAACTAAATCGTATCTCGGCTTTTGCTTGTCGGCGTCAATATATGCACGCACATCAATTCCCGGATAAACATTCTTTGCCACAGCACCCGAGAAACTGGATGCGGTGTGCTGCCTTTTCAGCTTGGCATTTAGGTAGTCGGTGACAAACCGCAATTTCCCTTCACCCACTGGGTTGAAGGATTTCGCGCCATCAAACGACATGCCAATAACTTGACCCTTCCGTGAAGGATTTCGTTCTGACACCTTCGCTTTGAAGTAGTCAAACGTCAGGCCTTCTTTCGTAAGCCAAACGTTTAGGTTTTCAGAGCGCGTTAAGTAACGCGCTTTTTCAGGCCATTGCCCAACGTTTTCAATAAATCGATTGGAAGCTTTATTCAGCTTCTTTTTAGCCTCTGCAACTGGTAGCTGTGAGACCTTCGCGGCGTTGGCACGAGGGCCGCCAGCGAAGGCAGCACTAGCGAGCAGCCCAACGACACCCAGCAAGCCCACGCATTTACTGCGATTACTTATCAAGAGCACAAGTACGACACCTCTAAAACGAGTAGAACCCCAAAAAATAGCTTGGTCAAAAAGCTCGTTTTGCCATCCGACCAGCACTCAGTCAAGGCGAACCCAGACTGATTGCGTGGTCATTATAGAACATCCGAGCATATTCGACCAGTAGTTACGTCAATGGCTAGACGCGGTTTGTGAGTCGAATGGTGCGCAACCAGCCGAGATAATCTTCAAACAACCCCTTAACACCGGATATTTCGGCGTTTTTGCCCCTTTTTCGGGCCTTTTGGTGGCCGATTTGGCGTTCTCGAGCAAGAAAACTTTTTTTGACGCACCAAAGAAAGTGGCCCGAATTAGAGGGTTCCTTCGGCTTCATCTAGCGCCATCAGGGCTGCGATGTTGTTATTAGCTGTACGAAGGCGAGCGCAGAGGACCGCGCTAATGTTCCAAAGGGTTTTTGCTGCCATCTCGGGCGCGTCTCTCAAGATGAGAAGAAGAGAGTCAGCGGGAAGCACGACAATTTCACATTGCCCGCTTGCGATTGCGATTCCAGACCTTGGACGCCCATCGAGGAAGGAAACCTCTCCCATTGGCATTCCCGGCTTAATCTGTCCAATTGGCTCACCAAGCACGGTCCGAATGGTCACGGAACCACTTGCGACGATTAGAAGATCACGTGAATTATCGAATTGCTTGAGGATCTCTTCCCCGTCTTCGAAAACCTGGGATCGTGCAATTCCATAAAGGGCCTGGAGATTAGACTCCGTATAGCCTTTTGTTAAGTAACTGAGCCGAATTGCTTCTCGTAAATCCATGTGTCACACCATCCCTTCAGACATTAATATGAATGAGTCTTATGATGAACGGTTCGACCCCGCAAAAGCGCCTATCTGAAGGCCAACGGGCCTTCAGATTGAGGCAAATTACCTTTTAAAAAAGGTGTTGCAACTTGCCGGTGCTATCGCCCAGCGTTTCCGTAGGAACACCCATCCGATCCAGAAGAGACAGGAAAAGGTTGTTGAGGGGCGTGTTCTTTGGATAGACGTTGTGCATACCCTGCTTAAGGGATCCCGCGCCACCGCCTGCAAGTAAGATTGGAAGATCGTCATGATTATGTCGATCGCCATCTCCGATACCACCACCATAGACAATCATCGAGTTATCAAGTAGTGATCCCTCTGGTTCTTTGATCGTTGACATCTTCTCAAGCACATAGGCCAACTGTGTGACGTGGAACTGGTCAATCTGCTCTTTCTTCTTCAGCTTGACCGGATCCGTTCCGTGGTGAGACATGTCGTGGTGTCCTTCTGGAACGCCCACCATGGGATAGCTTCGATTGCTTCCTTCGTTCGCAAACATAAAGGTTGCCACACGAGTCAAGTCCGCTTGGAATGCCAAGATCATCATGTCGCCCATCAGTCGAATGTGAGCCGCGTAGTCTTGCGGAACACCGGACGGTATTCGAACGCCACCCATCCCAGCGGTTGCGTTCACTCGATCAAACTTAACGAGCCTTTCTTCAATTTCTCGAACGGCGGTGAAATACTCTTCAAGCTTGCGCTGATCTCGGAGTCCAATTTGTCCCTTAAGCTTGCTTGCATCTTCCATCACGAAGTCGAGCACGCTCTTGTTGTAGCGAGATCGCATAATGCGACTTTCGAGGGCCTCACCATGTTCGCCATTTCCAAATAGCCGCTCGAAAACTAGCCGAGGATTGATTTCCTTAGCGACCGGAGTCGTTTCAGATCTCCACGAAATATTCGAGGAATAAGCACAGCTGTAACCCGAGTCACAGTTCCCTGCTTCGGCTCCACGCTCGCACCCGATTTCAATGCTTGGGAACGGCGTAAGGTGCCCAAGTCGCGAAGCCGCTACTTGGTCCGCAGAAATGCCGTTCTTAATGTCTGCGCCAGCCGTCTTCCTTGGATGCACGCCTGTGAGCCATGCCGCAGCTGAACGAGCGTGGTCGCCGGGTCCATCACCGAGGTCAAATGCATTATGTTGCGCCAAACCGGTCAAAACTGAGAACTGCCCCCTCACTGCGCTAAGCGGAGAAAGAACGTCGGGAAGGTCAAAGCCAGGTCCTACGTTGGTCGGGGTCCACTGAGGCATGCTAATCCCATTCGGGACAAACATGAAGGCGATTCGGTTCGTTCGGACCTTTGCAGATGATGCAAATGCCGAGAGGGGCAACATGGCTTCCAACAGCGGCAAGGCCATCAAGGTGCCGACGCCTTTTAAGAATGTTCTTCGAGGGAGTAGGTGACTCACTTAGATTTTCCTCCAGTAATCCGCTTCTTTCGGAATGGATCACTCATTACAATTGCATTGACCATGGCAGAGAAATGATAGCCGTTCGACTTGCAAACCTGCGAAATTTCATCGACCGAGCATTTATCGTAGGATTCTACGCCACGTCCGATCGCGTAAGTTAGAAGCTTTTCCGATAATCCCGAAACAAAATCGTCCTTCTTCTTGATAAGAATTGAACCTAGCTCAACCGGGCCGCTGAATTTCGTGCCATCAGGAAGTACGCCTGAAGCGTCGATCGGATCTTTTCCATCCGTTCCCCGCCACTTGCCGGTTGCGTCGAAATTCTCCAAGCTGAACCCAAGTGGATCCATCTTTTTGTGGCATGTCGCGCACATAGGGTTCTTACGATGGACTTCCATCTTCTGTCTTAAAGTCGCCGCTGCAACCTGCTTTCCGTCATCTGGCAAAACACCCACATTGGGTGGAGGAGGAGGCAGAGGCGCGTTGAGGATTTCTTCAAGCACCCACTTCCCTCTCTTAACGGGCGAAGTTCTCGTTGGATTCGAAGTCAGAGTGAGGATGCTGGCCTGAGTAATCAGACCCGAGCGTGGTGTTCCAGCCAACGAAACCTTTCGGAACTCATCGCCAGTAACTCCGTCGATCCCATAGTGTTTCGCCAAGGGACCGTTCATATAGGTGTACTTGGCGTTAATAAAGTCGAGGACACTTCGATCGTTGCGTACGACTCCATCAAAGAATAGCTTCGTCTCCGTCATCATGGATGCCCGAAGCTTCTCATTGAAGTCCGGAAATTGAAGAGGATCCGGATTGATAAGCGCAAGCTTTCTCAGGTTCAACCATTCTTCTGCAAAGTTATCCGCGAGCGCATCCGCTTTGGGATCCGCCAACATTCTTCGGACTTCTGCCTTCAGAACTTCCGGCTTTTGGATTTTTCCGCTATCCGCCAAAGCAAGTAGCTGATCGTCGGGCATCGACCCCCAAAGGAAGTAAGACAACCTGGAAGCCAACTCGTGACTTTCAACGGTCTGAGACTGATTGTCCGTCTCGACTCGGAATAAGAAATTTGGTGAAGACAAAATCGCCTGAACACACAGTTGAATCGACTTCTCAAACGGCTGACCATCCTTGTGAACGTATTCAGCAATCTGCATCAATCGATCAATTTCTTCAGGTGAGGCGGGTCGTCTAAACGCTCGGTTAGCAAATCGCGTGATGATTTGCTTTGCGGCAGGCTTCCAATTTTCCTCCGAGGTTGGCGTCACGAAGATAATGTTTCGGTGTGAATCCGGCAAAGCCGCTGCCTTAATGGGTGGGCTCGTTACTTCAAACGACTTGAGAACCAAATTCCGATCCTGAGGTGGTGGACCAGGCGTGTAATAGTCGTTTGTATACGCGAAACCCAGTCGATGCTTACCTGCATCCAGTGGCACCGTAAACTCAACTAACTCAGGTTGCTTCGCGACGGCTTTAATTTCAAACGTCTTTACCGGTTGGTTGTCAACCATAAACGCCATTTTTGCTGGCTCAGGACCGGCTTGCTCGCCGTATGCGATTGCCCGCACTCGGTAATCGCCTGCCATCGTAAAGTACGAATCAAAATAAGCTTGACCATTTGAAAAGAAATAAATCTGGTTGGGCTCTCGCGAAGTAACTCCAGACGTGAATTTCAGATTCTCGGCATCGTATTTCTTACTGCGATTATCAGGCACGACGATCGCTCGCTGAGAAATAACTTCTGCGGCCTTGAGATATTTCTCCATCAGCAGCGGAGAGATCGACAAGACGTCGCCAATATTATCGAAACCGTAGCCGACATCATCCGAAGGAAAGTCGTCTGACAGATGCAAATCCAATCCGGTCAAGTCACGAACCGTGTTGTTGTATTCCCTTCTATTCAGGCGACGCATTGTAACGTGGCCCGGGTCTTTGATTTTACAGTTGCCCGATAGAGTCGTTTGGAGCCACGTCACCATGTCGGCTCGCTGAGCCTTAGTTGGCTGAGGAGCACCATCGGGCGGCATGTGCATGGTGGATACATTCATAACTACGCGATCCCAGAGCGCTCGATTCGCAACGACTGTGTCCGCTGCCCCAGGGTGCTCCAAATCGACTTTCATGGGTGGTCGCGGCCCTGAGTGGCAGGGCGCACAGAATTTCTGAACGATTGGCGCCACCGAAACTGCGTAAGAAGGACCAGCAGGTACTACTTTCTTGTGCGGCTTGGTTTTCTGCAAACCAGTCGGCAAAAGGGCCGAGGCACCAAATAGGGCTCCCCCTGCGAACAAAGCAATATAGCGGGGTTCGATCAACGAATGATCCCCTGCGACTCAGATGGATTGGCGTAAGTCACTCTATTAATAACTATAGACGGTCAGAACCGGAGATCGTTGACCAATTTTGCTTCTAGTTACTGCAGGCTGGCAAGATTCATACAAACCTGCCGAGACGCACGCCCATTTTTATCGCCCTATTGAATGCGATGCAGTTTTCCACTCATGTGGACTGGAACAAGCTTGCCGCCCTTTTCTTGATACATTTCAAACTGATAATCGTTTTTCGTAGGCATCGTCGCATAGGAAATCCAATGCCCCTTATCTCCAACCAAGCCAACGAAATCGAAAACGAATTTATCACCCTTCAGATGAACATGTCCGTTGTAAACCGTGTCATGACCGTGGAAATCGATGTAGTAGGTTTGCTTGGCCTGGGGATCCCAACCAAAGCGTGAATTCATATTTGCAAGGACTTTTCCGTTTTGGCTCACGTGACCGGTGCCTTTAATCATCTTTCCATTCTCCGCGTAGCGGTAGGTGAAGGAAATAGTCAGCTTATCCAGGGTTCCAGTCCATTGACCACCCACCATATCTCCCATCTTCTTAAAAGTTGGATCTTGGAGAATGTCTTTAGGGCCGGCTTGAAAGTTAAGGAACACAAGTCCGAGAGAAAGCATTGTATGAATCATTTTTCACTTCAGTAAACTTAGATCTAAAGCTATAACAGATTCCCCGAAATCGAGCAATAGCACGGCCTGTTTTAAGCTAATTTGAAATCAATGAATTGTAGGTTCGACTTCCAAAATACCGGTAGCCGAGCTGGTCATGGTGTTCGCCAGACAATAAGCTCTCGATAAAACCGTTGCGCTCGACCTGCACGGTGTGAAATATCTTATGGCTGGGGTTCTCCTTCAGTAAAAATACGATCTGCCATGCTAGCCCTTCCCAACGTTCGGGATCGGACGTAGCCAGCATTTCAACTTTAAACTTTTGACTTAGATCACGAAGCATCGCATGACTTCTTCCCCAAGTTCCTCCCATTGCACTCACGAACGGCTTACCTTCATAAAGTGCGTTTGCATCGTCGTAAGCGACCACGCAAAGATGGCAGTTCTTCCTTTCCAGCCATCTCGCCAGTTTGCCCGAATGTAAATTGGATTCGTAGTTGTATTCCGAATATAGAAACGCAATCCGGTCAACTTGGTATGGAATTTGGTTCCACGCCTTAATAAGATCGAAGATAAAGGCTCCTCCACCACTATGAGAATCAAGCACAACGTGTACGTTTCGATCCCCAAATAAGTGAGTGATTGCTGAATAAACTCGTATCGGAACGGTTTGGTCACTCTTTGCCGAATGGAGAAAAGCTGGCCAACTATGGTTGGAAGCTTCTAAATAAGCGACCACTAAACTCTCATCCCGATCAAGATTCCGCAGGTATCGAGTTTGGGCAGCGATGTGCTGAATATCGAAATGCCAATCCTTGCCGGCGCCCATTCTGGATCCAAAAGTCTGCTCGATCGTGTTGCCGTTAGGCAAAGCATAAAGGACAAGGCGCACTTTTGACTTGAGTACGGCCGGGCGATTGATGAGGACACGTACGCCTGAAGCAGGATTCAGCCACTCGTTAGTCTCTCCTGGCCAAACTGGTATTCGACTTTGACTCGGGAATCCGGAGAACTTATAACCTGGTTGCTTGAGGATTCCCTCATCGCTGACAAGTTTGGCTTCAAGAGGCTGGTTCAAGGTTCGAAAAAGGTTAGTCGGCTTCCCATTCACCAACATGTATTGAGACACAAGCCGAATACCGTGACTGTAGTCAGCCCAGGATGCGTCATGTCCGAGATAGAGGGGCTGAATAGGTTTACCATCAGGCTGGTGCCAACCATAAATTGCGACTCGACCTGGATGGTCGACCAATCCCTTGGTTATCACGACGTCTTTCTTATGTCCGGCTACAAGCGAATTTCGAGTTCCAACCTGCCCCCGAATCTGCCGCATAACCAACACCGTAAGGTCTAAGAAAGTCTTGACCCGAGTCATCTCGGGAGAGGGTGGTATCGGCTGGGGCTTTAGTTTAAGAGTCGCTTGCCCATATATAGCGTCAACCAATTTTGGAGTCGGCAAAGAGCAATGAAGGAAGGTGGCGAGTCGTTGCGCCGTATAGGGAGTTAACGGTACGTACAAAAAGTCATCGTCCGACCCAATGGCTAAATAATCCGGGAGCACGAAAACAGTTCCTCGGAGTTCCCGACTTTCAGCTTGATCCGACAGGTTAATGGGAACGAATTCGCGAAGGAAGCTGGGTATGTTTCCTGCCCGAATCTCCTTGAAGAACCGATCCTCCCGATCCTGTAGGGATAGACCATCCGTCTCGATTGCCAATTGCGATCCGTTAATCGCTCGCGGATTTCTCGGCGGCAAATCAAGGCGCGGAGGCTTGGCTTGGAATCCGACGAGAAAGCATAAGCCAGCGACCAGGGACAGCATTCCCTAATTTAGCTTAATGCACCGGATTGATATTCAATCGCTTCATCAGATTGAAGGTACTTCAACGCATCTTCGAGGCTGGTTGCGGGCTCCCAGAGGAAGCCCTTTTCGTTAACAACCCAATATTCCGAACCGCTCACGTAAGGAGATTCAAATTTAAAAATCCGAAACAGGCGATCTACATGCACAACCTCATAGGCAAGTTTGAGGTCAGCGATGTTTCGAATCGCCTGCGAGGCACTCGGATAATTCGAGTTCATTTTTGTTAGACGCGTTTGCTCAAAACATTTGTTTCGTAGCTTTCCATCTCGTCAATCCAAGCCTTGCCAACTGGAACGCCCGCGCGAAGGCAGAGTTCGTCCCAAATCGCTCCAAATGGAAGCGTCTTAGCTTCTTCTAGCAAGCCAAGTTTCTGGGCGTTCTTACCGTGAAGTTCCAAGGTTTGTAATTGCGCAGTTGGCTCAAGTAAAGCGTTCAAAATTGCCTTTCGGGTCGAGCGGATTCCAACTACGTAAGCACCAATTCGATTGATACTGGCATCAAAGAAGTCGAGTGCGATAATGGCTCGGTCTAGGGCTTGGCCGCGAGTCAATTCATTGAATACGTTCTTAAGATCATCGCTGAAAAGTACAACGTGATCGCTATCCCATCGCATCGGTCGGCTGGTATGCAGAAGGACTCGATCCTGGAACTGAAGGATGGACGATAACTTGTCGGCAATCGTCTCCGTCGGGTGAAAGTGCCCCATATCGAGACAGAAAATCACCTTTCGAGCAATCGCATAGCTTAAGTAAAACTCAAACGAACCGACAACATAATCTTCCGATCCGAGTCCAAAAAGCTTGCTTTCAACGGCATCCGTGCAACCATCGAGAGGGTCATTCAAGATTTCATCGTATGCTTCGATAAGACGTTTGCGAGGTCCCCAACGATCAACGGTGGCATCTTTTGCACCATCTGGAATCCAGTGGTTGATGACGCACTCGCCGCCCAACTCTTGGGCCATGCCGCTCGCAATGTTTCGACAGACAATCCCATGGCGAATCCAGAAGGACTGAATCTCGGGATCAGCACTCGATAGCGTGTAGCCAGATGCTGCTTTAGGGTGTGCGAAATAAGTTGGGTTGAAGTCCAGCTTAATTCCTTGATGCTTTGCCCAGTCGATCCAGCGAGCAAAGTGCTCAACTTGTAACTCGTCTCTTCCAACTAACTGGCCGTTGGTTTCGGCGTAAATGGCGTGAAGGTTAGCTCGGTGAACACCTGGAACGAGTGAGAGTACGCGGTCATAGTCTTGGCGCAGTTCATCTCCGTTCCGAGCCCGTCCGGGATAGTTGCCGGTGGCCATGATTCCACCCGAATCGGTCGATCCTTCGTGTACCTCAAAGCCAGACACATCGTCGGCTTGCCAGCAATGAATTGAAATGGGAACGGACAAGGCTTTCTGGATAGCTGCTTCTACATCAACTCCCCAATCAGCATAAACGGCTTTGGCTCGATCGAAAACGGGCATACCAAGCTTTTACCCGGTTAGGTGATCAAAAAAATTGAGGCTCGGAGCTTTCGCTTCCGAGCCTCAACAATTTGGTCGTTAGACCGACTACATATCGTAGTCGCCCATACCGCCCATTCCTGGTGCTCCGCCGCCGCCAGCCTTCTTAGGCTCAGGCTTCTCAACAACCAAGGTTTCGGTGGTGAGGATGAGGCCTGCGATGGATGCAGCGTTCTGAATGGTGCTTCGGGTGACCTTTGCAGGGTCAACGATGCCAGCCTTCACGAGGTCAACGATCTCGCCAGTGACTGCATTCAGTCCAAAGCCTTCCTTTGCCGATCGAACGTGCTCAACGACGACCGATCCTTCCAGACCAGCGTTCTTTGCGATCTGACGAAGTGGCTCTTCGAGAGCTCGCTTCACGATCATCAAGCCCGTGAGCTCGTCGCCCGAAATACCTTCGGTTGAAAGTAGAGTAGCTGCTCGAAGAAGAGTCGTACCGCCGCCGGCCACGATTCCTTCCTCAACGGCTGCTCGAGTTGCACTGAGTGCGTCCTCGTATCGGTGCTTCTTCTCTTTGAGCTCGGTTTCAGTGCTTGCGCCAACCTTGATAACGGCCACGCCGCCACTGAGCTTAGCAAGTCGCTCCTGAAGCTTCTCTCGATCGTAGTTGCTATCGGTCTTGTCGATCTGGTTTCGAATCAAGCTGATTCGTCCCAAAACGGCATCCTTCGATCCTGCTCCTTCGATGATAGTTGTCTCTTCCTTGGTGATGACGACTTTCTTTGCAGTGCCGAGCATCTCCATGGTGACGTTCTCAAGCTTCGTGCCGAGGTCTTCACTGATGAAGCTACCCGCAGTGAGAACTGCGATGTCTTCGAGCATAGCCTTTCGTCGGTCGCCAAAGCCTGGAGCCTTAACGGCTGCGATTTGAAGCACGCCTCGGATCTTGTTCAGAACGGTTGTCGCAAGTGCGTCGCCTTCGATGTCCTCAGCAATGATGAGGATGGGTCGACGAGCAGCAGCAGCCTTCTCAAGGAAAGGAAGGAATTCCTGCGCGTTGCCGATCTTCTTCTCGTGGATGAGGATGAGAGGATTCTCAAGAACAACTTCCATGCGCTCAGGGTCAGTTACGAAGTAAGGGCTGATATAGCCTCGATCGAACTGCATACCTTCAACGACGTCGAGCTGGGTTTCTCGTCCCTTAGACTCTTCGACGGTGATGACGCCATCTTTGCCGACCTTGTCCATTGCTTCCGCAACGTGCTTTCCGATCTCGTTGTCGTTACCTGCGATGGTGGCAACGAACTCAACCTGCTCTTTGTCCTTGATGGGCTGAGCAGAAGCTTTGATGGTCGCAATTACGTGCTCGACAGCCTTATCGATACCGCGCTTTACTGCGATCGGGTTTCCACCAGCAGCTACGTATCGAAGACCTTCGTTGACGATTGCCTGAGCGAGAACGGTTGCAGTTGTCGTACCGTCTCCAGCTACGTCGTTGGTCTTGCTTGCCACTTCCTTGCAGAGCTGAGCGCCCATATTTTCATAAGGATCTTCTAGCTCAATTTCCTTAGCAACTGTGACGCCGTCCTTGGTGATCGTTGGGCTTCCCCACTTCTTATCCAAAACAACGTTTCGTCCCTTAGGGCCGAGGGTAACTTTGACCGCATCTGCGACCTTGTTGACGCCACGCTCAAGTGCGCGACGAGCATTCTCATCATAAAGTAGAGTTTTTGATGCCATGTAATTTGCTCCTTAAATACTTAGGGTCTGAAGCTGGCTCCGATTGTGGAGTGCCAACTTCAATTCGTCCCTAGCTGAGAATTGCGTAGATCTGATCCTCGTCAAGGATCGTGTAGTCCTGGCCGTCGACTGAAACTTCGTTTCCGCCGTATTTGCTGAACAAGACTCGATCGCCGACCTTAACGTTGAGTTGATTTCGCTCGCCGTTGTCGAGTACCCGACCGTTACCGGTGGCGATAACCTTGCCCTCTTGGGGCTTCTTCTTTGCGCTGTCTGGCAAAAAGATGCCGGATGCGGTTTTCTCTTCTTGCTCGATGAGCTGAACGACGACCTTATCGCCGAGTGGCTTTAAATTTGCCATATTCCTTTGTCTCCCGAATTCTCAAAAGTTAATGAGGGCTAGCAGTCGCAAGCCCCGACTGCTAAATTCTACTGTCTGAGGACCCTCATTCGTCAACAAGAATTAGCAAAAAGGCAGGGAGAGTGCCAATATCCTTCTCTTTTCATGAACAGTTGAGGATAGCCGGCCGTCACATGCTGGTCAGATACATGAACGGTCCCTCGGTTCACAAATAAAAAAGGAGGCTCCAAATGAGAGCCCCCAATTCCAAAACTGATCGCGCAATCAGCGTACGAAGTGAATCTTAGGATTGTTGATTGCGTCAAGCAACATTAACGAAACGACTGGCAGGGGTCGATCTTTGGCCAGTTCGCGTGCCTCGTCAAAATTGACTTCGTTCGTCTTCATCCCCGAGAGTTCGATCCATTCAGCAAACCGAATCGCACCTTCCTCCGTACTGAAGCAGGCTAAACCATGGATACCCTCATGCTGAAAACAACCGTATCGGTTGCTTGCAGGATGATGCAAGACATAAAGCTGGTCTGGAAACGTTTCGTCGAGTCCGAGGAGTGGAAGGGTTAGCGTCTGGCTCATTGGAATTTAGTGTTCTGTGCGCTGCACGAGATTATTAACCTCTTAAACGTTCTTAGGCTATGTTTCGCCTTTCGAAAAAAGAAATTGCGAGGATTTCAGCAGACTCCTTTGTCATGGATAAGTGTTTCATCTACCCAAATTGAACTTAATTCTCCAATACGACTAGTGAAAATCGGTTGTGAGTCGGCAGACACCAAGGCAACTTGACGATGTCCTCGTTAAACTCCCTGAGTTCTGAAATGAGAACTTAACCTTAAACAAACTTCGTTCGATTTACTTCATGGTGATCTACCAAAAATGACCCCGTATTTTTGGATTTTCACTGAACTAATGGACAATGAACTCGTTTTCCTGTTTGACCGGTGTACATAAATGGTTGCAGAGCAGAAGGTTTCTCATCTTCTTAGACGTTTTGGGCTTGGTGCAGGACGCATGGAGCTCGACAAGTACCTGCCTCTTGGTGTCGAAGGCACAATTGATCGCCTGATCAATTACGAAAAAGTTCCGGTTGGCCCCACGCCGCAAGTCTGGGAATGGTACGTCCAACAGGATGGGAAATACGGCCTCGATCCCACCCGTGTTCGAAGTTGGTGGCATTATCGAATGGTCACGACTGACCGCCCGCTTGAAGAAAAGTTGACGTTGTTTTGGCACAATCACTTCGCCATCAGCGGTTCCAAATGCGATTTTGGCCCCTTGATGCACACCTATTTGGACGTCTTGCGTGAAAACGCAAGCGGAAGCTTCTCGACGCTACTCTTCGAGGTGAGCAAAACACCAGCAATGCTCAAGTGGCTCGACACCGATCAAAGCGTCCCTGGGCATCCAAATGAGAATTTTGCCCGTGAAGTCATGGAGTTGTTTACTCTCGGGATTGGAAACTACACCGAGAAAGATGTCCAAGAGGCCTCCCGCTGCTTGCTCGGCTGGAGTCTGAGATATCCCATCTACGAGCGACTTGGAGGGGATCAAAATCAAAAAATCCAAGGAGCAATGGAATTCGGATGGCCCCTTGTCGCATCGAGTTTTTCTCCTGAAATGAGAGACTTCGGGCATAAAACGATTTTGGGCAAAACTGCGGCATACGATGCAGAGAGCTTCATGAAGATGCTCGCCTATCATCCGATCACTGCGAAGAGGATGGTTACCAAACTTTTCAGCTATTTCGCTTACGACTACCCCTCTCCCGCCACCGTCGATAAATTTGTAAAGATCTGGTTCAAGGGCGATCTTAAGATCAAGCCTTTCCTCACTGCAATGGCTCATTCAAACGAGTTCTGGAGCGACCAATGTGTGGGAACTCGAGTTAAGAGCCCGGTTGATTTTTGTGTCGGCCAACTCAGGCAGGTTGGCGCGAGCACGAGTCTTGCGGCACGACGTGACGTTCATGCGCTTCCAACTCAATCGATGTTGCCCGTGGCGGGTGACGAGATCGGTCAACTCGGTCGAACGATGCGCAATCAAGGCATGGACCTACTTTTCCCGTTCGACGTAAGCGGTTGGAAATGGGGATCTGCCTGGCTTACCACTGCCACGATGCTGGAACGCATACGATGGCAAGATTTCCTATTCAGTCCCCGTGGCAAAGCGGGAGCTCCCGCGAAACTCCTCATGGAGCATCTTGTTGCCGAGCACGCTAACAAGACGTCAGCAGAGAGTATCGCCGGCATACTTGATGCATTCGACGTCGATCTTCCGAAGGCAAAGAGAGACATCCTCGCCAAAGAACTCGACGCGCTTGGGACTCCTAAAAAAGCTTTCGCAAACATGAATCAAGCGTCCGTTTCAATGCGAAAACTCAGCAAGGTTCTCTTCGCTTCCCCCGAAGCTCAATTTTGTTAGAGTGGATTCTTCGATTTTTCGTGCTCCAAACCCTGGAAGATTCAGGCTCTGGAGGGTACAATCTATGGCCTAGCCGGACGTAGCTCAATGGATAGAGCATCAGTCTTCGGAACTGAGGGTTGGGGGTTCGAGTCCCTTCGTCCGGGCCAATTTACTTTGGCCCATTAAAACTCCGACCTCCAGGCTCTCCGCCAATCGCCCGTGCACCAGTCACTATTTGACTTCGTGGGCCCAAGCTCATGCCACTGAACATTCATTTGGCAGGGTCGCACAAGGAGGACATCAACGGAAGACTCCATTCTCAATTCCTAGAAAGCAGTAACGCCTTCTCGAAACCGAGTCTTTTCCGGAGAGCTGAAAACTGCCGCCTGACTTCCCCTGTTTACTTCTTGCCTGAAATAGGCAAGTTTACAGTTCCCTTTCGATCCATCTTGCCCCAGCCTTGACGGTTACCTCCGATGGCGCGGAGGATGGACTTATAAACCACTCCGTACATGATCTGCCGGTATGCAAACCGTTGTAAGAAAAGCCACCAGAGTGCGGCAAATTTCTCCTTTTCAAGTCGGTAAGCGATCATCCCGGCTAACAGTTCAGCAAGGAAGAACACCGCGTATAGGAACCCAACCTGGGCCATCGAAGCGGAAGCGGAAGGTAATGAAGAGAGCTCGGCTGTCGGATGCATGCGGTACTCGATGTAAGCAACCACGAAACCGATGAAGGAATACAGTAGCTGAAGGTCGACCAACGGTGCGAGAGCCTGGAAAACGATTTGAAAGAGCCAAAGCGTCGGCAAAGCAAACCAACCAAAGAAGCCGTTGTGGAATAACCCTGAGCGGTGCTTCCAGAGGCACTGAAGCGTTCCGTAAGCCCATCGAAATCTCTGGCGGAAGAAAGCAGAGAAGCTTTCAGGTGCTTCGGTGTAGGCGAGTGCCTTTGGCTCGTTCTCTAGCTTCAAACCTAAGCGACGGAGCCTCCAAGTGAGGTCCATATCTTCTGCCAGTGTGTCGCTAACATACATACCTGCCTGCTCCACTGACGATCGGCGCCAAGCTCCGATTGCGCCTGGAACGACCGTGATACTATTCAAAAGTGCATACGCTCGGCGATCGATGTTCTGGCTAGTTGTGTACTCCACCGCTTGCCACTGGGTTAGAATGTTCACTTGGTTGCCAACCTTTACGTTTCCAGCGACCGCGGCAACTTTCTCATCACAGAAGTGACGAACTAGATATCCGATCGCATCTGGATCAAGCTGGGTGTCCGCATCGAGCGAGACAATGACTTCTGACTGGCACTCCCTAATCGCATCATTGAGCGCAGCCGACTTTCCACCATTTTCTCTGCGAATCAAACGCACGGCCGAGTTCTCGCCAAATGCTGCCAAGACTGCATCTGCAGTTCCGTCAGTCGAGCCATCATCGACGACGATAATCTCCTGCAAAATATAACGTGACCCGAGGACGCTCGCGATGGTTCTTGCAATAACCGCCTCCTCGTTGAATGCCGCAATGACAACGCTCACTGTGGGCTGGAAGTCAGGTGGGAAGAACCGATTTTTTTGAATCAGATGGTGAAAAAGTGCTAGCGGAGTAACAAATGCCAGCCGAGCAAAGCCCAACCAAATCGCACTCAAAAATCCAATTGCCAGCAGAGAATCGAGAGTGAACACCGTGCCGAAAACGATGCGATCCAGCCAGATCGTAAATTTCTCCTGCGGAGAAATGTCGGGCATGATTTGTGAGGCGGGCTTACCAAGCAGTTTCGCAATGGAAACGAATTCAAACCCCTGCTTTTCCAGCATGGGAACAAATTGTCGGAGGGCTGTTACCGTCGCATCGCGATTACCTCCTGCGTCATGCAGAAGAATAATGTTGCCTTCATCTCCGGTTGCTTCCGACCTTCGAATTTGAGTAATGACGTCGTGGACAATGTCATCCGCCGTCTTTGGACGCGACTTACTTGCGCCAAGATCGACCTTAAGGTTCCAATCCTGGGGGTCAATCTTCTCACCCACCGTGATGTAATGGAGATCGGCAGCTAAGGTAACAGGAACAAGCTCCTCTTTACTTGAAGGCTCCGAGTCTGCGTTATATGGAGGTCGAAATAGGGTCGTGGACTTCCCTAAGATTGCCTCAAGTGCCCGCTGAGTAGCATTGATCTCAAGGTTCGCTCGAAAGGTTCCGACATCGCCCAAGTTGGCATGCGTAAACGTATGGTTCCCAACTTCATGCCCCTCGTCATATTCTCGATTAATAAGGTCTGAGTGTTCTTCTGCGTTCTTTCCGACCACGAAAAAGACGGCAGGTACCTTCAGCTCTTTAAGAACATCTAAGATCTTGGGGGTGTAGACCGGATCGGGACCATCGTCAAAGGTTAGGCACAGCTTCTTCGCAACGTAACCGCTATGGCTAAGCACGTACGGAAAGGCATAGGCCTCATATTGCTGTTTGACGATAAGCCCTGACTCGGGGTTTGTTTCGAACTTTCTGCTTCCCTGACTTGGGAAATCCTTGACCTGCAGAATCTCGCCCTTCCCTTCGTTCGAAACGAAGTAGGGGAACTTCACCACTTCCATCGGCTTGACAGTCATGGTCCGAGTAAAGGCGGTTGCTCCCAAGAACGACCAAACACCAGGATCCTCTTGTCCAAGTGCCCAAACGGCAGCACCACGAATGCCAGTCTCGCGTGCAGAAAGCCATTGGTTATAGGCGGAAGCTGCATCAAGCATCCAGACCGAATGCATTACGTTATTGTCGTCTTGATAGACGAACGAGCTGTTCAAGCTGTCTTGATCAAATCGAATAACGTCTTTTGGGGCTCCATCGTTATAGCCCTTGGCGGTGTCGAGGGCTTCTTGATAGCTAAGGCTGTCGGCGGGTCCTCCCTTTTCACTCCAATCATAAGCATAGTTGCCAATTCCAAGAACGATCTTCTCGGCTGGAATGACTTCCAGGGCTTGGTCAAGAACATTCTCGGTCCAGTCGATGCTCGCAATCGGGCCCGCTGAGTCCTCTTCAGCATGCTCGTCGTACGCCATGAGCATCACCCAATCTGAAGCATCCGCAATGCGCTTCTCTTGTTCCTTCGTCGTAAACGCCTCAACGTCGGTCGAAACGCGCAGTCCCTTCGGTGAGAAGACTGCTCTCAGTTCATCTAAGAAGCCAGGAAGCTTGTCGTAGTCATCGTCTTCCAGGCTTTCAAGGTCAACATTGATGCCCTGGAAATTGTTCTCTTTCGCCAGAAGCCAATCACGCAGACGGATCGCAATGGCTTTCTGAGCTTCCTTCGAGTTCAGAAGTTTATGAACGGAATCCGGGTTCCAAACTCCTAATTTACTGTTGCTGATGAGCGGCATGATTCTCAATCCTGCCGACCGTGCCACTTCAAGAACCTCGATATTCTTCGGGTTTTCGTCAAGATCGAAGTCCGAAAAATCGATCGATTTGCCGTCCGTTCCAAGCGTTAACCACGCCGGAATTAAATGAGTTAGGTGAGACTTATAAGCAATAAGAGAATGAAGACCCGATTCTTCCCATGGAGCGTAGAAACCGGCAACAATTTTCTCCACTTTGGTAGGTGGCTTCTTCACCTTCGTCTTCGATTTTGCGATTTCGCTAAACAGGTCTTTCCGAGCCTTCGTGTTGAAAATTGAAGGGGTGGAGTCTTTAGGATTGATCGCACCGAGAATTCCTGAGTTCTTGTGTGTCTTTGGGGCTGGATCTCGAAGGGTAGGAATCGTAAAACAAAGAATGACCGCAAACAACGTGCTCAGCACCGCTGCAATCATGCTTACAGCGGCCGCAAGTCTGGACATTCTCACCCGACGCTTGCCGTGTGGATCGTAGAAAATCGGTTTAGATTCCATGAATCGTGGAGACCGCTAAATTCGGAGAAACCATCGCTTCCGATACATCAGCAATAGAACAAGCCACCAAAACCCGATGTAGATTCCCGTATAGGCCCAGCCTCCCGATATTCGTCCGAAGTCGCGAACGAGGGTATCTAAAGCTGCTTGCTGAACCCCGATTTTACCATTCGGGGTCTCCACGAACCATGCCGCAAGGATGCATAGCTTAAAGAACACCGGCAAAACATAAGCCAAGATCGGATTAGATCCCAAAACGACCCAAGGGCTAGTGAATTTGCTTAGCCCAGCGAACTTTGTTAGCCCATAGAAACAGGCAAGAATCTCAAGTCCTACCCCTCCCGCGACGAGCACATACGACGGTGTCCAAACGGGTTTGTTGTATGGAATCCAATGTTCAATGCTCATTCCGATCGCGCAGAGTAGACCGCCTACTCCAACTAAAAAGAATAGTTCTGCTAGCGGTTGAAGTTTTTTACTGAGGATCACGTCTGTAACGAGTGACCCCAAAATGATCAATGATGCGGTCGGAATGGCCGAAAACAGCCCGTCGATGTTATAGGGCGCGAGGTAAATCCGATTGATCGCACCGAAGAAATTCGCCTGTTCAGTAAAGGAACCGGTGGGATGTCCCGGTATCGGCAAAAAGAGGATCGCTAACGCATAGCTCAGCATGAGTAACGTTGCGATGATCAGTCGACGGGACCACGGCAACTCATAAACCATCGCTCCCACAAAGTAAGCCATCCCAATCAATTGAAGGACCCCAAGGGAAAGAACTAGATTAGGTTCAATTACATGGTTGACGAGGCATCCTAAGACGAACAATATCACGGTCCGCTGCAAGATTCTGAGGTCCATTCGCCAAGGCGGGAGCGATGATTTGTGAAAGCTTCGAAACGAGAATGGAATTGATAATCCAACGCAGAGCAAGAACCAAGGAAAGACATAATCGGCCAACGTTATGCCCTGGTTCCAATCGGCATGAACGAGTTCGTGAGGTGCCAGAGCATCCAGGGCCATGTTGTTGACTAAGAGCATCAACAGAACGGTCACCCCCCGAAATGCGTCGAGAGCCAAAAAGCGATCTTTCAGCTTCGGGGGATTTGGAGGTGTCGCAACAGGCTTTCTATCCGATACTTCATCGGTTGACTTATCACCGCACGAATGATCTGGTGCGGGGTCAGAATCGAGACATGTCCCCACTTCTGGATAGATCTCAGAAATAATCATTCGTCTTCGTAAACACCTACTTGGACTGACGATTATCTTTTTGAAGATGATCCTGTCGCACCAATAATCGTCGATTCCATCTTCGAAAATCTTTTCAAGTCGGGCTTCGAAATTAAGAACTTTCCTAGTAAACAGACTCTAACCATCCTGGTAGAACGACTAGCATTCTTCCATCGTCCATCTCTTCGAATGAATTCATCGAACGCAATTTCCAGTCCGAGTCGCGCGATCTGTATTCTCGGGATGCATCGGTCCGGAACCTCACTTCTTTCCGGCATGCTCGGCCGATGCGGAATTGCCTTAGGAAGTTCAAAAGACTTACTAGCCCCTCATGCGATCGATAATCCTGCGGGATATTGGGAAAATATTCACTTCGTTCGAATAAATGATGCGATCTTGGAAATATTTGGAGGCAGTTGGATGTGCCCGCCAAAAATGCCTTCCGGCTGGGTCCATGATCGAAGGCTCGACGGACTTCGAATCCAAGCTCAACAGATCATTTCAGATCTCTCGCAAGCACCGATATGGGGATGGAAAGACCCGAGATCGTGTATCACCCTTGCCTTTTGGCAATCCTTGATTCCGAATCTGGAATACGTTATTTGCGTTCGCGAACCCATCGACGTGATGCATTCATTGGCTATTCGAGAGCATGGATTCGTCTCCAACGATCTGGCTCTGGATTTGTGGCTGCAGTATTACAAGGCTGTCTATGACCTGACCCAATCTAGCAAGACAGTAGTCTGCCGCTACCTTTCGTTCGCGTACGATGCCACTGCGGAGCTGAGTCGAGTCCTGGAAGCACTTCATCACCCCGTATTGCCGGAAGTCATTTTGCAAGCGATCAAGTTAGTGGATCCTTCCCTGTTGCGTCAGGTTCATGGCGAGCAAGATCACGACATCAAAAAGCTCAGTCCAGAACTGTTGGACCTGTTTGCGAAACTGAAATTGAGGTGCGGCCCAGTCTCACTCGCGATCGATCGAGACGGAAGGTTCCAAGAAACCTTGAAGGGTGGATTCTCTGCTCGACTCAGTGCAAACATTGATCGACTCGAAGACCTCTACATCGAAAGGTCTCAAGAAAATGAGAGGCTCAGATCCCTGGTATTTTCGCTCAGCACTGAATTGGGAAGTTCTCCTGTTCTCAACAAGACCCGAACCGTGAATGGGTTGATGCTTGAAGCCGAAAAAGCTCAAAAGCGAGGAGACTTGGGAACAGCGGAGACATTGCTTCAAAGCGCCCATGTCATCGTTAACGAAGATCCCGAACCTCTCTGCAAGCTGGGAATTATCCTTGCCCTTCAGGGGCGACCTCAACAAGCAGTCGACGTTTTTCAGAAATGCGTCACTCTGTCACCTAACAATCCTGTTACGCGACACTACTTGGCCCACGCATTTGCTGAATCCGGACAGTTTGAACGTGCCCTTGACCAGCTTGAACTCATTTGCCTAGAGTATCCAGAAGCATTCTCACCCCATTTTGATCAAGCGAACATTCTCCTTAAGCTTGAGAGGAATGTCGAGGCCATTCGGCTGTACGAATACTGCTTGCAACTAGAACCACTATCGGGAGAATCCATGCTTCATCTCGGGATTGCCCTGGAAGGGATTGGACAGATAAGCGAAGCCCTTGAGAGGTTCAAGCAAGCCCTAAAGATCCGGCCAAATTGGGAGCTCGCTCGGATGAATTTTGAGCACTGTCGGCAAAAATTACAGTCAAGCCATTTAGGTATCAACTCACCTCACTTGGCATAGCCCTCACCGTGAGTAAGTGGAGCATCGGAAGATAAGTTAGTGGGCAACTTTGCGAGTCTCAATCAGACTAATAATTTGAGGGAGCAATGTCTACTATTCGTTTCAACCATCGAAAGCTAGATCACTATAGAAATCGGGTGCCGTTTTGGGTTTCGCCCCTCAACGCTAAAAGAATTGAAAGACATTTTGAGATTCACCGGCCCGATATCCAAGCGGAAGTCGTTCGAGCAGCTTTGGCAAGTGTTCACCCTTCTGTTCAAAAGGAAATATGGCGCTATATTCGAGCCCACAAGTACCACGACGCTGAGACTCTCTTGCTCCAATACGTCGTCAACGAGGATCACACGAGCCTGATCCGTGCTGCAGAGCAACCTGAAATAAAGACGCTCAGAAGAGAAAGCCGCTCTTTCGAGCTGCTTCTCTATTCTTTAGCGGTCGTATTCGTAATACTCCTAGTGCTTTTCTTGGTTCCTTGGCTCATTCGGGGCCGTATCTAGCCGCGTAGAGCTTTGAATTTCGTGATCAAGGCATTTGTCGAACTATCGTGGTGGAGCGCATCGGTAGGCACCGCGGAATCGAGTTCGGGAATGATCCTTTGCGCAAGAACTTTGCCAAGTTCAACACCCCATTGGTCGAACGAATCAATATTCCAGATGATTCCTTGGGTGAAAACGATATGCTCGTAGAGCGCCACCAATTTGCCCAGGCTAGAGGGTGTGAGTTTGTCGATCAAGATCATATTGGAAGGGCGGTTCCCTTCAAAGGTCTTGTGGGCTACGAGATGTTCAGGAACATTGTCAGATCTCACCTCTTCCGCGGTTTTGCCAAAAGCTAATGCTTCCGCCTGTGCCAACGCATTGGCCGCGAGAATGTCGTGGTGAGCTCCGAGCTGATTCAACGGCTGTCCAAATAGGACGAAATCGCAGGGGATCAACCGCGTTCCCTGATGAATCAACTGATAGAAGGAGTGTTGACCATTCGTTCCAGGCTCGCCCCAATAGATCGATCCCGTTTGATAATCAACGGCAGTGCCATCCAAAGTGATGTGCTTTCCGTTGCTCTCCATCGTCAACTGTTGCAAGTAAGCCGGGAATCGCTTGAGATACTGCTCATACGGAAGGACTGCAGAGGTATGGGCACCTAAGAAATTGGTGTTCCAGAGTCCAATGAGCCCCATGAGAACAGGGAGATTCTCCCGAAGTGGCGCAGTTCGGAAGTGAACGTCCATCTGATGGAATCCATCCAGAAGTTCTCGGAAACCGCTAGGACCTATCGCTAACATCGTGGAAAGACCAATCGCTGAATCCATCGAATAGCGACCGCCGACCCAGTCCCAGAAGCCAAACATATTCGCAGTGTCGATGCCGAACTCCGTCACTTTCTCGGCATTGGTGGATACCGCGACAAAATGCTTCGCAATCGCGGCATCGACTTTCAGATGTTCGAGAGCCCAAGTCCGAGCCGACCGAGCGTTCGTCATTGTCTCCAGAGTTGTGAAGGTTTTCGATGAAACGACAAAAAGGGTCTCCTCAGCCGAAAGATCGTGCACCGCTTCCGCGAAGTCCGTGCCATCGACATTGGAGACAAATCGGAAAGTAAGGCTCCGATCACTGTAGTAACGCAGTGCCTCATAAGCCATTACCGGTCCAAGGTCCGAACCGCCAATACCGATATTGACAATTGCCTTGATCGGCTTGCCCGTGTAGCCAAGCCACTCTCCACTTCGAACTCGGTCTGCAAAGTTCGACATCCGGCCTAAAACTTCATGGACACCTGGAACAACGTCTTCCCCGTCCACCATAACCGAGGTACCTTTCGGAGCCCGAAGCGCGGTATGCAATACGGCACGGCCCTCGGTAATATTGATCTTCTCCCCGGCGAACATCGCCTCAGTTCGGGACTTCAAACCGGCATCTTCTGCCAGACCAATCAGGAGACTAATCGTTTCTTCGGTTATCCTGTTCTTCGAATAATCGAGATGGATTCCGATTGCGTCTAATGAAAGCTTCTCGGCGCGCCCCGGGTCAGACTTAAAGTGATCTCGTAAATGAGTCGACTGAATTTGATTAGCGTGAGCCTGGAGCGCTTTCCACGATGGACGGTCGGTAAGGGACCGAGAGCTTTGTGCCATGTTCCAGTTCTACCCGTTTAGCGGCAAGTCTGATGGCAAGAGTCCCTTACTTTTGAAGAGACGGAACCCAAGCAGTCGTTCGAGTTGCAATCTCTTCTCTAACGATGTCGTGACCCATAATCTTTGAGCTCCCTTTACTCCCACCCCATCGATGGACGAAGAGCCAATCTTCCGGATAACAAGTGTGGTCCGCACCTACTTCGACCGCCAGTGCAACCACGTCCCGAATCGCATCATGTAGCTTTTGAACCTCTTCGTGACTAAGCGTATTGGCGCCGCGCGCGGGGGCAATTCGGGCTTGGAAAAGGACCTCGTCGGCAATCCAGTTACCAACTCCTGCAAAGACCGATTGATCTAGTAAAACGCCCTTGATGCTCACTTTGCGCTTCGCCAGAATCGGTTCTAATGCTTCGGCGGATGGCAGCTCACGATAGACGTCGAAGCCCAATTTTTGGATTCGGGAATCCTCTGCCGGACTATTCCCTAGCCACAATCGCCCAAGTCTTCTGCCGTCAGTGAAGGCGACCTTCTCACCATCTTCAGCCGTGAAAAGTAGTTTGAGAAACTTCGGCTCGCCTGTTGAATCATCGAGGGGAGCCGTTCCGTGAGAATGGAGCCGAATGGTGTCCGCGCCGAGATGTCGAATCCAACCGCTCATTCCAAGGTGGCCAAATAGCCAGGGCGTGCTATCTAGTTCAATCCACCAATACTTCCCCTTTCGCCCAACGCCTGTGACTTCACGGCCAAGGACTGCTGCTTCGATTGCTTCGGGAGGAATCCCACCGAGCACGATCTCATCAGGAGCCACCTTCACTCCCGTAATCTTCTTTCCTTTTAGGACACGGCTCATGAGGCGGCAAACCGTTTCAACTTCCGGTAACTCAGGCATGTTACAAGGATGGTTGATTACTGGATCGTGAAGCTAGAACCTAGAGAAATTTGGCTAGGTTTGGATGGCTGAACTCCTATCGGTCTTGCTTAAATCGTTACTTTTTTAAAGCTAATATTGCCGTTCATTAAGCGACCGGGGAATTGGCTGTTGCTGAGTCTCCAACGGTCGCCAGTCAAGAGCCCCTGTTGTATGATGAGTCTGTCGGTTTCGGAGTCCCTATGAAGAAGTTGTTTCGCCTTGCACTTGGATGTTCGTTCGCTGGTTTAGCAATAGCGATGGCTCAAGCACCGAGTCATCCGCCGTACTTAAAAATGACTGAGCACGACGAAAACGGCACCGGCATTTCGTACTTGGGTCGTGAAATAGCTCAGGTTATGGGACACCAAGCCGCTGATTGGCTAGATCGCCCTGAGCGAGAAGCCGAAGAAGCTCCGTCGATCTTGGTGAAATCATTGAAATTGAAGCCAGGAATGACAGTTGCCGACATTGGCGCGGGGAGTGGTTATCTTTCCTTCATGATGGCGAAGGCTGTTGGTAAGACAGGAAAGGTCTATGCGGAAGACATCCAACAAGAGATGCTCGACATCGTGGTCAGCAAAGCGAAGGACACCGGAGTCAAAAACGTACTTCCTTGGCTTGGTACCACAACCGATCCTAAGCTTCCTGCCAAGTCAATCGACCTCATGATCATGGTGGACGTTTACCACGAATTCGATCAGCCATACGAAATGCTTTCGCACATGGTGCCTGCCCTAAAACCGGGAGGTCGGTTGGTATTTGTTGAGTATCGAAAAGAAGACCCCAAAGTCCCGATCAAGGAAGTGCATAAGATGTCCGTGAAGCAAGTGAAAAAGGAAATGGCCATCTTTCCGTTGAATTACACCGAGACAAACGAAGTTCTTCCTCGACAACACATTATTATTTTCACCAGGAAGTGAAGGTCTAGCCGCTAACGCTTACCTTCAACCTGAAGTTTCGGGCTCACCTTTATGGCTTTCATTTCTCTTATCGCCAGCATCGCAATCAGTTCTCAAATCGGCATTGGTGAGCCCCCGGTTCAAATTGCACCTTTTACGGACACAAAACTTGTTGGAGCCTCGGTGCTTGAAATGCCGAAATCGACTAAAGAGGTTCCGGGAACATTAGGCAAAGGAATTGATCCCTCGGGTCGAGTCAGCCTAACCGGCCTCAAATTGAATTCTGTGGAAGGGATGATCGGGGTTTGGATTAAGCCGAATTGGAACGGAAACGACGGAAAGAATCATACGCTTTGGAAAACGGAAAGCACGACGGGTCGCCAGCTTTCCCTCACGAAATCAGAAGGAAGTCTCTTACGAGCAGCCATCCAAACTCCCGAAGGTTGGACCGTTTCGCGGGGTGATGTGTCTGGATGGAAGGCAGGCGAATGGCACCATGTCGTCGTTGGATGGACGAGCCACCTTGGGAACACCGTCGGTCTTCCGCTATGGATCGACCGCGTAGCCGTTGATGGTCAGATCACGAGTCATGGAGTTTTCAAACGTGGTCAAACTCCAAATACGCTTGAGCTTTCTGACGCCACTTTTGATGAGCTGATCGTTCGGCCTGATTTCAATTCAGAGGGTCGGTACGGGATGGTCGCAACGGTTTACCGAGACTACTTTCGATCGGCACCTTTTACAGCGATCCAAATCGATCACCAGCCAACTCGCGTTCATTCAGATTCAAGATTGATAGCCGGATATTCAAAGCAACTTGGATTTCTCGGAAAGCTTCAAAGCGGCTGGGTTCCCTTGGTCGAAAACGTCGTTCGATATAGCCAATGGGGTTACTTTGACTCTCGTTCGATGATCCAATGGTCGTCTAGCGATCCAAGTATCGCAACCATTGACTCCAATGGCAAAGCCAAGGGGATCAAGCCTGGTAAGTGCGAACTGACGGCCCGATTTCACGGGCTCACGTCTCGATCCCCGATTGAAGTCATCTCGACGAATCAGCCCGATCTCGATTTAATTGATATCGAGCTCACTCCGCGATTTAAAGTGAGCGCGGTCAACGATCGCCTTCTTCCTGGACAACTAGTGACAGCAAAGGTAAGAGTTGGGAATTTTGGCAACCAACCTACGGAACCTGGTGCAATTGTCCGGTTTTCTCTCGCGCTTCGAACCGACCACAACTTCCAGATCCCGCCGCAAAACCATCGTCCGTTTGAATCTTTCCAAGCAAAAATCGGCGCCCTCGCTCTCGGAGCAGAGACTTCTGTAGAGTTCAAGTGGAAGTACCCTACTCAGTCGTGTTGGATGCGTGCCGAAGTCGATCCTGACCACCAGTTCCCAGACCTATGCAATTCGAACAACGTAGTCGAGGAGCTAACCGATGCTCGCCCTATTCACATGGGCTTCAATCCGAAATACAGTCAAGCAGCATTTAAACAGAGGAATCTCAACCATGTCGGCTCGTTTAGCTACTACGATTGGGAACGTGCCGAAAAGCTCCGTATGGACGTCATGCTTCATGAATCGGTGTCCAGTACAACCGGGCCAAATGGGGTCGAAGAGGCTTACCGAATTGATAAATTCACCGCCCTCGAAGGAGGGAAATGGGATGAAGAGCCGTTTAACACCGAAGCAAATTACTACGATGGTGGTTATCCCATTAATGAAAGGGTCGACTTATCCTCAATTGACTGTGCGATCATCCACGAGTTAGGTCATACCGTTTTGTCTCAGCCAGATTTATATGGTTATGGGGTCGCAGCCAAAAACGTATTTATCACCGATGACCACGGAATTCCGGTGTCAGGGACATCGGATTTACCCATTGTTTCGGGTGACTCAAATCTTCCCTCCTCTCCCGGAGTCAATATTCCGTGCGGAGTGGGCTACCCATCTCTTATGGATGGATGCCAGTTGTGGTTGCCGCCATCGATGGCTGGCCACATCATGTATTACCGGGGCTATCGACCTGACCGATTTTGGGGATCTCAAGGTCGCTTGATGCCGACCCACTCCAACCAACTCGTATTTACTGATGCATTCGATCAACCCTTGAAGTCCGCCGCAGTTTACGTGTATCACGTTTCTCAGGCACCGGTACAAGATAGCGGTGCGAAGTATTTCTCTGACCGGCCCAAGTTCGTGGGCCAGACCGATGATGAGGGACGTTACATCTTCCCGACGGAAACGGACCAATTTTGGGACGATCCGAAGACGGACATCGTGGACAGCTACAAACCAGTTTGGAATCCGTTTGGCACCGCGACTAAAGACACCGCTTTCACCCCAAACGTTTGGGAAGTAGAGGGCTTGCTTCTCATTCGGATCGTCTCTGGGAGCCACTCCGAATATCGGTTTATGGATCTCACTCAATTCAATACCGAGTTCTTATCCGGACATCAAGTTTCGGGCACATATCTTATTCGAACAAGTCTGGAACCCTCAAACAAGCCAACGCCGATTGTTCGAAAGTCAATTCCAGATGCGATCATGACCACGAACAAAGCTCCGATTGCGGTGGCTCCAAAGGAGATCACCGTCAAATGTGGGGCAGAATTTACAATTGACGGCTCCAAGAGTTACGACCCCGAGGGGCAACCACTCATCTACCGATGGAATGTTGGAGAAGGCTGGCTAAAAGGAAGTCTGTCCCAGTCCTCCAAACTAACTCTAACCGCTCCAAAGGAACCCAAAGATCTCACCTATAAGTTCTGGGTGATCGATGGCATCCGATGCAGCGACCCAATCGAAATCAAAGTACACGTAATCCGGTGAGCGCTGTACCGCCAAGATTAGGAAACAAATTGGACTACCTGACCGTTCTCGGGGGTGCCGCATGACGCGGTCCAGTGTGATCGGACCTTATCGTAAACCCAACAACGTCTCACCGATCTCTTAAACTAAAACAGCCCACCTCGAACGGAGGTGGGCTGTTTGGTGCGAGGCTTCTACTGAGAGGAGCCGAGTTCTTTGACGATGTCGCCTACGAACTTCTTGGCGTCTCCGAAGAGCATCAGAGTTTGATCCATGGTGTAGAGCTCATTGTCGATTCCAGCAAAGCCAGAGGACATTGATCGTTTGATAACCATGACCGTATGCGCCTTGTCGACATCGATGATCGGCATTCCGTAGATGGGACTACCAGGATCATTTCGAGCGGCAGGATTAGTGACGTCGTTAGCTCCGATGACTAACGCTACGTCGGTTTGGGGCAACTCTGGATTGATGTCGTCCATTTCGACCAGGCGATCATAAGGAATATCGGCTTCTGCAAGCAAGACATTCATGTGACCAGGCATTCGTCCCGCAACTGGGTGAATGGCGAACTGAACGTTCACACCCTTCTTTGTAAGTGCATCGTATAGTTCTCGAACCTTATGCTGAGCTTGAGCGACGGCCATTCCGTATCCAGGAACGATAACCACCGACATCGAAGCTCCGAGAATAGCGGCTGCTTCTTCGGCGCTTGCGCTTCGAATCGGTTTCTCCTCCCCAGCTTCTCGCTTTTCAAGCGGTTTGCCGAACGCTCCGAACAGAACGTTGGAGAACGAACGGTTCATAGCCTTGCACATGATAATGCTGAGGATCAAACCGCTCGAGCCGTCTAAAGCGCCAGCAATGATCAGCATCGGACTGTTCAAGACAAACCCCATCGCGCAGGCTGATAGACCGGCATAGGAGTTCAATAGAGAGATGACGGTCGGCATGTCTGCGCCGCCGATGGGGATGACGAGGAGAACGCCGAAGGCAAAGGCCAGAGCTGAGAACCCGATATACAGTTGCCACATCGCTGGGTTGATCACGACCCCAGCCGCACATCCAACGGCGATCAGGAACAGGACTAGATTTACGCCGTTTTGGCCCTTATAGGTAATCGGTTTGCCTGTGATAAACTCGGCAAGCTTGCCGAACGCAACGAGCGATCCGGTGAAGGTTACAAATCCGAGAAGCACTTCGAAAGCGATGATGCCGACTTTGAGTCCACTTACCTCATGTCCCGGTTGGATCATCAGGAAGTATTCGGCGGTACCAACCAAACCAGCGGCTAAGCCACCAAAGGCGTGTGAGAAAGCAGTTCTTTGTGGAACGGCTGTCATGGCAACGCGGGAGATGGGGTAGCCGATAATCGAACCAATTACCAACGCAATCGCGATGTAATCAAAGTGGGGCGCTCGACCGTGAAGTTCGGGGTCGCTCAGTAAAGCTAGGACCGTTCCACAGATCGCGAGTCCCATTGCGACTTCACCAGCTAACACGCTCTTTTTAGCGGTCGTTGGGTGATTCATCCACTTCAATGACATCACAAAGAGTCCGGAAGCGATGAGGTAGCTGATATCCGTTGCCGTGTGGGAACCAAGATCCACCTGCCCGGTGCCGATAGCCGCGAGCAGTACGAATGGGAAGAAGTATCCGTGAGCAGCCCCCGGGTTACGGGACTTGAACATCTTCAACATTCGGTCGGTGATTAAGAATCCTGAGACCACGTTCGTCATCGAAGCGACAACCGCGATGGCGCCCAAGATAATCGAGAGATTCGTTTCGGCTCGACCAAGAATCGTAAGCGAACCAACAAGTGAAATGGCTGAAATCGCGTTTGTAAGCGACATCAGTGGCGTGTGCAGAAGCGGTGAGACCCGCTTAATAACTTCAATTCCTAAGAACGTCGCCAGGATGAAAATAAACAGATTGCTAATGAGACCATCCATCAGGCCACGACCTCCCCTAAGCCAAGTCGTTGTCGAACTTGAGGGTGAACGACTTCACCATCCTTGCAGACTAACGATCCTGAAACGATTGGATCTTCAAGGTTGAGAGCGAGTGCCCCTTCCTTGACGATGTTGAGGAGAAACGTCTGTACGTTTTTACTGAACAGTTGGCTTGCGTGGGTACTGAGCTGAGATGCCAGATTGATCGGTCCGCAGATTTTAACTCCGTTGTGAACGATGGTCTGCCCCGCTTGTGTAAGCTCGCAGTTCCCACCTCGTTCGGCGGCGATATCAACAATAACCGACCCCGGAACCATCCGTTCTGCCATTTCCTTTGTGACAAGAATCGGCGACTTCATTCCTGGGATGGCAGCGGTGGTAATGACCAGGTCCATCTCAGACAAAACGTCTCCGAGCAACTGGCGTTGCTTCGCGTAGAACGCTTCATCCATCGCTTTGGCGTAACCGCCTGCAGTCTGAGAATCTCCAGCGTCTAATGGCAATTCGACAAATCGAGCACCTAAGCTCTCGACTTGTTCCTTGACAACTGATCGAATGTCGTAGGCGCTTACAACCGCTCCCAACCTTCTCGCAGTAGCAATCGCTTGGAGTCCCGCTACACCTGCACCGAGAATCAGTGCCTTTCCAGGAGCGAGGGTTCCCGCCGCCGTCGTCATCATCGGCAGAATCTTGGTGAGTTCGTTAGAACCAATGAGGACCGACAGGTAACCAGCTAGGTTCGCTTGAGAAGAAAGAACGTCCATCGCTTGAGCGCGAGTCGTTCGAGGTACCAGATCCAAAGAGAAGAGAGTGGCTCCAGAAGCAACTGGAACGGCGGTAGGTGCCCAGAGTGGATCAAAAACGGCAATGGCTATTTGGCCCTTGCGAAGCTCAATTGAAGGAGTTTGGACAGCAAGCACGACTTCTGACCGGCTAGCTATATCTTCTTTTGAAACAATCTCCGCGCCCGCATCGCGGTAAGCAGTATCTGAGAGTCCAGCAGATAATCCTGCTCCGCTCTCCACGAGTACGTCCAGTTTTGCCTTTTTTAAAGCGGCGACACCTGCAGGCACAAGTGCCACCCTTCGTTCGCCTGCGGCAACTTCACGCAACACGCCGACAATCATATTTTTCCTCCATCGTCAACCCTTCGTTGGGCTCCCGTTCCGCCTTCTTTGGAAAAAGCGGATTCATGGTACAGAAACTCAACGCCTTTTGGACATCCGAGTCGAGCCAAGCATATCACACGTGTTAAGAGAAAAAGCTTGCCACCCGAATCCTGTTGAACGTTTATGTCCATGCAAATGACCGGCAGACCGTAACTTATTGAAAACGAAACCTATAGAAATGCGATCTGCCCATCAGATACGACGAAGCCACTCGGGCATTGTTGCCTACTGTTTTGTGGGCCATCTTAAATCGAAATGTGATCTCAATCGACAAGACAATCGACAGTTTCTGAGCCATCGTCAAACTGGCAACCGCCCGATATGAGCCCCTTGATCGGTAGCATCAAGAACCCAGTAACGAGACGTTAATCCCGCATCATGGAACGCCTGCTTCATCGAGCGGCCGATCCGATCGAAATCCTGGCGGGCGAACGCGATAATGCCGGGTCCCGCCCCGCTCAAACTGACGCAAATAGCCCCCGCTTCATTGGCTGCGGTAATTGCTGCGCTCGCCCCCGGAATGCTTGGCAAACGATACGGTTCGTGGATCCGATCATTCATCGCCCGGGCTAATAAATGGTCGTCTCCTACTCGTAGTGCTTCCGCAACCAACATCGCTCGACCAATATTAAAAATAGCGTCCGACTTTGAATAGGTCGATGGAAGTGCCGCCCGAGCTTGGGAAGTGAGGTAGTTGTATTCAGGAACGCAAACTACCGTCTTCATCGGTAGGTGAGGGATTCTTTGGGTTAGAACTCCGCTGTCGTCTGGGACAACAATTACAAATCCTCCGAGAAGGGCGGGCGCAACGTTGTCTCCATGCCCCTCAATCGCAACAGATCGCTCCAAGACCACTGCTCTATCAATATCGCTGGGATCCCTTCCTTCTTTGTCGAGGTTTACAGCTTGAGCAAAGATGACCCCTGCGAGTGTTGCCGTTGAACTGGAGCCAAGTCCACTCGCGCATGGAATCGTGTTGTGCGTAATGATGCGAAAATTGCTCGGCGCTTCGATGTTTTCTCTCTGCAGTTCCGCCAGCATCACGGAAACCGTTAGGTTCGATTGATCGGTTGGAAGCTTTTCTGCTCCTTCACCATGCGACTCGACGGAAATTCCTACTTGAGTATCCAGATGAAGCTCAAACGTATTCCACAAATCCAGGGCGAGACCCATGCAGTCGAATCCAGGGCCTAAGTTCGCAGTCGTTGCTGGAATCCTTACTCTTATCATGTTAAATCCCCAACACCCTCGCTAAGCTTTCGAACTTCGCCTCAACGGTCAACGGCTTCTCAATTCCTTCTACCGCAGAATCAGGATCTTTCAACCCGTGACCAGTCAATACACAAACGATTGATTTCCCATCAGGATGAAGGGCTCCTGATTTCACACACTTAGCGAGGCCCGCGATTCCAGCCGCGGAAGATGGCTCGCAAAAGACCCCTTCCAAGCGAGCAACTTGACGATACGCCTCGATAATTTCGTCGTCCGATGCCGCTAAAATCATTCCGTTGGATTCCTGTAGAGCGATCAAAGCTTCTCCCCAGCGCGCTGGATTCCCGATCCGGATCGCGGTCGCTTTGGTTTCAGGCCGCAAAACTGGTTTTCCCAAGACGATGGGGGCTGCTCCTTCTGCTTGAACTCCTAAGATTCGTGGACGAGCGAGATCAGACTCATTGAATCCTATCCAATAGGCGGCAATGTTGCCGGCATTTCCAACCGGTAGGCAAAGCCAATCGGGACTCTTACCAAGTTGGTCTTGAATCTCCCATGCGGCAGTCTTTTGCCCCTGAAGTCGAACCGGATTGACGGAATTCACGAGAGCAACCGGAGACTTGTCCGCCACTTCTCTTACCAGTCGCAGACCATCGTCAAAAGACCCTTTGATCGCGACAACCTTGGCTCCATAAGCAATCGCGCCGGCTAGTTTCCCAACCGCAATCTTCCCTTCTGGTATCACCACCACGCAAGCAAGACCTGCTCGAGCCGCATATGCGGCGGCCGATGCAGCGGTGTTGCCCGTGCTTGCGCAGATGACCGTTCTGGCTCCGTCAGCTACTGCCTGGGTAATCGCTGCCGTCATGCCTCGATCTTTGAAGGAGCCAGTCGGATTCAGTCCTTCATATTTCAGGAAAAGTTGGGAACCAGGAGCGATGGCAGCTGCCAGTCTTGGTGCCGGAATCAACGGAGTATTGCCCTCGAATAAGGTAACAGGTGGCACACTGTTTGCCACTTGCATTCTCGCCCCATACCGATGAATGAGCCCCTTCCACTGCTCCATGAATCATTATAGGTGCCAATATTTCCAGAAGGGCCTCATTCATTTTTGGAAGGTTCTCCAAGGTTCAAAAGCAAACGATTGAAGTGTTGACGAGTCGTTTCGCAGAATATTCTTTAGGGACCAGTTTCCTTAAAACGGCTGCTTTTACGGAATCCCGCTATTGATGGCGACCCCGATAAACGAAAATGGGAGCAAGCGCAATGCGCAAGAAAGGAAGCAGACAGAAGATCTGAGCGGCAAGAGACCACGAGTTTAGGATCCCATCGGGGATCAACGATCGTCCCGCCCAAAAGAGAGCCAACCCAAACAGCGACCAGAAGGCGAGCCACTTGCCGATGACGGAGTCCGCGACTAATTCCTTTCTTCTTAAGACGATGATCGACGGAATGAGCGTCAAAAGCTTGACCCCTGCAATCACCCAGACTGCATAAGGCAGATAGCTCAGCGCAGTCTTTATTTCCTCAGGATGTAAGAAGAGCCTCATTCCGATACCCGTGCCAACCGCCATGGGAAGCATGCCGATAACCATGACCTGCCAGATTTGCATTCGGCCAAGCGAACACCAAATTGCGGATGCCCCATTTTTCATCCCACTCATCAGCATGAGACCATACATGCCTAACAGAATCAGATAATCACGCCAAGAGAGAATCGACACTAAAGCACTCAAAGTGGTTTGTCGGTGATCTCCAAGCTGAACCGGAAGGGCCAGAAACAGAAGCGCAATACCGAGATTGAATAGCCCCAGTTTGATGGCCAACAGAAAAGTCATCCGAAGTTTCGCTTCTACGATTTGAGCTTCAGTTAGGGGTCGGTAGGCTAAGAACGTGCTCAGGCTCCGATCTTTGGAGACATTATCCTTCTCGCTACCGCAACATCCTCCAAAACCGAGATATGGAGGCACTACAAGCGCCAATATCGCAACTGAAAGTGGCACCAAGGGGATGGCCACTCCCCTAATCTGGACCGTTTCTGCTTGAGTAAACAAACTCACTGCGGCAATGATCCCGAAGATTGTGAGGAACATCGAGTTGAGTACACGACTAACGAGGCCGTTCCTCTTGTACTCAAGCCAAACCTGCGAGGAAACACCGGACTTGAATCTCGAAAGCTCGGGGATTTTGTAGTCCGCTTTGTCTGAGTTGCCGGTTTTCGCCTCACCGTGTCGAACCTTTGAAACTCCGCGGACACATAGCCACATCGAACACAACGCGAGGACCAAGTAGATCATCGCAACTAAAGCTGGGCCCGCGACCTTAAACAGAAATGCAAGTGGCCCTCCAACGATGCTTGCGACCGTAAAAATGGAAAGGCAGGCTCTCAACTCAGGTCGCTTCATCGGGACCCACGAAGCGGCTTGAAATTGACTCCCGATTGACCCCAAGTAAGGCGCAATCCACCACGTTTCTGAAATAGGTGAGTTAGAGCCGAAAATCAAAATTGAAATGGCAATTCCGAGACCAAAAAGGAGTCCGACTGAAATGATCATTGGCCACAGAACTAGCTCCGTATCTCCCATTGGAAGCATTTGTAGATAACCAGGAAAACCAGACGCCCCGGTCTCTTGGGGATCAACCATCGCGAGAGTTGCCAGCAAGCAAATGAGGATAAAGCCAACGACCACCCCCGAGATGGACTCCCATCGAGGCGAGTGGTAACTCAGGAGTGCTCCAACCGCAATCGCGACAACCAACAACAGCCATACTCGCCAAGTTCGGGCAAAGAGTACGCGGGTAAATGGATAACAGAGCCTCAGACTAAGCATGCTCAACCTTCGGCGCTGACCGAGCATGAAAGATCTCGTCTAGAGTAAGCCAACTTTCTTCGACGACCTTTGCATCCAGGAGGCTTACCGATGCCTCAAGTGTCGCTGTGTTTCCCGAATAGAGACAACTCCACTCTTGCCCATAACCTTCCCAATTCAAAGCTTCGCCAATCTCAGGTGCAGAGGTTCGAACGGCATTGAAACGTAACGTAATCCGACGGTTGGATTGTTTGACGTTATCTAGCGTGTCGCAAAACAGAATCTCGCCCTCTCTGATCATTGCAACCTGATCTGCCACGAGCTCAATTTCACTTAGTAAGTGAGATGAAAATAGAACGGTGCGATTTTCGTTTGCGACAGCGCGAACGATCGAAGTTAAGATTTCGCGCCGAACAATAGGATCTAATCCAGAAGAGGGCTCATCGAGCAAGAGTAATTCGGGTCGATAAGCCAGGGCCGCCATCAATCCAACCCGAGCCCGCTGCCCTTTGGAAAGTTGCTTGATGATCGCTTTGCGGTCGATCTTGAATTTCTCGCGGAGGTCTTCTGCGTAAGCCTGATCCCAATTTTGGTAGAAACCCTGAAAGTAACGTTGCAACTCGTAAACGCGCATCCAGCCAGGGAGTCCATCTTCTTCGGCAAGGTATCCGACGTTTCCTAGAACACCGGCCGGGTCTTTTACAGGGTCTAGGCCAAAGACTCGTACGGAACCTTCCTGAGGGATGTAAGACCCAAGAATGTGCTTGATAATGGTTGTCTTGCCTGCACCATTTTCGCCGATGAGGCCAAGTACCTTCCCTTTTGCCAGCGACAGCGAGACGTTTCGCAAAGCAGTCTTCTCTCCAAATCTTTTTGTGAGGCCGTTTATCTCTAATATCTGTGTCATTTGACCAAATTCCCTTCCGTCAGGACCGCGTCTCTCTCTTGAATCAACTCGATCACTCCCGGAGTGGAAACACGAAATTGTTTAGCTTCCACGAGCAGTGCATCGACCCGATCGATAAGGATGCGCCGTTGTTCTATCTCGGCAAGAGGTGAACCGACGTCGGAAACGAACGTTCCATGGGTGCTTCTCTTTTCGACCAAGCGCTCAATTTCTAATTCTCGATAAGCTCGAGCGATCGTGCTGGGGTTCACGACGAGTCTTTCTGCCAGCACCCTTATTGGAGGCAATTCCTCACCCGGCTGAAGTCGTCCTGAAGCCATCAGATACTTCAGTTGGTTCATCAACTGCAAGTAAAGCGGCGCCCCGTCCTTTTGGTTCAGCCGAATCCGAGTCACCGCTGATTCTGTTGTTTCCCATTGAGCCATTGTATCGAATCAAGCATACAATGAATTAAAATCAAATACAAGGGACCCGACAACCGAATGGTGATGGGCGTAGAGCCAGCTGATGTTCGATCAAAAATCGAAATCCCCCCGAATGCTTCTGCATCCGAGGGGATTGTGGTTTCGATTTTATGGTGCCACAACCCGGACTTGAACCGGGGACCCTAGCATTTTCAGTGCTATGCTCTACCGACTGAGCTATCGTGGCACTAGGTAGTGGCGCGGAAGACGGGACTTGAACCCGCGGCCTCCGGCGTGACAGGCCGGCGCTCTAACCACTGAGCTACTCCCGCGAACAGTTGAAAATTATGGCACCCTTGGGTTCAAAAATCAAGGGGCAAGACACTTAGAATCAACTTGTTTTGAATCTACTTGAATTCAGCCCTCTCTTAGGGGCCATTTGTGGGTCTTTAAGGCTAACCGAAGGCACATTTGGGCCCGCTTCCTAAAGTACGTAGAGACACCTGCCTTAGGCGAGGAGTCGCTCGGGCATTGTTCGGTTGAGAAGCAGCCAGTACATCGCAACTTGAAGAATCATCTCAGAGAATTCTGCAGGATCGGTCGGCTTTTGGATGAAAGAGTTCGCTCCAATCTTGTAGCTCTCCTGAACTTGAACCTCATCCTCCGAAGCCGTCAAGACGACAACAGGAATGCGGTTGGTAGCTTCGGTTGATCGGATTCGCTTGAGAACTTCAAGACCACTGACTCGTGGCAATTTAAGGTCGAGGATGATCACCGCAGGCATGATCGTCAAATCTCGTCCCACAAAGCTTCCTTGGCCAAACAAATAGTCGATCGCTTCCTGTCCATCGCACGCGACGACAACTTCATTCATGATGTTGTTCCGTCGGAGGGCTCGCAGGGTTAGGCGCTCATCATCGATGTTGTCTTCAATGAGAAGAATCAACTTGCTGTCGAGGCTAGATCCGTTTACCTTTGACATCGTTTGAAGGGCCTTTAGATGATCCCTATTCTGACTCGATTACCACTAAAGGTGATCGGACCTAGGGAGTAAGAAACTATTACAGAAGATTATAACCATCTCACGACGTCAACAATGCGTTCTGACTAGCGGTTAAGAAATTCTTTCAGGCATGGCGCGCTTGAGTCTCCATCTGCTAAGTTCTCTTACATGCCTGCTGAGACTTCGCACGCCGACCACACTAAAGCCGACACTCGCATTGGACTTCCCGGTTCGATGCCTAGAAAAATTAACGTCACGATGATGGGGGCTGGAAGTTTCTTTACCAACTCCATCCTTAAAGACGTCATTTTAACGCCTGACAATTTGGGCGGAGAGCTTCGATTGATCGACATTGATGCCGACAGACTTTCCCTCGCTGAAAAGCTGATGAGAAAGATCGTCGATGAACTCAGTGACGGCAAGACTTGGACGGTGCGTGCAAGCACCAATCGAGCCGAGCTTCTTCCAGGCACGGACTATATCGTCAACGCCATCGAAGTCAGTGGAGTTGCCTGTGTCCGGTTCGACAACGACATTCCGTTGGAATTCGGTGTCAGCCAGAATATCGGAGACACCATCGGACCAGGCGGCCTGATGAAGGCGATGCGCACGCTTCCTGTCTACATCGAGATCCTCAAGGATATCGAACGGCTTTGTCCTCGGGCCATCGTGTTGAATTACACGAATCCAATGAACATGATGTGCCTAGCCGCGGCACGAACGTCGAGCCTGCAAACCGTGGGTCTTTGCCACTCTGTGCAAGGCACCTCGCACATGCTTGCCGAGTATGCCGAAACTCCCTACGAACAGATTCAATGGAAGTGCGCAGGGATCAACCACCTCGCATGGTTCACTGAATTCAATGATATTCACGGAAGCAGCCTTTATCCGATCCTCATGGAGAAAGCTCGAAACCGAGAAAGTGATTTCGCGAAAGCAGAACCGATTCGCTCCGACATGATGCTTCACTTCGGAGCATTCATTACCGAATCCAGTGGACACCTAAGCGAATACCTTCCCTACTACCGCAAGCGCAAAGATCTGTTGGACAAATACACCGACACCGGCTACCGAGGTCAAGAGAGCTTCTATGCAGACAACTGGCCCAACTGGAGAAAGGGTCAAGATGAAAGTCGGGCACGACAATTGTCTGGTGAAGACCCAATCAAGCGAGAAAGAAGCTGGGAATACGGGGCTTGGATCATTGAAGCGATTGAGAAGAATCAATGCTTCAAGATTCACGGAAATGTCGAGAACAAGGGCTGTATCGAAAACCTTCCGTCTGACAGTTGCGTGGAGGTCGCTTGTATGGTGAACCATAACGGCATTCAGCCCATCCGCTACGGACGGCTTCCAAAGCAGATGGCGGCGATCTGTGATTCAAACATCCGAATGTTTGACCTTGCAGCTGATGCTGCCATTCACAAGTCGAAGCAACTGGCTACTTGGGCCCTGATGATGGATCCGCTAACCGCTGCGGTCTGTTCGCCCGCGGAAATCACAGAAATGGTCGATCGACTCTTCAAAGCCGAAGCTGACTTCCTTCCTGGCTTCAAGTAGTCAGGCAACTAATCGGTGCTTTGCCCCTTGCAAAGCACCGATCGCGGTTTCCAGCAGCGCCTCAGGGACAAAAATGGTGTCCGTGTCATACGTTGAAATCGCTAAGATGTTCACGTCAGCTTTTGCAAGCGGGTCGAGGAAGCTTAATAACACTCCCTTCAAACTCAAATCGAGCGGACCAACAAGCTCAATTCCTAGCCACCCACGCGACACCTCCAAGGCAGGAGGGATTGCCGCTTCTTGACAGAGAACCGAAACTTCGGTCGCGGTCCGAGTCAATGAGACAAAGCCCGTAAGGTTTAGAAATGAACTCGGATCCGCATCGGGTTCAAGTCTGACAAGGCTGTACCTCCCCGGCAAAATGCGAAATTCCATAAGGTTAAGCTTTGAGGAATTCAGCGACGAATTTGCCCTGGAACTCACCATCTAACAAGAAAGCGTCGTGCCCATAGGGCAAGTCGATGATCTCGTGGCGGCATTTTCGGCCGGCTTCTTCCGCCAGGCGATTCATGGTCGCACTTTGGTATGTAGGATAGAGCCAATCCGACGTAAAACTGACGAACAGGTATTCGGAACGGGAATTGGCTAATGATTGGCAGTCGTAATAGTCGATGGCTCGGGTCACATAGAGCAGGCTGTTCGCATCAAATCTCTTTGTAAACTTCTGCCCCTGGTAGCGCAAGTAGCTTTCCACCTCAAATTCAACCCCGAAAGAATAATCAAACTCAGACTTATTTTGGAGCCGCCGGCCGAATTTATGAGTGAATGCTGCGTCGCTAAGGAACGACAAATGGCCAATCATTCTAGAAACTGAAAGACCACCTTCGGGATAGTTCTCGTCGGTGTAAAACCCTTGATTCCAAGCTGGATCTTGCATGATCGCTTGCCGAGCTGTTTCGTTGAATCCTATCTGCATGGCAGAATGCGCGGCACAACTAGCGGTGATGAAAGCCTTGCTCACTCGGTCCGGAAATCGTACGGTCCATTCGAGGGCTTGCATGCCCCCCATACTTCCGCCCGCAACCGCATGGAGCTTATCAATTCCTAGGTGGTCCAGCAACTTCGCTTGAACTTCGACCATGTCTCCGACCGTGACCATCGGGAACCGCGTGCGGTACGGATTCCCATCGGGATGAAGCGAAGTGGGACCCGTAGTGCCCTGGCAGCCACCTAAACAGTTGCTGCCGATCACAAAGTACAAATCTGTATCAATCGGCTTCCCTGGCCCGATGAGGCGATCCCACCAACCAATCGCGTGGGCATCTCCAGTCAAGGCATGACAAGCGAGGATTGCATTACTCTTATCCGCATTAAGGGTGCCCCAAGTTTCGTAGGCTACCGTGACATTGGCAAGTTGACCTCCTGCCTCGCATGTGAAAGGCCCGACATCGACAAACTGTCGTTCGTCTGCGGTCGGCGCCGTTCGCTCATTCTCTTGAAAGAGTGCGGAATCAATTTGCACATTAAAAAGGGTACCTGCTCAACTGAGCAGGCACCCTTTTGGAATATGGAATCTAATAATTGCTAATCGCGCTTGAATTGAGGTCGATTCGGTTGGCCCCGAACCGTGCTGGGAGGAGGAGGAACGACTGGATCGGCCAGTGGATCGGCGGTTGGAGGCAGGACGTTCTTGCTTGGCGACTGAGTTGGCTGGTGCATCGGGTGATGCAAAGGTGCCGGTCGAGGTCCCACTTGCGGTCGCTGAGACGAATCGAGTGAGAGCAAGCGATCAAATTCAGCCGGATCTTTGGCCCGTTGTCGAGCATCCTCTTTCGCTACTAAGCTTCGATCGACCAAACTGGCGAGCGCTTGATCCAGGGTATTCATCTTTTGCCGAGAACCGGTTTGGATGAGCGAGCCGATCTGATAGCTCTTACTCTCTCGAATCAAATTGCGCACCGCACCGGTTGCAACCATGACTTCGTGAGCGGCAATTCGTCCCCGACCGTCTTTACGCTTCACAAGTGTTTGCGAAACCACGCCGACTAAGTTGACGGACAGCTGCATTCGAATTTGCTGTTGCTGATGGGTTGGGAAGACGTCGATAATTCGGTCAACAGTCTGAATCGAATCAATCGTGTGGAGGGTTCCAAACACCAAGTGACCTGTTTCCGCCGCAGTGATGGCCAGGTGAATCGTCTCCAGATCCCGCATTTCTCCAACGAGAATCACATCTGGGTCTTGGCGGAGAACAAACTTGAGTGCATTCGCGAACGACAGTGTGTCCACGTCAACTTCACGCTGATTGATGAGCGCAACGTGGTCTTCATGAACGAACTCAACCGGGTCCTCAACCGTCACGATGTGTAACGGTTGAGTTCGATTGATTTGATCAATCATGGCCGCCAGGGTGGTCGTTTTCCCTGAACCAGCCGGTCCCGTCACCAGAACAAGTCCTCTTGGACGTTCGATGAAGTCGTAACAGGCGGGAGGCAGATGCAGATCCGACATGGACTGAATTTCGTAGGGGATGACACGAAACGCAGCTTGGATATGACCTCGTTGCTGATAAACGTTGCCTCTGAATCGAGACACGCCTTTTACTTCGTAGGCGAAATCTAGCTCAAGGTCCCTTTCAAACTTTTCGATTTGATGTTTGCTTAGAACCTGGAACAGCGCTTGACGAAATTCTGCATGGGAAAACTCTGGCGCCTCAACCTCATGCAAGTCGCCATGCACACGAATGTAGGCTTTTCCGGTGTCGGTCTTGAAGTGCAAGTCCGAGCCGTCTATGACGACGCAGCGACGGAGGAAGAAATCAACGGATTCCACTTGGTGCCACCTCCACGAGTCCAGAATTCATCGCCCGGCGTTGAAATTCCTGCGGGTTCGAACACTTTGCCAAGGCGTGTTCGTAATCAATCGTCTTATCTTTCAACAATTTCAAGAGACTTCCGTCAAGAGTTTGCATGCCAAGGTCCGCACCAGTTTGAATGTCTAGGTAAAGCTGGTGAGTTTTTCCATCTCGAACAAGTGTCCGTATCGAAGGAGTCGCCATCATCACTTCGAAAGCAGCAACTCGGCCTTTTCCGTCCAAAGTCGGAACAAGGGTTTGAGAAATGACCGCTAGAAGAGTGACCGACAACTGAGTTCGGATTTGAGCTTGTTGCTCGGGAGCAAATTGGTCCACGATACGGTCGATGGTTTGAGCCGCGTCAACCGTATGAAGAGTTGATAGAACAAGGTGTCCTGTTTCAGCAGCCGTAATCGCCAACATCGTGGTCTCGAGATCGCGCATTTCACCGACAAGGATGATGTCAGGGTTTTGTCGCATAACATGCCGAAGCGCGTCGGAGAACGAGTGAGTATCGGTTGCTAATTCTCGCTGGTTAATGATTGAGATTCGGTCTTGATGAACGTACTCAATGGGATCTTCAATCGTGAGAACGTGTGCTCGCTTATGGGTATTGATGTGATCAATCATCGCTGCGAGCGAAGTAGATTTACCCGAGCCAGTTGGTCCCGTTACCAGAATCAAACCGCGGGGCATCATCGCGATCTTTTTACAAATCGCTGGCATGCCAAGCTGATCAATGGTCTTGATCCGGAAAGGAATGACACGGAAGACTGCTCCAATCTTGCCTTGCTGCCAAAAGAGATTGACCCGGAACCTAGAAACGCCTTCTAGGTTATAACTAAGGTCGACTTCCTTAATCTCCTCGAGTCGAGACCTTCGTTCATCGTTCAAGATTCCGAGCAGCATGTTGGTGTGCTCCTCGGGGGTCATGGTGAATTCGGGAACCCGGACGAGTTCACCGCGCACCCTCATTACTGGCGCCTGACCTGCCTTTAAGTGCAGATCGCTTGCGTCTTTTTCAACGAGCGCCGTTAGAAGTGCGTCAATCGTGATGGCCATTCTGTTTCCTGGCTTAAAGCCGTCGAAGCCTCTCAACTCCTATGAAATGAAAGACTTCGACTTCGTTGTTATTTACGATTCTAGAGACCTACCTGCGGAGCATTTGTTTCAACTCGGAAGCAACGCCGGCATTTCGCATGGCGGTGGCTTCGTTGATGATTCCAGCTTTGACATATCGGACGAGACTTTGGTTCATTGTTTGCATGCCCCAGAACGCACCCTCATTCATCAGATGGTACAGATCGCTGAAGTGTCCGTCTTCAATAGCCTTACTGACGGTTGGCGTGCAGATAAGGATTTCAACGGCCGCAACACGACCATCACCATCGTCGCGAGGAATGAGCTTCTGAGCAACGATTGCACGGAGTGAGTTGGCCATACGTTGGCACATGTGACCCTTTTCATGGGGTGGGAACATGTTCATAACGCGGTCCATCGTCTCGTATGCGCTTGACGTGTGAACCGTTGAGAAGACCAAGTGACCGGTTTCACCAGCCTGAAGCGCAATGCCCATGGTAGTTGTATCGCGCATTTCACCGATGAGGATGACGTCTGGAGCTTGTCGGAGAGAAGCACGCAGCGCCGGTTGGAAGTCCAAAGTGTCGATTCCAACTTCACGTTGAACGACGTACGACATTTTGTCCTTGTGAACAAACTCAAGCGGGTCTTCAATGGTGACCATGTTGCACGAGCGTTCAGCATTGATAATGTCCAGCATCGCCGCAAGCGAAGTCGTTTTACCGGAACCGGTAGGCCCCGTTACCAAGATCAGACCGTTTTTTGCCTTCGTAAGTTCCGCAAGGATCGGAGGAAGTCCCAACTGATCCAGAGTCTTGATTTTGAGGGGAACAACACGACAAACCGATGCAATCGATCCCTTTTGCCAATAAACGTTACAACGAACACGGCAAATGTCAGGAACCGTAAAGCCAAGGTCCATTTCCATCGTCTCTTCGAAAATGTGACGTTGCCGGTCGGTCATGAGGCTGAGCAACATTCGCGCTGTCGCTTCGGGGGTGAGGACAGGTAAATCTGGGCTTAATGCCCGAACGCTGTCGTACTTCTTGACCATTGGAACCTGGTCCGCTTTAATCATCAAGTCAGAAGCGTCTGCTTCGGCAGCCATGATGACCAGTTGATGCAACGTCAAAGATTCGAGTGTATACATGAGTTAAGAATGGAGTCTCCTATTATTGCTACTTACTAACCTTTGGCCGTACCCTTAGCAGAAGGGAGTATACCAACGCCCCCACTGCCCCGACAGCCACAAAAAACACCACGATTGAAGTCCAATCCAAACCATTTGACTTGCCTTTTTCTTGTGGTTGTGAACTTGGCTTTTGACCAGGTTCTGGAATATCAAATTTTGTCGGATCCTGCGAGAGTAGTGTAATGCGGTATTCAACTCCAGTCAACCGGCTATCTTTCTCTCCCTCAAACCTTCCCTCGCCTGGAACGAATTGGCTGGGCCATCTGCGAGGAATTTCAGACGTTGGCACTTCTCCTTGGAACTGAATTTCCATGCCATGGATGGTCCATGGATCGGGCGCACCCGCCATAGCCTGGGCAAAAGGATTAATTCTAAAGGTCCCGTTTTTTCGATCGATTACGCCGTCAATTGCGAACTCACCCTTCGTAAATTTCAATCCGGGCTGGGCAGGATCGGGTCCGTATGAACCCACATCGACTCCTCTTGGTTCAGAGTGCAGATATTCTCCGAGTTTCTTGATTTGAGACTTGAGCAGATCTTGCGGATACCCTTCGGCTCTCATCGTGATTTCAATCATATCGGCACCGGTCGGGTGCTTGTGAATATTGATTGTTACGTCAGGAACAACCGACTTGTAAAAGTTAGAAGGGTCCGATTGTGCGCATGCCACCGAGAAAAGGGCGGACAGAAAAAAGAGTAAGGCAAAACGCATCTGACAAGACTTTACACGAGAAGAGGTTGAAGTCACTTCTTGCAACCTAGACGTTTTGAATGTTCTGCAAAGTTCGGCACGCTTTTTCTCTTTTTGATTCCACCAGTTGGCAACCATTCTCTCCGAAAAGTCCCACACTTTTGGCAGATTTGTCTGGCTAAACGCTATTTTTTGAAGGAAATCAAACTTCTTAGAACATTTAATGGTCCTTGATCGTAGGTTGCTAAGAGAGTTTGCGGCTATAATGCCGACTCGCACTCCTTGGAGACCTTGTAAAACGCATGAATGAAGTCGAACTAATGAATGAATCGCTTGGCGGAATCTTATTGACGCCAAAGGGCTATCAGGCACTGCAGGTTGAATTGGAGCACCTCACTTCAGTAAAGCGCCCCGAAATTGCAGACCGAATTCGCGAAAGCCAGCAACACGGCGAATTCAGCGAAGACAACAGTGAACTTGACGAAGTTAAATTTGAGCAAGCGATGGTCGAAAACCGGATCGCCGAGCTTAAAGGAATCTTTGGCAACGCACATGTCCTTGAAGAAGATCAAATTCCGACTGATCGTGTCGGGATTGGCTCGCTCGTCCAAGTCAATGATCTCCAATACGATGATCAATTTGAAATTCGTGTTGTTTCAAGTATTGAATCGGATCCGACGAGTGATCTCATCAGCAACGAATCGCCAATGGGCACTGCTCTTTACGGCCATTCCGCTGGCGAAGAAATCGTGTTTGAAGCTCCTGAAGGCAAGAAGCGCTACAAGATCCTCAAGATCAGCCGCTAATCTGCCTTCAATTCAACTCAAAAATCCGGCCAAGACTTTTCTTGGCCGGATTTTTTTATTCTTCTGTGTCTGATGAAACTGATGCCAGGGGAGCCACTCCGGAAACAGACTTGACCTGACTCAGCATACGCTTGAGCCACTCATGTCGTGCCTGGGCCAGATACATCAGATTTTGGTAGGCAACATTGCGGATCGGGTCGGGAGTGACTCCCGCATCGATGTCACGCTGCAGGTCGGCTAAGAATTGTTTGCTTTCGACCAACCAAGACTTCACCACTCGAACTCGCTCATTCGGCTTTAGTCGGTGTAAGAAATAGCTTCGAGTACGCAGAGGATCAACTAGAAATGCCATTTCTCCCCGATCGGGAGGAAAAGTTAGCCAGCTCTGGAGGAGAGCGTCCCCTTCCTTGGAAAGGTCATATTCAGTTCTTTCTCGATTAGGAACTCCTACTTTGCGAGCTTCACAAAGCAAATTGTCATTTTCGAGTCGACGAAGTACGCGATAAACAGAGCCACTTTCTGCGCTCCACCGACCACCACGCATTTTGTTCATCTCTTTGCGCATGGCATAACCAGAGTTGATGCCTTCACCAACCATCGCAAGGATGAGATATTCGAGTTCACTGTAAGGTCCTGAGGTACCCATATTTTTAAGCGTTCGGGACAACACTTGCCATCCAACTGACAGCAAAGATTGATCTACTGTAACCGGAAATCTCAAAATGGGCAAGAATTCTCTTAAGAACCACCTGCGGACAAGACCGAAAGTTGACAATCAACCGATCCGAAAACGCAACCTTAGGCTCGTTGCGCGGTATGATATTGCATCCCCTTGCATTAAACGCACGGACTCCTACGTCAATGGCACTAACATCGATGTCTAATACAAATCAAGACGAGCCTAGTAAAGGCCGCGGTTCTCTCCCTATACCTAAGTCGAAAAGAGGCATGAAAGGCTTCTTCAGCGAGGTTCAACGCGAGATGAAGAAGGTTAGCTGGCCCACTCGTGCAGAAACTAACCGACTGACATTTGTCGTTTTGTCAGTTTGCGCTGGGCTGGTGGTTCTTTTCACTTCCATGAGTTTTCTATTCGATAACGTCGTAAACTTGCTAACTAAGGGAAAGCTTTAAGATGCCAAAAGCCTGGTATGCAGTCCACACCATTGCTGGACACGAAAATAAGGTTAAAGACGTTCTGACTCGACGAGCGATCGTCGAAGGCGTCTGGGATCTTGATATCTTTCAAATCCTTATCCCAACCGAACAAGAGTTGCAAACTAGAAATGGTAAGCGATATCTGCGGGACAAGAAGGTCTTCCCTGGTTACATTCTCGTCCAAATGTCTCTAACAGACGAAACTTACAAGCTAGTCAAGTCCACAAGCGGCATCACCGGATTCGTTCAGAGCGGCAATAAGCCGGTTCCTCTGGAAGAATACGAAGTAAGCCGCATCATGACCAACCTGGAAGCGAGTAAAGAAGCTCCCAAGGTTTCTTGGACCAAGGGAGATGCCATTCGAGTCGTGGAAGGTCCCTTCAGCGATTTCAGCGGAAAGATCGAAGAGGTCAGCCCAGAGAAGGAAAAGCTCAAGGTCCTTATCAACATCTTCGGACGCGACACCCCCGTCGAGCTCGATTTCAGCCAAGTCGAAAAGCTTTAATTGGCTTTTTCGCAACCACTCGAGGGAGATCACTCTCCCTCTTTTTATTTTTGAAGCCTTCATCTTCCACCGATACGTCTAGATAAGGGCTGAACCGCAAATTTCTCCTGATAGGCGGTTCGACCGGATCAAACAATTTATGGCCCTTCTTTCTGCTGGTTCTAGATGGCTCGTCTCTTCGCGAAATGCGGACGCGGAAGCACTCCTTCAGCGAGAACTCGGTATCCCCTCTCTCGTGGCTGCGGTCCTCGCGCAGCGCGGCTACGTCACTGCCGAAGACGCTCACGCATTTCTGAATCCATCGCTCGATCAGCTTCACCCTGCGAACCTGCTGCCCGACTACAATGCCGCCCGAGACGCGATTCTAGGCGCTAAAGAGCGAGGAGAGCTGATCTATGTCCATGGCGACTACGACGTGGACGGCATTACAAGCGCGGCCATTCTCCAAAGATTTTTGTCTGCTATTGGCTGCAAAGTTCACACCCATGTTCCCCACCGAATGAAGGAGGGCTACGGAATTCACAAAAGCGCGGTCGAAGCAGCCAAGGAAGCGGGTGCAAAACTCTTCTTGACTTGCGACTGTGGCATCAGCGCTCACGAGCAAGTTGAACTCGCCCGTGAGGCAGGAATGGTTGTCGTGGTTACTGATCACCACACGGTAGCAGGAGACCTCCCAAACGCCCAGGCCATCGTCAATCCCCATCGACCAGATTCGGTCTACCCCTTTGCGGAGTTAAGTGGTGCAGGCGTCGTCTTCAAACTTTGTGATGGGTTGACTCGCGAACTCGGGCACGATCCTCAAAACTACTATCGAGGATTTCTCGACTTAGCCGCGCTTGGAACAATTGCCGACGTCATGCCGCTTATTGGCGAAAATCGAATCATCGCCAAGTTCGGGCTTCAACGGCTCGCAGAAACCAAGAAGGCTGGAATTCGAGCCCTCATTCAAGCGGCCAACATCACCCTTGAACCAGGCAAACCATTGCGGTCGTCTCACGTTGGATTTCAGCTCGGCCCAAGGCTCAATGCGGCGGGACGTATTAGCGATGCCGCAATGGCTCTGAGATTGCTCCTCGAAAACGACATCGTCAAAGCTGAGGAACTGGCAAAAGAAATTGAAGCCGTTAACGTTGAACGCAAAAGTGAACAGCAACGCATTTCCGACGAAGCGGTCGAAATGGTTTTGTCAAAAGGCTATCAAAACCGAAACGTCATCATGGTTGCCCACGAAGGCTGGCACTCGGGGATTGTCGGTATCGTGGCAGGTCGACTTGTGGAGCAATTCTATCGGCCAACTTTTGTGATGACGATCGATTCTCGCACCGGCCTCTGTAAGGGCTCTGCAAGGACGATTCCGGGCTTCCACCTCGCAGATGCTATAAGGGCTCATCCCGACCTGATGACCGGCGGTGGGCACGCAATGGCGGCAGGATGCTCGCTGAAGGTCGAAGATCTCGACCGGGCAATTGATGCCCTCGATAGTTACGCGGCAAAGTTCCTCACTCCGGAAGACTTCATTCCATCGATCAAAGTGGACATGGAAGTCAATCCCGACGAAGTGACACTTCAAGCAGCAGAGGCACTTTCTAAGATGGAACCATTTGGCTTTGCCAACCCAGAGCCACTATTTGTATCTAGGAACGTCAAGATCGCCCAAATTCAACCGACCAAGAACCCTCAGCACGTACGATTGATGCTTCAATCGGAGAGCGGAAAATCTGCCGCCGGAATCGCATTTGGAATTGGCGAAAGGCTAACGGAAACTGGTTCGGGAGCAGAAGGGGACTTCTTATTCCAAGCCAACGTCAACGAGTGGCGAGGTACCCGATCGCTCAATTGGCAGGTTAAGGACTATTCGATTCCTGCCTAAAGGAACCTAGTTGGTTGCCTTGGCAGGAACGATGTCGACCCACACGGTTGATCGGCCCCTTTTGATAACAAGGGTGATCTTTTTCCCAACGGCCTGTTGTAGCATTACGGTCGCGAAGGCAACTTGATCTGGAATTTCGTGATAGTTGATATTCATCAGAATATCGCCCGGCTGGAGCTTGGACTTAGCTGCGGGGGACCCAGGAGTTACCTTTTGAATTTGCGCCCCGCCGCCGATTGCGTCGGTGCAAAAAATGCCTAACGATGCGTACTCAGCCTCATGGCTCGGAGACAAGAAGCCTTGGAGGGTGTGCTGGACAACTTCCGGCCCCACCGTATAGGCCACCGTCATTTCAGCAGGTCCCTGGTTCGAGAACTGCCGCATCTGGTTTTGCGGCCCAACCTGCACTCCCGGCCCACTAATGATAGGAGTTGTATTGTTGAGCGTTTGCCCACCTTGGCTGTTTTGACCCTGATTATCGAGGGTTTCTGGTCGATCAAGCGTTGCATTCAGCGCTCCGATAAATTCACCATTCTCGCACAGGATCAGAGCGCCACCCACCAGTTGCGGCGAGGCTTCAAAGCGGATCTCAGTGAGCGTCACGAGTCTGCGAGAAGTCTTCAGCAACCCGAATCGATGACGTGACATGTAAGAGGCTCGAATCGGCCCAGTGGGCAGAACGGCCAGCAATCCTCCTCCATCGGCCTCATTGTCAGTAGGAATTCTGAAAGGGCGTGCGGTGCCCGCCACCCAGCCGGTTGTCTTCAACAGGACAAGTTGAGTTGCGCGGTCACGATCGATAACCGAGAAAGTCAGTTCCTTACCATTCGAAGACTTCCCTGTGATCGAAGCCGACGACACACTGCTATTGTGGGTGACGAAATATCCGCTGTCGTCGATGAGTGCCGCTACACCGGAAGGATGACCCTGCTCGTACAATGTCACGATCGCTGAACGGTACTGATTCCATACCGTTTTTTCGTGATCGGTTAGGCGATCGGCTTGCGCCTCGCCTCCCATCATCGCAAACGCTAATTTAGCCGCCAACAAGAACATTGCTTGCGCTGCCAACCTCCGTGGCGTGTTGTGCACCGGTCAAGGCGTCTTTATCCTGGTCAATGAAAACAATCGGTCCATTATCGGCAGTTGAAGCCACCGTTGTCGGCTGCGGAAGCGATGCTGCCGTAACTGCAGGTCCATGCGTTATTCCGGGATCGAAACCTTCATAGGTCAACTCTGGCCAACTTGCACTTAAATCCGGCGTTGATTCACTATCGATCGAATGACGATGCGAACGGTGTCGACCCGATGAAGGGCCATGCTTCACGGAAGCAACTGTCGCATGTACCATTCGAGAATCGTTAGTTGTATTGTTGACCGCGACTCGGATACTAGGCGAGATGCCAAGAAGCTTGGTCGTCTTGGTCACCGATGGCCCCATCACGATCTCAGGGTTTAATCGGCCCTTTTCGAATGAGTGTCGCATCATCACAAAGCCGAACCCGAGCGCACATGCGGCTACTGGCATCCATAGCCAAGTTCGATTAGAAATCGGTCGGGTGGGAGCAGGCTTCAGACCTTGAGTAAGAATTGCATCTCGAAGTCGTTCTTTAGAAAATTGATCCTCAGGGATTTCAGCAAGTCCACGCAGGCTATTGCGCATGTCCTTGTACATCATAAGCGCTCGGCGAGCTTCCGGATCTCGATCCGCCTCTAGCTCTAGCTGACGCGCTTCACCCTCGGATAAATCTCCGAATGCAAGTTGGGCTAGTTTTTCTTCAAACTTTCCGTTCATTTCATGTCCTCCCCAAGCAAAGGGGCAATTCTGTCTTTAAGAGCCCGGCGAGCACGCAGTACACGGAGTTTAGCTCCGCCAACAGTACAGCCTAATATAGCTGCCATATCAGGGTATTCCCTTTCTTCGATGTCTCTCAATACGATTACTGCTCTATGATGCGCAGGCAATGCGTTCAATGCCTTTCTTAAGGCTATTTTTCGGCGATTCGCTTCTAAATTCTGAATAGGGTCTTCGGTATCTCCACTGGTCATCCAATCAAGAGCTCCCGCAGCCTCTTGTTGTTCTAACGCCAATCTTCGCTGAGCCATTCGTGCTTGGTCCGTACAGAGATTCGTAGCAATCCTGAGCAACCAAGTGGTGAACTTTGCTTCGTCTCGATAACGATGTAAATTTTGATACGCACGAACAAATGCCTCTTGAACGATATCTTCTGCATCGTCTCGACGGGAGGTCATTTGGTAGGCAAATCGATACACTAAGACACGGTGACGATCGAAGAGCTTTTCGAAAGCCCCGTAGTCACCGTCTCGCGCCTGTTTGACTAAAGCGCTATCGGTATCCAACTCCATGCGTCCACTCAAAGACGCATCGTATCCCATAACTGTGCTTTCTACCACGAAAGAGACCCTCGCATTGCGTACACTCTGTAAAAGTGACGTTCAACTTGGTTTATCGTTTCTGTTTTGCCGCTTCAAGCACTTAGTTCTCACATTTTCTCGTAAAGTTAAGTTAAGTCTATGCCTCTTATTGACCCATTCAACCGGACCATCGATTACCTGCGCGTTTCGATTACGGATCGCTGTAATTTTCGATGCGTTTACTGCATGCCGGAAGAGGGGTTCCCGGTCTCTCCCAAAGAAGAACTTCTTTCGGTCAATGAATTGATCCGTCTGGTTCGAATCGGAGTTGAATCCGGGATCACAAAAGTTCGTCTAACGGGTGGCGAGCCACTGGTACGCAAAGATCTTGTTGAGATAGTCAGAGGGGTCGCAGCACTACCCGAGATTCGAGACTTAAGTTTGACAACCAACGGTTATATTCTTGATGAATTGGCCGCTCCGTTGGCAAAGGCAGGTTTGACTCGAATCAATATTAGCCTCGACACCCTCAAACCGGAGCGATTCAAAGCCTTAGCTCGCCGCGGCGATCTGGCACGTGTTCTTAGCGGTATCAAAGCCGCTCAAGATGCGGGATTGCACCCCATCAAGATCAATTGCGTCGCCATGAAAGGCATGAACGACGACGAAGCCGCCGATTTCGCCGCCTGGACCATTCAAGAAGAGATTCACTTTCGCTTCATCGAAGTAATGCCTATTCGGTGGAACTTGGATGAAACGATCGGTTTCGATCCTTTATCGGCTCATCAAGGCACTGGTTTACTCCAGCTCAAGCAATCCAGCAACGGCTCGATGCTGAGTGATTTAGAAATGCGTCGCATGTTTATTTCCGCTGAAGAGCTCAAACAGAAAATTGAGGCAGTTCACGGCCCGATGGAAACGGCTGAAATTCGAACTAATGGACCCGCCCGAACCTATCGAATACCTGGAGCCAAAGGAACGGTAGGATTTATCAGCCAAATATCTAGCGACCTTTGTGCCAACTGTAACCGGCTCAGGCTCACTGCAGACGGATTCCTTCGCCCTTGCTTGATGTCTGATGGTGAAATCGATCTTCGAACTACCCTGCGGAATGGAGGATCGGATCAAGACTTGGCAGACCTGTTCAAGCATGTCGTTGAGCACAAGCCCGAACGTCACTATCTAGCGGACGGCCAGAAAGTCGTCGGTCGAGGAATGAGTCAGATCGGCGGCTAGGCGTCAACGTCAACAATAACCGTTACTGGTCCATCGTTAACTAGCGTGACTGCCATATCGGCACCGAATACACCGGTTGGTACTTTGAATCCAAACGTTCTCAAGAACCCAACAAACTGGTCAAAGTGAACTTTGCCTTGCTCAAACCCTGCACTGTCAGTAAAGCTGGGGCGACGACTCTTTTTCGAGTCGCCGTACACGGTGAAATTTGAAACTGCAAGCACATCCGATCCCGACGTATCGAGCAGTGACAGGTTCATCTTCCCTTCTGAATCGTTGAAGATTCGAAGATTGACAATCTTTTCCGCCAGTTTCTTGGCTTGAGCTTCGGTGTCGTTTCGGTGAACACCGACAAGCAAAAGCAGACCATGTTCAATGGCACCGGAAGTGCCGTCCGCTTTATCAATGACTTGAGCGGAAGTTACTCTTTGGACAATCGCGCGCATAACTATTTGGTGTTAAGCATTGAGAAGAGGCTCTTGACCTTATCTCTCCAAGGTTGAACACCATTTGCAGGCGAGAGTTCATCGAAACATTGAATGGTAAAGCTGGCAAGCCCGACCGAAGTTGCGAGACCGGCTTGAGGATTGAATTTCTTGCTTAGCTTCGGCTCTGCAACTCGGAATCGATAACGACTCAGTGTTTCGCCGAAGAGGATGTCGGTCCCTGGAAGTGCAGCTCCGCCTCCAGTCAAGGCAATGCCTCCGGGCAGGGCCGTTCCAAAGGGGCTATTTTCCAGTTCCTTACCGACTAAAGTGGCAATCTCTCGCATACGGCTCTCGATGATTTCGCACAAAACCCTGCGTTGCATCGGTCGACCCACTGGCTGCCCTAATTGCTGGACTTCAATGCTTTCCTTCTCGTCAATCATCGATGCTTTTGCATGGCCCGATTGAACTTTAAGCTTCTCCGCTTCTTCTGGAGAAGTTTTGAGGAGCGTACTGAGATCGTTGGTCACCGAAAGGCCACCCAGCGGGATGGAGATGCTAAACGCAATGGAACCATTAATGAAGATCGCGACATCGGTGGTACTTCCCCCAATATCGATGACCGCTGCCCCAAGTTCCATTTCTTGGGGAGTTAAAACTCCAATGCCGGACGCGAGCGGTTGAATTACCATTTGCTCGACATGTTTGCCCGCTTCTGCCACCGCTCGTTCGATGTTTTGCAACGAAGAGGTTTGCCCGGTAACGATGTAAGAGAAGACTTCTAGTTTCGCCCCGTTCTTTCCAACGGGTCTCTGAACGTTTCGCTGACCATCCACCCGAAATTCACGAGGTAACGCTTGAATCTGCTCTCGTTCATCCCCCACGTTCAGTTCTCGGCTGTGGTTGATGACTTCAAGAACGTCTTGATGGGTGATCTTTCGTCCCGCAGGAAAGATTGGCTTCAGTCCTTGCGAGTTCACCCCTTCAATGTGGCCGCCAGAAACACCCACAACCACACCATCAATCTCTTCCCCAACCTGCTCCTCGACCGCTTTCACGACGTGGGCGATGGCTCGAGAGACTTCGGCAAGATCGGAAACCTGCCCCTTTCTCATGCCCCGACATGGGACGGTGGAAATGGCGTGGATGGCCATGCCGTCACTACCTTCGGCAGACGCGGCAAGACAAGTAACCTTGGTAGATCCAAGGTCGAGGACGGCGACTAAATCACTGTTCATGGATTGGGTTCAGGCTGGGAGGCAATAACGGCTTGGTTTTGAGCTTGGGCTTGAAGACGCTTTCTCGCTCTTGCGTCTTGCCATTTCGTAAGACCATACCGCCTAATGAGGCTCAGGTTGGTAAATATTCTTGCTCCAAGTACCAGTGCTATTGCTAAAAATAGGTTGATATAGATCTGGTCGCCTAACCAGGCGATAAAGAAAGCGATAAGGACATTGGAAACGAACCCTGTGATAAACACTTCCGTTCGGAACTTGTCTTCTAGTCCGGCGCGAATACCTCCACAAATAGTGTCGAATCCTGCCAGACACGCTACCGCGAGGTACTGACCATACACGCCCGGAATGGCGGGCAATTTAATCGCAAGCGCGATTGCTGCTCCGAGGATAAGGGCGATGATGGGAAGGAGTATCACTTGGAGTCCTTAGGTGGTTTGGCGTATTTACGTGTTGTGTTGCCGACGAATTCAGGCAATTCCTGGCTTTTGACCGCTTCAATCTGCACCATGTTTGGGTCGGTCTGACGGATCTCTGCGAGAACGCCACCCGGCATGTTCATCGCTCCCATGATCGTGTTGGGGTCGCCAATGGCACGAATAACCACGGGCGAAGCGATTTTTACATCGTTCACCAGAATCGTTGTGCCCACACATCTCAGGCTTGAATTTCCTGCGATGCGGTGATTGTTGACCGCGACAGCCTCCGCTCCGGATGCGATGAGTTCATTCACAACCTTGAGGGCATCCACATCGTGAATGGTCGCATCTGGGCTCACTCCGATATTGGAACCCATCCCCGTTCCCGAATATTTGGGACTGTCGCGTAACGTCACCACCACTCCGGGGCCAACCACTGGAGTCATCCCGGCAAATACTTTCAACTCCTGAAGGCTGTCGTTCAAGACTTTTGACTGGCCATCATGGCTTGAAAGAGCTTTCTCTAGTCTTGTTTTGTCTAATTGAAGCTTCGAAACTTCGGCCGTCACACGCTGATAGGCCTCTTGATCGACATTCAGATCGTTGACGCGTTGTCGCTGATCGAGCGGAAGATAATTTTGCCGGCTCGTTCGAGTCGATTGGGTGACCCAAGCCATGCAGATCATAAAACCGAGAACGAGGCACATTCCCGACACGGGAGCGACCCAACTTTCTTTATTGATGCGTGAAACAAATGGATTCACTGTTTTTTTCCAGGCTTAATCGGCACGACGGTTGGAGCAGAAGGGAGAGTCAGATTTAGCTCCTGCTCGCTGGCTAGCTCTTGCGGATTTTTCTGAAGCCTTGCTTCGAGCGTCTTCAGCTTCAAATCTAGGTCATCGCATGAGCCAAGAATGACTCGCCCCGAGTCTATATTTAAGCACACAACACCCCGCTCATTAACTTCAATTCTTATAGTTCGTCCCGGATAGTTTTGACGGGAGTAAACAGCTAGGGCGGCGAGGCTTGCTGGTTGCCAATTACCAGCCATCGCGACCAACGTTGGAGGACCGCCAGAAGATAAATGGATCCAAGGCAGATCGGTCGGAACTTGGCTTGCCCTATAGAGGATTCCATCCACACTGAGTACTACGTGGTCCCTACCCACTAGGCGAGCAACTGGGGTTCGATAACGCACTTTTAGCAATGCATTGCCGAAAACGTTGCGCGTCAATTCTGCCTGATCCACCTCAGGCAGCAACATGACTTCCGATTCGATCTTTTTGGAGTCAATACGAGCGCAAGGGATGTTGGGAACCTGCATGAGGATGTCTTCAATCCGATCTCGATCGTAGAGAGGAACACCAGCAGCTCTGGCCTTCGTGATGCTGGTCATCTTGCTGTAGTTCAGGCCGGCATAGCAATTGACGACAAGCAATCCCCAAAGAATTGGGGCCGGTCGAAAAGTTGTCTTCTTACGCTTTTTGCGCATTTCGCCTGACCGCATCCTCCACTAACAATTGACAAAGCTGATCGAAACCGATTCCCATCCCAGCCGCACTGTTGGGGAGAAGGCTTGTTCGAGTCATCCCCGGCAGCGTGTTAACTTCTAAGACGAAAATTTCTTCGTTTCGGACGATCATGTCGGTACGAGTCGCCCCTTCGCACCGCAATGCCTGGTGAGAATGAAGTGCGATTGACTGAACCTCTTCCAGAATGTGGGCAGGCAAGCGTGCCGGAACAATCTCAGTTGTCGCTCCCGGCGTGTACTTACTCTCGAAATCATATTTCCCACTTGTCGGCGCAATTTCTACTGGCAACAGTGCTTTACTATCCAACACTGGGACCGAGATTTCCATTCCCACAATCCATTCCTCAACCAAAACCGCCTCGTCGTAGGCGAATCCATTAACCAAAGCCGCACATAGCTCGCTGCCGTCTTCAACGAAGGTGAGTCCCACCGTGGAACCTTGTGAATTAGGCTTCACGATCAGGGGAGGATGGATATTCAGGGGCTTTTCTGGTTCGGACAACAAAACACCTTTCGGAACCCGAATGCCGTTTTGCTCAAGAATCTTCTTCGTTAGAGCCTTGTCGAGTGCAATGGCGCTGGCTTGGATTCCAGACCCGGTATACGGAATGTGGAGGAGTTCAAGCAAACCTTGAATCGCACCATCTTCTGCATGTGTTCCATGAACCGCGAGAAAGGCCAAGTCAGGACGATCGGGACCGATAAAGGATCCAAGGTCGGCCCCGCTAAACAGAAGATCGGTGACATCGACAAGTCGGCTTTCGTGCCCAAGTCTTGTCAGCGCTCCATGGATTTCGCGTCCCGAATGCAAACTTACTTCTCGTTCAGCGCTGTCTCCTCCATAAATGACCGCGATTTTGAGAGGTCTTGCGGCAGGAAGCTTTCCCGATCCTTCTTTCATTGAATCCAAATCGTAGATGCGACTCAATTCGCTGATCAAGCTTGGAGCGAATTCCGAGATGTTGCCCGCACCCATTCCCACGATGACGTCTCCCTGTTCCACCATTCGGGCGACTTTCATCGCCAACAAGTGGCGGGACGGAATGTAGTGGATCGGTTTGGTGACTTTCTCAGCGATTCGGGAAGAACTCACGCCCGGTATCGGGGCTTCTCGTGCGGGATAGATGTCGGTGATCACCACTTCATCGGCAATGCTGAGAGCATCGGCGAACTCACTGATCATATCTTGAGTGCGGGAGTAAAGATGAGGCTGAAAAACGACGATGAGCCGGACTTTCTCTTGCCGTGGCTCGACATATGCGCTTCGGATAGCCTTCAGGCTTTCCCGCACTTCCGTTGGATGATGAGCGTAGTCATCGATCACGATAAAGGTATCAACGGGTTGCCCTTTAGGAATTTCAATCGGGTCTGTGCTCTTTACGTCGTAAGGCTTTCGACCAGCCATCAAGAGTTGCTGTCTGCGCTCAGCTCCGTTGAAAAACATGACGCCAGCAGCCGTCTTTTCATTTGCGGCATCAATCGCTTCCGCGACAACCAGGGCACCCGAAGCATTGAGCAAATTGTGTGCACCGCGCTGAGAGGGACCCGAATGGTTGATACCGGTATACGCAGAAAGAATTCGATCGAAGTCGCCGGAGTTATAACCGATCACCTTACAAGAGCACAGGTTGGCTATTTCGGCTGCACCAGCATCGGCTGCACAGTAAACCAAAAACCCATCGGACGGGATCTTTTGAACAAACCGAAAGACACTGGCTCTCAGGTTGTCGAAATTCCCGTGAAAATCGACGTGATCGAGTTCCAGGTTGGTCAGAAGGACAATGTAGGGATCAAGGTCGTGGAAGCTATCGTAGGCTTCACATGCTTCTACAACCGCCCAATCTCCATTCCCTTCGTGGACTGGCCCACCAAACTGGGGAATATTTGCTCCAACGATGACGAGTGGATCGAGCCCTCCTTCCGAGAGTCCCATACCGAGCATGCCCGTTGTCGTCGTCTTTCCGTGAGTGCCCGTCACCGCAATGACTCTTTTGCCCTTTAGCATCCACGAGAGGGCTTGCGACCTGCGAACAATCGGAATTCCAAGCTCTTTGCCCTTTGCATACTCTGGGGAAATTTCTAGATCAATCGCATCAGTGAGAATCAGCGCGTCGTCCTGCCGAATTTCTTCTCCGCTGTGACCGATGTGTACTTCAATTCCTTCGGCTCGAAGGCGCCCAACCTCTACGGATGCGGTTGAATCCGTTCCTCGGACTTCAAAACCGCGGTGGACCAGCATCCGAGCAAGTGCGCTCATCCCGGCTCCCCCGATCCCTACGAGGAAGAACGATCCCCTTCCGTCCAGGGAATCTCGTTCCGAAAATGCTGTACCAATCTCTCCGTGTTTTCTCATTTTGCCGCTTGATCAATAAGTTCTACGATGCGTTCCGTCGCATCGGGAACATCCCACTTACTCAAAACTTCCCGAGCACCGTTTCGACGCTCGCTGTTCCCAACCCACTCCATCACTGATTGATGGAGGGTCTCAGGTGTTATATCTGCCTGGGGCATCAAAGTCGCTGCTCCCATACCAACAAACTCCATAGCATTATGGAACTGATGGTTATTCGCAGAGTCCGGAAGAGGGACCAAAACGCTCGGCAATCCAAAAAGAGCAAGTTCGGCGAGGGTTCCACCACTCCTACCGATCACTACGGTGGAATGGAGATACGCTTCCGTCATCTCATCTGCATTTAAGAACGGAACCACTTCGTAACGATCGCTAATGCCTAGGCCGGAGACAAACTTGCGGGTCGATTCGATATTGGCTAGCCCCGTCAAATGAAGAACACGTACGTCGAAACCACCGACTATCGCCATCTGCGGGACATTTTCGTTTAGGAACTTGGAACCCTGCGATCCCCCAACAACCAAAACCATCGGAGGCTTGTCTTCGATGAACTGAGCAGCTTGCCTTAAAGCCTTTCGAATCGGTTGCCCGGTCCTCACAACCGAAATATCAGGCATGCGGTCTATCGTGGACCGAAAAGTGCATGAGAAGGCAGCCGCCTGCTTAGCAAACATCCTCGAAGATCGGGCTGGCACGCTGTCTGCGGTATGAATCGTGTAGGGAATCCCTAAATCTCGTGCTGCCGCCACGACTGGTCCTGCACTGTAGCCTCCCGTTGAAAACACGACGTCTGGCGCAGTTAGCTTCAGGGCCTTGCGTGCCATGAGTCGGGCTCTCTGTAAGTTCACAGCCGCCTTTAAGCCCCTGAGCGTCCGTACACTGTAAAGCGGTTCCGATGGAAAGCCTTGAAAGGAAATCCCTAGGTTCGCAGTGATCTTTTGCTCCTGTCCCCGTAAAGATCCGAAGTAATGGAGGACAGCTCCATTTTCGACTGCTAATCGCCCCACTTCAAGCGCGGGATAGATATGACCGCCTGTTCCACCACCGGTGACGACTAGTCGCATGAAGCTCGGCAAATGACGGTTAAAGAAATAAGTCGACTCACCTTAGGCGGCCCCGATAATTGGTCGTGAGTACCGGAACTTGCTTGGAACCCCGCGTGTAAGGTGTCTTGGATACGGGCATGATTTGCTTCTTGGGTTTTTCTTCTTTTACCGGTTCCGGCGCTAAAACCGCCTGACAGACGCCGATCGCGAGCCAAAGCGCGACCAAACTCGAGCCACCGGAACTTATAAAGGGCAAGGGGATGCCGACGGCGGGAATCATGGCGTTGGCCATCATCATATTTACGCACGTCTGAATTCCCAGCCAAGATGCCACTCCATAGAGAACGAGTCCCCCAAAACGAGAGGGAGCTCGTTGGGCAAGGGTGAATAACCGAAAAACGAGCCCGCCAAGGACGCCGAGGACCAACAGCGACCCCCACAATCCCGTTTCTTCGCCAATCGTGGCCCCAATAAAATCAGTTGTCGTAGCGGGGAGAACATGCTTGGCACGGCCCTGTCCTAACCCAACTCCTAATACTCCGCCTGAGGAGACCGCAAGCTCCGATTGCACGGTTTGAAACTCCGTGTCATCGATATTCTTTGCCGTCCAGCGACTTGGGTGATCCACGAATCTTTGAAGCCGATATGGCTCCTTGAGTACCGCGAGTGTGCCTCCAAAAATGGCAAGCCCAACCGCTACTGCGATCGATGTTTTCGTGACTCCACCTGGAATAAACATCATGAATCCAGTAAACAAGACGACGGCGGACGTCCCCATGTCGGGCTCCACAAAGATCAGTAAGGCGCTGAATGCAACCCAAACTGCGGGCATGCATCGAGCCATTTTTGGAATCCAAATGTTGTCAAACTTGAGTGCAAAAGACTTATGGGGCTTAAATCGATTGGGCCAAGCTTTTCGTTCCGCAAAATAGCCACCTAGGTAGATGATGGCGGCGAGTTTGCCGAATTCTGCCGGTTGAATCGAAAACGGGCCGACTCCAACCCACCTCTTAGCACCGTTGAGCCGGTGTCCCACGAAATGGACCAGGAGCAAAAGCACAAGATTGAGAATCCAAATAGGCTTGGCCCATTTTCTCCATTTTTCAATTCGGACTCTGCCTGCAACGTAGGCGACAAAGAGCGATGCACACGCAAAGCCAAGTTGCAGAAGAAACTCGGTAGGAAGCGCTTTAGGATTCTTTTCTAGTGCGCGTGGGTACCCCGCACTAAAAATGAAGAGCAAGCCGATGCCTGTTGCGGCGAGCGCAAACAGGATGAGCCAGGGATCGAAAGTCTTGAGAGTTTTCTTCATTTGCGGAGCCATTCCTTGGCAATCGCTTTGAAGACGTTTCCACGGTCCCGGAAGTCGCGAAACTGATCCGTACTTGCACATCCTGGTGCCAGCATGATGACTTCACCTTTTACAGCATTTCGGGTGGCCGCGTCAAACGCCTGCTCTAGTGTATCAAAGATTGGGAAATTCCCCCCAAGCATTTCGTTCAAATTCTGAGAATCTGAACCGAAGAGATACGCTTTGTGGCGGTTGTTAGCCAGATAGTGCTTGAGGGGCTTAAAGTCGAGTCCCTTGTTGACTCCCCCGATCAATAAATGGGCAGGATCGCGCACGCTCTGCGCTGATTTGATCACCGCATCCGGGTTCGTGCACATCGAGTTATTGATCACTCGGATCCCATCTTTTTCGCCGACTGGCTCCATGCGATGTGCAAGGCCGTGAAAACTCTTGATGCCATCGACAACTTTTGATGGCAAGGCGAGAATGGGTTCTTGACTGGGCTGCTGATCGTAAACCGTCTTCCCTGCTCGCAGTCTTGCGTATTCGTATTGTTCTGCTTCAGAAATCAGTTTTGCGGCATTGGAATCAGGATCTTTCGTGGCCCGATTCTTGAGCGCACCATAGGTAAGCAATGCCGCCATGCAGGCGTTTGTGAAGTTATGAGGTTCGTCAAATGGTAATTCGTCGAGCTTGACGGTCTGATTTAGGATCCTCAGGCTCAACTCCTCAACCCGGGCATGTTCACCGGTAGCGCCAAACGTAAGTACAACCGGAAAAGAATGCGGTGATGTTGACCCCGAGCTGCCTCGCGACCTCCTCGGGCGATATCCGGTGCCTTTGCCACCAGGCGGCACGACTTCCGGATCGTTCGCTTTTACGACTGCGAAGTCTTCCGCATCCATCCGATCAAAAATTCTTTGTTTGGTCGCGGAATATTCAGCAAAGCCCGCATATCGGTCCAAGTGGTCAGGCCAGATATTCGTGATTCCCGCCGAAACGGGCTTAAACTCTTTAACCCACTCAAGCTGGAACGAGCTGATTTCTGCAACCAGTGTTTGCTCAGGCGTCGAGTTAAGGGCCGCCTCGGTCATCGGCACTTCGTCAAACCCAGAACCGAAAATATTGCCGCAAAGAACGGGCTGCTCCCCACATGCCTTCAAGCACAAATAGGTCATTACCGTCGTCGTGCTTTTTCCGTTCGTTCCCGTAATGGCAACAATGGGAGCCTTTGAAATACGATAGGCGAATTCCACTTCGCTTATCACTTCGATTCCGTCGTCAAGAGCCTTTCGTAGCGCAGGATGGCGACGATCTACCGCTGGATTCGTAACAATCAGGTCCGTCGTTGCAGGATCGAAAACGCCGTCCCACCCAAGAGTCACCTCGATTCCGGCATTAATCGCCTCATCGTAGGCGTCTCGCTTTGGAAGGTTCTCTAGTAGCTTCTGGTCGTAAACGTGTGGGAAGGCACCTTGTGCAAGTGCGGCCTTACCGATGGCAAGTCCAGATCGCCCCAAGCCAAATACGGCAATTCGCTTAGCCTCCAAGAGCCTGCACCGCCTGAGGATCTAAGCTTTCCTGGTGCCATTTGACACTTTTATCGTGCTGATTGTTCAGATTCCGAACGATGACGACCGCGGTAGTTGAATTGTCCGCGCAAGCAATGGCAATCAAGCTCATGGCTAACTGACACCCGACAAATACCGCCACGACCTTTCTTTCGGGCCAACCCTTTTTCTCGAAGGCGTGGTGAATCGGGGTGAAGCTGAAGAGCTTTTTCTTCCGCAGCTTGACTGAAAGAATCTGAAGCGGAACCGGTACAAGTTCCACTATCATCATTCCGCTTATGATGAAGATTCCGACATACATCAGCATTCCCGCATTGGGCCGATAATAGGCAGATGCGAGTCCGAGCGACCCGATTAGGGGATGCACATACATGTAGTCGAAATCATTCGGGAAAAGAAGAATCGCGACTGCAGCGCCTAAAACCGCACCAATAGGCAGCGATCCCGTGTCTCCCATGAAGATCTTTGCTGGAGGTCGATTTAGGTACAAAAACGGCAGGATCGCTCCCAAAAGCGCCAGCAGAATCGTCTCAAGTGTGACCGCATCCCGCATGTGGGCAATGATAAAAAGCCCTCCACCGAGTCCGATCAGGAGTAAGGCGGCCAAGGCATCCAGCCCATCTGCGAAGTTGTACGCATTGGAGAAGAACAGGACCAAAAAGATTAAGCCGTAGAACGCGGGCGATGCTTCTCCGCAAAGCAACCAAGCACACCCTGCTGCGACGACAAGCTGCATCGATATCTTTTGCTTCCAGCCCAAGCCCCGCTTGCCCTTAATCATCCGAGGAACCACATAGTCGTCAATAAATCCAATGATCCCGAACCCGATGAAAAGGAGAATAATCGCTGCCGGGCGCTTGCCGTCTGGGCTATTCACCATATTAGGATTCGCGAGTACAAACGACATTCCGCCGATGACAAAGCCAATCGCAACGATCAGACCACCCATGGTCGGAGTTCCTTGCTTCTTCTGGTGGGTCTCCGGAGCAAACTGGCTAACCGTCTGATTTGACTTCAGCTGAATGAGCGTTCGGAGAATGGGAATGGCATTTATGGCCGATGCCAAAAAGGCGACTACGAAGGTCAGTAGGTTGATCAATGAGTGCCTCCAAGGTCCAAAGCCCGCTCTAACTCCAAGGATCGACTCCCTTTTATCAAAACGGCATCGCCAGGCTCCACCTGGCTTAAAAACTGCTTTACATCGTCAATGGACGTTGCCATTGATAACGATTCCTTCCGCATGCCGGAGCGCAGAGCAGAAGCCAAAGAAATTTCTGTCGCTGAGCCGTAAAACATGACTTGTTCAATTTGAGACGCGGCAAGTGATTTGCCTACGGACTCGTGAGCGGCATCGGTGAACTCGCCGAGTTCTTTCATTTCACCGATGACCGCGAGGCGATGGCCTTGCACGGGAAGTTCGCTTAACGTTTCGATCGCTGCAATCATGCTCGGCGGACTGGCGTTGTAGGTGTCGAGAAGGACATGCCCGCCTTGAAACTCAACGATCTCCATCCTCATGGGAGGTAGTTGCGTGTGAACGAGTTCCTTCGCTGCCAAACCAGGATCAATTCCTAATGCAAAAGCGGTTGAGATCGCCGCGGCTGCGTTGAGAGCGATGTGCCTTCCTACGGCTGGGATTTCAGCCTCCCAACGATGCCCCAAGCAGTCTCCGGCCACTTTTGCGGTATTCCAACTAAGCGGATGGTATTCCGTAAATCGGCAATCCGCGCCCTCAAGGGCTCCAAAAGTCAGGATTCGTGCATCGGTCTTGGATTTTAATGACTCAAGATAGTCGTCTTCGTGCCAAAGAATCGCAATTCCGTCCTTTGTCAGTTGTTCGAGCAACTCACCTTTTGCGTCTGCTATCCCCTGTCGAGACCCTACCTGGAGCATATGGGCATAGCCGATGTTCGTAACAACCGCAACCGTTGGCTTTGAGAACTCTGCAAGATGTCGAATTTGGCCAAATCCGCGCATCGACATCTCGACCACCGCCGCTTGATGTCCAGGATCGAGATCAGCCCACAGCAGAGGCACGGTGTACTCCGTGTTTCGATTTCCCATAGTAATCAATATCGGCCCTAGAGATCGGATCGCACTGCCAATAAATTCCTTTGTGGTGGTCTTCCCGGCACTTCCGGTTATTCCAATGACGGGTCCCCTAAAATTCGACCGAAAGTGGCTAGCTAATTTAGCCAGTGCATCCACCAAGTTTGGAACGAGAATGTACGGCTCCGGAGAGGCCCTTTCTACGAGTGATCCGACTGCACCGGATGCTAAGACGCTCGGAATAAAGGAATGACCGTCGACACGTTCTCCGCGAATGGCGAGAAATAAGTCTCCTGGCTTTACAGAGTTACTGTCGAGGGCAAAATCGGAAATAACCGCTTCAGGAGCGAACCCGACTGCTTCTCCTTCCACCCATTCAGCAAACACTTGGACCGGCGTAGGTCTCAAGCAAGTGCCTCGCGCGCTAATTCTCGATCGTCCATCGGATGTTTTGTTCGACCAATAATCTGGTAATTCTCGTGTCCCTTACCTGCAATAACCACGACATCTCCCGGTTGGGCAAGCCTCACCGCATGAGCTACTGCTTCTTGTCGATCCGCAATTGCAATCGACTCCCTGCCGGCGACAATTCCGGACTTAACTTCTTCCAAGATCGCAATGGGATCCTCGGTTCTCGGGTTGTCGCTCGTTACGACCGTAATATCCGATCGCATACTTGCAGAAAAAGCCATCTTGGGCCGCTTGGTTCGGTCTCGATCACCACCGCATCCGAAGACGGAAATGATGCGATTGGGCTGAAGCTCCCGCACCGAATCGAGGAGTTTTTCAAGGGCGTCCGGAGTGTGTGCGTAGTCAACAATGATGCCAATTCCCTTGTTGTTCGGGACCGCCTCAAATCGGCCAGGCACCGGTCGAACCTTTGGAAGGACGCTTGCAATTGTGCCCAAATCGTGACCCAGGGCCAGCAATCCCGCTGCAGCACTAAGACAATTTGATACATTGAAGTTTCCTCCTAAGGGGATTTCAACTTCGACATCTTGGCGATATTCCAACCTCAATTTAATCCGATCAACTTGCACGGAAAGGGGATTACCAACTAGATCGGCTTCCCGGCCACGACCGTAGGTCACCGTGGGTCCATTTTGCTCAAGCGCCCATCTCGCACCGACGGGATCATCTACGTTGAAGGCAGCCACAAACCGCTTGTCAGTTTGTTTTGGCAACTCGGTAAACAAGCGGTGCTTGGATGCCGCATAAGACTCCATCGATCCGTGAAAATCCAGATGGTCTTGCGTCAAATTCGTAAATACTGCGGCATTAAATTCGATACCATCGGCTCGGCGCTCCGAGAGCGCGTGGCTACTAATCTCAACCGCAAGAGCATCAACTTTCCGTTGATTCAACTCATCGAGCAAGTTGTAGAGTTCGACCGCGAACGGAGTCGTATTGTTAAGTTCACGTTCCTCCCCCGGCATTTGGATCCCTAGAGTTCCCAGGTATCCAGACGAAACTCCCAAAGCGGCAAGCATGTCTCGAATGAGCCATGCAGTGGTCGTCTTGCCATTTGTTCCCGTGACCCCAATCACCTGCATCTGCCGAGTCGGATGCTGAAAGAAGGTTTCGCATATCCGCCACAGTGCTTCGTTGTAATCCAGTCCAACATCGGCAATATGCACGCTTGCGACGCCCGATGCCTGAGATTGCTGGACGCCTTCAACCGAGAAAACAACCGTTGCGACCGCCCCATTAGCAACCGCCGAGGGGATAAATGATTGACTGTTTGTACTTTTGCTCGGCATACAAACAAAGAGCGAGCCAGGCCTAGCCTGCCTCGAATCCATCGTAATGCTCGAAATTTCTGTATCTCCCGAAACGCCGACTGGATTGACGTGAGCGAGAGAAAGTAATTGGGAGAGCAGCATTAGTCGATGAGCTCCGCCATTTGTTTTGTCGACTTAGATGCTTTGGAGGGAGCAACGATAGGCTCGGTGGGTGGAATCGAATAGTGCCGAATAACCGCCTTCGCAATCTGTTGAAAAACTGGACCCGCAACCGCGGCGCCGTAGTAGGCACCATTTTGAGGGTGGTTGATCATCACGAGGATAACAGCCTTTGGGTCTTTGGCAGGTACAAACCCCACAAAATTGGACACGTATCCTTTCTCGCCTTTCCCTACCTTTTCAGCCGTTCCCGTCTTACCTGCAAGTTTGTATCCGGGAATTCGAAGTTTGGCACCGGTCCCTTCGTCAGACTCGATAACTGCCGTCATACAGTCCATGACTTTCTGAGCGGTCTCCGGCTTAACGATCGGGGTTCCAGGTTCTGTTTTTTGTATCTCGTTGCCAATGCGACTCAGAATGCGTGGTTCGACACGTATCCCGTTGTTCCCCAACATTCCGAATGCACCAATGAGACCAACCGGAGTACAAGTAATCGCCTGGCCGAATCCGAAGTTAGCAAGCTGTAACTGGTGAGCCGGATCATCATAGTCCAACCCGCCATGGAGTTCGCCGGGAATCTGCAATTTACTGCGCTTCGTGATCCCTAATTTTCGAATGTAATCAAGAAAATCATCGCGACCAACTCGAGTTGCCCAGATCGCAGCTGAGACGTTACAGCTCTTAGCGATCGCTCGTTCCGCGGTGACGGTTCCATGAGCTCGATTTCCATGGTGACTGTCGCAACGTATGCGGGATTTTGGCGTGGGATGCCATTCACCTTCACAATTGATCGAGTCATTCATGTTGACTTTGCCAACATCCAGCCCTTTCGCCAAGGTGAGAATTTTAAACGTTGATCCCGGCTCAAGCTGGGCCATGTAAGCAGGATTGAATCCAAATTTACCCTGTTTACCGGCATTTGCGTTCGGGTCGAACGACGGCCAGTTAGCCATTGCTAACAATTCACCGGTCTTGGGATTCATTACAAGTGCAACCCCGTTTTCCGCCTTGTTAACTTCAACCGCTTTCCGTAGCGACTCCGTCGCAAAGGTCTGAAGGTCACTGTCAATGGTTAGTACGACGTCTTTCCCGTCTGACTTTGGAATGCTTCCTTCTTCCATGCGCATAGGCAAGAAGGCACCGTTTCGATCGGTAAGACCTACTTTCACACCATCGGTCCCGGAAAGATTCTTGTTCATGCTTCTTTCCAGCCCGGTGTAGACCCTTCCGTCCCGATTATTCACCAATAGTTGAATAAAGCTTGAGGCATCTACGCCAAGGACCTTGTCCATGGTTGTGACAAGCTTAGGGTCTAAATCGCGTTCTTTATATTCGCGGATGACCCCAACCATGCATGACGCGGCATCACCGAGTGGATAAGTTCTCTCACCCGTCAACTTCAGCGAAAGTCCATCTGCACGCCAACGTTTTTTGAGCGCCATCACGGCCTTATAGCGACTACCCGCCACCGGATCCAGCCAGGTCTTGCTTTCCTTTGGAGTCTCCGCTAAGGCAGCAAAGTCACTTGCTGGAAGGCCCGTTGCCTCCGAGAGTTCCATAAAGTACGCATCTGAGTGAGGGATCTTGTCGAAATTGATCGTCAGAGCATAAGACTCGTCATCTTGAGCGAGTGGCTTTCCGTCGGAAGAGAAGATGCCCCCGCGCCTGGCCGGGTCTCGGTAAGTTAAATCGTAGCGATTTGAGTCACGGGCGGACTTGAGGGTCGATTTCTTCTCCCATGTTTGGAGCTTGACTTGACTGTAAGCAGTCAGCAGAAACAGCCCTCCCATTCCGAAGGCTGCAGTTCTGAATCGTAATGAATTATTTAGTGGTTGCGGCAAGGTCCTGAACCTTAGACGTTTGACCGAGCCCATCTGCTGGACGAAAACCATGAGAAAGCGCCCAATCTTCGATTGAGGTAGCGCTTCGCAAGACGTCTAGGCGTCTCTCAATAGCTTTTTCGGCCTGAACCGCGACCTTTGATCGAGTCAAGGCTTCCTTGCTCTGGGTGCGACTTTGCTCGACCAAGTACTGCCCAAGAAGCGTGCTTGCAACATAGGTGAGAACAAAGAAGAGGCTAAAGAGCATAACCTTGCCAAGAATATATTGACCAACTTTGCGGCCAACATCTTTCCTTACCCGCGAAGGCGACGGCGTAAAGACAGGCACATCGACTTCACGTCTACGGGCCGGCTCAACCGGGGTTCGGGGACTTAAGACAACCGGAACATCTTGTACCGGAACTCTATCTTTGACAACTGGTCTATCTATTACAACGCTCATCCGTAAGCTCCAAAAGGCATCGTGGGTCTTCCATAACCCACACCTCAATTACATTCTAAGTGAGAATTCTCCTTATTGCACGAAGTTTTGCACTTCTGCTCCTAGGGTTTCTCAAAATCTCCTCTGCGCTGGGCTGTTTTGGCTTCTTAAACAGGTCCTGAAATTCAGAAGTCGCCGTCAGCTCCTTAAACGCTCGCTTTGCTTGTCGATCTTCGCCTGAGTGATAGCTGAGGACGGCTAAGGTCCCACCTGCAGCTAAACAGTTTGCAGCGTCAACAAGCGTTTCATCAATTCCTTCTAATTCCGCATTCACCGCGATCCTAACCGCTTGAAACGTTCTTGTGGCGGGATGAATCCGTTTATCTCGAGCTCCAGCCGGAATTGCCGCAAAAACAGCATCTACTAAATCTTTAGTGGTCCGCAACGGGTTTTCTTTGCGTCGCTCGACAATCTTTTTCGCAATCGCTTTGCTCCATCTTTCGTCGCCGAACTCGAAAAGGATGTTCTCGATCTCGTTCGGACTAAGCCGATTCAACAGGGCAGATGCAGGCTCGCCTTTGCTTCGATCCATTCGCATATCTAAAGGTCCATCTTTCGAAAATGCGATCCCCCTCTCGGGGTCGTCGATCTGTGCACTGTTGAGCCCAAAGTCGAGAAGTATTCCATTAGGCACAAGCCCTCTAGACCGAACAATACTAGCGATGTGACGATAATTGCTATGAACGAAATGCGTATTGATGCCAGATACTTCTGACATCCTTTGCCTTCCAATTTCCAACATTTTTTCGTCCCAATCGATACCTAACAACGTTCCACCAGGGCGAATCGCGTCAGCAAAAATGCGGGCATGGCCTGAAAGCCCTAAAGTCCCGTCTACAACAGTGTTTCCCGGCTTTAAATCAAGCACATCAAGCACCTCTCGAACCATTACTGGATCGTGTCGAGCTTGGGTGATTTCGTGACCTTCCGACATGAACGTTTTCCTTAAACCGACAAATCGAGCAGGTGTGCGTTGCGATAGTCTTTCCACAAACACGCTTCCCTTTTTGCTCAAACCTCAATTCTTCATTTCTTGATATGCGGCATTCATTGAGATTCTTCGATCCTTGCCGTATTCATCTGGATCGGCCAAGTACAAGTCGTACTCAATCGGATCCCAAATCTCAAGACGATCTCCGCAACCCACTAGGAGAACCTTTTCCTTCAACTTCCCAATCTCTTGCAGTTTGCGAGGGATGACAACTCTTCCCTGCGGATCGCAGCTCAATTCGTCATCCGAATCGCCTAGCAGAAAGCGAGAGTATTTCTGGCGACCTTGATTATTAGGCGGGTAGCTGTTAATCTCGGCAATACGGTCTCGCCAACTCGCTTCCGGATAGGCGCAGATGCAACCAACCTCTCCGATGGTCATCGCGAACGAATCTCCTAAGCGCTCTCGTTTCTTCTTACCAAGAAGGATTCGACCCCTGTTATCGATGGTCGCCTCGTCAGTACCAACTAGCGGCTTGAGTTCCGTATGGGTACCTTCTGCCTCGGGCATCTTCCTGATCCTTTACGAGATTTGGGAGATATGTGGAAGGTCGCAGCGTCCATTCATGCTCCCTTCCACTGAACCTTTTCGGTTCCGCCCCAATACGAAGATTCCCTTTGCCGTCCGTGGCTCCAGGCTTCGTTCGTGGATTTATTGTAGGACAATACTGGGCGAATTTGGGTGAATTTTGGGTCAAACATAGGCAAATCTTGGGATTTTCTACCGAATTTCTAGCGTAAAGTAGATGAGTTTCTACCTATTTTCGCGTCATTTCACGCATAAATCGTGGGCAAATTATGGGAAATGGTTTTTTGAGTGAGGATTGAGTTTTCGTTCCGAAATACGAAACCGTATCGATGGTCTCCTTATTTCGTTTACGGGAGTCACCGTAGCCGGAGGTGGTTCGTGCCTCCGCCTACGATTTGGAGTCGCGCGAGCAGGTTGTTGAGGTAACTGAGTCCCAAGCAGCTGTAGACCGCGGACTGGTTCGTGCCGCGGTTTTGCTTGGAGAGGTTGATGCCAACCTACGAAGATTCGGGTGTTGGAAGCGAAACCGGGGCACGAACCAGTCCCCGGTCTACAGATCCCCGGGAGCGATTTGCTTCGAAATGGGTTGGGTTATGCTTGCAAGCGGGCTTCGGAGGCACGAACCACCTCCGGCTACGAGCGCTCTTGTAAAAGGTTAGAGGTGACCATCGGCCGCGGTCCGTATTTCGGACGAATTAATCCAACAATCCGGGTCTCCTCCCAGCCCATCACTCCATTACCCCACAACTCCGCGCAGCCCTAAATTCTCCTCGGAGCGATGCTACACGGTTTGAGGCTGTAGCGCGCTTCGGAACTGCTCTTCGTAGAGGTCTTTGTAGATGCCTTCTCGGACGGAGAGTTCTTCGTGGGTGCCGATGTCGGCGATTCGGCCGGCTTCTAGGACTACGATGCGATCAGCATGAACGACCGACGAGAGCCGGTGGGCGATGATGAAAGTCGTTCGACCTTTCATCACTTCGTTGAGAGCATCTTGCACGCGCGCTTCGGTTTCACCGTCCAAAGCACTCGTAACGTCATCCAGAATGAGAATCTTTGGATCCGTGACAAGAGCACGGGCAAGAGCAAGTCGCTGCTTTTGTCCACCGCTAAGCTTGATTCCATCTTCACCAATCATCGTCTGATAACCGTCGGGCAGCCCCATGACAAATTCGTGAAGATCGGCCGCCTTGGAAGAAGCAATCGCCTGCTCGTCCGTTGCTTCCCGATTGCCGTACTTGATGTTCTCCATCAAGGTCACGCTGAACAAAACGTTTTCTTGCGCAACCATGCTCACTTGGCGACGGAGAGTTTCGAGGCGCACATCTTCCAGGTCATATCCGTCTACCTTAACGTGACCTTTGGTAGGGTCATAGAACCGCATCAACAGGTTCATGAGAGTGGTCTTCCCCGCTCCACTGTGACCAACGAGGGCAATAACCTCGCCCGCTCGAACGTTCAGGTTGACCTCGTTGATGATCGGCTGGCCATCCATATAGCCGAACGTAACGTTATCAAACAGCACTTGCCCTTTCAATTCTGGCAAAGGCAATGCGTTAGCCTTGTCCTCAATATCCGGTCGCGTGTCCAGGGTCTGAAAAACCCGATCCATCGCGGAGACCGCCCACTGCATGGCGGTATTGAAGTCAGCCACGCGAACCGCTGGGTTAAAAACAAACCCAATGTAGAACGTCATCGCGACCAGTTTTCCGGTCGTCATCTGGTCATGCTGGACCAGATAGCCTCCGCAAGCATAAATCGATCCCGTTCCAAGCGCACTTACGATTGCAGAAACGAGTCCAAGACGACGGTTGAGGTGAACCTGACTCATATCAACCGCGAACTTGGCCCGCACCTTATCCATAAAGGTGAGTCGTTCGTGATCTTCTCGGACGAATGCCTTTACCACTGCGATTCCCGCGATTTTCTCTGCCAGAGTTCCAAGCATCTCATCATAAAGCCGACGTTGCTCGTTACTCGTATCGCGGATCTTCTTCAGGAAGAAGAGGTAGCTCACGACATAGAAGGGAGTCAGCACCAGAATGATCAATGCCAAGCGCCATTCCAGGAAGAACAGCATCGCGAGAACCGTAACGAGTGTCACGATATCGCTGATAAAAGTCACGAGTTGGCCCTGGATCAGGCCTTGGATCAACTCAATATCCGCCGTAACTCGGGCCATGATCTTGCCGGTCTGAGTTTGGTTGTGAAACGCAAGACTCAACCGCTGAAGGTGGCGCCAGGTCGCAAAGCGCAAATCAAACACAAATCGGTGCCCAATCCAGGTCACGGTGTAAGAGTTGGCGTAACTGAAAAGATTGCGTAACCCAACCACCAAGACCAATGCCACCGACGCTATCAGCAGAATCTGAGGCGACGTTTTGTCGACCTGCTCTTGAAGTATCTTTTGTCGTTGCTGAAGCGAAGGAGTCGGTTTTTGTGCCGAGATCGACTTAAGCTCTCGCTGCGCCACTAACGAGGGCCGAATAGCGTTATCAATCGCTACTTGGTAAAGTCGAGGCGGCAAAATCTGTAGGACGGTGACGAACAGCGTCATCACCACCGCAAGCAAAACACGTCCCCGATAGGGGCGTAAAAAACCGAGGGTGCGGCGAAACGATCGCACGTCTTACAATACCGCGCCGTACACTCCCATCGCCCCGGAAGGAATGGAAATAACGAAGCACCCCCTAAGAAACTAGAAGAGATTGGGCTATTGACGATCCAGAAGTTTGGAGGAGCGAACGTACCCCGACGTGAAGAATGCTCGATGCTTCATAATCAAGCTTCATGGAATCTCCGCTACTAGAAGCCTTAGCCGAACGTGTTTTGATTTACGATGGCGCAATGGGCACCCAAATTCAGGCAGCGGGCCTTGCCGATCAAGACTTCACGCTAACCCAACAACCACATTACAGCGCGGTCGTGAACTTGGCTGCTGAGCGACTTGGCGGCAAGTTACTTGATGGATGCAACGAAGTTCTCGCGTTCACACGGCCCGAAGTCATCGAGGCAATCCATGGCGCTTATTTTGAAGCTGGATCGGACTTGGTAGAGACGAACACGTTCGGTGCGACTTCGATCGTCCTCGCCGAATACGAGATTCAAGAGTTGGTTTACGATGTCGCATTGGAATCAGCCCGTATCGCCAAGAGAGCAGCTACGAAGTATTCCACTCAGTCAAAGCCGCGATTCGTGGTGGGTGCATTAGGCCCCGGAACCAAGCTCGTATCGCTCGGACAAACCACGTGGTCTGAATTGGAGTCAACCTATTCCGACGGCTTTAGGGGCCTTCTGGAAGGCGGAGCCGACGCGCTCCTTCTCGAGACCCTACAGGACCTGCTCATGGTTAAAGCGGGAATCGTCGCTGCCGAACGAGCGATGGCCGAAACTCAGCGTCAAGTCCCGCTCTTTGTTCAGGTAACGATGGAACAAACCGGAACGATGCTCCTGGGCTCGGAAATCGGTGCAGCGTTGAACATGATCGAAGCATTCCCAAGCGTCAAAGCGTTTGGATTGAACTGCGCTACCGGTCCGATTGAAATGGCACCGCATATTCGGTACCTGGCTCAGAATTCGACTCGACCCATCGCTGTTCAGCCGAACGCAGGATTGCCTATGATGGAAGGCGGCCGAGCAGTTTATAAGCTCACTCCTGACGAACTTGCCAACCATCACAACCGATTTGTCGACGAGTACGGCGTAGCGCTTGCTGGCGGATGTTGTGGAACGACTCCAAGCCACATCCGGGCGGTTGCGGAAAGAGTGGGTGGACGTTCCCATGGCACCAACGCTCATTGGCAGAAGCAACGCCACTTGTTCCCTGGCTTTGACTTTGAAATGAGAACGGACGAGCAAGCCGCCGCTTTATCATTGGTTGGTTGCTCGAGCCTGTATCAATTTCAGCCCTATCAGCAAGATAGTTCCATCCTTATCGTTGGCGAGAAAACAAACGCGAACGGCTCGAAAGCATTTCGAGAGATGTTGGCAGTTGAAAACTGGGAAGGTCTCACCGAACTAGCGCGCGAACTGGAGGGAGAAGGCTCCCACATCCTCGACGTTTGCACGGCATATGTCGGTCGCAACGAGATTCAGGACATGCAGACCCTTTTGGGATATTACAACCGCCACATCACGGTTCCCCTGATGATCGACTCAACCGAATGGCAAGTTGTGGAAGCGTCGCTTCAAAGCGTCGCCGGCAAGCCGATCATCAACAGCATCAACTTTGAGGACGGCGAAGCTCGTACTCATAAGGTGCTCGGTCTGTGCCGGAAATACGGAGCAGCCGTTGTGGCTTTGACAATTGATGAGCAAGGAATGGCTAAGTCTGTCGAGCAAAAAGTCGCTATTGCCGATCGAATTCTGGCACGAACGCGCGAGTATGGGCTTCCCGATCACGACGTTTTTCTAGATTGCCTTACCTTCACGTTGGGTTCAGGAGACGAAGAATTCCGAAAGTCCGCTGAAGCAACCATCGATGCGATTCGGGAAGTCCGAAAGAAACACCCGTTAGTCAATACCATTCTTGGAGTTTCGAACGTCAGCTTCGGCCTGAAACCAGCAGCTCGCCAAATCCTGAACTCAGCATTTCTTCACTATTGCGAAGAGGCTGGTCTGACGAGTGCGATCGTGCACTTTAGCAAGATCAAGCCCGAGAGTCGAATTGATCCCGAAATCTGGAAAGTAGCTACCGATCTCGTTTACGACCGCCGCGAATTTTCGGTCGCCTAGGCTAAACCGCATTCAACCCGCGACTCTGTTCAACCAGTTGATCCCTGTCGCGGGTACTCTCATGCGATGCAAATTGCGAGCCTCCTCTTACCGATGATGCTGCTTCAGAGCGGCGGTAAGCTTGAAATCAAAGACATCAAAGTCGGAACGGGCGATGCCGTTCGCGAAGGTGACGTTCTCGTTATGGACTACACCGGCAAGCTAACGAACGGAAAAGAGTTCGATAGCTCCAAGAAACCAGGCCGAACTCCCTTCCAGTTTACGATTGGCGCAGGCGAAGTCATCAAGGGATGGGATCAAGGCATCCTGGGAATGAAAGTGGGTGGCAGCCGTCACATCACAATTCCCGCATCGCTTGGATACGGTGCTCAAGCTATGGGTAACGACATTCCTGCCAACTCGACGTTGGTTTTTGATGTCGACCTTAAAGAAATTATTCGCGTCAAAACCAAGACCACCAAAACCGGAACGGGCCCTGCAGTCAAGTTCGGCGACTCGGTTCAAGTCCACTACACAGGCAAGTTCCTTGACGGAAAGAAGTTCGACAGTAGCTATGACCGAAAGGAACCCCTCACGGTGAGTGTTGGACGACGAGGTCTCATTCCTGGATTCACTCAAGGTCTACTGGGTATGAAGCTTGGAGAGAAGCGAACCATTACGATTCCTCCAACTCTCGGCTACGGCTCAAGACCCGTAGGTCCGATCCCTGCAAACTCAACGCTCGTATTTGATCTAGAATTGGTGAAGATCCTTAAATGATTAAGATAGAAGAAATCGCTGAAGGAAGCGGCGTAACCGCCATGGCGGGTAACACCGTTGATTTGAATTATAAAGGCACCTTTACCGACGGGAAGGAATTTGACAGCGGTCGATTTTCGTTTACCATCGGTTCGGGCCAAGTTATTCAAGGCTTCGACATGGGCGCAACCGGCATGAAGGTCGGCGGCAAGCGCAAGATCACGGTTCCACCTGAACTCGGCTATGGCGCTCGAGGCGCGGGTCCTATTCCAGGAAACACCACACTCGTATTCGATCTTGAGATCCTCAAGATCAAATAAATAAACGCCTCACCCAACTCGTGCGCTAGGTGGGGCGTTTTAACGTCTCATTGCCAGTTGTGAATGGATCCGATGCACTCACGCTGCAAAACGTACATGAACCTTCTGGGCGAAGGTCTCATGAAAACAAAGAACGAGACCCGACACTCCGCCTCCACAAGTCAGACACTAAAACGCCCGTTCGCGAGAAAGTCGCAAACGGGCGGAATCAAAACTAGGCTTTAGCTTTTGCTGCGGCTGCTTTGTTGGCGGCCTTGGCGATGCGGGACTTGCGTCGAGCAGCCTGATTCTTGTGAATCACGCCTCGCTGAGCTGCTTTATCGAGTGCACTAACGGCACTGACCAAGGCACTCTTGGTTGCATCTACCTCACCGGTAGCGGCGACGACTCGGACTTTCTTGACGTAAGTCTTGAGGGCGCTCTTGACGCTGGTGTTGATAGCGCGCTTGCGTGCGCTTCTTCGCATGTCCTTCTTGCTGGATTTCGTGTTTGCCATGATTAACTAAGGGGCTTATTGTACCTGATATCTTCCAACCAGGCGAAACGCCTGGTTTCTATTCCTATTTCTTGACGAACTTCCTCTTCGTCTTGTCGAATCCGAGTTCAACCTTCTTGTTATCGAAGTGCCAGACTGGAGATCCGGATCGCTGATAGAAGCACTGGTAGCTGGAGAGCAGCGAAGCAATTAACCGTCGGCTAGACCGTCGAGCGACGTTGACCTCTGCGAGAAGCGTGAGATAGTCTGCACCCTTTGGCCAGTGAGCCATTACTTCAACCAGAAGGTCGAGTGTGCTCTTCTCGGTACCGTTTGCTCCAAGCTGTCGAAGCTCTTCCATTCGCTGAGCGGAGATGAAAACAACTGGATCGGGCTGGTCGAGCCAAGCGAACTCCAGAACGTTTGCCCGTGTCGTCTTCGTAAGTGTAAAGACTGCGCCGCTTTCTACCGGCTGCTCGTACCACCAATCGATGAATCCGTAGATCAATCGAACATCATGGTTCAACCAAGCTTGAATTTCTCGACCGTTTGGATCGATAAGAATCAATTCTTGGATGGCAGGAGTGGCTTCGATCCAATCCGTAGGAAGCTGGCACATTGGGAACGTGCCCAACTCGCGATGGATGGACTTCAACACTAAGCGAACGCTCTCAGGCATCGTCTTCGGTGCGGGCTGAATGTCTTCATCCAAAACGTCTGTTGCCAGCGGGTGGCTGAGAAGCTTTCGAAGCGATGAGCTAAGTCCGTCGTCGGTAAGCTCGACATCAATGAGTTCGCCCTCGTCGTCGGTGACCTCGGTCGCCATGAACTGGAACGGCTCAGGAACTTCGACGATGTAATCGGGGAAATCGCCCTTCTTTCGGAAGCGATCGCCACCAACCCACTGCACTTCATCAATTCCCTTGAGGGCCGCCATGATGTTTGCCATGTCGTCTGGGAACGTCTTGTTGCTGATCGTAATTTCGTAGTTCTCTTCGAGAATCTTCGTCGCCGTCGTTGAATTCTCGTTCTTGAGAATCTTGGCAACGAGCTTATCGATATCCTCAGGCTTGACTTCAATCGGCGCTGCGTCATCAAGCTCAACGCTTGGAGCAAGCTTGTCTGCGAGCCGAATCGCGGCGGAAATCCACTTCTTGGTGTCAGCTTCTGGATGAATCACGCCATCTGGAGCGTAAACATAACCAGGAACCGACAGAGCCTTGCTGAAGAACTCTCTCGCATCAAAGATGAGAACTGACTTGGGATCCGCCGAGTTGACGGAGGTGAAAGCAACCGCGCCAAGAACTTTCGTTCGGATCGGAGCTGCCTGCTTAACCGCCTCTTCAACGGCATTATCACTTCTCCAATCAATGCCTACAAGCTTGGTACGAGCCTCTTCGAGTTCTTCCTGAGTGACGTGGTTCAACGCCAGTGCCCGCGCGGGTAGTTCGTCGACTGCGGAGAAGCTCCAATCGATGAGCGCAAGCTCCTCGTTGGCGGTCAGAACAAAGCTGCGGTCAGCCACTGCAATTCTGCGAACGATTTCCTCAACCTTCTCCTCTTCCGCTCGACGAATGCGTGAAATTTCGGTAACGAGCATCGCGAGAGGCATCGGGCCGCCAAATCGGTGGAGGACGATTGCCATTGCTTCAGCAAATGGTCGACCTGCACCCTGCAAACGAGATGCGGGGATCCACTTTCTTTCGTGGTAGGCAAATCGCTCAGGATTGGAAGCCAACAACGAACGGACAGTTGCAAGGCCAATGCCTTCGTCCGAAAGTTTGTCAGCAAGCTCTCCGAGCTTGACAGCCGACTCCATCTCGGTTAACTTCTCCAGTATCAGGCGATCGACGTACGACCGTGCGAATTCTTCTTCAGGCTTGATTGCGATTGGTTTGGCCAACGGGTTTCCTCGAGCGTCCCAGACTGGACGCAGTCATATAGTATGGCAGGGTCGATGTCACCATTTCCACAAAAAAGGCTGAGTATAAAACCGGGTAGGGTGTCGTACCATATTTATTGTCCAATCAACGTGTTAGATTTATGACCCATAAGACCTCCTCTGCTGGCTTCACTCTCGTTGAATTGCTAACGGTTATTGCAATCATCGCCGTTTTAGCTTCGCTTCTGTTCCCGGTTTTCGCACGAGCCAAAGAAGCGGCGAAAAAGACTCAATGCATCAGCAATTTGCGTCAAATTGGTAACGGTATTGCTCTGTATGAGGAGGATTCAGACGGGATCTTCCCTCACGCACTGGATGCTTCTGATAAATTTGACTCCCAAATCTGGGCTCAATTCCCTGATTATCAGGCCCAGATTCCGACGATGCCCTTCTTAACGGACGTGCTCCAGCCTTATATCAAGAGCTACCAACTATTTCACTGCCCTTCCGATTCCGGCACCACTGTTCTAGACAGCCACTTCCCAGATTCGTTTATTTCGTCGCCGAGCATGTTCAAAACGTTCGGATCAAGTTATTTCTTCCGAACGGAGATCGCGTTCCGAGCGTTTTCGGACTCATCTTTCGAACTACCTGCTGCAACCAATGTGATGTTTGACGGCGCGGGTCACTGGCACGGCGATGGCCGCGGTCTGCATTCAGACGACGACTTCGAAACGGTCATCAATCTTCTCCACGGCTATCGCTACAATTGCCTCTTCGGTGACTTCCATGTCAAATCCCTGACGTACGATCAACTTCAGATGGCCTGGACAACCAAACTCTAGTTCCCGTCACCCCAGGGAGAACTCTTCGGCCTGCTTCGGAATAACGGTTGACCAGCCGAACTGTTCTTCGATCTTCCGTTGAAGGACAGCTTGAGCTTCTGGTTCTCCGTGAACAATGAAGGTCATCTTGGGAGCCTTCTTAAATCCGCTGAGCCATCGAAGCATTTCTCCTTGGTCGGCATGGGCAGAAAGCGCGTTGACTTTTTCAATCCGTGCCCGAACATCTACGACTTGCCCGTGAATGTGAACTTCCGGTGCTCCCTCAATCAAACGTCGGCCCAGCGTTCCCTCAGCCTGATAACCGGTAAATAACACCGTCGTATTGGGATTACCCAACCGATGCTGTAAGTGGTGAGTCACACGTCCACCATTTGCCATTCCGCTTCCGCTGATGATGATCAGTGGTCCTCGCTGCTGATTGAGAGTTTTAGAAATCTCTCGATCCCGAACAAAGATCACGCCATCGGGTTCCAATTCGCTCCGTCCCGCTTCAACCGAAGCAAGCATTTCCTCATCCAGTTCTTCTCGAGCGGACGCGTAGACACGAGTAACCGAAACGGCCATCGGCGAGTCGATATAAATCGGAATTCGTGGCATTCGACCTTGATCTTGGAGCTTCCGGAAGTAGTACATCAACTCTTGAGTTCGACCAATCGCAAAAGATGGGATGATCAGTGCCCCCGCGTTTGTCATCGTCTCGTGCACGATGGATGCGATTTTCTCAAGCGGATTCTCGTCCGAGTGAAGGCGATCACCGTAAGTGCTTTCGATCACCAAGAAATCGGCCGACTCAATGCATGTTGGGTCTTTGATGATCGGGTTGTTGTACCGACCAAGATCGCCTGACATCATCAGGCTCGTTCCGTCTTCGAATGTAATCTCGGCAAAGGCAGAACCTAAGATGTGACCTGCGGGAAGGAATCGGAATTGCGCATGGCCAGGAAGTGAGTGGAGTGTGTTGTATTCCACCGGCTTGAAATACTTCAGACACTCGAACGCATCTTTCTCATCGTACAAAGGCAAGGAAGGATGATGTCCTCCTCCATGCTTGTTAGAAAAGTGAGCGTCCTCTTCTTGAAGCCTGCCACTGTCGGGCAACGAGATTCGACAGAGCTCGATCGTCGCTTTTGTGGCATAAATCGGTCCCCGATAGCCTTCCTTTACGAGCCGTGGAATCCAACCGATGTGGTCCAGGTGGGCGTGGGTGATAACGACCGCATCAAGCTCATGGGGCTCAATGGGCAATTCTTCCCAATTGCGCTGCCGCAATTCCTTATTTCCTTGAAAAAGACCGCAGTCAACGAGAATTGTGTTTTTGCCAACTCGAAGAAGGTGCCGAGAGCCGGTTACCGTCTCAGCTGCGCCATAGAAGCCGATGGTTTGAGCCATGTTTTGCAGTATACGGTGTTGTCGTTTGACTTCCCTGCACTGGCTTTCCCATAATCGCATTGCACCTGACCGAACTTAATAAGGACAAGCAACAAATGATGACTTTGCACGGGGTAGACATTTTTATTCGCACCCCAGAGATTCCCGACCTTCCGAAGGAACATGGTCCCTTCGCTCTCATTCTGATTTCCAACCGAGGCAGCCGAGTTTGGCCGCCACCTGCTCCTGAAATGGAACTCAGCGATTGGCAACAGTGCCGCTACTTGAGCGACGCGAGTGTTACCGATGCTCAGATCGATGATTTGGTAGCGACCCTTTCCGGTCTTGGCTGGCAGTGGACTAAGTGCCAAAAGCTGTTCAAGATCGACGGAGACAACGCGTTCAGTCAACCTTACTAGAGACACCGGCCTAGAGCCTGTAAGTTGAGACTCGTCTGTCTCGCTTCGGCTCAAAAGACCGAGTTTCTAGCTTAGGAGATCGTACGGAGAGATGGAGAGCAAGAAAGTAGTCCCCAAAATTCTTGAGCCCATCCCCCAGACCCTAAACCCCAAAGAGAAAAATGGCACACAAAGTTTGTTTAATTCGAGGAGACGGCGTTGGACCTGAGTTGGTCGCCGGCGTCGAAGTAATTTTCAAGGCCGCCAAAGTCAATATCGATTGGATCGATGTTGAAGCTGGCCTTAAGTGCGTTGAGGCTGGAAAGCCGATTGTTCCCGAAGAAACCGTCGCGAAGATCAAAGAGATCGGCGTCGGCCTGAAGGCTCCGATGACCACGCCCATCGGAAAGGGCTCCGTTAGCCCAAACGTTACGCTCCGAAAGAAGCTTGACCTTTTCGCCTGCGTTCGACCTGTTCGATCACTGCCAGGTGTTCCGACTCCGTTCAAGAATCTTGACATCGTCATCTTCCGAGAGAACACGGAAGATCTTTACACCCAGATTGAGTACATGGCAACTGAGACCGTGGCGCACTCCGTGAAGATCATCAGTGACTCGGCAAGTGAGCAGATCATTCGAGCCGCATTCGAATACGCCCGTGCAAACGGACGGAAGAAGGTGGTTGGAGTTCACAAAGCCAACATCATGAAGATCGGCGACGGCGTTTTCTTGAAAGCGTTCAAGCGAGTCGCCGCAGAATATCCCGACATCGAAAGCTGGGATAACATCGTCGACAATCAGTGCATGCAGCTTGTCACGAAGTGGAACATCTACGATGTTCTGGTTATGCCCAACCTTTATGGCGATATCGTCTCCGACCTCGCGGCCGGAATGATGGGTGGACTCGGCGTTGCACCGGGTGCCAACTATGGCAAGAAGTGCGCTTTGTTCGAAGCCGTTCACGGCTCCGCCCCGAAGTACACCGGCATGAACAAGGTCAATCCGACCGCGCTCCTGCTCTCCGGCACCCTTATGCTCGACCACCTAGGTGAGCATGACGCTCGAAAGAACATTGAAGGAGCTCTCGAAGCTACCCTCGCAAAAGGAATCAAAACTTACGACCTCGGCGGCACCGCAACAACAAGCGGATTCGCTGAAGCCGTTGCTAGCGAACTTCGCTAACACAAAATCGCCCCCGTCGACTCACGTCGTCGGGGGCGTTTTTATGCATAAAGGAGTCGCCGGTCCGCGGAATTTATTCCGCTCAAGGTCCCCGGAATTTATTCGGGAAACAACGGCTTTGTCCTCTATAGCCCGCCCCAAAAAGACTCACCGACATCCACCTTCCTTATGTCAACCGCAACCTGACCCGCCTATGAAACGCCGTAAGAACAAAGAATCCTAAGAGATTGTCCATACAAGAGATCTCCCGGAGAACCTAACACATGCGGACAATGATCCAATGCCATCCAGTTTTAGTCTCCAGGCTCGAAATCAACCGCAATTCGTCCCCTACGGTCGGACTTCGGATTGAGATTGAACCCAGAGAGGTGGAACATTATGTTCGCCACTTTCATTTTTAATGCGACAACCTCGATCGATCAGGTTAAAATGGCAAAAACTGGGTGGCACGAGACATTGATCCGCTAGTCAAAAGCGGCGAGCGCTAGTCTTAAGTCTCGGTCCAAATTTGCTCCAAAATCGAACAGATGTGGATTGTAAGACAACCGCGCTTAAGCCGCTTTCGATCCCGTTAGCTAAGAGTTTTAGACCACAGAGGCTCTAACTCACCACTGTCGCGAATACCAGCCACACCTCACCCAGTTGCCAAAGCCTGAATTCCCCCATAAAATGAAAACGTGAAGGACCCAAGAGGCTGGTATTCGAGGGGCTATATTCCCCACTACGATGGAGGTTCTGTCACCCAGTTCCTCACGTGGAGACTAGCTGACTCATTGCCAGCAAAAGTCCTCAAAGAATGGGAACGAGAACTCGCACATCAGGACGATCAAATAAGAATTCGAAAGATTGCGCAATTAGTTAATGAGTATTGCGACAAGGGCTACGGCGAGTGCCTGCTCAAGGATCCAAGAGTCGCACGCTTGGCGCAAGAACAGCTTTTCGAGAACCACGGAAAGCAATATGAGCTGCACGCATGGGTCGTCATGCCAAACCATATGCATGTCCTACTCACTCCGACAAATGCCAGACTTGAGAAGGTAGTCAAGGGGATTAAAGGCGCTTCATCCGTAAAGATCAACCAACTGTTAGGACGAAGCGGACGACTCTGGCAACCGGGCTTCTTCGACCGGTACATTCGTGACTCCGACCATCTCGAAGGCGTGAAGAACTACATCGAATGGAATCCAATGAAGGCGAACCTTTGCTCCGATCCGACTAAATGGGCTTGGAGTTCGGCAAATTCCGATAGTCGAAAAAGGTTGGATGTCTTGATCTCGGCTCGAGGTTTAGATGCTTCAACTAGGGACGAAACCAAATTGTCGATGAACTAGATGGTCGCGTCCACTTGTTGATCGGGCTCGTTACGTCCCAATATTAGTGTTACACCCTAACGTATTTTTTGAGGGTCCGAGGTGTTTCGGGCTTTCATGTTTCCGGAATGAATTCCGGGGGCCTTATGCGGAATGAATTCCGCGGACCACTTACCCCCGAACAACCACCGCGGACAAGACCTTTTCTTTGGGTTCTTGACACTCGGATTCTGTGCAGGCTTGATAACTGACGACCACTTCAAACTCAGCGCCAGACTCTCCGGCCGGGAGCTGAACGGTAAACGGAATCGTTACTTCGCCTTCATATCGATCGTTCGTTGCTTCTGGGTACTTGATGGTCGATTTGAGTCCATTGATGGTCAGCTTGGTCGGGACAAGCCATCGAGCTGGCGGTGTCGCTGAATTCAAGTGCAAGCCTTCAGGAACGCTGATGGTTATCGAAGCACTACCAGTGCCGTCTCCCGCCGCTACAAACTCTCGACTGGAGATCGAAACTTTCACCTCAGGCTTAGGTGCGATTGGGGCAGGTGCCGCGACGACGGCCTCAGCAGGCAATTCAACCGATTCAGCTGGCAAATCTCCAGGAGGATCCAACAACAGCATCGCTGCTGAGTAGAGAGATTCGGTTGCTTGGGGTGCGCGTTGCATCCATCCAAGCAGTGCCTGAATGCTCTTTCGTGCCTTCTCTTCTTCACCTAGTTGGATCAAGCAACGAATCGCGACTGCGTTTGCACTTGGAATGGGTTGGTCAAAGACCGGCTTGGTTCGGCCAAACAAAGTCTCGTGTTCCGAAGAAGTTGAGAAGAATGCCCCGTCTTGTTCATCGTAAAACTTGGCGACCATTTCATCGCAAAGTCGCTTGGCAACGTTAAATAAGACATCAGCCGGAATCGCTTGAGGAGGCAATTCGCCTTGATCCTCCATAAATCCGTGGCAGACTGCGAGCTTGATAATGCCTTGAACGAGGTTCGCGTAGTCCTCAAGATATGCATGACCGGATGGAACGCCCTTCGAGATTTGGTGTGGTAGGTGACCGAGTTTCTTCTCTGCCGAAAGAATGGCCACAATGGCGTTTTGAGCAAGTGGCCATAAGGCCGCGTCTCCCAATGCCCCGATCATCAAACCGTTCCAGCCTATCAGCCCTTTATCGTCAAGGCCAGGCCGGACTCGAGTTTCTCTTGCCACTCGAAGCATTTCTAGTTCTTGTAAGAACTGTCCCGCAAGGTCTTGCTTCAAGTGAGGAATGTTAGCGCCCGTCTTTCGTCGAGTAGCCTCGTCTTCAAAGTTGCCTTCGACTTGGAACTGAAAGGACTCCAGGAAAACGGGTGCATGGTGCTGCAGGATTTCTACGACTTCCTGAACGCTCCAAACATAGAACTTCCCTTCTTCCCCTTCACTGTCAGCATCGAGAGCGGAATAGAAGAACCCTTCCTCGCTAGTCATCTCGCGCATGAGCCAATCGACGAGGGTCTGAGCGGTGCGAGAAAAGAGCTCGGCCAGGCTCGGTTCTAGCTCTGAACAAATCCCAACTGCGTTGGCAAGGTTGCCAAGCATCAGGGCATTGTCGTAAAGCATTTTCTCAAAGTGCGGAAGGAGCCAGCTCGCGTCAGTCGAATAGCGATGGAAACCGCCTCCAACATGATCGTGGATTCCTCCGAGCACCATGCTGCGCAGCGTGAACAATCCTGCGCTTAAGGCAGCTTCTTGGAGTTCAACATCCTTGGACGGAGATGTTGCGTAGCGGAACAAAAATTCGATTGCGGAATGGGGTGGAAACTTGGGCGCCGTGCCAAACCCACCATTAACTTGATCGAAGTCGGCAATCAAAGTGGTAACGGCTTGGTCCACAAACGCGAAGTCGAACGATGCGTTTGATTCAGGCGGCTTGGTGCTCAGCGCTTGTTCGAGAGCCTCCGCGATCTTATCTGCCGATTCGTCTACCAGCGCTCTCTTCGTGCTCCAAGCTGACATCACCTGATTCAGAACGCCGACAAAACCCATATGGCCGTCGCGATCTTCCTTGGGCCAATACGTACCCGTTAAAAATGGCTTGCGGTCCGGTGTCATGAATACGCTCATGGGCCAACCGCCTCGACCAGTCATCAGTTGTACGGCCGTCATGTAAGCCTCGTCAACATCGGGACGCTCCTCGCGGTCCACTTTGATACACACGAAGCCATCGTTTAGAAGCTTGCCAACTTGCTCGTCCTCAAACGACTCGTGAGCCATCACGTGGCACCAGTGGCAGGATGAGTACCCGACGCTTAAAAAGACTGGACGGTCGGTTTGCTTGGCAATCTCGAACGCCTCGTCACCCCACGGGTACCAATCGACGGGGTTCTCCGCGTGTTGAAGAAGATACGGAGAGGTCTCAATCGCTAATCGGTTCGGCACAGATCAGTTTAGCGTTTAGCAGAACAAATTAGCCCATCCGATAAAGATATCAAACGGCCGATCCCTGCATTTCTAAAGGCGAAAACTGGGAATATTAAGATAAACGCATTTGATGTAACCCATTCGAACGATTAAGAGTAATACTTGGAAAAGCCGTGTACTTATTGCTCTTGTTGGTCGGTTGGATCGGTTTCCTCTCAATGGCCATTCTTGGATTCATGCATGGAGGCTCTCACGCTCATCATGCATTCGGCGGACATGCTGCAACTGCGGGTCATGCTCCCAGCTTGGGCGGACACCATCTTCCTGGACACATGGGTCACGTTGGACATGCGGGTCATACTGGCTCTGCAAGTCACGCTCCCGCTCACCAGTCCCACGCTCCTTCCGATGCAAGTGGTCGTAGCCGAAGCTTCCCTGCTTGGTTGATGATTTCGCCGATGGATCTTTTCAGCTTTTCTCTCGGAGCAGGGGCTACTGGAACCTTACTGCACACTGTAGTTTCCGCTGCACTGCTTCCTTGGGCTGCCGTCATTGGTGCTCTCGCATTCAACCTAGGCGTTGCGAAGCCAATGATGGGCTTTATGATGAAGTTTGTATCGAAGCCAAGTGAAGGTCTGGAAGGTATGGTCGCCAAAACAGCGACCGCCGTGACCCGTTTTGACAAAGACGGTCGGGGCCTCATCATGATTACACTTGACGACCAGAACGTTCAGCTTCTGGCAACTCTCGAAGATGCCGATATCCACCACGGCGTTCAAGTCAACAAAGGCGACGAGGTGGTCGTCGTCGAGATCGACTCGACAAAGAATACTTGTCGAGTTTCAAAAGAACTGTAGAATGGAACAGTTCACCATGCCATCCCGCAAGCCCTAAATGGGGGGAGCGAATATCTAAATGAGCCAAGAAACACTCTACGTAGCAGTTGCTGTAGTAACTGCTGTATTTTTCCTCATGATCATCGCCAGTCGCTTTTTGCGCACTGTCGAAGCAGGAACCATCCGTCTCGTAAGCTCTATGGGCGGAACAACTAGGATCTATAAGGGTCCCGGTAAATCGTTTGAAATTCCGTTGCTCACCACTGGGACAACGATTCCATCAAAAGCCATTAATATCGACCTAGACATTGCAGACCAGACTGCGGACGTGGATCGAAACGGTCAACCCCGTCCGATCAAAGTACGCGTTCTAGCGAGCGCCATCGTGAGCGTTGGTGACTCCAATGAGACGATTAAGACCGCTGCTAACCGCTTTTTCGCAAAGCCAGAAAACGAACAAACAAGCACATTAACCGATCTGTTGACCTCGACGGGTCGTCGCGCCATTAACTTGTTGCACCACGACGAACTCTTTAATGCTAAGGCAAGCTTCCCAGTCGATGCCGGTGAAGTTCCCTCTGTCACGATCAAACCGCTCACAAGTGCAATAGTGGGACCCGACGACGACGACCGACTGGCGATCATTATTAAGAGTGCCTGTTCCCGAGAACTTCAAGACTTGGGACTGGTCTTCAACTCCCTGAACATCAAAGAAGTTCAAAGCGAAGTAGCAGAAGCTCGCCGACGACAATCGGCCGTTGAAGCAAAGGCTAACGCTGATATCGTCCAAGCAGACCAAGAACGACGTGCCCGAGAAGCCCAACTGGGCGCCGAGCAAACCGTCAACGATAAGCAAAGAGAATTGGAGCAAAGACGGGCTGAAAACGCTGCCGTTATCGCTCAAGCCGAAACGAAGAAGCAAGACGCTCTCGCTGGTTTGAGAACGGCTGAACTTCGAGCTACCCAGATCGCCCAAGCTATTGCCGACGCTGAAAAGATGAAAGTCAATGCCGAAGCGATGGCCGAAGCAGAAGCCATCCGCCTTCGACGAGTTGCAGAAGCGCAAGCCGACGCCATTCGATCAGTCAACAAGGCTATTTCGGAAGGCGGCGACGCTTACTTAACGTTACGCCAGCTTGAAATGCTGCCTCAGATCGCGCCAGTCATTGCAAACGCTTTGGCTAATGCTCGCCTGGTCAATATTTCCAGCGATGGCCGTTCTGCCGCTGGCGGAGCGACGGACCAGATCACGGGAGTCATTCAGACCGTTTTGGCTGCTCAACTCGTAACCGGAACCTTGAAGCTCGACGGATCAAACATGAACAATGATCAGCCGACAATCACATCCGCTCCTGTGAGTGCTCCGAGCATCTCCTCACCAGAGGCACCGGCACCCATTCCAGTGGTCGAAAAACCTACTGGGCCAAAGATCACGCAGATCCCACCTTCTCGTCCCCCGTTGAAGAAAGATCAATAGTCGAAACTAAAGCCGATCTTTTATAGTCACAATGTCAGGACCCCTTCCCATTTCGTGGAGCGGGTCCTGATCTATTTTGAGTTGTGAAAAGAAGATGAACAAAAGACCTTTACTCATTGTTGGGGCAGCCGTAGGCAGTCTTGCCGCTGCGTTTGCAATTAAGAAATTGATGGAATGCCCCGTTGTTCGAGAACGGTTTGGACTCGAATCCAAAGAAAGCGCAGCGGAAATTGAGCGTGGTATCGAAGCAGCGATGGCGAACCTTGCCACCGAATCTCCCGCTCCCTCCCCCTAATCGCCACTCTCCTGATAGTAAACTCGACCGTCTTTCAAGGAATTAGAGAATGGCGATCAAAACAAAGGACTCAATTAACGCCGCTGTAATTGGATACGGCGGCGCATTCTCCATGGGCAAATACCACGGAGAAATGATGAACAAGGCGGGCATGAAAACAATTGCCGCATGCGATGTGGATGAAGCTCGGATGGCAACCGCGTCTTCCGACTTCCCAGGCATCAAAACGTACACCGATATCGATCTACTGCTTGACAACCCCGATATCGATCTAGTGGTCGTCATTCTTCCTCATAACCTACATGCCTCGGTCGCAATCAAAGCTGCGAACAAAGGCAAGCATGTCATCGTCGAGAAACCGATGTGCGTGAGTGTCGCAGAGGCTGACGCGATGATTGAAGCGGCCAACGCTAACAACGTCATGCTGTCGGTTTTCCACAATCGCCGATATGACGGCGACTTCATGACCTTGAAAGACCTGATCCAAAAAGGCATTGTCGGCGATGTATTCCATGTTGAGGCCATGATGGGCGGCATGAACCCTCCCGGAAACTGGTGGCGATCTGACAAGAAGATTTCCGGTGGCGCAATGTTTGATTGGGGCGCTCACATCATTGACTGGATCTTCCATCTGATTCCCAAGCAGATGGTTGGCGTCGAAGGCTACTATCAGAAACTCCGATGGTTCGAACATTCGAACGAAGATCACACCGAACTCAATATCCGATTTGAAGGCGGCGCAAAGGCGTCCGTCGAGATTTCAAGCTTGGCGGCAGCGTCGAAGGCTCGCTGGAGAATTCTCGGCACTAAGGGCGCGATGGTCATGAACAGCTGGGACAAAATCGAGGTCTCGGTTGACCACGAAGGCTATATCGCCAAGTTCGACGCTCCAATGCAAAAGACGAATCAGCAGGCTTACTACGACAATATCGCCGGCCACTTGATGCGAGGCGAAGACTTGGCAGTGAAACCCGAAGAAGCCCGCCGAATTATTGCGGCTATCGAAGCCGCCGAGCAGTCCAGTGCTCAGCAAAAGACAGTTCAGCCAGCCTATTTGTAATGGGTCACAAGGAACTGACTTTGAAGGTGATGTCCTTCAACATACGATACGGGACGGCCAACGATGGAGACCATAGTTGGCCGTTTCGGCGTAACGCAGCTCTATCAATGCTCCAAGACGCGAACTGCGCCTTAGTTGGACTCCAAGAGGTTCTGTCCTTCCAACTAGACGAGATCACAGATGCCCTTCCCCATTATCGATGGATCGGCGTTGGGAGAGATGACGGTGCAAAAGAGGGCGAGTACAGTGCGATTCTTTACGATTGCCGCCAGATCGATCTCGTGTCCTGGGATTACTTCTGGTTCTCAGACACCCCATCGGTGGTGGCATCCTCCACGTGGGGAAACGTTTGCACGCGGATTTGTACTCACGCGAGCTTCATGGCGGATGGAACAGTGTTCGATTTCTACAATCTGCACATTGACCACGAGAACTCCTACAGCCGGATCAAGAGCATTGAGCTACTTTGCAATCAGATCAACTCAAGCCCGTTATCTCTGCCCGTGATAGTCACGGGGGACTTCAACGATCACGAACAATCGGAAACGATTCAAGCCATGCTTTCAGCCGGATTCCAAGACAGCTATCGCGCGGTACATCCCATCGGTGAGGAGCAAACAACCTTTCATGGTTGGACGGATCTGATTTACGGAGACAAGATCGACTACATCTTCGTACGAGGTGGCTTTGTGCCAATTGATTCTGAGATCCTAAGGTCAAAGCCACTTGGCCAATTTGTGTCCGACCACTATCCCGTTGTGGCAGAAATCTCGATCTAATCAAAAATCCCCCACGTTCCGCCAAGTCCAGCGCAAATAGATATTTGGGTTCCTTCCAAAGTCTGCGCAGAGCGACATGATGTCTCCCTCCGACGCCATGCAACCGGGTCTGCAAAGCCGGATTGGACAACTTAAAAATTCAAAACACTCGGCTCAAGAAACCCCAATCGTAAACCCTTGTAGACCGGGGATGGGTTGTGCCCCGGCTTTGCTTCCAAACCCCGAATCTCCGTAGGTTCGCACAAACCCCGACAAGCAAAACCGCGGCACAAACCATCCACGTTCTACAAAATGCTTGGAAACAATATCTACACCTGAAAACAGATTCGACTCACGGAACCGCAATTGACCTCATGGACTTTATGCACCTACGGCTAAGAAAATGTCGACTTCAGCCATTCATGCGCTTGGCTGAACAGATCGGTTTCTCCGAAGCCGTAGACCTCGCGGAGGGCTTCGTCGGCGGCGGATTGGCTTGTGACGGCCATTTTGATTTCGGTCCAATTGCTGTTATCTCCGAAGCCTCGTAAGAGATTGCCAATCTTCGTTTCGCCTCCAATAGAACTCAGATAGAAGCCCAAAGCGGCGGACTGACTGTATGCGAGCGACCGGGCATGGAACCGGCTTGGATCGTGTAGATCGTTAAAGGCGTTGGTGAGTTCTAATGGCGGCAACCACGGTTCCCGACCGGTAACAAATCCATGCCAATCCTCTGGTCGGACCGTATTCTCCGCGATCATCGTCACGGCTTCGTGCAAATAGGTGGTTGCCTTCCCCTCTGATAAGATGAGCACCATCACATGGGCATATTCGTGCCGCACCACGCGTTCGAACTCTTCTGAGGCGTGGGTAGCGTTTCGAGGCAGACAGATCTTGTCGTAGGGGTACTTATCCATCATGTACCCAGCTCGACCGACCGTCCACGGTGCATCAGTCTCTTCTGCGAGCACTGAAACCATCACTTTGGCACCTTCGCTCCAGCCGAACCGAGTTCTCACTTCCGACGATGCCTTGGCGATTTCCGCAATGATCCTTTCGGAATGGTGCACCTCGTGAGGCACGTACTCCAACGAAATGAGTTCATCCACCGGAACAACTGTGCTCTGTTGGCGAGTAACGGCTTCCGCTTCGATGAGCCGATACCACCATTCATGGTTAGGATTGCTGACGCCTAATTCGGTTGCAAGGGCAAGCGATTCTTCGACATGATCCTGGTAGTAGGCCTCGATCGCCACCTTCCAAACTCCGTACGAAGAAGATCCTCCGAGCCGTGATACGGAACCAGCCCAAGGTCGAAGACTTGGGCCATTTGTGCCTTCCATATTCTTAACCGTGGATTGGGAATTTCGAGCAAAGATCAATTACACCCTGCCGCACTTCCGCGATGTTGGCTGGATCTTCGATGTTGGACAGTAGTTTGCTGATAAGCGACGCCACTACTTGCATTTCCGGTTCTTTCATGCCGCGAGTTGTAATCGCGGGTGTACCGAGTCGAATGCCGCTCGTCACTAGCGGAGACTTATCATCAAAAGGAACAGAATTCTTGTTACAAGTGATGTTTGCCTGATCAAGCGCGAGCTGAGCCGCCTTTCCGGTGAGGCCCTTGTTTCGAAGGTCAATCAGCATGAGGTGATTGTCGGTTCCACCGGAAATAATGTGGAAACCTTCTGCCATTAGGGCCGTCGCTAATGCGTTTGCATTCTTGATGATCTGTCGGGCGTAGTCGTCAAACTCTTCAGTCAAGTTTTCACCAAACCCGATTGCCTTAGCCGCGATCACGTGCATTAAAGGACCACCCTGGACTCCGGGAATGACCATGCTGTCCAGCAGTTCTGAAATCATTTTCGTTCGGCCGCTCTTGGGAGCAACGATTCCAAAAGTGTTCTCAAAATCCTTACCTACGAGAATCATGCCGCCTCTTGGGCCACGAAGGGTTTTATGAGTAGTGGTTGTTACTACGTGAGCATGTTGAATCGGGCTGGGTAGCAAACCTTTCGCGATTAGCCCAGCTGGGTGGGCAATATCCGCAAACAAAAAGGCACCGACCGAGTCAGCAATCTCACGAAAGGCCTTGAAGTCAATCATTCGAGAGTAAGCACTCGCACCCACTGTGATCATTTTGGGCTTAACTTTCTTGGCAGTGTAGGCCACGAGATCGTAATCGATCAGCTCAGTCTTAGGATCAATGCCGTAGGGCACAAAATTGTACAGTTGCCCCGAAAAATTGACTCCCGAACCATGAGTAAGGTGTCCACCTTGGGACAAATCCATACCCATAACCGTATCTCCTGGCTTGATGAACGTGAAGTAAACCGCCATGTTGGCTTGGCTGCCGGAGTGCGGTTGAACGTTAACATATTCGGCGCCAAAAAGTTCCTTGGCTCGGTCTCGGGCAATGTTCTCAACCTCATCAACTACTTCGCAGCCACCGTAATATCGCGCTCCGGGATACCCTTCGGCATATTTATCGGTTAGAACGCTCATCATCGCCTGCCGAACAGCAAGGCTGGCGATGTTCTCGCTGGCAATCAGTTCAAGATTGTGCTCTTGGCGAGCTTCTTCCCTTTGAATAAGGGCAGAAACGGTTGGGTCCGCCTGAGCAAGTGGAAGTCGATGATTGTGAGCATCTGCGGTCGCTGACATGCCCTCATTATGGGCGAGGATCGCTCAAGATCGCTCATACCTAGGCTTTGTGAGTAGTTGCCCCAACCGAAGGAAGGCTTTTCACCATCTTCTTTTTCGCGGGTGGAACGAACACCGGATCCGGCTCAATAATAACGGGCGGTTTTAGCTCGGCGAGCATTTGAGTCACCGTTTTCACCGTGTAGCCTTCTTTCTTCAGCCAATCAAAAATCTTGGGTAGCGCCTGCGCCGTTACTGGGTTGTCGTGAAGCAGGATAATGACGCCCGGCTTCACACCTTTAATCACTCGCTCAGCAACCTGGTCGGGAGTGGTGTGGATTTCATCTTCCATCTCCTTTGTTGGGTGACCGCTGGGCGCAGGGACGAAGTCCTGAGCACCAACGTTCCAGCCAACCGTCGTGTAACCCAGTTTGGTAGCCAAGGCTAACGTTTCATGCTTAAATCGCATTCCAGGGGGTCTTAACAGAGCGGGTCGTCTGCCGCATGCGCGCTCAATATTGGTTGCGCAATTCTCGATTTCAGCCTGAACATTCTTGATGGGAAGTCCATCAAGCCGAAGGTGATCTTGGGTGTGGTTCCCTACTTCATTTCCTTCGTCAATCATTCGCTTCACAAGCTCAGGATGCTGCTTGACGCGAATACCGACAACGAAAAATGTTGCGTGGACTCCTGCTTTCTTTAGGTTGTCGAGGATAAGCGGTGCGCCTGCTTCGTGAGGACCGTCATCGAACGTGAAGCAAACGTCTTTGTGATCTCGACTGCCCCGAGTGAAGTACTTCACTTCTGGCTTGTAAGTCTCGACTCCGGTATACCGGTCGATCCAGTAGTGATAACTCAACGCATTACGCAGACCATTTGCATCCTTTCTGAGCCAAAGCAGACCACCACCCAAAGCAGCCACGATCATGACGGCTGCGATAACTTTAGATTTAGGAGAGGTTTTTTTCTTAGAACTCATTGATGCTTAACGGACGAAAAACGTTTGGAATAAGAAGCTCATTCAAAAAAACAGGAACCTGCTTGCACAGGTTCCTGATTTGTGAGACAGCTTGTTGTGTCTACTTTTTGCCTTGACTGGCCATTTGTGCGCCGTAGCGTCGCATAAACTTCTCAACTCGACCTGCAGTATCAACCAGCTTCTTCTGGCCAGTGTAGAACGGGTGGCTGAATGCGCTAATGTCAACGTTAATAACTGAGCACTCGATTCCGTCGATAACCTTGGTGTTGTTAGTCTTGTGAGTCGACACACCTACCCACTCGTGGTCGCCATCAACGAAAACGACGGGATATGTCTTTGGGTGAATTCCTTCTTTCATCTTGCTGCCTTCTAAACGAACCCGTAGTCTGGCATTTTTCAGCGCCGAAATACAAGGCTGCAGCAACGACACCTATTGCTTGCGACCCTCTCCACGAATATTTACGGTAGCTGCGAAGCCTGAAACAGATCCACTTCCCGTCTCACCGCCTCCCGATTTTCGATTCACTTTTCCGTCGAAAGGGATCGTGATGTGGGCTGATTGCCCTGCAAATTCGATCACGGAAGTCGTTTCCGCTTTAATATCACCTGAAAAATTGTCCGCGAACTCTTCTGCTGCGATGGACTTAATATAAAAGCCTTTCGCTTCCGCCTTGGCGACGAGCTTATTCTTGTCCCACTTGAGTTGGACCGTTACGAGAATGGACCGAGACTTGTCTGAGCTGTTCCCAGACTTAAGTGTTAAGCGAGCCGATGTTTTGCCAGGAGCGTAGTCTGGATCATCCTGAAGTTTTCCTTTGAATTCGAACTTTCCAACCGCGAGTTTAAAGTCAGAGTCACCATTTATCGACTTAACGGTTGAATCCGTCAACGACAGTTCGCCATTAATCGACCATTTTGTTTGAGTCTCAGAAGAAGAACCTGAAAGAGTCGACTCAGTTACTGTCTTACTCTCCTTCCGGATCGACTCGTTGAATGAAACTTTGGCAGTATCGCTTGCCCAAGCACTTGCCGATAAGAGAACGGTAGATAGAGCAAGAACGCTTAATACGGATAACTTTCGAAAAACATTAAGTGACATGATTCCCCCTTTGGATGGACCCATGATAAGTCGGAAAACGTTCGCCTTTTTGAACCTGAACAAAACTTCAGGCAACCGATCTTAATGAAGACACTAAGAAAACGTGAAAAGTCCCGGGTCCAAGGGCGGTAAACTTGGCCGTTTGTCTTAGCTCCGGACCGCCAGTGTCGTCGCGTCTGCTGCACAACATCTTTTGGAGACCCTAATTAAATATGAGTAAAAAGCGCGTATATCTCTTCCGCGAAGGGAGTGCTGCGATGCGAGACCTCCTTGGCGGCAAAGGAGCAAATCTTTGCGAAATGACCAATATTGGTCTGCCTGTGCCTCCTGGATTCACCATCACCACCGAGGTATGCACTGAATACTACGATGCAGGCAAAGCACTTCCCGCTGGCCTTATGGACGAAGTTAAGGCAGCAGTTGCCGATGTCGAAAACCAGATGGGGCGAACATTCGGAGGCTCAACCAAGCCCTTGCTCGTTTCCGTTCGAAGTGGTGCTCGCTTCTCCATGCCAGGAATGATGGACACGGTCCTCAACCTTGGCTTGAACCCAACAACTATCAAAGCACTGATCGAAGAGACCGGTAATCCGAGATTCGTTTACGACTCATATCGCCGATTCATCATGATGTTCTCCGACGTCTCGTTCGGCTTGAGCAAGCATGGCTTTGATGAAGAGATCTTCTCCGGCTACAAAAAGAAAGTTGGCGCTAAGACTGACCTCGATCTCGATGCGGCCCACTTGGAAGAAGTCTGTGGCTTGTTCTTGAAGCACGTCACCGATCACACCGGTCGAGAATTCCCAACCGATCCTTTCGAGCAGCTTGCCCTGTCAGTCGAAGCTGTTTTCCGTTCGTGGAACAACGATCGAGCTATTTTCTATCGCAGAAGCGAAAAGATTCCTGACGAAATTGGAACTGCGGTTAACGTCCAGTCGATGGTTTACGGAAACGCTGGCGACGACTGCGGAACTGGCGTTGCGTTCACGCGCGACCCATCGGTTGGTACTCACGAAGTTTTCGGCGAATACCTGATGAATGCTCAGGGCGAAGACGTTGTTGCCGGCGTCCGAACGCCTGTTCCCATCACCGAGCTTGAGAAACAGAATCCGGATGTGTTCCGACAGTTCATGGAGATGTCCACGAAGCTTGAGAACCACTACCGCGACATGCAAGACCTCGAGTTCACCATCGAGCACAACAAGCTGTTTATGCTTCAGTGCCGAAGTGGTAAGAGAACCGGTCCAGCTGCCGTCAAGATTGCAGTCGACATGGTTCACGAAGGTCTCATTACGAAAGAAGAAGCGCTTTCGCGAGTGACCGGATCACACCTCGATCAGCTCCTTCACCCACGAATCGATCCTGAATCCCTTCACGGCGCCAAATTGCTCGCCAAGGGACTTGCTGCTTCGCCAGGAGCTGCCGTTGGTGAGGTCGTATTTGATGCGGACCGCGCAGCCGAGCGTGGCAAGCATGGTGGTCTCAACCACGAAGTCATTTTGGTTCGAGATGAAACCAACCCAGACGACGTCCATGGCATGATGGCAGCCCAGGGAGTTCTCACCGCTCGCGGTGGAAAGACTTCCCACGCAGCCGTTGTTGCTCGCGGATTCGGAATTCCGTGTGTTGCGGGTGCAGAGGCTCTTGCAGTCGATACTCACAACCGAAAGTTCTCCGTCGACGGTACCGTCGTAAATGAAGGCGATGTCATCACGATGGACGGTTCAACTGGAAACGTTTATCTTGGCGCGCTCAAACTGATTGCTCCCGAAGTTAGCGGTTCCTTTGGCGAACTGATGGCTTGGGCAGATGCGGCTCGAACCATGAAGGTTCGAACCAATGCCGATAATCCTCGTGACGCCGCTCAAGCACTTGAATTCGGTGCTGAAGGTATCGGACTTTGCCGAACCGAGCATATGTTCTTCGAGTCCGATCGACTTCCAATCGTTCAAGAAATGATCTTGACGAAGGATGAAGCCGTACGACAAGCCGCTCTGGACAAGCTCCAGGTCGTCCAGCAGAACGACTTCGAAGGCATTTTCGAAGTCATGCAAGGCCTCCCGGTCACCGTTCGACTCATCGATCCTCCTCTCCACGAGTTCCTACCGAACTTCGAGCAGTTGGTTCGAGAAACAACTGAGCTTAAGACTAAGATTGACCTCGGTCAGACCGGTCTTGATGAGCAGTTGGCTGAGAAGATGAAGATGCTTCACGAAGTTGAAAGCATGAAGGAATCGAACCCAATGCTCGGTCTTCGAGGCGTTCGACTCTCGATCGTCTTCCCAGGCTTGGTCGTTATGCAAACTCGCGCCATCCTTCAGGCAGCCGCAAAGCTGATCAAGGAAGGCAAGCAGGTCTATCCTGAGATTATGATTCCCCTCGTAAGCACGGTCAACGAGCTTCGAGTGGTTCAAAATCAGCTTGAAGCGGAAGCAAAGAAGATCGTTGCTGAGCAAGGCGTGGAAATTCCTTACTCATTCGGAACGATGATCGAAATTCCTCGTGCCGCTCTCACCGCGGGAGAAATTGCTCAGTACGCTCAGTTCTTCTCCTTCGGAACCAACGACCTTACTCAAACATCGTTCGGCTTCAGCCGAGACGACGCTGAGAGCAAGTTCTTGGGCAAGTATGTGGATCAGAAGATTCTGACTCGCAACCCATTTGAGACTCTCGACACGGTTGGCGTTGGTCGCTTGATGCGAATGGCGGTTGACGAAGGACGAGCTTCACGCCCAGGCATGAAGTGTGGAATCTGCGGCGAGCATGGCGGCGACCCCGAATCGATCTTCTTCTGCCAAGAAATCGGATTGGACTACGTTAGCTGCTCACCGTTCCGAGTGCCTATCGCTCGACTCGCGGCTGCTCAGGCTGCGATTCAAAAGAACGTTAAAGTCACCAACGACAAGTAAAGCAACGGCCATTGTCTTGGTAACATAAGAAAGAGTGGAAGGTCTTCCGGCTTTCCACTCTTCTGTTTACGGGACCTAAGATTAACGAATTCTTAGGAAACGAAACAGGGTTGTCCCGCATCATATTCTTTGCGCCTCCAGCGCTTTCCGGGTCGAATTATGAAAATTCCTTTCCTTATCGGATTAACAGGCATTCTTGGTGCCGTCATTACCACTCAAACCGGGTCGGGTGACTCGCTGCTCGAAAAGCATACAAAGCAACTTCAGACAGCGAAATCCATCGATGTTCAGTACACCGTCCAGAACCTCCCTGGCGGCGGACCAGTGGAATACAAACTCAAGCTAGGTAAAGAGGGCAAGTTCAAGCTCGAAACTCCTGACCAAACACTCGTTGCAAATGGAACAACCGTTTGGGATTTCAAGAAGGCTGACAACTCTTACACCCAAACTGCTCAAACGGAAGCTGACCTGAAGACCTTCCTCAAGAAGGATGCTGTCCTACCTTGGGTTGCCTTCTTCACAAAAGAGCCATTCAAGGATGTAACCGGGATTAAAGTCGGTTCCGCTCGCATCATCAAGGGGAAGGCAGTCACCGAGGTCGCACTCGTCCTCCCAGGTAAGCCAGAGAGAACCGCAACGTTGTTCATTGACAACACATTGGGTGTGGCTCGCGGAATTTCGCTTAAGACTGGTGAAGACAAACAGCTCATCATGATGGCTAAAGAGCTGACACTATCGAATGACGCTCCCGCAGATGCTGATTTCAACTTTTCAGTTCCTGAAGGCGCGAAGAAAGTCGATCCAAGTGCGGTGGCTACCGTCGCTTGGGATAAAGTCGCTCCCATCTTCCAGACCAATTGTGCTGGTTGCCACAATTCTAACAATCCTCGATCGGGCCTCGATTTGTCGTCCTATGCAGGCGCTATGGCTGGTGGCCGGGGTGGTTCAGAAATCACGGCTGGTGATCCCGATGGTAGCCGGTTGACCGCGTTCCTCAAGGGCGCAGGCAAACCACTCATGCCTCCTCGCGGTTCCCTCTCAGATGCTGACCTAGCAACAATTGCTAGCTGGATTAAAGCGGGTGCTAAAGAAAAATAGGTCGTAATACCATTAAAACTTCAAGTTGACGGAACGCTAACCTTTGGTGAGGGGTATAAAAACTCATGAACCAATTTATAAAGGTTAGCGTTCTCGTTTGTGCGCTCTCCGCTTTCGCAGCTTCTGCAATGGCAGGCGACATCACGGGTAATTGGAAAGGACGAGTCAGAATCGACACCGCCAAGATCTCAAAGGCTCCAAATGCGTCGGCTCATACAAAAATGATGGGAATGATTTCTAAGGTACAGCAAACCGTCATCAACCTCACCATTAAGCCTGACCACACGTTTACAGAGTCGACGATCGGTGGCCCAAGCCGAACAGGCTCATGGACACTCACCGGGAAAACCCTGACCATGTCCACAACTGTTAACGGAAAAATCCAAGGCAAGCCAGACGTATTTGTCCTCTCGCCAAATGGCAAAGCATTTGTGATGAGCCAAGAAGATCCTCGAACCCACCAGAAGGATGCAGTTCGAGTTACCTTCACTCGCTAAGAAATTCTAAGCCGTTCTGGAGACTGCCAGCCTTCGTCGAGGGGTATACCTGTAGGGTGAACTACTTGATGAAGGCTGGCAGCGTTGTTTTTGGTATGGTCATCCTAGCCGGAGCATCCTTTGCAACCGACAGCGTGACCGGTACATGGCACGGAAAAATTCAGTTTGATATGTCGAGCTTGCCTAAGCTCAAGAATCCTCACCAGAATACTGCTCGGTTAAAGGCCCTCAATCAAATTCAGGCCGATACACTGACCCTGACTCTTAAGGACAACAAGACCTATAGCCTGGCAACCGCTGGAGCACCTAAAATGACTCCCCTCGTTCGAGGAGTTTGGAGCACAAACGGCACAACGGTTTCCCTTCAGCGAATGGAGAACGGTAAAGAATTTGGATTTCCTCAAGTCTATGTGATTAACAAGGCCCAGAGAACTCTGTCCGTTACCAAAACCAGCTCGGGCATTACAACCACTGTCAACTTCTTCCGGTAGCACCGCCTGCCAGTTGGCAGGCTAACTTAGTCGTTCAACGACAGAGTCAATGTAGGTTCAGGGACCGGGTTGGTTCCTGGAATTGGCTTGACTGCCGTTCCAACAGCAAAGTATTCGATCACATGGCTGTCCCAGCCGTGGCTGTTTTCGCGCACTTGGGCACCGACAATCCCGGCAGCGCCCTCCCTTTCGGCTTCCGCTTGCATTCGGGAAAGTGCCAACTCGCGTGCGTCGTAAAGTGCCTGCGTGTAGTTAGGCATTTCAATGTTCCGACCAACTTGCTTCATCGCCTGCATCACCCCTTGATGCGCTACGTGATAGACACAGGTTCCCATGACAAGTGACAGAGGCTGATAACCTGCTTTGAGAAGTGTCCAAAAGTCTTGACCGCTAAGGTCCGATGTGAACGGACGGTTGTCCAATGTCCGATAGTTTCCGCCTCCACGATGCTTAATCGCGGTACCGACGGCCATAAATTCCGCCATTGAGGCACCCCATTCGTAGCGAGTAACTTCGAGCCGAACACCGACTATGCCATCTGCACCAAGGACGTCTGCCTCCTCCTCCATACGCGTCATAGCCAACTCCCTGGCCTCATACATTGCCTGAGTCAACACTTCAAGCTCTTGATTTTGATAGAACTTCTGGGCCTGGAATCCAATGTGATAGATGGACGATCCCATTACCAAGCCAACCGGATCAAAGGAAGCTTCCTGGCAAAGCAGGAACTCATTTACCGAAAGGTCGCTGGTAAAGAGCCCTTTCTTTCCTTCTCCGCCGCGCATTTCTGTTAAGCGACGCCTTGCAGCGTCGGGAAGACCTTCAAACGAACCTTGTACGTAGGGCATTTCTTTATTCCTAGTTGACCTTAACGGCCAACGATATGGATACTTCCGAGTCAGATTTCGGGTTGCGACGAATTGCCGTTCCGATCATCGACATTCGACAGACGGCGGCCATGGTTCCATCGACTAACGATCCCGAAGGAATGACCGAAGATTGGTATTTCACGGCGACGATCCCAACGCCACCGCATTTTTGAGCCATGTCCGTCATCCTCGACATCGCAATTTCACGAGCCGTATACGGCCCCTGAGTAAGTTCAGCTACTTCTTCGTTCATCCACGACCCCAACGGACCCCGTTTTGGCTTTTGGCGCCACGCGACTTGGTAAAAAGAACAGTGGCCGACCGCGAGTCCGCATGGTTGAAATCCTGCTCGATGCAAGCCCAGGAGCTCGGTTGCCGTGCATGCCGCAACATAACGTTGGCTTGAGAGATTCCTTTCATCAAGGACCCCAGTGCCGATCATCTGCATTCGCAGCAATCGATATCCGGCCGGTGCTCCTTCTAAAGTCGTTTCATAAGTGAGCTGGCAATCAACTACGCCGTTTGCCGAAAGCCGCTCCGCTTCTGCATGAACGGCCTGAAGGCATTCGTCCAACATTTGGTAGTAGGCATCCATCTCGATCTGAACCAGACACGTCGTAATCGGGAAGGAAGTGAGTGAGATTGCACGCACCGAAGCACCAAAAACTTGCCTGACTGGTTCGATGCCGAGACCAAGTAAAGTCGAAAGTTCCCGAGAGTCAACAGTCGCGATCCATGGAGACTGCATGCTATTCCAAACCTAAAATGCCCTTGAGCGATCGTGCAGTCGCTGCTTGCGTTTGAGCCTTTGCCTCAATTACGTCTGAGATGAGAGAAAGCCATGTTTCAATATCAATTAATTGAGTCTTGAGCGCAATTCCTCGCACGGTATGCACCATTTTGGCTTGAAGAGGTCCTTTACCGGGATCTTCCAAAATGAATCGATTCTCGCCCCCCAATAAGCTCACCGACTGAACCGTTTTTTTAGTGAGAAAGCCTCCTCGATAGGTAACCTCAACTTCGTCTCCGAGTGCATTTTGCATCGCAGACGCAAAAAATCCGAGAAAGGCTTTTGCATCGGCGGAATATTCTCGCGCAAGAGCCCCCGCAACTCCCAATTTGATCAAGCCATCTTCACCAAAATCTGCTTGCATCGGTCCCGAGCATACACCTTGCGTAGATAAATCGAGCCGTTCAGCGTAAAATCATAAGTAGATGGCTGAACTTGATCCTAGAAAGCAGACGATCCTTCAGGCAATCATTATTGAGTATGTGACGGCCGCTGAGCCGATTGGCAGCGAGGCCCTTGTTCAGAAATACCAGCTGGGCGTGAAGTCCGCAACGGTGCGTAATGAAATGGCCGAGATGTCCGACCTTGGCTTCCTGGAGCAACCCCACACAAGCGCGGGCCGGATTCCAAGTGACGCTGGATATCGCTATTATGTCGATCACCTCATCGTTACTCGCGAGATCGATGAACTGAGTCGAAACCGCGTTAAAAATGCGGTTGCGGAAGGTGATGCACTGCAGAGCATGCTCCGAGACACCATCCGTGCTCTGAGCCGCGTCACGCACTTGCTTGGCGTCGCAACGACCGTTCGAGACAGCAATGTAACGATACGCAATGCTGTTGTCAGCGCTTTAGGTCCAACCAAGGCTCTGCTTGTTTTAGTTCTTAGCAACGGACATGTTGAAAACAGGATGATCGAAGTTCCGGCGGGCCTAACGCTTGAAGATGTGGGAAAGGCAAACGAAATTCTTCCCACTTCTTTAGTCGGCAAAGACCTTCGCACGTTGACCCGTACAAAAACACCGATCGGTTCGGGAAATGCCGCGATGGACAAGTTGCTAGCGACCTTGTGGACAAGCATCCGGTCGATTTCACGCGAACTGACGCGAGGAGTTTTGATCACAGAAGGTGAAGAATTCATGTTTGGACAGCCTGAATTCCAGCGAGACCTCACTTCCCTTCACGATCTTCTAGAAGAGTTGACCGACTCGGACGTGTTGTTCGAAGCAGTCGCTCCATCGGAACGCAACCGTCCCGTGACCATCGGTCGAGAGAATAGGCATTCCAGCATGCAACAGCTGTCGGTCGTTCGAAACAGCTTCTACATTGGCGGGCAGGAAGCTGGCGTCATCGCACTGGTGGGCCCCACACGCATGAATTACGACCGAAGTATTCCACTCGTGAATTACACTGCCAAGGCCCTTGGGGACTCGCTCACACGCTTTTTTGGGTAACTCAGCTTAACCTTCAGATAACGTTGAGGGCGTAAACAGTGGTACATGAAGGCACCACTATTGGTTCTCGCTTCCTTGATCGTAGGGACGCTAGCTCAATCGGCTTGCGCAGATTCTTGGAAGTTCATCGTCACCGGAGATGGTCGGTCAGGAAAGAATCGTCCCGAAGACCACAATGGCGTCAACACCCTTATCATGGGCGAGCTTTCTAGAGCAATCGTCGCCGAGAAGCCTGACCTCCTGCTTTTCTCGGGAGACCTTATTGCAGGCCCTAAGACCGACGAAGAAATGGAATCGCAATTAACGACTTGGTTCGAAATTATGAAACCGGTCTATGACGCAGGAATTGAGGTCTACAACATTCGCGGCAACCATGAAATGCATGTGCCTCATCCGGAAGCAGTCTGGCGAAAGATGTTCGTCGGGCGATATGCCCTCCCTTCAAATGGCCCTAAAGGTGAAGAAGGCATGAGCTTCACAGTTAGCCATCACAATGCACTCTTCATTGGGCTAGACGAATTTCAAAGCTCGAAACTAGAGGTCAATCAAAACTGGCTCGATGATGTCCTCAAGAAAAAGACCGAACAACATGTTTTCATCTTTTCTCACAAGATGGCATTCCGAAGCGGCAACCATGACGATGGCCTTGAAGTTGATCCTGCTTCACGCGACACATTGATCAAGAGTCTGTTGGCGGCAGGCAGCCATATTGCCTTCTTTGGTCACGACCATCTCTACGATCACCGCGTCGCCACGGCTCCTGGTGGAACACCGGACAGCGCATTCCACCAATTCGTAATTGGAACTGCCGGGGCACCCCTCGTCCACGGCTCCGACGACCTCGGAAACGTCAGCGATTGGAAGATCGACAAATTGAGCCATATCGAAAGCAAGTACGGCTACGCCGTGGTTGAGATTGACGGCGCGAAGGTGACGATCACTTTTAAAGCAAGAACGAGCCCGGGTGTTTATGAAACAGCCGATACTTTCTCCTACGTTCAGCCTTCTCATTAAAGTGATCAAATGAGCTCCTGCGTTGGCCTTACGCAGGAGCTGCGGTTCAGAAGTCTAAATCGCTGAATCTCACTTCTTTGCTTTCATGGCAGCTCGATACTTCTCGAGCTCGCCTTTCGCTTCCACGCCTATTTCTTTTAGGTGGTCGTGCCATATGGACTTGTATGGTTTGAGCGCGCCCTCTATGGCTTCCATGATCGCGAGGTCGCGATACCACTTATGGTTCGCCGGAACGATGTGCCAAGGCGCCTTAGCGGTGCTACACTTTTCGATCGCATCGGCATAGGCTTTGTGATATTCCTTCCAGAGTTCTCGTTCTTTCCAGTCGCCAACTGACAGTTTCCACGACTTATCCGTGTCTGCTTCGCGGTCTAAAAGTCGCCTTTCCTGCTCTTCCTTGCTGATATTCAGGAAGAATTTCAGAATGATCGTTCCCGAGTCAGTGAGAAGTTCTTCGAACTGATTGATCTGATCGTATCGCTTCTTCCAAACGTCTTTCGGGACCAAGTCATGAACTCGAACCACCAGAACGTCTTCGTAATGTGAACGGTTGAAAATCGTCATTCCTCCTGCGGCAGGCGCCTGTTGGTGTACGCGCCACAGGAAATCGTGAGATTGCTCGAGGTGAGTGGGTTGCTTGAAGCTCGCCACTCGACAGCTTTGAACGTTTACATACTGCAGAATGCCCTTGATCGCTCCATCTTTGCCACTGGTGTCAGATCCTTGGAGCACAAGTAGAAGCGAATTCATGTTGGCGGCATACATCAGTTCTTGTAGCTGCTCCACTTTCTGACCCATTTCGTGACGACGAAAATCAGCCTCTTCTTTTTCTAAGCCGCCGTGTTCGCCAGGATCGAAATCTTTTATCTTTACGGAGGAGCCTGGTTTAACTAGGTGAGCGTACGGCATGGTAGCTCCAGTGTATACCGGACTGAGTTCTGCGTCCAATGTGTGAAGCACAATGGACGAAGGAGGTACCCTTTAAGACCCGATGATTGAACGATATACAACCCCCTCGATGAATGGTATTTGGTCGCGACAAGCTAAATACGAAGTATGGCGAGAGGTAGAAATCGCAATCGTTGAAGCTCATGTCGAACTTGGGGCAATCCCAGCAAGCGCTTTGACCGATATCCAGACTAAGTCAACATTTGACTTGGAGCGTTGCGATGAGATCGAACTCGAGACACGCCACGATCTCATGGCTTTTGTTCGTAACTTGGCTGAGAATGTCGGTGAGAGCGGTCGATTCATTCACCTAGGTGTAACGAGCTACGACGTTATTGACACCGCACTTGGAATGATGCTCCGCAATTCCTGTGACGTACTCATCGAAAGTGCCACGAAGCTTTCTGTTGAAATCAAACGGTTAGCGCTCGAACACGAGCACACCGTCGAGATAGGACGGACCCACGGAATTCATGCCGAGCCAATCACTTTTGGCTTCAAGTGCGCTAATTGGTACGCCGAGTTGACGCGCAATATCGAGCGCCTTAAGCAAGCCAAAGCCGATGTGTCAGTTGGAAAGGTATCGGGAGCGGTCGGTGTCCATGCGATCACTTCGCCTGAGATGGAAGCAATCGTCTGCGCAAAACTTGGTTTGTCACCTGATCCAGCAACCACCCAAATTATCAACCGAGATCGTCACGCGAATTTCTTAAATGCGTTGGCACTTCTCGGAGCAGGATTGGAGCGGATCGCAACCGAGCTTCGTAATCTTCAGCGAACGGAGATTCTTGAAGTTCAAGAGGCATTTGCCGCCGGACAAACAGGAAGCAGCGCGATGCCTCACAAGAGGAACCCTTGGAACTCCGAGACGATCTGCGGCTTGGCTCGACTCCTCCGCGCAAATGCTCACGCAATGCTTGAGAGTGTTGCAACGTGGCACGAGCGCGACCTGACGAACTCTTCGCTCGAGCGAATTGTCTTCCCTGACTCATGCAACCTCGCCGACTTCATGCTGAAGAGCCTGACGCGAATTCTGAGCGGACTTCAAGTCTTCCCCGAGACCATGGAGAAGAACCTGCGAACTCGAGGAGACTTAGTTTTCAGCGAGCACGTGATGATCTCACTGATCCATGCCGGCATGACACGAGAAGCGGCTTACAAAGTGGCCCAGCGTAATGCTGCTAAGGCTTGGGATGGCTCGGATTTCAAGTCAGTTGTCTCTCAAGACCCCGAAGTCATCGAGCGACTTACCGCAGAGCAGCTTGAGGAGATCTTCAGCCTTGAGCACCACCTGCGAAATGTTGGTCACACGTTGGACGCTACCGGTATCCGAGACTAGTCCTCACGCAAAGGTCGCAAAGTTTCGCGAAGGGAGAATCCTGACTTTGCGTTCCCTTGCGACCTTGGCGTGAAGCTTGAGCACTAGAGATAGTCCTGGTTGCTTCCTCTTAAGCTTCCGATATTAGTTTCAACATCTTCGCTAATTCATCGTCCTGAAGCGGACGATGCAACCAGTGCACTTTCACAAACTCAAGTTCCAATTGAGCCTTAGCGAGTGATGGAAATGCACTCATCACAGCAAAGATAGTTTGGGAAAGAACTGACTGTGGCAATCCGCTAAATACATCGCCCACAGTCCCACCGACCATTAGAGCAGGAAGAATGCACAAGCTTATCGGATGCTCCCGGGACAGCGACTCACGAGCCGTTTCCACGTTTTGGACAATCTCAATTTCAAAGCACGATTGTTCAAAGGTGTTTACAAGATGCAATCTTGCCGACTTGTCGTTCTCAACGATTAATATTCGCTTCATAGTTCCACCCAGACGGTTGCCCCAAACACATACCTATTGCTATGTGTCGCAAGCATTGGTTGCGGAAATCCGCTGAGCCTCATTTAACTTATTTTGATGCTTCGACCATCATTCCATTGGAGCCTCGTTGTCCGTTCAGTGATTGCCTTGGCCGTAGTTCTCCAGCATTGCCCGCGAGATATCTGGTGACGATGGCCAAACGCCGCCCACTGCACCGATACGGTGCTCATACAGGCCTAAACGATTGATGTCTGGCTCCGTCGGCAGCCCTCCGTCGAGGAAGAGCATGCCTACCGCATGACTGGGGATGTTGCTGATGAACATTTCCGCCTTATCTAGCATCCTTCTGATCCGGTTGTGGACGTCCGCTACATCTATCGGCTCTTCAACCGAAAGAACCCTGAAGTCCTCCGCTGTGAAACGGCTGTGGCGTTTGATATCCGAAAGCATTTCCTCGGGCGATTGACCTGGAAATCGGCCAACCGCGGCGGTGATCGTTGCACCAAGGGGAAGGATGTGCTCGTGAATCGTTAGAAGATCAATGATGTCGCGAGGTTCCCTGCGGTCGGCCGCTGCTGAAGCCTTGTTAGTTGCTAGGTCGGCAGGATGCAAGACATATCCAAACAGTTCATCGCGTTGCGCGGGAAAGAATCGAAAAGCGCTATCGTGAACCCATTCAAGTCGAAGTCGATCATTGAGTCTCTCAACTTCAGCTTCTCGTTTCCCTGTTAGGATCTGTGTCCAAGTAAATTTCATTCCTGCTCTAGTTAGGATTTCAGCATCAGCATTCGCAGCAATTTCAAGTCGCTCTTCAGAATCGTGAAAGATATCGACGTCGCGCGAATAGCGCGGGCCCTCTCGATTGAGAGCAATTCCTCCTGCAATAAAGCTGTTGAGGTCCCGCTTCGCAGCCAGGAGGCCAAGCACTTGCGATTGGAATTTAGTGAGTGGCACGGCACAGCTCTTCGATCCGTTCGGCTAGGCGACGACCATCCATCCCTGCGTGTGTGCGGAGAGCGCGTGTGATAGCTAAAGCATCAGCTTCTGCAGGTTCTTGCACGGGGCGCATGTTCCATAGAGCCCGTGTTCCAAACTCGCGGAACGCCCGCGTATAGAGAGATAAAAGCTCTTCTTGACTTTGGTTGTTCAACATGTCGAATCTTACCACTGGACCTAATTCGAAGTCACAACCTGATACTAGACCCACTTCCAGGGTCGCGGTAATGAATTCACCCTTTACAGTTTAGAGACGACGAATTCTAGCGAAAGAGGTGCAGGAACCATTTCCACTCCCAATTTATCGTTCCAAAGTTGGAAGTCGGACAAATCGTCGTATTGTGCCGTTGCTATCCAAACCCTAGCACTCGGCACGATTCTTCGAATCTCAGGAACGTACTCAAATGAATGCATAGACCAGTCTTTTTCTGGCGACAACAAGCCTAGCTTTTCCGCCAACGTCCCTCCTCCATTTGAAACTGACGATGGTCGAACGAAGAAACCCATGACGAATAAATCCCCGGCCTTCAGAGTTGCAAGGCATTCAATTGCCGCCTCGATATCTGGAAAGTGAAAGGTTTCATCGAAAACTTTCGCTTCTCGAAGCTCCAAAACGAGCGCCTTAAAGTCACCCACAAATATCGCGATCGTACTGTCTGAACTCATTTAGTTCCCGTGTGATTGTAGATCCATAAGCTAAAAATTGTGCATCACACCAAGGTCGTCAAGTTTCAACACCCACCTTTACGTTCCTTGGCACCCGTTGCGTGCTGATGTGTATTTGCTCTCAAAGAAATATGGCCATGTATAATGGACATATGATTCAGGTCAGTGCAACGGAATATAAACACAATGCTCTGAAATTGCTTGAACAGGTACGGATTTCAGGCGAGACCGTTCAGATTACGAAAAGAGGACGACCCATTGCACAGCTGGTACGAGTCGACGAACTCCATTCCGAACAGATATTCGACGAATTCAAGGGCGACGCGGTAATCGTCGGAGACATTGTGGGGCCAATTATCTCGCCCGAAGATTGGGGAGACCTTGCGTGATTCTGATTGATACTCATGTGTGGATTTGGTTTCATATGGACTCCGATAGACTTTCGCTTTCTGCCAAAGAGCGACTGCAAAGCTCCCCGCGAATCGCAATTAGCACAGTTTCCATTTACGAAACCATGGTGGCAGTAGAGAAGGGGCGGCTTGCCAGCCAATACGAGCCCGAAGCGCTCGTTCGAAGATGGATGAAGTCATCAAAGGTAATAAGGATCCCGGTGTCCGAGGAGATCGTGATTAGAAGCCGGACCCTCAAATTCGAGCACGCTGACCCATTTGACAGACTGATTGCTGGGACTGCAGTCCAACAGAACCTACCACTTATGACAGCTGATCGTCATATTTTGAAGCTGGATTGGTTGGCATCAATCCCAGCTGATTGAAACCGCCGGTGGTTCCCTTACAAACATGTGGCCGCCGGAGTAATCACATCTACTCAGCTCATAAATTCGGAATTATCCAAGATTTGACCCGCTCAAGATCATCCAGCACCTCTAAAACGTCAAGCTCGCTATCTTGTGAGCCAGGCGAATGAACCTGTCCTTGCCATCGCGTCAACTACTAGCTCGGGCAGATTAACTCCTACGATAAGCTCAATTAACTGGGAGCGATCATGTGTTCTGGGAGGAGCTACCTTATGTTTGACAAGAAATGCCTTGAGATATTTTTAGGCTGCTTGCTGAATATGAAAGGCTGCTAAACCCCACGGCCCCTTATTTCCGGTAATCAGAGAAATTACTTGTTCGTCCTCAATGGCTTTGTCAATCCAGTCTTGTGTTGCTGAGTCAAGCAAGATAGACCTTGCCTTCTTTTTCTGCCCAATAGACAGCGGAGCCAAGAACGGTTGCGGCCAATTCAGCTTCCATTGGCGTATAAACCAAAAGATCGACAGGGTATTCGTGTTTGCCCAGCGCTACCATCGCTAGCCCCTGTCTCTTAATGAACGGGATATTCGTTTCAGCAATCACGAGCACATCAAAATCGCTGTCGATACTGGCAGTGCCCTTTGACCGGGAGCCGAATAGAATGATCTTTTTTACATCGAAGCATCTCCGCATACGGTCAACGATAAAACTGAGATAGTCTGCTTCATTCATTTCCGTTCGGCCTCCTCTTTAGTAAGTGTATCCGCCTGTTCGGCATACCTACCGAATGTTGTTAATAATTGAAGATACCTTCTGCTTCAAGCTTGGCACGATCCTTTGGGTCGTTGGATGCTCCAGTCAAGTCTGAAATAGCCCACATTACTTCACCTGAATAATTAGCAAGTCGCGAGGGTCGTATTTACTCTTCAATCCCACGGCGGTCAGCGGACCGCCGAAGCCGGCGCCGGTGTCGATGCCTAGTTTGTTGGCTTGGATGACCGGCAGGCCGCTGGAACTTGGGGTGTGACCGTAGACGACGACACGGCCACCGAAGTCTGAGCGGGAACGGATAAATTCATCTCGGATCCAGAGTCGCGGATCGGCCTCGTAGACGCCAAACCTCCAATAGAGGCCAGGTGGAACAATTCCAGCGTGGACAAAAAGATAATGAGCTTCTTCGTATTCCAATTGGGTGTTCAGAACAAAATTCCAGTGCGACTCAGGAATGATCTTCGACCAATGCCGACCCTTAAGCTCGCCGTAAGAACGTAGTGTTTCAATTCCACCGTTCGGAAACCAATGCATACCCAATTCGCAAGTTCCAACCGGATTATTTGAATCAAACTCAGGCTCAAATCTTTGCCTGGCATCGAGCATAAGCTGCTCGTGGTTTCATCGAAGGAAAACTGTGTTGGGTCGGCTAGCTTGCAATTTTATAAGTAGGTCGATCACACCTGCTGTTTCGGGGCCCCGGTCAATATAATCACCTATAAAAACCAAAGTGTCGTCATTGCGCATCCCATGGTGAATTAACTTGTGTAGAAGCAATTCCAGCTTGGAAAGGTGGCCATGGATATCACCGATTGCATAGATCATGGTTAATAAGTGGGCATAAGGAACTTACCAAAAAAGAACCTTGTCCTACTACCACTCGTCTATTGTTTCGGGGGCAGATGCAAATGATTGGGCACAAACACCCTTCATTTTGGGTTAGGCTAAATACACATGAGATTCACGATGAAAGCGGTCGTTCCCGTCACGATAGGATTGGGGCTCACTCTTACCGGGTGCGGAGGGACGCAGACGGGCGATATGTCTGGCTACAACTCCGGAAACGGATCTCGTTCGCTGGATAATTCAACGGTACCCTCGGCAACGTCATTCGGTGCGGCGACACTGGGTTCAAAGCTTCTCCCGCTCCAAAATGGTCGACAAGGCTTCGTAGCGGGTTTTAATGTTTCCAGCTTTACAGGGCAGCCCGATCGTGAGTTGGGTAAAAGCCCCCTCCTCGGCGAAGCCGAACCCGGTTACAGCTCTAAGCTCGTAGCGTCCACCATGCAGGATATGGCGGGAGTCGGATCAAACGTTATTCGAATTCGCCTTTTCCAGAAACTAAACGGTCTCAAACTAGATTCCGGCGGACTTGTTAGCGGGCTCGACGACGCCTTTCAAAAGAATCTGTCGGATCTGCTGGACAAGGCAGAAGCTAGCAAAATGCAAGTCTACGTTTGCCTACTCGATTCGTGGTCTGAATCTGCGATCGCGAAGAATCCTCTTACGGATGTTAATGCAAAGAATGCTTTCCTTAAGAAAGCAATCACACCTTTGGTTGCCAAGCTTAAAGGCAGATCGAGCGTTTTTGCAATCGATCTCTTCGGAGAAATAGAATCTCAGATTTCGGGCAAGGACGGAAACAAGACCGACAAGGGTATCTCGTGGGACCAAGCGAGGACGTTCTTGAAATCCACCCTTGACGTCGTAAAATCAGTCGATCCTCAAAGATTGGTCAGCGCAAGCTCGGGGTTGCACGAAACCGACAACGTTAAATCTGGCAAGTTCAGCAAGCTCGGCCTGGACTTTTTTGATGTCCACATGTTTGACGATAAGGGCGTGCTTCCCCCCGCTAGGGAGCTCAAACTGGATCGCCCCGTTCTCATTGGAGCATGCGGCCAGTCTTCAAAGACTTCCGATGCTGAACTGCAGACAAAGACGGATATGGCCTTCCTTGACTCGGCGATGAAACAGGGATACGCTGGCGCGATCCTCTCCGATTTCTCGAAAAATGGCGATAGCCCGCTCAATCTTCTCGATAAAGAAGGCAAGCATCGCCCTGCACTCGCTCAATTCCAATCGTTTGTGGGGCTAATCAATGCGAGTCTGCCAAACAGCGGAACGGCTACTGTAGGCAAATAGATTAGATCAACTCATTGGTTTCTTCGGACGAGAATATCAAACCGTCCTGAATGAATCCCTTTCTCAATCATTTGTAGACCGTGGATGGGTTGTGCCGCGGTTTTGCTCGTAAAGCTCGAATCCTGACTACGAAGGGTCACCGTATTTCAAACGAAATAACGCTCGGTCATTCGCCTTACCAAGTTTCGCCCATTGGAAGCAAAACCGGGGCAAGAACCATCCCCGGTCTACGAGCATTCGCGAGATACATCCTTCTGCCGACAATATCAAACTGCCCGGAAAGCTTCTAACTCCAAGCATTTCTGTGGACTAAGGACGCCCTCTACCACTTCGTTTCGACGGTATACGTAATCTTCTTCACCTCGTTTGGTTTAAGCGGAACGATGAACTGCATGGTGTTGCTGTCTTCTTTGGTGAAATCCAAATTGTGTTCGGTAACTTTCCAATCTCCCCAGTGACGTTCTAGAACATTCACGGTCTCGGCCGTTTCTTTACGATTGCGAAGTTCAATCGTGAACGTCTCACGAACCGATTGGTTCGAGAGTCGGGTGAAGTTCGTTCGTAGCCGAGTTGAAACGACATCGAACGACCGGCCCACGTTCAAAGAAACTTTCTCATTTCTTGGAGTGTGATCAATCTGATCTTCGCCTAATAACTGCACAGAGCCGGATTGATCTCGCTGGTAAATACGGAATTTACCTTTGGGCAAGGGCATTCCCATCTTGCTCTTTTCGTCGTTCATAAACTCAATTCGAACCTGGGGCTTAATATCGCCAGTACCGATCTCGCCTTCGCTCGGATAATAAGAATTAACGATCGAATCCACGATCAACTTCTTCGTGACCGGAACACCCTGCCCCTCAAGCAATGTCACTTGCTTGGTCTCATTATTGAGCACATCCGCTGGACGCTGAAGAGTGTAAAGGTGATATTCAAACAGGGATTCTTCTTTAAACCCGGGAGCCTTCAGTTGGTCTGCTTTGTCAAAAGCACTCGCGAAGACGACCGTCGGTTGCGGTGCTTCCACGGTGTGAACATCGCCGGCAAGGAGCTTAAGTTTGGCGTTCTTCCATGAGGCTCCGCTCGTGTTGCTAAGAGTCACCCAACCTTGGACATCGGCATTTCCGGTTCCGTCGAGCGTCATCACATAATCGGCGTTCCAGTTCAGGCCATTGCTGATGTAGCTCAATTCAACGGATCGATTTCCTGCGCTTTGAGAAATTACGTCCCATGCCAAGGTTGGCCGACTGATCAACCCGGGCGGAATAGACATCACTTGGACTTCACCGGCTGGATTCAATACGATTCGATTGTCATCGGTTCGAATGACCATGCCGTTATAGGATTGTTCGCTTCCGCCATTTGGATTTGAAACAACCGCAGTTGGCGCGCTTAAGAGCGTGCCTGAGAGGACATCTTTAGCAATTCCAACCGTCCGGAAGAACTTTATCTTCTGCCCCACCGATTTATTGAGAATCGCGATAGGATTAATTAGGTCGAACTGATAGTTCTGTTCAAGGACCTCAAATGGATTTCCTGGCGTCAAGCTATGAAAACTGACGCTGGTTGGATCAATCAGAGATGCAACGTCTGAGATGGCGACCGATTGCCTTCCCGACTTTAATTGAAGCTCACGTACTTCCTTAATTAGCCCGAAACCCTGATTATAAATCGTGATTTCGGCCGACGTTGCGGGAGTCTGAAGTGCCAGGGCGGTGATTAAGTGGGAAAGAACTACCATTTCGTCTCCACCGTGTAGACAACCTTCTTCGTTTCGTTTGGCTTGAGATTCACGACAAACAGAGCGGTGTTTGCATCAAGCTTCGCAAATTCCTGGCTCTTCTCCACAATCTTCCAATCCCACCAGTGACGCTCCAAAACATTAACGGTTTCAGAAGTTTCCTTTCGGTTCCTTAGTTCAATTTGGAAGGTCTCTCGGTAGAAACGATCATTGATCTTCGTGAAGCTCATTCTCTTCCGTGTTGAGACGACGTCGAATGACTTTCCAATGACCAATGAAACTCTCTCGTTTCGAGGGGTGTGATCAATTTGATCTTCCCCGAGTAATTGCACCGAGCCCGACTTATCACGCTGATAGACTCGCATCTTGCCTTTGGGTAGTGGCATGCCAAGTCCGCTCTCCTTGTTATTGACAAACTCCAACCGAACTTGCGGTTTGACGTCACCCGTTCCAATTTCTCCTTCACTTGGATAGTAAGCATTCGCGATTGAGTCAACGATTAACTTCTTCTCGATCGGAACGTCTTGTCCTTGGAGGAGTGACAACTGCTTCGTTTCGTTCTGCCTTACGGTGGCGGGGCGCTGAAGGGTGTACAAGTGGTACTCGAAAAGGGTTTCTTCCACAAATCCACCACGACCTGCTCCACCAAATCCGCCGGACATCGACTTCATCGAGCGACGAACGTTATCAACGGTGTGTACATCGCCGGCCAACAGCTTGAGATTCGCGTTTTCCCAGGTAGCACCACTGGTATTACTGAGCGTAACCCAGCCTTGAATATCCCCTTTGCCCGCTCCATTGAGCGTGACCACATAATCGGCATTCCAATTAAGTCCGTTACTGATGTAGCTCAGCTCAACTTTGTTATCGCCTGCTCGCTGGGCTTCGAGATCCCACATGAGCGTTGGTTTGCTAATGAGTCCCGCCGGCACCGATGAAACTTCGACTTCCCCACTGGGATCCAGGACAATTCGGTTGTCGTCCGTGCGAATGACCATGCCATTGTAGGTTTGTTGGCTGCCTCCGCCCGGATTGGCGACGATTGAGGTCGGTGCGCTTAACAACGTACCGGTGAGAATATCTTTCTGATTTCCTATCGTTCGAATGAACCTTATTTTCTGTCCGACGGACTTATTGAGGATCGCGACCGGATTAATGAGGTCGAACTGATAATTCTGCTCCAGAATGCTAAAAGCATCCTTGTTCGTCACGCTGTGAAAGCTGACACTGGTCGGATCGATCAAGGATGCGACGTCTTCGATGGCAACTCGTTGTCGTCCTTGCTTGAGATTCAGGTCTCGAATTTCTTTCACCAAGCCAAATCCTTGGTTATAAATGGTCAACTCCGTTTGAGTCGGGCCAGACGCCAAGAGGGCCGCTGCTATTAATCCAATCATACATTCTCCTCACGTCAACACCTTTCAGTGCTAACTTCCTATTGGAGTTAGTGTATTAGATGCGCCCGAGAGTTCAATTTAAATCGGACCTTCGGACTTTCTTCGCGAAGAATGATTATCGTCCAGCTAAGGCGAGCCAGTGTATCTATGGAAATCGATCCCGCTACTTGTTAAAAGTCTTGACCTTTCCAACTCCGGTTCCACCGGCGACGCCACTAATATCCCACTTACCATGGAATAGGTACAAGGCATAATTGGAATCTTGCCTGTAGGACTCGTATTGCGTGGAGTAGTCTTTCCGAACGGCGAACTTTACGTTGTAGGTGTAAACAGTTGAAGCCAGTGCAATGTCACCATCCTTATATTCCTGACCATGATGGGCTCCTCGTATCATCTGAATAGATTGAAAGGATACTGATACGACTGGACCGAATGAGCGCTTCTTTTCAAAGATCTGGGCAATAAGTGCCTCGATGGTTTCAGTTGTTGGTGCACCCGATGCGGTGGATTTGTTTGGTAAATTATCTCGCGATTTAGGTGGCAGTAGCTGCTTGTTCTTCTGCTGAGCGTGACTTGGACTGCGATTGGAGTTTTTCTTGGTAGGCGCGACAGGATTAAGGCGCTGGCTTGGCGTCTTGATCTTCAATAACTTGTCGGCCTCCTTTTCATACATTAGGGCTGATTGTTTCAGTGCTTGAGATTGTTGAGGACTCTTTCCTTCACCACGAAAGGCTTCAGCTGCTTTCCCGTAAAGCGCCCCCGCCGTTTCAAAATGCCCTTGGCTCTGCTGAATCTGAGCTTGCATTAACAAGGCGTTTCCGTCGGCCGGATTAATCGCCCAGCCGCGGGACGAGAGAATCATCATCATTGTTGCTGCGATTATCGGACGTAGATAAACGGATAGAACTGATTTCATGTGTGGGAACCTCACAAGTACTCGATGTCTGGGAAACTCCTCTCTCTTACGCTTTATGCGCAAAAGAGAGGAGATCCTCAAGAGTGAGCTTAGAGTTCGAAGAGTCAGCTTCTACTGCCACTATACAGGTATCGGCAAAAGTACACCGAGTTTCCGCATGTGAGTCCTTAAACTCAAAGAAAATCGGTCCAATATGAGCAGACGATCTTTAGCCTAGAGCGCCCGAAACAACTGCTTTCTCGGCATCAGTTAACGCTACCAGCGGAAGCCGTACCGACTCGCAGTCAAACCCCTTCAGACTGGTCGCGTATTTCACTGGCACTGGGCTCGGCGCCGAGAAAAGGGCCTTGTAGACTGGAATCAGCTCGTGATGCAGTTTGCGAGCTTTAACGGGATCACTTGGGAATGCGTTCAGCATTTCCTTAATCCGGTCGCCCACCACGTGTCCGGCAACACTTACGATCCCGTGTCCACCCAGACTTAGAATTGGCAAGGTCAAACCATCGTCACCGCTGTAAATTCGGAATCCATCTGGTGCTTGACCGCAAACATCCGTAATCTGAGGAATGCTGCCGCTTGCTTCCTTAACGGCGACAATATTTGGAATCTCGGCAAGTCTTAGCAGAGTTGGAGTTTCAAGGTTGATCGCGCTGCGAGGCATGATGTTGTAGAGCATCACCGGAAGGCCCGTTTCCTTAGCAATCGTTGAGAAGTGAGCGTATAGGCCCTGTTGTCCAGGTCGATTGTAATAAGGGTTGACGAGCATGATGCCATGGGCACCTCGCTTCTCACCCTCACGGGTCATTTCAATCGATTCGGCGGTGTTATAGCTTCCCGCTCCAAATACAACCGCCGCTCGGTCACCAACCGTTTCAAGCACGACTTCAAGAAGTTTAAGTTTTTCGGCCTCAGTAAGTGTTGGCGATTCGCCGGTTGTACCGTTTACGACTAAGCCGTCGTTTTTCTGCACGTCGACGAGATAGTTCGCAAGCCGAGCAGCTTCGCTGTAGTTAACACTGCCGTCTTCATGAAACGGCGTTAGCATCGCGGTTAAGAGCGTGCCCCAATCCTTCGGTCCAAAAAACGCACCCATATTCTTGTATTCGGTTGTACCGCACTCGCGCGCTTGCGTGTGTCTGCAGACGACATTCAATCCACGTAAGAAAGCGAAACAACAGTTCGCTGTCGTGGGTCCCATTCTTTTCTGCAAAAATATTTCTAAATTTTTTTGACAAATCAAGATAAATTTGAGGAATAGGCCCTAAAAATTCCGAAGAAATCAACCGATATAACTTCTAGTGAAAGCTCAAGACCTGCGCAATCCCAATCAGTCTCCTTGCATCCAGCGTGCAGGTTCTCATTTCAACCCCGGTCCTCGTCCACGACTAACCTTCGCACACGAATAGGAAGCCACATGTCCATGCGAAAAAAAGATTCCTCCATCCTCGGCATAGAATTCCACGAGAGCGAAATTCGCGTCATTCAACTTCGCTCCCGCCAATCGCAACCCGATCTCGAGAAAATGGGAAGAATTGCGATGCCGATAGGGAGTATGCAAAACGGCTACATCATCGCACCCGAAGTAGTCTCCGAAGCCCTGAAAAGCCTGCTTGAGTCGATGGACGTCAAATGCACGCGAGCGGTGATTGGCCTCGCCGGGGAATGCACGAATGTGCGCACGATTGACGTTCCTCCCGTTTGCGATGAAGAACTCGCGGTGATTGTCAGTGGCGAAGTCGTGGATCTAAACATGACTCACGGCGACCAAGGAGCTCATGCTTACATCCGAATGAGTAAGCAGAGCCAGCTTGAGATTGGTGACGGTTGGCGCGATCAGACAGAAGTTTGGATGGGCACGAGTTCTCACAAAGCCAAACCAGAATTAGTCACTGTCTTTGCGACTCAGCACGCGGCGATTTTGTGTATCCGACAAGTTGTCGAGGGGGCCGGACTTACTGTCGAAGCCATCGAGCCAACCCACTACGCAATGTATCGTTCGATGTTGAAGACAGCCGGATCGCTTACAACATTTTTTGGTCTGATGGTGGGCCCGGCCAACACCGATATTGCAGTTGTCCACCAAGGGGAACTCGTTGCCTATCGAAGGATCGATATCGGATCTCGCGTCATTACAAGCGACATCGTGCCCTCCAACGATTTTGCCTATTTGGGACCATCAGTCGAGGAGTATGCCAACGAACCTAGTGAAGCCAAGTCCGTACCCTCTAATCTAAACCGGCTATCGCTCGAAGCATTCACGACTGAAATCCATCGAACTCTCTATTACTATCAGCGCGAATATCCGAGTCTCTCAGACTGTGAACGAGTTCTGATTGCCGTCGATGACGGTCGACTCGAAACACTGGCCGATGAGTTAGCATCAAGACTTGGACTTACTGTCGAGCCGATTCGGCCACTTTCTGGCTCACTCGACCGACCGGTTGCGGGAACATCGTTTACAAACCGGTTCGACATTGTTTGCTCTACTGCATTCGGGCTCGCCATGCACGGTCAATCTTTGAGCCGTGTTCCAAGAATCGATCTGTACTCGGTCGAACGCGTCGCGGAAGAGAAGGTTGTATCGATCCGAAATTTCCGAGGTTCGATTCTGACGTCTGCCTTAGCGGTTGCCGTGGGGGTAGCCGGTTGCGCGCTTTACCAAAATCAAATCGCCCAACTTGATCGAGAGGCATTGATGACCAACACCCAGGCTTCTCAAGTGCGGAAGGCAATCAATACGGTCGTGGAAGATCGCCATCGCCAAGCAGATCAATACAAAGCATTTCGAAAGACCGGCATTCCGGTTACTGAGATTCTCGACTCGATTGCAGGAAGCGTTGGTCCTGGCACGGGTCTTTCTTCAGTGGCAGTCTCTCCCAACCAACAAGTTGTTATTGACGGAGAATCTGCATCCGAATCCAGCATGCTGGTAACGATCAAGACACTCCAGGAATGTCCACTTTTAACGGACCTACATATCAATTGGTTTCGACAAGTCGCTCCTGAAAAGGGCACCGGGATTAGTTTTGAACTTCATGGGAAGACAATTACTTCCGACCGGATTCGAATGCACGAGGAAACAAAGAAATGAGTCTTGAAAGATTTAGAGTTTTAGGTTGGGTCATCCCGATTCTTTGCACAGCAACTTCCGGATTTTTCATCTACCGAGAGAATAGTGCGTTCAACCAAGCCAGCGAGGATCGTAATAAGGCTCGAATTGAGGCGCAGCAAGCACTTCAAGAGCAAAAGTTGATCGAAACATTGCCGGAAGAAAAGAAATACGCAACTGTTGAAGCCAGTCCAACTGAGGAATACACGTTTGTAACAAGCCTTCGATCGATGGCGGTCAAGTGCAATACGAAGGTGTCTTCTTGGACTAGCGATTCCTCCGAGCAACCCCGCGAAGGAAACCAGAAGGGGCAGCAAGAAGACCCGCTGATGAAGGGCATCGTCAAGATCTCCGCGAACCTTTTATTACAAGGGAGTTACAGCAATATTCGGACCATGATTTCCACACTAGAAACGTCTGACCGGCTTTTAACATTAAGTAACTTGGTTTGGACACGTGAGGCGAACGATTCAACTTCGCTAGCCTTGAAAGTCACGCGATACGTCGTGCCTAAGAAAGATCAAAAGGTTTCGAGCGGTCTCCAGATCAAATCAAGTTAGTCGGTTCGAAGCGAACCAACTAGGCTTTACAGTTTGAGATTTACGGACGCCCCCGGGGTCTCGGTTTGCTGACGTTCCAAATGGCGTGAATTGTAAAAGGATTCAAAGCCTCGTAAAAATATCTGGTTCAACTGTTAATTTTGAATCGAACGTGACCGATACACATATATAGAAGAGGCAAGACGCTCAAAGGTTAGTCTTGGCTCTCCCGGAGAATAAAGTGATTCAGTCTCTACGTCCTCAAGATCGAACAAAGGCAGCCGGCCTAGTTGGTTTAGTTGTTGCTGTTTTTGCCCTCGCAGGATTCCGAGCAAAGGCTGACAACAGTACTCCCCAAACAGGAAGCTCTTCCGTTTATCTCAATCCCCAGGGAGTAACTGGATCCGCCCCAACGACTAATTCGGACAAGAAGTCCGATCCAGTTATTGACTACACGCCTCCTACACCCAACGTGATTATCAATCCTTTCAAGGACACAATTGCCGCTCCATCACCCTCCAATCCAACGATGCAAGCACCTCAACTTTATGAACCCATGAAAGGCCAAATTAATGGCGCAGAATCTCTTGTTCGCGACGGAGGAATTCCGCTACGCAGCGCAAGTCTTCCAAAGGTACCAACCGACTTTGACTCCATATCTGTGGAAGGCGTAGTGACGGGCGGTGAAGGAGTCGCGATTCTGATGATCGGCTCCAGTCAAATGGTTATCCGCCAGGGAGCGAGTTTCGGAAAAGGATTTAAGCTCGTTTCAGTTTCAGAAACCCACGTAGTTATTGAGAAAGGACGAAAGCAGCAGACGCTATCCGTTAAGGGATCCTGACCGTCGCTGCCTTAATCAGATTGTCCTCTGAATTGACACAAAGCTAATTCACGACGTTGTTGATAAGCTCTTTGAGCTTTTGAACGACGAGCTCGACGGGCACTCCCCCACTTTCTACAATGTGGGCGTCGGGTGCCACTGTCAAAGGGCTGTCATCGCGAGTTATGTCGCGATGATCTCTTAGCTGAATCTGCTGCCGAACTTCTCGAAAATCGGATGCTTGCCCTTTCTGATCGAATTCAATCGTACGTCGCTTAGCCCGTTCTTCTAAGGAAGCGGTCAAGAAAACTTTGACGTCGGCATTTGGGGCAATCACCGTTGTTGCATCTCTGCCTTCAAGAATTACTCCTCCAATCGCCACGAGCTTCTGCTGGCGTGCAACAAGTGCCTTGCGGACGGGGGTATGAGCGCTGATCGCACTTGCGGCTTCACTAATTTCTGGAGTTCGGATGAGCGAAGTGACATCTTCACCGTCGAGAAATACTGGTTGAGGATCTCCGGTACCAAAGGTGATTTCGGTGTTTTCCATCAGCTTTCCGATTTCCTCACCTGCGTCTGAGCGTAGGTTCTCTCGACTCGCCTTTAAGGCAAGTGCGCGATACATAGCACCAGTGTCCAGATAGCTAAGCTGAAGATCCCGAGCCAGGGCCTTTGAGACCGTACTCTTCCCTGCTCCAGCGGGTCCATCAATAGCGACAACGATTTTAGAAATGTCTTTAGACAATGGTGAGCCTCATTAAGTCGGATTCAAAATTTGGATAGCTAGTGGCAATAGCATCTGCCCCTTCGATTTCGGTTTGGCCCTCGGCGACGAGACCCGCGATTGCAAACGCCATAGCTATTCGATGATCGAGACAAGCATCAATGCGAGTTGCCTTGAGCGCGGTCGGACCGGAAATCTCCATGCCATCTTCGAAGGTTTCAACATTGGCCCCCATCGCTCGCAAACCGTTGGCCATAAGCTCTATGCGATCGCTCTCCTTCACTCGAAGCTCTTTGGCTCCTCGAATGACGCTAATGCCTTCACACTGGGTCGCGAGAATGGCCAAGACGGGAATTTCATCGATCAATCGAGGAACCAACGGGCCATCAATCACGAACGGCTGGAGATGAGGTTGAGCGCCGATTACCACGTCTGCCACCGGTTCACCAAGTTCGCTTCGCAATTCACCCATTTCGAACGGAATGGAACATTGCTCGAAAACATCAAAAATGCCGGTTCGAGTGGGATTGACGCTTAAGTCTCGAAGAACGAGTCGCGAGTTTGGCAAGATTGCCGCGGCAACCATCATGAACGCAGCGCTACTAATATCCGCAGGAACCTGAAATTCAAAAGGTTCAAGGTGTTCGGTCGGATGGATGCTAACTGATGGAGGCAAATGTGATCGATGACTCGACATCGAATCATGAGAATCCGTACTTGCATCATCACCGCTACGAATCAAATGAGCTCCCATGGCACGCAACATTCGCTCCGTGTGATCGCGACTCAAACTTGGCTCGGTTACCGTAGTGACACCGTTTGCAACCAAACCCGCAAGTAGGCAGCAACTCTTGATTTGGCCACTGGCAACCGGGCTTTCGTAGTGAATGCCTTTGAGGTTTCCTCCAACGATATGAAGTGGAGGCGTATCTCCTTCAACCGTGGCTCCCATCAGTCGTAGAGGTACCGCTATTCTCTTCATGGGGCGCTTCGAGAGGGACGCATCTCCGATCAAGGTGACATCGAGTTCTCTTGAAGCAAGTAATCCGCTGAGCAGACGCATCGTGGTGCCGCTATTGCCGCAGTCTAGGGGTTGAGAGGGTTGTAGCCATTTGATAGGCGGAGTCAGCCGGACTTCCCTTTCGCTCAGCCACTCGTGGGTCAGACCAAGCTGCTGCATGCATTTTAGTGTGGATTCACAGTCTTCACCCCGAAGCGGATCTCGAACCACCGAAATGCCGTTTGCGATCGCGGCAAACATATAAGAGCGGTGAGTCAGCGATTTATCGCTCGGGCCCCGAAGTTCTCCTTCGAGAGTGACGACTGGATTGATAGTTAAGGTCATATCTTTTTTCTGCTGAGTTGGTACCGATTGGGTCTGGTCCGCTTTAGTGTGATCACTTATCAGCCTTCTTCGCTTTCCTTGATTGCTCCAAATATTTCTTTATCTCGGCACTATTGCCCGTATCGAGATGCTGCCGGATTTGAGCGAGCCGCTGCTCCAAGTCCTGTATCGACTTGGAAAGCTCAACTCGATTTTCCATAAATATCTGGGTCCACAAGTTCGGATCTACTCCGCCAACACGAGTCAGATCTTTCCAAGATCCACCGGAGACGTCTTCTCCTTCAAATTCAGCCCTCATCTGAACGAGAGCAGCCGCAATGGCGTGAGGAAGGTGACTCAAGGTAGCAACTTGATGATCGTGCTGGGTCGCGTCCATTCGAACTGGAATCGCGCCCATCGCTTTCACCAAAGCCTCAACCTTGCTCAAGGCAGCTTTGCTTGTGCATTTCGTGGGGCTCAGGATCCATTTCGCACCTCGATACATCCACGCGGATGCAAAGGCTGCTCCCGAATTCTCGTGCCCTGCCATAGGGTGTCCAACTATAAAGTCGGGACATTGGGTCGTTTTAGCCCACTCAGAAACCGACGATTTCACGCTTGTACAATCAGTGAAAACGGTATCGGGTCCCTTGAGCTTTTGGAGCTCTTCGAGCACGGAGACTACTTTCAAGGGCGGAACCGCTACGAAGACGACATCTGCCTTTGCCACTTCTTCAAAGGTTCCTTCCGAATCAATGCAGAAGCGGTCGATTGCGGTTTTAACCGATTTGGGATCGGAGTCGAAGCCGATGATTTTCCGACCTGGCTCACGAAGTGCGAGGCCAATCGAACCGCCAATCAACCCAAGCCCAACGATCCCAATCGTCATGCCAACAATTATGGCTTAGCTGCCAGTTGTGCGAGTGCTTTACGCAACTCACTTTGGAGCTCTCCGTACTTCGCGAAATCACCGCTCTTCAGAGCCGCTTGGGCTTTGTCGAAAAGCTCCAACGCCGCCTTAGCGGTTGCGAGGGTTTGCTTATTCAAGGGTTCCGTACCAGCCTTACCGGTAGGTGCCGCCATCGCCATCGAACTTGTATCGGACTCTTGGAAGAGTTGTTTGAGTGCCGCGCCATAGGTTTCCCCGACCACCACTTTATTGTTTAGAGCAAGGATCACACGGAAAAGTCTTGGCACTGCCTGAATGCCGCTCGTTCGACTCTGAAGGAACAAGGACTCTGAGTACATCACGCTGTTTCCGATCGGAATGACCAGCAAGTTTCCAACGATAATGTCGCTTTGCTCGTTCTGATACTGCCGATTGATGTAGCTGATTTCGGGCGTACTGCTAAAATCGGCCTCCATCAATTCTGGCCCTTTCGGTAAAGGTTCTTTGAACCGGTAGAGGGTCATATTGCCGTAATTTCCAACGTCACATTTGGCAGATAGCCATCCACTCATATTTGGCTTCTGGTTGGGTGTGAACGGCAGGATCAGTTGAAATTGAGGTTTTGTATCGTCCTGATTTTGAAGTTGTACGTAATAGGGCCGAATCGCAGCTTTCGCCCCGTTCAAATTCCTCTCCCGGGCGATGTTCCAAGCATCTGCGTTCGTGAGGAAGACGGTTGGATCAGTTACGTGGTACTCCGTTAGCTGTAGCGCTTGCATGCGGAAAAGATCTTCCGGATATCGAAAGTGCTCCTGTAATCCCGCTGGTAGCTCTTTCAAGTCTCGAACAAGTCCAGTATAGATTTGCCTGTAAGCCGCAAGAATCGGCTCATTCGGGTCCACCGCAAAGGCGTTGATCTCACCCGTATAAGCATCCACCGTACACTTCACGGAATTTCGGATGTAGTTGACGCCACCGCTAACTCCGTCTATCCGTCCCGAATACGGAATCATCAACGTGGTGGTATATCCATCGAGGATCCATGTGAGGTGTCCCTTATTGATCACCACATAGGGATCTTCATCGAAGTGTAAGAACGGATAAACCTTCGCTGCCCGTTCGATGACATTCCGTCGCATCAATAGTCGAGTTTCGCCAGTGATGTTTTGCGAGATCAGGAGGTTGCCGTCGGTAAGAGCGATGCTAAAGGCAAGTCTCGAAAGGAGCCCACTAATCGGAATCCCTCGATTTCCCGCCCACTTGTTTCCGGGACCGTTCGGGTAATCAAACTCCGCTTCACCGGTATTTACCAGCGCATAATCGTCGCCCTCTGATTTGATCGCTGAGAAATAGATTCTGGGTTCTTCAATCTTCAGTTCAGGGGATGAAATTTGCGGCATGTTGCTCGCTAAAAATTGAGGTTGCCCATCCTTCGTAACCGTGTCGACTTGCGAAACGGTCAAGCCGTACCCGTGGGTATATCGCAGTCTTTGGTTGGCCCAGTTTTGCGCTGATTGATCCAGTCCACTCAGTCGCAAATCGCGAGGGGAAAGCATCAACATCGTCTGCTTGCCACCGATCATGTATCGATCAATGTCTACGTCATTGAACGAATAGTAGGGCTTGACGCTTTGAACCGCCTCTAGAGCTTGACGCAGCACGTAAGGATCCCAAAGCCTCATGTTCTCAAGCGTTGCCGACGAACCCTTTATTTCAGCGGAGGTCGGGCTGTCGTGAATCTCAGAGTCCTTGACAGAAATCTTGTCGAGCCCAAAAGCGTAGCGAGTCATGTTGATCGCTTTTTGAGCGTAAGGCGCCTCCTTATGAATCCGGTCAGGATCGACGACAAAGCGCTGAACTAGAAACGGCACGCCGATAATCAGCAGCACGTAGTAGGCAAATAAGCTAATTCCTCCGCCGATAGCGATAGAGTAAGGGCGACCCAATTTCTGTCCGAAGATGGTGGCCAGTCCAATAAATGCCGTCAACCAAACGAAGGCTCGCATCAACGAAAGTTGATACATCGCCGAGAACCCAGCCCCCGTAAACTGGCCGCTATCCACTAACCCATATTCATAGGTTTTAAGCCAAGTTTGAATGGCAAACGTGAGGATGGTCAAGCCAACTAGAAGACTCACATGCATCCGAATGTGCGGCCGACTTAACTCGATTTTCGCGAGCAACGCCATAGCTTGAAGGCCCGCATAGACTCCAATCGAAATGGCTGTCGTTAAGAACATTAGTCCAAATGCATAATTCGAAAGTGCCCGATACCAAGGCAAGTTGAACACGTAAAACCCAAGGTCAATACCTAAAATGGGGTCCTTCATGTGAAACGACTGAGCATGCTGAGCCAACAAGTACGTGTTCCACTCGCCTGCGAGCCCGGTTGCCATTAAGAAGGCCAGAATCGGGGCTACGACGAGGACGACTGCGCCTCCTCGCCTCGTGATCCAATCAATCGCGTTGGAGAGCATCGCTTGGCTGCGATTGTCTGGCGTATTCAGGAAGATTAGGCTAACCTTTAGGGCTTTGCGAATATTCCAGTAGAGAAAAGCCCAGCTACCAACAAACGCAGTGAGCAAAATGACAGCTCGACTGCCGTAGGAAACTTCGAAAACATCAGGGTGCCGCGCATCGTGGGCATACCATAGGAAGTCGGTGTAGGGCACTACGCACGACAATAGCGCGAAGATGATGATACCGATGACGGCGAAAACTCGCCCTCGATCGATGGCCTTCTTCATCTGGATCGGATCGACTTGGATTCGGTAGGAACCCGGATCGTTTTGCATTGCATTAAGGATACGCTTTATCGCCCATCCAGGTTCTTGGGAAGGCTAATATCAACGCCGCAGATGAGGAATATGTTGGGTCGTCAACCAATCAATGACCCGGTCAGCATGAGGCTTTCCGAAACTAGGTTCGGCCGGACCGTGATCGGAGTAGGACGGCATCCGGTACTGCTCTCCAAGATCAGCGGGAAGCTCGTCTTCAAACGGAACGCCGCCCAGCGTCAAGCACCCAGAAACCCACATTCGCGGCACGGTCATAAGGTTGTAACCGCCGCCGCCCAAAGCAACTAACGGCAATCCAAGATCCCCGATGATTTTCACCGCCGCTAACCAGTCTTGTTGCAAGCATCGAAGGTGAGCCAAAGGATCGAGCAAATGGACATCCGTTCCCATCTGTAAGACAACGGCCCCAGGTTGAAACGCTTCAAGTGCCTTAGGGATCGTTTCTTTAAAAGCGTGCAACCAAACATCGCCCGTCGTTCGAGCTTGGATCGGAACGTTAAAGCTGGTGAAATCAGCACCTGTTTCTTCGACCCCACCCGTTCCCGGGAAGAGCGTCCTTCCCTCTTCGTGGATGCTGCACGTTAGCACGCGAGGATCGTTGTAGAAGATCCATTGCACGCCATCGCCGTGGTGAACATCAATGTCAACGTATGCGACGCGCTCGAATTTTTCTAGAAGGATGTGACAAGCAATCGCAGGGTCGTCAAAGATGCAGAAGCCACTTGCGCGGTCTTTGAGGGCGTGGTGCAGTCCACCGCCGATTCCAAACGCAAGCGGTGCTCCGTCTCGCACGACTTTTGCAGCCTGGGCCGAGGCTGAACAATAGGCTAGCGAGGCATCGTACATTCCCGCAAAAGGTGGGTTGTCGCCACTTCCGAATCCGTAGGAAAAAAGATGTCCTCTTTCAGCATCGTCCGCTGAGAAATCACCTTTACTCAGCCGATCAGACGTTGCCATCACCAAATAGACATATTCTTCGCCGTGAACTCGAAAAAGATCAGAGATACTTCCCGGGCCAGGATCGAGAATCGGAACGTCGTAACGACTTATGAGCTCAATCGCCCTCCGCAACCGTTCAGGTCGCAAGGGATGTTGCGATCCAAAGTCGTACTTCAAGATTTCGGGCGTGTAGTAAAAATGGGGGAGCATGACTTTTTATCGATTGTCTCGCCTTTGAGTTCGATTATAGGTTCTATACTGCTCAATCTTATCTCAGATGACGGCCAATGACAACGTGCCCGATTTTAGTTAATTCATGGTGTCTCCTTTTTTGTAGACCGACAATCGGTTGAGCCTGGGAAGATGGGCTGACGGTCATACGAAAAAAGCCGGAGCGCGAACTATTAGGGCCGAAAAAGGTTTCCATCTCTCATTCGGGAAACTATTTCGAACTTATTCCCAACTTTGTCTATCCATCAGCAACCTTTGTGACTCATGAATCAGTAAGAGATCATGAATGCAAGTTTCTATAGTTGGGGATGACACTCCTACGCTAATTAATCGTCAGTCGTACTTGAATCGCAAACAAAAGATTCGAGGCTCCGAGTTGAATTCAAGATACTTATGAAACAGAACCCCAAAGGAACAACGATCATTGTTTGCATCGTGATCGTTATCGGTTCGATGCTCACACTTTTCAAGGTGAAATCCGCCATGGAACCGGATCAGTTGGTTGCCCAGACGCGTCGATTTAACGTTGTGGTTCTGAATCAGGCGGCAGCTTCACCGGGAAAGGTGGTACTTGCTGTTAAGGACGGAAAAACGATTGGGAGTTACACCTGCACTGCTCAAGATGCGGAAGTTGCATGGCTCTACGATGCGGGAGCAACGAAGTCATCTATTGGAGAAGGATCAGGCTTACCATGGGATTTCGCTCCTGGGCCGCCGGTTGACGAGAAGAATCGTGTCTTCCCTATTCGGTGTCTTCAAAAAGGAGAATTGATTCGCCTGAGAATTCCCAGGGGATATTCGCAAAAGCCATTGAGAGTGAGTTTTCCGGTATTTGACGGGGTCGTTACGGCCTCAAGCATTCCCAAGAGAAAAACCATCGTTCTGGATCAATTTGCGGAGCCCAAGCGATGTATTCCGCCCATGACGCCGTCGGAGATAGCTGCCGCAGACAAAGTGGTTCAGATCAATTGCTATGTCGTTCCTGGGGGCGAACCATTCACTCACCTAACCCTAGCTCCCGAGGTCAAGAAACGGTTTGAAGATCATTCCGAGAGCTGGAGAGAAGATCTCTTAAGCACTGCATACTGTCCCAAAGGAAGTGGTGAGCCCGAATTTAGCCACTACATCGATCAATTGGATGCGGTTAAGGTTCGCATTAATCGCTATCACTACACTCAGTCGATCGTCAATTTGACCTATAAAAACGCTCAAATTGTAACGGTTGACGGAGTCAAAGAACTTCAATTCCCAACGACACAACATGTTGGAATGCTAGAAGATGCTGAAGCTACGATAGAAAAATCGCAGGTTCTCCCCAAAAAGCGATCAAAGGACTCGTCAACGTCAGGTCTCATCCTTGTCAAGGTGCAAAGACATCCGCACGGAATTGAATCTGAAAGTGAGGCATCCTTCGCTGGAATGACCCCTTCAATTGAGACTCTTGGGATCGATGTCCTCCACATTCGACTTGGAGGCAACAGCATTGGGGTGGACCTCAAGCGAAAGGGCAATCAAAACTCAAACTCACCGAGCATCATTCCTGAACTTACCATTTCGGTTCGAATCAGGAAGCCTCATGAATTCGCCAGTGATACCATGATCCTTCCGATCCATCTCCATCATGTAAAGACGAAGCCGAAAGAATTTGAAATTAGCGGCCCTGCGCAGGATACTCACGCTTTAACAGAGGCGCTCGGCCTCAACCTTCCCACCAACCCTCACTGACGTTTTTGAGGGTTGGTCGCAAGTTGGAATGGAGGTCTAACCCAATCGCCAAGTGGACCGTCCGTACTGCGGACGGTAGACTCTCTCTTATGTCCAGCAGCTTAGGAACGCTGTTTCGTATCTCGACCTGGGGAGAATCTCATGGTGGCGGGGTCGGAGTAGTTGTCGATGGATGCCCGCCGAGGGTGCCGATTACGTTAGACGAGATTCAGTTTGAACTCGATAGACGGCGACCTGGTCAGTCAAGTATCGTTACCCAGCGCAAAGAATCCGATACCGTTGAAATCTTAAGCGGCGTGCTCGATGGTCTCACTCTCGGTACTCCGATCTCCATGATGGTCAGAAATGAAGATCAAAGGTCGCGGGACTACGATGAGATGAAGGACAAGTATCGGCCTTCACACGCAGATTACGCTTACGACGAGAAATACGGCATCCGAGCATGGTCGGGTGGGGGACGTTCATCGGCTCGCGAGACGATCGGGCGAGTTGCGGCCGGAGCTCTCGCGAAGAAGGTTCTCGCCTCCTTGGGCGTCGAAATAGTTGGCTACGTCGAAAAGGTTCATTCCTTACGCGCGGACATCGATCCCAGAACGGTCACTATGTCCGACGTCGAGGCAAACATCGTTCGATGCCCGGATCAGAAAGCGGCCGAACAAATGCTTGAGCACATCGAGGCGATTCGAAAAGCGGGAAATTCGGTTGGTGGAGTGATCGGCTGCGTCGCGCGCGGCGTGCCTGCTGGATGGGGAGAACCCGTATTCGACAAGCTTGAAGCAGACCTCGGCAAAGCGATCCTTTCTCTACCGGCTTGCAAAGGGTTTGAGATCGGCGGCGGCTTTGGCATGACTGACCTAACCGGTCTTCAGGCGAACGACGAATTTGAAGCCGACGATGCGGGCATCGTGAGCACTCGAACCAATTTCAGCGGTGGAATTCAGGGTGGAATTTCAAACGGTATGCCGATTGTTGTCCGAGCGGCATTCAAACCGACCGCGACAATCATGATGGAACAACACACGATTGCATCGGATCATTCGAACACAACGATCAAGGGGCGAGGACGCCATGATCCGTGTGTACTGCCTCGGGCGGTACCCATGGTCGAGGCAATGGTGGCGCTTGTTTTAGTGGATCATGCCTTGCGTCAACGGTCGTTACAGCATTTCATGGGGCAATAATCGTCTCTTAACATGCTCCAAGTATGTTAAATCTGGCATCATGACTCTGCAGATGAGCGCGCCGGTACCCACCAACACTCAGTCGAAGATTTCGACTCGAGGTTTGCACTTTTACTATGGGCAGTTTCATGCCCTGAAAGGCATCGACATCGATATTGCCGCAAACCAAGTTACGGCCTTAATTGGACCGTCTGGTTGTGGGAAGTCGACATTCTTAAGATGCATCAATCGAATGAATGACCTGATTGATGGCACTCGAATGGAAGGCGAAGTGATGCTTGATGGCGAAAACGTTTATGCCCAGGGTGTCGATCCGGTTGAGCTCAGGAAGGAAGTTGGAATGGTCTTCCAAAAGCCAAATCCATTCCCCATGTCGATTTACGACAACATCACTTATGGTCCGAAGATTCACGGCATCAAAAACAAAGCCGAGTTAGACCATATTGTTGAGTCTTCCCTGCGTAAGGCCGCCCTGTGGGACGATGTCAAATCGAAACTCAAACAATCTGGACTCTCGCTTTCAGGTGGTCAGCAGCAACGACTTTGTATTGCTCGCACCATGGCCGTTAATCCGAAGATCATCCTCATGGATGAGCCATGCTCCGCGCTTGACCCGATTGCCACATCTCGCATCGAAGACTTAATTTTCGAACTGAAGCGTGATTTTACGATTGTTATCGTGACTCACAACATGCAGCAGGCTCAGCGAGCAAGCGATCACACGGCATTCTTTATGGATGGCCAAATGGTTGAGTACAACACGACTCAAAATATCTTCTTGTATCCGCAAAAGAAGCAAACCGAAGATTATATTTCGGGTCGATTCGGCTGATTTAGTTGCGAGCGCAACCAAAATTGGACTTGCATCGGATTCATCCGGTTTCTTGGCAAGCAAATAGCGTAATTTAGAATTCATGAGGCGTGATTCCGAGGATGGTTCAGGTTTGTTTGCGAACGCCTTAGGACAATCCGATGCCCCACTGGCATCGCGAATGCGTCCCCGTTCATTCGACGAGTTTTTTGGTCAGCAACATTTAGTTGGCCCGAAATCAGCTTTCCGCAAGCTTGTCGAAGCGGATCGACTCGGTTCCATTATCCTTTGGGGACCTCCAGGCGTCGGAAAGACGACGTTGGCCGAGATTGTTGCCAAAGTGACGTCAGCCAATTTTGATCGGGTCAGCGCGGTATCGGCGGGGGTTGCAGATCTTCGTAAAATTGTTGAAGTGGCCCGGCATCGGCGATCGATGGGGCATCGAACGATTTTATTCATCGACGAGATTCATCGCTTCAACAAAGCTCAGCAAGACGCGATCCTGCCTGTCGTAGAAGATGGCACCGTAACTTTAATTGGAGCAACCACGGAGAATCCATCCTTCGAGGTGAATTCGGCACTTCTCTCTCGAAGCCGAGTTTACGTGTTAAAGGCTCTTGGTGACGAAGAGATTCTCAACGTGATCGAGCGTGCTCTTCACGACTCTGATCGCGGGTTTGGAAAGCGATCCTTTCTGGTTGATGACGATGCCAAAAATGCTCTCGTGAACTTAGCGAATGGCGATGCAAGATCGGCTCTAAACATGCTTGAACTCACGGTCGCGGTGGCAGAAGCTCAATCGGAATCAGAGGATGGAGCTCTCCATATTGACCTCGATACCGTTTCTAGTTCCATCCAACGACGAGCCGTTTTGTACGACAAGAATGGCGAGATGCATTTCGACCTCATATCTGCACTCCACAAAAGCGTGAGAGGAAGCGATGTCGATGCTTCGTTGTATTGGCTTGCAAGGATGTTAGATGGAGGAGAAGATCCGATGTACCTTGCTCGACGGATCGTGAGAATGGCGACCGAGGATATTGGCTTAGCAAATCCTTCTGCACTCTCTATTACAATCGCTGCCCAGCAAGCCGTTCACTTTATTGGCATGCCTGAAGGTGCTTTAGCGCTGGCAGAAGCGGTTGCCTTCTTAGCGACTTCGCCGAAGAGCAACGCGGTTTATGAAGCGTGGGGCAAAGTGGTGGAAGATGTTCAGAAAACCCGGAATGACCCAGTTCCCATCCACTTAAGGAATGCTCCAACCGGCTTGATGAAGGACTTGGGATATGGAAAAGGTTATCTTTACGCGCACGATTTCGAAGGCGCGGTCGTAGATCAACAATATCTGCCGGATGCAATTTCGAATCGGCGTTACTATTTCCCGACCGATAGAGGCTACGAAGCGAAGCTTCGAGATCGCAAAAAGCCGGACGAATCAACTTCTGGGTAATCGGAATGAAATACAGGATAGGTAATAAGACCGTGTTTCCTGGGCCTCAAGCTCTTTTATGTCGTCAAAGTCCCTTGTGGCCTCAAGTACACTCGCTGAACGCATGAGAACGAACGACCAGCTCATACGAGCCGTGCAAGTTGCAACACGCAAGCTGGCCAGCAGCGGGAACTTTGACCTGCTGATGAAGGATGTTCTCGCGATCTGCGTTGAAGCGGTGGGAGCGACGGGCGGAACGATCTACCTTCACGATCCATCGTCCCATCGCCTCAGATTCCAACACGTATTGCCAGAGAATATCGCCGACAAACTTCCCTCTCGAGATATTGCAGAAGACTATGGAACGGCTGGCAAAGCATTCCAGACTCGGGAAACAATTACTCGCGAGTTTGCTCCCAAGCCTGAATCAGAATGGAACGCCATCGAGAAGGCAACGGGCGTACCGGTTCTTTCGATGGTCGCTACTCCGCTCATGATGGAAGATGAAACTCCTATTGGCGTTGTACAGCTTCTCAACAAACCAGAAGGCAGCTTCAACGTCTCCGACGTCGCCGTTCTAGACATCATCGCGGCGGTTGCCACGATGGCCTACATGAATTTCCGCCTTACCGAAGAAAGCGCCCGCGCTTCCACCTTGCTCGGAATGGGCAAAGTGAGCCACGACATCGGCAATCTCGCGGCGAGCCTCTATACCACTCTCAGCTTTAGCGATATGGCTATGAAGGGTCTGCGCGACCAGCTTGAGCTCAATGAGCAGAATGACTCCGTCAAGATGTACATCGAGACCCTCGATCCGATGTTTGGCGAGTTGAAGAACTCCGTAGATCGAATCGTTGGCTACTCACGCCTAGTCTCGGATATTTCTGCGGGACGCGAATTGAGACCTAACAAGAGCATGGGTTATTTGGGAGGTTCGATCGAAACAAGTGCCGCATATTTGAGCACGGAAGCTCGTGCAAATAACGTGTCTCTCGTCTATGAGATCGATGAGTCAGCGCCTGCGACTCTGCACGACGAGCTGTATATTTTCCGCATTGTCCAAAACCTCGTTGGCAACGCCATCAAGGCCGTGAAGGAAACTATTCCTGACGATTGGCAAGGCACCATTGACGATGACCAGGACGATATCGATCCGTTTGGTGAGGTCGTGGTTGGCTACCAGTTCGCGAATGACGAGCACATTATTGAAGTAAAGGATTCAGGTCCGGGAATGAGTCACGAAACTGCAGAGCGGATCTTGAGCGGTAACGCCCGAAGTCAGTGGGATAAAGCAAGCGGTTCGGGATGGGGTCTCAAGATTGTTCTGGAACTTGCCGCCACTCACGATGCAAAAGTAAGCATCGATAGCGAACTAGGCAAAGGCACAACGTTCCGAGTTTCGATGCCGCATCGTACTCTCCTCGATCCTACGTAAACGCACCCATGCGAGGCACTCGCTGACCGTTGAAATGCGAACTATAGTTGTTCGTTCAACGAATTCCACCTAGATGGAACCGAGCATGTTTTCAAAGCGTTGAAACTGGGCGTCTGCCATAATGGAGTTCGAATGCCCCCAACGAGGAAAAAGCCCCAAAAGTCATCATCTGCCAAAAGAGTCCTAGGTGGGGTGGCTTACGTTTGCTTACTAGCCGCCGCACTTGGAATTGGCACGTTTGGCGGATGGATCAGCACCAGCGAAGTGGGTAGCAAGCTTCTTTTTTCTCATAAGACTCCCAAAGAAGCCTTTGGAGCGGATACCTTTACGCTGCTCGTTTTAGGCTGCGATGAAGATTTGCAAGACGGTACGGGCAAGGTCTTGAGAAAGCAAGCGAGGTCGGACATGATGCTCGTTGTCAAGCTTGACTTCAAGAACAACCGAATTACCGGTGTCTCGATTCCACGCGATACCGAGTGCCAACTTCCTGGTTATCACCGCTTAAAGATTAACGCTTACCACAGCATTGCCAAGAAAGGGCATGAGGCAGAACTCACTCAGAAGGCAGTTGAGTTTCTACTTCCAGGCGTCAAAATTGACCGAGTTGTGACGTTGGATTTTGATGCCTTTCAGCAAGTCGTTGATCTCGTCGGTGGCGTGCCAATTAACGCGGATAAGGCTCTAAATTACGAAGACCATGCGGGCAAACTCTTCATTCACATCAAGAAGGGTCCCCAGCTCATGAATGGCTACAATGCCATGTGCTTTGTAAGGTTCCGACACGCGGACAGCGACTTAGTGAGACAGCAACGACAGAAACAGTTCCTGGTCTCATTCAAGAATCAGGTGATCAAGAACTGGACCAAGCTTCCAAATATCATCGATCAGGGCGTTAAAGTCATCGGTGGATCCTTAAATTCAGACGAAATCGTTTCCATGGCGTGGTTCTCGAAGACGGTTCCCGCACAAAACATTCAATGGGGCCAGATACCGGTAGTCGATGGAAGGGGAACGAATTTAAACGTGGATGAAGACAAGCTCAACGATGTTCTCGCTCAGTATTATCTGATCGACGCCCCCGCCAAGCAGGCAGCAGGAGCAACAAATTGAGTACGACTGACCTCTACGATCCATCTGCGCCTGAAGCGGAATCGAAGTCTAATTCGGCTTACGTTTCACGTAAAGACGTTAAAATCGTCGGCATCGCTCTCGTCGTCCTGGCTGGGATGATGTTCCCTGTATTCAAGGTTCTCCAACGTCGAAGTGAGAAGTCGAGATGCATCATGAACATGAAAGGCATCTTCGATTCGATCAATCAGTACGCGACATTGAATGAGGACAAGTTTCCCCCACTTTACGCAACGGGTGGAGCGGACGAGCCCATGCTCCAGTCGTCTGGTGCGCCTTACACCTGGGCGAGTGACTTAGCCGAATATATGACGGCAAGAGCTTCGTTTACATGCCCATCAGCGGACAAAACAGAGTACACCTGGTCGCAGAATCCTCGGTCAGACGTCAAGAAGTTTTCTCTCACGTACGGTATGTTCGCACCTCTAGGCGCTTTTAGCCGCTCTTTGGTCGACGACCCCAACGAAGCCATTCTCATTGGAGAAACAAGCAATCGAGGTGCCATGAAAACATTTGATCCCCTTCCCTTCAAGGACGCTGAGGGTCGATTGGTTCCATACGACGGCATGGTGATTGGTTGGGATAATGACAATTTCAACGGCGATGCGAAATCGAAATTCGTGACTCGTCTCGCTTTCCCTGAATCGGACGGGCCCAACTTCTTAAAAACGGGTGAAGGCCGCCACGATGAAGGATCCTTTGTCCTAACGGTAACGGGTCAGCTTAGATCGGTGAAGCCCGACATGGCGGCGGTCCAACGTCGCGATGGCAACATTTACGGTGTTTGGCCAATGCCGCTCACGGCAAAAAGGCACTAGCGGCTACTGTCAACCCAAAAAAGAGGCGGCTGGCTCAACTTGGAGACAGCCACCTAACTTACGATGTCGTTTAAAGCGGTCGAGTCTCGGCTAAGTCAGCGAGCCACTTGCCGCACTCAGTATCATCCGTCGGAACAGTCTGATTCTGAATGAGATACCACGTTTCCTGATGGTCAACGGTTCCACCGCTGGGGACGGTGACCATTGGGCCGAGGCTCTCGATTTCTAGCATGTCTTGACGGGTGAAGGTCTCGAAATTGCTGTTGAAGTCGGGATAAGTTGCGGTTGCGTCGAAACCGAAGCGCTTAAGGAACACATTTCCAAAGTTAACGCAAGCTGCGTACCCCTGAGCAACTAATGCTCCGATCTTCTGCGGCCCCATATTCGCGTCGTGTCGAAGGCGAACTACGGAATCACCCCAAGTCCAACGCGGATCTTGGAATTTGGTATAGCCCCACATGACGATTGGGCGAGTCGGTAGCAGACGGTCGCTGTGCGACTCGAATGGAGGCTGAGGAAACAGTACGACTCCTCCAGCGCATTGAGTCGGGGCCCACGCGGACAACTCAATCGGATATGCCCCGTGATTGATAAGTCGATGAACCAAGACGAAACGATTGTTGGCGGTGTCGGCTTGGATACGAATTTGCTTCTGAACGTGATTGACGTCCGTCGGCGAAGTAAATACGTGGATATCTCCGTCCATGGTGTATTCAACCGGATCGTTGTCGGGCTGCAGCGTTCTAAGTGGCTCTTCAGGAGCGATCCAGAGGCGATGTCCACCATAACCTTTAAACTCGCTGCCACCTGTTTGGCCTGCTTCGGAGGCGTGAACTGCGAACATATTAGGGCCGCCAGTCGGACCAAGGAAAATAACTCGGGGACCCACGTCCAAGGTCACGATCATCTCAACGTCGTTGCAAACGATCTTAGCGTTACGCTCCCATCCACTAAAAGGCACAAGATTCATCTCCAGGGTTTTACCTGTTTCCAATCATGGAGTGACCAAGCAGCAGAGGCCGTTTGCACATTATGCAAACGGCCTCTTGATTGGCTTTGGATGACAAGTTTCAGAACCGGAACTGATAGTTCAAACGCATCGTCAAGTTCTCGACTTTCGTGCCAACAGGAACACTATGCTCGTAGCTAACGCTTCCAAAGAATAGACTTAGAGTTTGATTTGAACCTGGCTTCTGATCGAATTGAATGCTGTATCGAGTCGTGGTGCGCCAAAGGTTTGTTTGGTTGGCATTTTCCACGCCGAAGAACAAGGTCATGGGCGATCCCATTTTCTCAAAGAGCTTCGCAGTGACACCACTCGTTCGAGATAGCGAATGTGTCTGATCGTTGATCAGCTCATCAAATGTCGCCCCGATCGTGAGGTTGTCGTTCTTCTTATAATCTAAGCGCCATTTGTTGCTTCGAGAAGCTTGTGGAATGGAGCCCAGAATCGCGGAAGGGTTTGCGATTTCAGGATTCGTTTGCACCAAATTCGAGAACGTGAAATTCTTCGCCGGTCGGAAGACGAGATTGAAATCTCGAACCATGATCTGCGAGTCATTCGTTAACGTTCGACTCTTATACGAAACACCAGCGGTCACTAGCTTCTTTTCCGATGGATCGGTTTGAAGCTTGAAGGTGCGATCAATGGCGCGTAAACCAGATGGATCGAGCTGGCTCTTGTATTCGTAAGCAAACGTGTTCGTGCCAATTGCGCCTGAACCACCGATAAGCTTGTTCTCACGGATCAGAGCCGACTTATCCGACCCAGTGTTCAAGTTCACCGCAAACTTTGCATCCTTGATGAAACCTAGCTTGAACGGCTTAGCGGTCACGAGGGAAAGATTGCCAGCGGTTTGAGTTCGATTGGTTGCATCAAACTGATTGGCGAAGTATCCGCCTCCCACTTGAATGTTCCCTAATTGCCCGTTCTGTACTTGCTGAACTTGCCCCGCAGGAGCCGCGCTATTGACTCCCGATCCGATCATTAACGAAGAACTTGATGTTCCCTGATTCTGAGGGAGCGCTTGTTGTGCGTAGCCGTAGCTCACTCGGACACCACTTCCAAGGTCGTACCAGAAGCCGTAGTTTCGATGAGCTTCATCGTTGCTACCTTCACGGTCAACCTGGGTGTTCGTCAAACTTACTCCCGCATTCTTCGAAAGAGCGGTGCTAATTGTGTTTGAGTTGATGTTCTCGTGCGTGCCGTTCGCAAAATTCGTGATGGTTTGCTCAGTCTTAAAACTCGTATTGGCGGTGACCTTCGCTTCATAAGCTAAATAGTCTCGCTTCTGGCTGATCAGTTTCGCGTCGATACCCTTGTATTGATCTTGCTCATCGAGCAAGGTTAAGGTGCCATATCGGCCCATGTTGCGAGTCATCGACATCTTTTCGACCGAGCTATCGAAAAGCGATAGCAACGAATCCGAGTTATGCTGCTCAAGGTCCGTGATATTGATCTGAGTGTTCTTGTCGGGACTCCAGTTCAGAACGTTGTTCCTAGTTCTCCATGTCTGGCCATTAGTGGCGTTGTACATGTTCTGGTAGGTCGAATCGAGCGTCATGTTCGATTTGAGCTGCCACTTCACTTTGACATCCTGCTCATTGAACCCTTTCATCTGATTGAGGATGTCTTTGGCTGGGTCGATCAAACTTGGAGCATCAACGAATGCGCTCGAGACCGATCTCGATCCCGCTTGGATGTTGATCTTATTGTCCGAGTAGTCAAGAGTCGTTCTTTGAACGTTGCCCGTCAGAGTAGAAGCTCCCATGTTCTCGATATTGAGCTTCTTGTTCCCCCGAGTCAGCGCAAAACTGAGGTCTGTTCGATTGAGGCCTGCAAGCGTTCCCAGGCGAGACTTTTCCAAGTCCATCATCGACGTGATTTCGTTGAACTTAGCTCCAAGGTTCTCGTGTCGATATGACAGGAGCATGTTCTTGCTGGAAATCGCGAATGTATCGAGCCGTCCAGAGTCACTTTGCCCAGTCAGCTTCAATTGACTCGCGGTCAACTTGAGGTCTTTATAGGATTCTGTAAAGCCATCAAACTTACGATCTAGCCCTCGAGTTCCCAGGAACTGGGTTCGATCATTTGGAGTGGGTTTGACGTCCGCACCATACATGGATGCAATCGACTTCACATTGCTGTCGATTTCTGGATCGGCCAAAGCACCAACCGAGACAAAATTCGCACTTGCCTTTCGGTCTAGGTGCTGTAGGCTCCAAGTCTTACTTACAACCTCAACATCTTGACTCTGGAATTTGCCAGCCGTTGAAGTAAGAGTCGATTGGTTGAATGTAATCGGCGTGTCTTTACCGAGGAAACTCGCTTGCAATCCAAGCCATTTCCTCTGCACTCCCGCCTCTCGTCCGAACGAGACTTTTTCGGGTGCAAGCAGACTGTCGAATCGCATGAAGCCCTGGTCGACGGTTTCGTCGCCCATGTTGAACTTATACTTGCCCGAGTCGAATGCCCACAACTTCGAATAAATCTCGTGATGCGTAACATTGTCGACAATCTTCGAATCGGTGTAGCTTAGTTTTCCAAACTTTTGAGCCCACTCTCCAGACAGGTTTTCTCGGCTTAGACCATTTTCTTTTGCCAACTGGTCATGGTTGGCGTCGGCAAGATCCTTACCTCGAACAAAATTTCGATCCACTCGTTGCGAGCTGTAATTAAGCTTGATGCCACCCTGAGCGAGTCCGAGGGACTTCCAGTCGATTCCATTGCTTCCGTCTTTGACGGAGCGATATGAATTGCTGAGTTTGAGTCCACCAAGGTTTAGGTCCGTTGCGGAGAAGCCTAGACGAGTTAAGCCTCGCTCGCCTTGGAGCTGCTTAATTCGAGTGTCATCCATTCCCGACGCAGAAGCGGACGAGAAGTTTGAGAACGACTTATCAATGTTCTGATAGTCGCTGGAAATATTGCCACCCAAGAAATGGCTCTGCAGATTCTGGACGATCATTTGAGATCGACCGCTGTCAACAGACGTCTTTGCTCCGGGAGTCGATTGATCGAGAGAAAGACCGGCAAACGCGTTGACTTTCTGGCGATCGTTAACAACAAACAAACCGTTGAGAGAAGTCCCTTGGCCGAACTTCAGGGTGTTATTGATACCGTAAACGTTGCTCGAAGCTACCGAGCCATCCGTTCCTCTTTCTGCTAAACCGAGCCCGGTTAGCATATTGACGGAGCCAGGCAGGAGTGCGTACTTAAAGGTCGTTAGGCCGTTGAGTGGAGCGGCTGCTCCTGCAGGTGCGGCTCCTGGCTTGTATCGGTAAGAAACGGTAAGTGACTGGCCAGCTTTCTGGGTGACCATCAAATAGACGACGCCAACGGCGTAATCCATCATGTAGTCCACACCCGACTTCAGGGTCATTCCTGCAAGTTGAACGTTCTCCGAATTTGGAACGATATTGCCGTACCGAAGAGGTGCTCCTGGGCCGATGGCACCGAGGGTAATGATGTCGAGCGTTGGTATTCCGCCGACTTCAGCAGACTTCTGGTTGGATACTTGGCCGGAATCGAGCGCAAAAGGTGCCTGAGCAAGTGCTGCCGCTGGCAGCGCTCCCACAATTACCGCTCCTATCAGTCCTTTTCCAAGCCTTCCCATGGCATATTTCGAGGCGCAACACCCCTACCGCTATTTTAGACCATTCGCCGTCAAAACAACAGACAATTGGCAACGTTTTTAACTCAACAGCATCCTTGCCGTGAATAAAACACGCGTTACCGCATATGATACGCCTTTCGAGCCCACTCGTTACGCCAAAAACGCAAAAAACCTTGCGTTGCTCATCGGCCCCTTATGGGAATTAGGGCCCAGATAAGCGACGCAAGGTCGTGGTTATTAGAGCGAAACCCAGGTTCGAGAGGCGTGACTCTTCTCGACTGCATCCAACACTCTTTGATTCTCGTATCCGTCCACGAAGTCGGGTTCGATTCGTGTACCTGCCGCCATATTTGTGAATGCATCCGCGAGCAGATTCGTGAAGGTTTCCCCGTAACCAATGATGTGTGCGACCGGCCAATAATGCCCAGCATAAGGGTGGCTTCCCTCAGTGGCTTGAATGAGCGTGAAACCGTGAGTCTCCTCAGGAGTGCTGTTATCGTAGAATTCCAACTCGTTCATTCGCTCCAAATTGAAGACCAGGCTTCCGCCTGAACCATTGATTTCGAAGCGATTGTAGTTCTTTCGGCCAACCGCAAATCGGCTTGCTTCAAATGTTCCGAGAGCGCCGTTTTTGAACTTAGCGAGGAACATAGCGGCATCGTCGACGGTTACGTCGCCCATCTTATCGCTTGCCTTTGCACCGAGTTTGTCATCAATCTCCCCAGCAATCGGGCGCTTCTTAATGAATGTGTGCAAGGTGCCGCAAACTTCATCAAAGTCGCCGAGTAAGTGACGACCTAAATCGATGATGTGAGCGTTGATATCACCATGAGTTCCTGAGCCAGCAATTTCTTTCTGCAGGCGCCATACCAGAGGGAAATTCGGGTCTGCAATCCAATCCTGGAGGTAGGTTGCTCGCATGTGATAGATAGTGCCAAGGCGACCATCCATAATCAGTTTTTTCGCCAGAGCGACGGCAGGAACTTTTCGATAGTTGTGGAAGACCGCATGGGGGACTCCCGCTTTCTGAACCGCGTCGAGCATTCGCTTGGCTTCATCAAGTGTATTTCCAATAGGCTTCTCGCAGAAAACAGCCTTCCCGGCCTCCGCTGCGGCAATGGCGATTTCGGCGTGGGTATTGCCGGGAGTGCTGATATCGATGACGTCGATTTCTGGATTGGCGATGACCTTTCGCCAGTCGGTTTCGTAATTGGTCCAGCCGTAAGACTCAGCGGCTTTTTTGACTGCACCTTCGTTTCGGCCACAAATGGTGTGCATGTGGACATCGACAGGCAGGTCGAAGAATCGCCCCACTTGCCGATAGGCATTGGAGTGGGCTTTGCCCATGAACTGGTATCCGATAAGACCAACGTTAACTTGCTTCTTTGACATCCTTCCCTCTTCGTCGCGGTGACACTCCGGATTTTGGTCGTTAGAGGGGGTGGTGCGCAAGGGTATGAATGCGAGTTCCTGCCATAATGAGACGTGCCGACCTTTGAGATTGGCTCCATCAAGGTCGATCCTCCTTTACTGTTGGCCCCGATGGAGGACGTCACGAATCTTCCTTTCAGACTGATCGCCAAGCGAATTGGCGGTCCTGGCTTAATGTTCACGGAGTTTGTCTCCGCGATGGCCATTCATTACGGAGCCGTGAAGACGTTCCGAAAAATGCGAATTGATCCAGGGGAGCGACCACTTGGCATTCAGATATTCGGAGCGGAACCCGAGACAATGGCCGAGACCGCACGAATCGCCGAAGAGATGGGGGCCGACATCGTTGATATCAACATGGGTTGCTGGGTTCCCAAGGTCTGCAAAACAGGCTCAGGCGCGGCACTTCTTAAAGACCCTGTTCAAGCGGAAGCGATTGTGAAAGCGGTGGTGGATGCCGTTAATGTCCCAGTAACAGTTAAAGTTCGTGCGGGGTGGGATTACTCGCTCTTCGCAGCCCCTGAACTTGCGAGAAGATTTCAAGGTGCGGGGGCCAAGATGCTCACGCTCCATGCTCGCTTTGCTAAGCAAGGCTTTGAGGGAGAAGCCGACTGGCGGCTGATTTCGCAACTTCGAGAGGCAGTTCAGGTTCCATTGATCGGCAACGGAGACATTAAGACTCCGGAAGACGCTCTCAGAATGTTGCGCGAAACAGGATGCGACGGAGTCATGGTGGGTCGAGCCGCCATCTCGAACCCGTGGGCTTTGGGACGCATTCGAGCGGCTATGGTTGGAGATCCTTGTCCACCTGAGCCGACTCTTTCTGAGCGAATCGAAGTCGCTCTCGAACATGTTCGCAAGATGGTGGCTTGCGAAGCAGACGCAGAAACTTTTGAGGAGGCTCAACTGAGTCCAGGGTTTACGGACGCCCAGATACGAGGATGTCGGGCCCTGCGAGGTCAAGTACCGCTCTACATCAAAGGCGTCATGGGAGCCTCAAAGTTGCGTGACCGGTTGACTCGTTGCTCATCCGTTCAAGAGTTCGAAGATGTCTTAAGAGAATTTGAAACCGCTTACCAGCTTGATTCGGCTGCGCATGCGGACGAAACAGCTTCGATAGCTTAACTGACCAGCGAGCGAAGGGCTCGTGTCCAGACCCTCAATACCGTCGGTGCCATGCCAATCGCCTTTCGATGCAAAAGCCGCGCTCCCTTTTTGTCCCCTTTGCCTTCGAGCCCTTTTGCCATTGAGGATAGAGCGATCCCCGATCGCTCTATGATCATTTTCTTGTATCGAACCGCTTGGTTATGCGGCAGAGTTCCAAACAACTCGTGAAACCGTGGAAGAATTTTTTCGATGAGTAAGTAGTGTTGAGCTTCGAAAAAGCGATATCCGGCATTGGCAAGGCTTGATTCTAAAACGGCATACCGAACGAGCTTTTCAGGGATGTGAACGAATTTATGGTTCGGTGCGAGAATAAACCAACCGTACCAATCACAACATCGGAGAGTATCGGGAACGAAATTCCCTGCTTCGATCATCTCGTCTCGTCGAAAAACTGCACTGCTGGCGATCACATTATTGGTCGGCATGATGTGATCGAAAGAGTTGGCTTGAGGGTCAAAACTAAGATTTCGTTCGACGACTCGACCGGTGTTATACTCGAACCAACAGTCAGCATGAACTAGAGATGCCCCAGTCTCATCGAGCTTTCGAATTTGTTTTTCTAATTTATCGGGAAGCCAAATATCGTCGTGGTCAATTAATGCAATGAATTCGCCGGTTGCCTCATCGACCATCTGCCTCAGCGCTGCGCCACGACCGGCATTTGGAATGGTGATGACCCGGCAATCGAAAGTGCGCGCAATTTCCGAAGAGTTGTCGGAACTGCCATCGTCCAAAACAAGCACGTCAAAATCGCGATAAGTTTGTGCGAATACCGAATCTAAGGCTCGAGCAATGAAGTCCGCGCCGTTGAAAACTGATAGGCACACCGTTACCCTCGCCATTGCTAAAGGGTACCGCCTCACCTTAACGTTTGGCTCACAGAGTACACTCAGACAAACACTCAATGTCGCTCGCACGCACTCTCGTTTTAAAAACCTCTGGGCTTGCCCCAGTTAAATCGCTCGTTCGAAAGTCGTTTTTCTTCCGCCCACTTGTGAAGCGATTTATCGCGGGAGACACCCTTGAAGAGGCACTCAAAGCGAGTGAGCCGCTTCTGGCAAAAGGGATGAAGCTTTCGCTCGATTATCTAGGCGAGAACACTGCATCGGAACAGGAAGCTCTTGAGGCGAAGGCTACTTATATCCAGATGCTCGAACGCATTGCTCAGGTCCCGGCAGTCATAAAGTGGAACAGCGAGCATTCATTGTCACCGACTCTGAACGAATCTGGCGACGGAATCGAACCGCTCAATATTTCGATCAAATTGACCCAATGCGGACTCGATCAAGGCGAAGATTTTACGGAGAGAAATTTACGGGACGTTTTAGAAACTGCCCGCAAATATCACAACTTTGTTCGAGTGGATATGGAGGCTTCCGAATACACCGCTCGAACGATGGACATGATTGAGAAGGTTCGGAAAGACTACAAGAACACGGCGACCGTTCTCCAGACCTATTTGTATCGCACTCCCGAAGATGTAGAGCGAGTGATTTCGTGGGGGGCTCGTGTTCGTCTAGTGAAGGGCGCCTACCTTGAACCCGCTTCGGTGGCCTACCCGGAAAAATCGAAAGTAGACGAGGCTTACGAATCATGTGCCAAGCGACTGCTCGATGCGGGCACTTATCCCGCTTTTGCTACCCAGGATGAAGTGATTATCAAGACGATCACGGACTATGCCACTCAGCATGGCATCGACAAATCAAAGTTTGAGTTCCAAATGCTGTACGGCATTCGAAGAGATCTTCAGGACGGGCTTCTTGCTCAAGGATATAACGTTCGCATCTACGTTCCGTTCGGCGATGCTTGGTATCCCTATTTCACGCGACGGCTGGCAGAAAGACCTGCCAACACCCTATTTATCATCAAATCCCTATTGAAGGGATGATTTCTTATCGGTACCCAACTTGGGCGTTTTTACATCTACTTGTTCAGATGCCTTCTTTTGAGTTGGAGTAGCAGTCGGAGCAACTAAGTCACGCGATAAGAAGGCCGACGTCATTGCCGTTGCGGCAACGACTAAAGCAATCAGGATCGAATACGAAAATCCAAAGATGGAAAATTTGAAAAAGGTTTTTATCCAGCCTTGTCCATAACTACGCTTCATCGCCAGGAATAAATAGATCGCTACCCAAAGGTAGCAAATTGGGCCAATTCCATTCCACGGCACCACAATCGCAGTCGCGAGCATGAGGAAGCTAAATGCGCTGTAGTGCAGTGTAAACACGAGGTGCTCCACATAGTATTTGCTGCGCCTCACGTAGAGGAGGCCAAATAAGACAGCCGCAATCGGCACCATCAAGAAACAGGCGGTCGGTAGTCGCCCCATAAACTGATCCAAGAGGACCTTCTTGTCAACCTTCGAAAACGCCAATATGGACTGTTTGAAAAAGTAGACGATCTCATTGTCGCCTCTCTTGGGCATGAGTTCGCTAAGGTCGTTACCGGAGCCAACATTCATGTCGAGTCCACTCGGAACAGTATGTGAATTGATCTTAAGCGAAATCACAAGAAAAGCGATTGCACTCAGCATGATATAGATTTTGAGCGGAGTGATATAACGCGCTCGCTTACCTTGAACCCATTCTTGAGTTAGAAACCCGGGCTTAGAAACCAACGGAACCACGGTCCTGAGGAATTTCGAGTCGAATCGGATGAATTCTTCAAGGAACTCGGCGATGAAGTTCCACAACTTCGTGTTATGGTCACGAGCATGCTGACCGCAATTCGGGCAGTAGTTATGGTGGATGGGATGCTGGCAGTTTCGGCACCAAACGGGAGGCACTGCAATTTCAGCTGCGGTCGACTCGTTAGTTTCCGGTCCATCTGAAATCATTCGCACTCATGCTATCACGAAGTTTGCTAAATTCCACGAGAACGTGGTGGACATCCCGCCTCTAAATGGCGTGAAAGTTCGGATAATACTTTTCCTCGGTGACTGATTGCGTGCTTTTTATCGGCCGATAAATCCGCCATCGTACAATCTAATTCCGGAAGGTAGAAAATAGGATCGTATCCGAATCCGCCGCCGCCACTCGGAGTTTCCGAGATTCTTCCCTCGCAAATGGCGATAAAAGTCTCGGTTGGCCCCATCCGGTATGGAGGAGTTAAAGCAACGCAACATCGGAACCTTGCTCCTCGCCCCGATTCGGGCACGCCCTCCATTATTTCGAGGATCAGCTTAATCTTCTCAGGGAACGGCAAATCTTCCCCGCCAAACCGTTTACTGTAGACGCCGGGCGCTCCGTCGAGAAAGTCAATTTCGAGGCCCGCATCGTCCGCCAAACACCATTCCCCGGTGAAATCTGCCGCACTCTCCGACTTTATTCGAGCGTTGGACGGATAATCGGTTCCCGTCTCTTCAGGCTCGGGAGCATTCTCGTAATCTGCAAGCGTTTTGAGTTCAAGCGTAGGAAAGCGGCGGCTGAGAATCGTTATCATCTCACCCGCCTTCTTTCGGTTATGGGTTGCGATCACTAAGGTCGCAAACGGAAGTCCATTCGTCGGCAATTAGCTGATTCCCAAAACTTCTTTCTGAGCCGCAATGAGCTCGTTGATTCCCTTCTGGCCCAGCTTGAGCATTCGACCAAGAGTATCTATTCCAAATGGTTCCTTCTCTGCCGTACCTTGAATCTCAACGAAGCGGCCGCTTCCCGTCATGACAATATTCATGTCCGTGTTCGCAGTACTATCTTCGCTGTAATCGAGGTCGAGAACTTCTTGGCCTCGGCATACACCCACCGAAACCGCTGCAATCGGTTCGAGAAGGACGTTCTTCTTGAGCATTCGATGACTCATCATCCACTGAACCGCGTCATACGAAGCGACATAGGCGGCAGTAATGGCCGCACATCGAGTGCCTCCGTCTGCCCTTAAGGCATCGCAGTCAAGCGTAATCGTTCGCTCGCCCATCGCTTCAAGATCGAAAACGGTTCGCATCGCACGGCCAATCAGTCGCTGAATTTCCATGCTTCGACCATTTGGCTTCATCTGGTCACGCTGATTTCGCTGACGACCGGAGCGAGGAAGCATGGAGTACTCGGCAGTAACCCATCCGCTTCCCTTGCCCTTCATAAAGGGAGGAACTCGGTCTTCAACCGTTGCGGTGACCAGCATGTGGGTGTCACCGACTTTGATAAGGCATGAGCCTTCGGCAAACTTTGCAAAGTTTCTTTCGAGGGTAAAGGGACGAAGTTGGTCCGGCTGTCTGCCGTCTGATCGCATCGCTCAATCGTACCGCCTCGGACCTGGAAAACATTCGCATCCGAAACGATTTAGCTTCCTGGAAGCCAACAATTCGGCACTCAGAATTGTGTTCTATTCAAAGAATCTGCGCTTGAACTTGCCTTGGTCAGGCAGTTAAGACACTTGTCAGATGAGATCTTGGAAGGGTTTCTTGACTTGCCTCAAACTGGATCAGTCTTCAGAATCCCTTCCTAAGTCATTAAAAGTAGATGACTTTATCGGATTTGGCGCTTTCCAAAGCGGCCAAGGCGATCTTCAACGAAGCGAGTCCATCTTCGCCGGTTACGGGAGGCGGTGTTCCATCGGTGACAGCTTTTAAGAAGTCGGACAACTCGAGATAATAAGGATCTTCCAGTCCGCTAATTGACGGTTCGCGGATGATCGACTCAGCCGTCACGGTCTTTAGCGCGGGAGTCTTCATGCTATCAAACTCAAGCAGTCCTTCACTGCCGGCAACATCGAACATCGTTCTAAATCCGCCTGGATCCATCCAAGTGGATTCAACATGGGCAACCGCACCTGATTGAAACGTCAATGTCGTGAGTCCATAATCGGGACCATGATCGGTTGCGGCGCCAAGTGAACGACTGTAAAGGAACTTCACTTCTCCAAACGTCCATCGAAGCCAGTCGAAGTCGTGAATTCCAAGATCCACCAACACCCCACCCGAGCGTTTATGGTCCATAAACCAGCCGCTGCTGCCTTTCGGTGAAGGTCCGCCCCGTCTCATTCGGATGGCGGCTGGTTTGCCGACTTTGCCCGCTAACACTAAGCGACGCCCCATAGCGTATTCCGGAAAGTAACGGACGACCTGTCCGATCATCAGTGGAACTTTTGCCTTGTTTGCTGCATCTACAATCTGCTCGGCAACCTCGTACGAACTGGCGATGGGCTTCTCTAGGAACAACGGCTTTCGAGCCGCAATTGCCTTCAAAGCAAATTCAGGATGGAGATCTGTTGGCAAACAAATGTCGACCACGTCCGACCATTCGAGTAGTTCTTCGATGGAGTGGCACAGATGCGCGTCCCACTTATGCTGGAAGCTATCTCCACGCTGAGGATTACGCTCAAAGTAACCTAGATCGATACCCGGCATTTTTCGATACTGTCGAGCATGGGTGTTTCCCATGCCACCCGTACCAACGATTCCAACTTTCATTGGGACCGATTATTCCTGAAATGGAGCCTACTTCGTTGCCTTTTTGGGTGCAGGATCTTTCAGTACGCTATTACCGCTTCTCAATCGCCCGAAATCGACGAAGAGGACCCCGAGTATGAGGGCGCACATACACATCAAGCCGACCATATTGATCATGCCTTGAACCTGAATACTGAGCCGTTTACCTCGACGAAACATCTCGGCAACCGCCATCGTCATTTGGCCGCCGTCAAGCGGAGCAACCGGCAATAGGTTAAAGATTCCCACGGAGATGCTTAAGAGTGCGGCAAGTTCAAGAATTGAGGGGATTCCATCCTTGACGGTGTCAAAGGCAAATCGAGAAATCGTGATCGGTCCACTCACGTTGTCTTTGAACGAAGAAGGGTGCTTTACGACCCCAGCTAAACTTGCAACAGCTTCGATTGGAACCATCGCCGCGTTTGAGGTTGCCTTGAGAAAACCCACACTGACCCGATGAGATGGAATCTCGGTCTTGAGTTTTGCTTGTTTGCGCTTGATGGGTGTTGGCTTGAGATTCTCGTCTAGGAGGTTCGTTTCCTGATTGTCCAACTCGGGGACAACCGTCAAATCTAACTTTTGAGAGTCGCGCTGAACCACAAAATGGAGCGCTTTATCCGCACTATCTCGAACGATAACGTTCATTTCGTAGAACGTTGAAATGGGCTTCCCGTCGATCGAGACGACTCTATCGCCCGCTTTCAAACCAGCCTTTTCAGCTGGCCCCTTAGAGGTAACGGCTCCAATAACCGGCTTATTATCAAATTCTCGCGTGCCCTCAACCATAAATAATGGGATGAGAATCGCTAATCCCGCGAGGACGCTAAAAGTTGGACCTGCCAACAAAACGATGAACCGCTTCCAAGGAGCCTTAGAATAGAATCCGCCTGCAATCGTGGTCTCACTTCCGTCTTCTTCTGGAATCATCCCCTTGATTCGAACAAACCCACCTAATGGCCACGCTCGGACCGTAAACCGAGTGGTCTCTTCTAGAAATTGACCTTCAGGAGATTCGATAATCTTGATGTCTTCGGGCGGACGGGGAGCAGCCTCGATATCCAGTTTAGAGGTGTCTTCATGCTCGATGCTTGCCACTTCACCTGGTTGCATGGGAATCCGATATTGCCTTTTCATCCAAGTGATGAGTTGAGGCTTGCCGAAGCCGATCGCGAATTCCTCTACCCCCATGTTAAAAATTCGAGCGAAAAGGTAATGCCCAAATTCATGTGCGGCGACGAGCACCGAGAACATGATGATGAGGACAATGCCGGTGAGGAGGTAATAGAGAATCAGAGGCATGAGTTAATCGAGCTGACTTATTAGTTTACGGGTAAAGGACCGAACTTGAGCGTCAGTGGTTAATACATTATCCAACGTCGCGGCAAGGGGGGAATGTTCCGACATTGTGCGCTTAATGACTTCCGGGATCTGCAAAAACCTGAGCCCTCCATTAATGAACGCATTTGCAGCCACTTCGTTCGCGGCATTCATCGCGCACGGCATGGTGCCACCGAGTTTCGCGCTCTCTCTCGCCAATCCAAGACACGTAAATGTCTCCTCGTCGACAGATTCAAAAGTCAGGTTAGGTGTGTCAACCGGATTCCAGGTTGGTAGGCCATTCTCGATTCGATCTGGATACATGAGCGCGTAGGCGATGGGGAGACGCATGTTCGGCCAACCCAATTGACCCAGAACGCTACTGTCCTTGAATTTGACCATGCTGTGAACAACGCTTTGCGGGTGAACAACCACCTGCACTTGATCAATCTCAACCCCGAAAAGCCAGCGCGCTTCAATCGCTTCGAGGCCTTTGTTCATTAAGGTAGCCGAGTCGATGGTGATCTTTCCTCCCATTCGCCAAGTGGGATGGTTCATTGCCTGCTCGACTGTGATTTCAGTGAGATCCGCGAGCTTCTTTCCTCTAAAAGGGCCGCCGCTTGCAGTAATGATGAGTGATTCCACTTGATCGGCGCGATAACCTTGCATGCACTGAAACAGCGCGCTGTGCTCGCTGTCGATGGGAGTCATCGTTACCCCGTGCTTTTTCACCATCGGCATAATGAACTCGCCCGCTGCGACAAGGACCTCCTTACTTGCAAGCGCGACATTCTTCCCTGCTTCAATCGCGGCAATCGTCGGTAGAAGTCCAATGACCCCCGCGACGCTGATCACGACAATATCTGCTTCGGACAGAGTCGCTAGACGTACGATTGCGTCCATGCCGGATGGAATTCCGCTCCCCGGAACATCCTCGTAGAGGGCAAGGTTGGATACGCCAAATTGCTTAGCTTGTTGTGCCAGCAGTGTCGCATTACGGTTGGCGGCAAGGGCGACGACCTTCAAGTCGTTCGAGAGTTTCGAAATTACGTCAAGGGTCTGGGTGCCAATGCTTCCAGTTGAGCCCAAAACGACGACGCGCTTCATAGGTGATGAGTTTAGCGCAAGGTTCGTCATGAGGTATCCGGCCCCATGCCATAATCGCTTGCATGATTTCCTCACCAGTCCCGGACACCCGATTTCGCCTGAGCGAGTCCGCGGCCATTGAGTTGGCTACCGCTTACGGCACTCCTTTGTACGTTGTTGATGAGAAACACTTCCGAGATCGTATTCGAACTTATCTGACCGCTTTTCGAAACGCTTACGCTCGTTCTGAGATCAGCTTTGCAACGAAGGCCAATTCCACCATGGCATTGGTCAAGATCGCCTATCAGGAAGGTTGCACGATCGATGTGGCCAGCGAGGGTGAGTTTCGAGTTGCCTTGGCTGCTGGCGTTCCGGGCGCCAAGTGCCACCTTCACGGTAATAACAAGCACCGTGATGAGATCAAATTCGCCTTGGACAACGGAATCGGCCATATCGTCGCCGACTGCTTCGAGGAACTTGAAATTCTTGATGAGTTGCTCGTAGGCGACCTTCGCAAGTCAACCAAGATCGTTCTTCGACTGGCCCCCGGCGTTGACCCTGCGACTCATGCGAAGATTTCGACCGGTCAAGCGGACACCAAGTTTGGGTTCAATATCGCAGACGGTTCCGCCGAAAAGGCTACTATTCGGTCGCTTCAACTCGGCCTCCACCTCTACGGATTTCATTGCCACGTAGGCTCGCAGCTTCTCGATCCAGAAGCTCAGCGATCAGGTGGCGAATTGATCGCACGATTTGCGATCGACATGAAGGAAAAGCACGCTTATTCCGCCGAGTACCTTAACGTCGGTGGAGGACTTGGCGTTTCTTACACAAGCAAAGATCAGCCCATGGCGATGTCCGATTACTGCCGGTTGATCGTCGAAGCGGTCATGTCGAGTCTGGAAGGTTCCGGAATCGAGCCGGTTTTAGGTCAAGAGCCGGGCCGATCCTTGATCGGTGAGAGCGGAGTCACCGTTTATCGAGTGGGCGTATTAAAAACAGTGCCTTCAAAAGCCGTTGGAAGTCGAACTTACGTTGCGGTTGACGGTGGATTGAGCGATAACCCCCGTCCAGCCCTTTACGGATCCAAATACACCGTCGAGCGTGTCGCCCCCGCTGTTGTAGGAGAAGTTGAATCGAAGACGGTTACTGTATCGGGCAAGCACTGCGAAACCGACAAACTATTTGAAGACATTGAATTGCCAGCGGACCTAAAAGTTGGAGACCTGATTCAAGTTTTATGCACCGGTGCCTACAATTCGGCGATGGCTTCAAACTACAACCGATATCAACGCCCCGCAATGGCTTTGATTCGAGAAGACGGCACGCACACGATCATTCAAAGGAGAGATTCCTGGGAAGAGATGCTCGCGAGAGACATCTTGCCCACCGACCTTAGCTAAATATGGGCAGTCAACCATTTCCCTTCATGTTGGCAACCGCTCTGATTCTCTTTTTGGGAGTCGGCGTCCATGAGTATGCCCACTGTAAGTTTGCCGACATGGCGGGAGACCCGACGCCCGCTTACTACGGTCGTGTGACGCTCAATCTAACCAAACACTTTGAGATCACGGGTGTCATGATGATGATCTTGACCAGCCTAGTTGGAATGGGTATCGGCTGGGGCAAGCCATCACCGGTCAATCCCGATAAAATGCGCAATCCGCGTGTTGACTGGTTCGTCTCGGTAGCAGCGGGTCCGATTTCAAATGTTTGCCAAGCCGCAATCTACGCTTTCGTTTTGCGAATTGCTTTAAAGGGGCAGTGGTTTCCTTACATTACTGATGAGAATGTTCGCCTCTTCTTGGGTTACTGGCTATTCGGCGGCGTCCTGATCAATTTGGCTTTGGCATGCTTTAATCTCATTCCTTTTGGCCCGCTTGATGGACACTGGTTGGTTGGCTTGCTTTTGCCAGAAAAACCGCGCTATTACTGGTTCAAGTTCAATCGACAAATTGGAATGCCTGGGCTTTTTGTGGTCGTGATCCTGTTGCAGGCAACCCATGTCTCCCTGGTATCGGGACCAGTTTCCTGGCTTTTTCACCTCTTCGTAGGTTCGACTTATCCAGACGTTTTCCAACAGCTCTTCAATTAACAAGCAAACTCACATGAACGGCACACCAGACAAGAAACGGATTCTCAGCGGCATGCGGTCGACGGGCCCGAAGCTCCACATTGGCAACTATGAGGGCGCACTTCGAAATTGGGTCGCTCTGCAAGACCAGTACAACATGTACTGCATGGTCGCTGACTGGCATGCCCTCACCACTCAGTTTGGGGACACCAGTGAAATCAGTCGTAACTCCCGCGAAGTCGCAAAAGACTTCATCGCGGGCGGCATCGACCCGGCAAAGTCACCCATTTTTGTTCAATCTCATGTTAAAGAGCATGCGGAGCTTCACCTTCTCCTGTCGATGGCTACGCCTCTCGGCTGGTTAGAACGAGTTCCAACTTTTAAGGAGAAGCAACAGGACATTGGAGGGGCCGAGCGAGTTCCCTACGGATTACTCGGATATCCCGTGCTTCAGGCGGCTGACATCTTGATGTATCGTCCTTATGGAGTGCCGGTTGGCAAAGACCAAGCTCCTCATCTTGAGGTCTCAAGAGAGATTGGACGTCGATTTAACCACCTCTACGGAAATGTGTTCCCAGAGTTTGTCAACATCATTGGTGACATACCTGTCCTTCCAGGACTCGATATGAGAAAGATGTCTAAGTCGTACGACAACTGCATTTACATCAACGAGTCGCCGGACGAGACAGCGAAGAAAATTAAGAGTGCGTTCACCACTCCTAGCAAGATTAAGAAGACCGATCCCGGCATCCCCGAAGGTTGCGCAGTTTGCCAGTACCTCAAGGTCTACTCTCCGCAGTGGGAAACCCAGTGGAATGAGGACCGTGAGGGTCTACGAGGATGCATGCAGAGCAAGAATGAGTGCATCGAAGCCGTCAACGAGTTCCTGAGACCTATGCGAGAGAGACGAGCGGCGATCGATGACACGACGATTGAAGACATTCTTCGAGACGGAGCCGAGCGAGCCCGAGCGGTCGCCCAGCAAACGATGCAAGATGTTCGCGAGGCCATGCACCTTTGGTAGTTGATCTGGGAACCGTCCGTGCGATTTATTTCGATCTCGATGACACGCTATGTGGTTACTGGGATGCTTCCAAATATGGCCTAAGGGCCACGTTCGAGAAGCACGGACCGGAAGGCTATTCCAGCGACGACATGATCCGTCACTGGGCCGCTTCTTTTCGAGAGTTTGCTCCGACCTTGAAGCACACCGGATGGTATGAGACCTATCTCAAAACCGGTGAGCCGACTCGCACCGAACAGATGCGCTTGACTCTGAAGCGACTCGGCATCGAAGACACCGATCTTGCATCCCTTCTCAGCCAGGCCTATATGGAAGAGCGCGATCGAGCCCTCACGCTGTTCCCGGATGCCATTCAAGTCTTAGACATTCTCAAGGACAAGTTTCCGCTCGGTTTGATTACCAATGGCCCTGCCGACGTTCAAAGACAAGAAGTAGCGACCCTGGGAATCGCAGGTTATTTCCAAAACATCTTTATCGAAGGCGAAATGGGCTTGGGCAAACCGATGAAACTGGTCTTCGACCGAGCCGCTGCAGCCGTCCAATGCATGCCTAACGAGATTTTAATGGTTGGCAACAGCTACGGCCACGATATACGAGCGGCCCTTGAGTTTGGCTGGCATGCGGTCTGGATTCGACGAGACTCAGATGTACCTCCCAGTGCAAACGGCGAAACTCTCGTTCCCGAAGGTCTTCCCGAAGGCGCCCCTGAGCCAGACGCAACGATTCACTCCCTCATGGAATTGCTTCCTCTGCTCGGTTTGTGAGCGTGTTTGAGCACGGAATACGGAGCCATATCGATGGACTCCTGTGCCCGACCGCCAGAGCCCCAGTAGGCGGAGGTGGTCCGTGCCTCCGTTGGAAATTTGAGACGTAGGAAATCCGGTAGACGGTTGCCGATGTGTTCTGAATTCCAAATTGGAGCCACCTACAAATGGGTACGTGCAGGCAAGAACCGCCTGCGGCTACAGGGTTCGTTGGAATTCTGAAGAAAGAGGCCATCGATATTAGTTCCGTATCCCGTACCCAAAACTCCACGACTTAAACGAATTCTGCCCCGGTGGTTAAAGCTTTGCTTTAGAATGGGGTGCTAAGGTTTTTGTTCATTACGATGTCAAACGGTTTACGCAATATTTGCCCATGGTTAGCGTTGACGACCGTTTTTGTTGGGGTGGGGTGTGCGACGGACCCGAATGCCGGCAAGATCCCGATTCGATACATGGCGTGGGGAAACCCAGAGCAAATGGCTCTCGAAGAGCATCTGTGCGACGAATTCAACGCCAAGAATCCGAACATTCACGTGACGTTCTTTAAAGTTCCGGCCGCCGAGTACGGGTTAAAGATGATGCTCATGTTGGCCTCTCACACCGCCCCCGATGTGATGCGCGTCGACCATTACAACTTCCCTAGCCTCGTCAAGAAAGGCTATTTCTACGATCTCACCGAACTAGCGGCAAAGGATAAGACATTTAGCCGTGATGATTTCTTTCCGCAAGCGATCGAGGAGTGCCTTTATCAAGGCAAGCTTTACGGGCTTAACGTTTTGTTTGGCGGGGACCTCATTTACTACAACAAAACCATGTTCAAAGCAGCCGGACTGAAGGACCCGGCAGAAATGGCGAAGCGAGGCGAATGGACTTGGGACAAGTTTCGGGAATGCGCGATCAAGATGACCAAAAAGGGCCCCGATGGACGTCCGGTACAATTTGGCTTTGGAGCTCCTTCTAGCAGCGCGACTTTCCCGGTCCTAGCCAGCGCCATCTGGGGATACGGAGGAGACATGCTCGATAAAGACTTTAAGCATGCCGTTTTTGATCAGCCGGGCGCGGTGAAAGCCTTTCAAATGATCGCCGATTTTCGGTGGAAGGATCACTGTAGTCCCACTCAAGCCCAGGGCGAAAACTCGCTTTTCACCTTCGAGAGTGGCAAGCTCGGCATGGTATTTGATTTCATGGGAATGTCCCCTCGATTTCGAAAGGTCATCCATAAATTTGAGTGGGATGTTTGCCCGGTTCCGAAGGGTCCGTTTGGGAATACCACCCTCTGTAAAGGCAATCAGTTGGTGATGTATGCCGAGACGAAGCATCCCGCCGAAGCATGGAAATTTGAGCGGTTTATCACCAGCGAAACCACCGAGAATGAGCTGTATGTGAAGCTTCGAAGATGCTTTCCGACCCGTAAGGCAATGGCTTATTCGCCGGATTACCTGAAATCTACTTTGCCGCCATTCAATAACTGGGTCTTTGTCGACGCGGTCGAACACAGCCGACCGTTACCTATCAACGACCGTTGGAGCGAATGGACCACCGCATTTAATTCCGAAATTGACAACTTAATTGCGGGCCGTGAGCGAGACGCGAAAGTCGTTCTATCGCGAGCCAAAGTGAAGGTCGACAAAGTACTTGCCGATGAGGCTGGGTTCTAATGGCGGTGACTCAGCCCCGCCGCAATCGGAGGAAACTGACTCACGAACCTGGGTTCTGGGGCTTCTTGTTCATTTGCCCCTGGCTCATCGGCTTTCTTTGCTTTACCGCGGCACCGATGCTAACGTCGCTCTGGCTCTCGTTCCAAAAATATGACCTCGTCTCGATCAAATACGTAGGGGTCGAGAATTACCGGCGCTTGTTCTTTGAGGACCCGCTCTTCTGGAAGGCCCTCAAAAACACCATTTTCTATGCCGTCGTTTCCGTGCCGATGGGAATCACTTGCTCGCTCGCGATCGCGCTTCTGCTCAACCAGAACGTGAGAGGGCAAAAGATATATCGAACATGCTTCTATCTGCCTTCGCTGGTGCCCGCAGTCGCAGCGTCACTTGTTTGGCAATGGGTGTTTAACGCAGATAATGGGGTCTTAAACACCATGCTGCGAATGGTCGGAATCACCGGCCCCCAATGGCTTCAAGACGAACGTGCGACACCATGGGCTTTCGCGATCATGTCGTTATGGGGCGTAGGCGGAGCACGCATGGTCATCTTCCTCGCGGGGCTTCAAGGCATATCGGACAGTTACTATGAAGCGGCTCGGATTGACGGAGCTAATGCTTGGCAGTGCTTCCGTGCGGTTACTTTGCCGCTGCTCTCGCCGGTCATGTTCTTCAATTTGATTCTTGGAATTATCGGTTCGTTCCAGATATTCACTTCCGCTTACGTCATGACGGGGGGCGGACCGAATCATGCGAGTTTGTATTACGCGCTCTATCTTTTCCAGAACGCATTTGAGTACTTCAAATTGGGCAAAGCTTCCGCAATGGCTTGGGTGCTCTTCGCTATCTTGCTTGTTCTCACCATGATCCAATTTCGGACGTCGAAGAAGTGGGTCTATTACGAAGGGGGCGACAAATGAAAAAAACCTACCGTCATGGTCACCCTGCCGCCCGAACAATTGTCTATGCGCTCCTCATCATCGGCGCGATCATGTTTACGATTCCATTTGTCTGGACGATTGCGACTTCCCTCAAATCGGGCGAAGAATTCGCAACCGATCCGAGCCGCATCCTTCCCAAACATGTCGTTTGGGATAACTATCACAAAGCTTGGACCGCACTTCCGTTTTCTCGGTTCATGCTGAACACCGTCTTCATCACCGCCATCACAACGCTAGCGAGCGTAGTGTCTGGCTCGATCGTGGCCTACGGATTTTCTCGTTTCCAATTCAAAGCACGTAATTTCTTGTTCTACACCATGCTGGCTACGATGATGTTGCCAGGCCAAGTCACTCAAATTCCCGTGTTCATGATTTGGCGCGAGTTGCATGCGATCGACACCTACTATCCACTGATCATTCCCGCATTTTTTGGAGGCGGCGCGTTCAACATTTTCTTGATGAGGCAATTCTTCCTTAGCATCCCCAAAGAACTCGATGAAGCAGCGATGATTGATGGTGCGGGATATGTTCGAATATGGTGGCAAGTTCTCATGCCCCTTTCGGGTCCGGTTCTGGCGACGGTTGCTCTGTTTTCGTTCTTAGGACAGTGGGATAACTTCGAAGGCCCCCTCATCTACTTAAATTCACCTGAGAAATACACCGTGAGTATCGGATTAAGGATGTTCCAAGACAGCTTTGGCACGAATTTCGAACAAGTCATGGCCGCGTCGGTCATTCACATCTTGCCGACGGTCATTCTTTTCTTTATTGCTCAGCGCTATTTCCTAAGAGGTATTTCGCTTAGCGGCCTAGGTGGGCGATAGACATAGAGGCAAAGAAAGTGGGCCATTCCACCCGATTTCGAAGAAACTTGATTATTTGAAACGCCTGTCTGCATCCCTTCTTGCCTCTCCAGAGTCGTATTTGCGTGGAGTTGGTTCGATACAGACCAGGTGAAGCCATTCGGTGGCTCGAGACAGGAGCGGAGAATATTCGCAAAGGTGCCCAGAACAAGGGGATGAACCTGATGAAACAGTCAGGTATCGATCAAAAGACCTTTAGCGAAAACTTGAAGACAGCCGCGGGAGCCATCTTTGATTTCGGTAAGGGCACCTATGCCGATATGGTCCACAAGCAAGCCGAAGAGAGCGAATTCGTCTTACAAGACAAGCAATTCGATATCGTAAATGGTTCCAATTTAAAGAGCGTTACATACGATCGCGTGCTCGCTATCCATCTTCGCGGAGATCGAACGGTGCTGACTCTAGATAAGGGAGTCGTCACCATCAAGCCTTTTGCTTATATCGTCTCAGGCCGAATCAAGGTCCCTGTAGGCTGGGTCAGAAACGGCATCGAAGTTCCCTACGAACTTTTGACGCTTGAATTAGCCGCTAGATGTGGAATTGAAGTAAAGGAAGAGATCTAGTTTTGCCTTAAAAAACGCGGCATCCCGACCCCGGTGGTGGTCGCAGAACTTAGCCCCGGGTCATCTCCGTGGTGCACCCGGGGTAGAAGGCGTACGCCTCTGCAATCTATCTGGTCCCTGTGCAACCTGCCAAACGCGGCATCTCGACCCCGGTGGTGGTCGCGGCATTTAGCCCCGCGTCGCGAAGCGCCGTGGGGTATGGGGCGAACATCGAATCCGACCCCGGAGGTGGTCGTGGGCTTGCGATTACCAACAATCGGCGTCGCTAACCTAAATCTATCTGGTCCCCGACAACCCACCAAACGCAGCATCCCGACCCCGGAGCGGGTCGCGGCATTTAGCCCCGCGTCGCAAAGCGCCGTGGGGTTTGGGGCGAACATCGATTCCGACCCCGGAGGTGGTCGCGGACTTGCGATTACCAACAATCGGCGAGACAACTTTCTACTCCCAAACTGCTCAGCAGTCTGCGTATCATTACGTCACCATGGCTCACTCCTATTCCGCACTTTATGTGCATCTTGTGTTCGCCACAAAGGGCCGCTTGGCTCTCCTTTCGGACGCGAAAACAAGGATGGATATGCATTCCTACCTGGGCGGTATCTGTAAAGATCTGGGTTGACCGACTTTCATTGTAGGTGGGGTTGCCGACCATGTTCATATCGTTGCGAACCAGGGCAGAACCATCGCTATCGCCCACACAGTACAGGAATTGAAGAAAGCATCCATCCGTTGGATGAAAGACAATGGACATATGAAATTCGGATGGCAAGACGGATATGGAGCCTTCTCGTTTGGGAAGGACGACCTACCTCGATTGGTCCAATACGTCGGGAATCAAGAAGAGCACCATAAGAAAGTGAGCCTCGACGACGAATATCGTGCGCTCCTGATTGAAGCCGGAATTCCATTTGACGATAAATACCTATGGGGCTGAATCGGGAGGCACCAGTCCTCGACCACCTCCGGGGTCGGATGCGTGGCACCGCTGAACCCCACGGCGCTGCGCGACGCGGGGCTAAATGCCGCGACCCACTACGGGGTCGGGATGCCGCGTGCGGTGGGTTGCAGGGACCAGAATGATTTTGGTGCAGACGAAGAATTTGGTTTCGCTGCGCCGATTGTTAGTAACCATGCATATGCGACCCGAGCTGGGGT